>JBEPVL010000042.1:0-19953 GCA_041691035.1 Chlamydiota bacterium
AGCATCGAGAGAAAATGAAATTAAATCCAGTGACTTGGGCTGTCAATATCCTTTTGTCTTTGAGTGAAAAACCAGGGCTCAGGCTTGATGCTGCTAATTTGGCGGTGATCGCTAATAAAAATGAATTAAAGTTAATGAAATTTGAAAGTGAGTTGCTTGCTAAAAGTAAGAAGAAGATTCAGGAATTAGATAACGTCCTTTCGCAGTTAAAAGCAGAGAAAAAAATTTTTTCCAAAGATGCGTACATCAATTTAGGATGTTTGGAATTTGAATCTGTTAATTTATTGGTCGAGAGGTCTAGGCAAAATCATCCTGATTTAAACTGTTTTGTATGTAAGTCACTCAAGGAATTAAGTGACTGTTTCATGGCTTTAAAAAATTCAAGCTTTGTTGGAAAAATTTCATTTTTGACCTATTCAGGAAAAATAAGTCCTGGAATGGATTCAGCTCATGTCAGTCCGGTGTTAATTGAGAAGTTTAAAGATGGTTCTATAAAAATTGCCATTACTGATTCTATTGGGGATGAAGGGATGAGGCAGGGACAAGGTTGGGATGCTAGTGATTATGATAAAAGAAATGAGTATGAAGTTTATAAAAGTGTGTATGGACAAATGTACCTAATGAATCTTTATTATGCTCTAAGGGCACCCTACCCTACAAAAAGTGATCTCAACTTTTCCTTGGATAAATATCCAGAAATATATATTTACGCACCTAAACGTCAGCGTGACGAATCTAGTTGTTCAATTATTTCTAACAACGATGCCACACAGTTTATAAATATTGATTTATTTAAGGATATTGAAGAGAGAGGGCAGCTAAAATCTTCTATAGCAGATGGAAAGGTCTATTATTTCTCTATGCTTCCACCTGCTTTTATCAAGTTAACACAAAGGCATGAAGTTTTAGAAAGTTTTAAAAGTAACGCTAAATATGATTTAAAGAAATTCAATCAAGCGAATGAGAAAAATTCTCTCTTAGAATTCCCTAAAGGAGAGCACATAAGATATATCAAAACGCTTCATCGTTATATTAATACGCTTGAATTTCTTAAGAATAAATTGGAGGAATTTAGGGAAAAAGATAGAATGTCCCGAGAGCCAAATGGCATGATCTCTTTTTATTCCTTTATAATGCGCTATCGATAGAAAGATCGGAAACTAAATGAATGACTACCAAATCACACCAACAAAAAAAGCAGCATTAAAGGGTGTTGTTCTTACACCCCCTTCTAAATCGCATTCTTTAAGAGCGGTCCTTTTTGGAGCCTTAGCTAAAGGAAAAAGCATCATTCAAAATTATCTCAAATCTGATGACACATTCAGAATGATTGAGGCGTGTCGATTATTGGGTGCCCAAATCATTGTTAAAGAAAATGAACTGGAGATTGATGGAATCGGTGGGGAAGTGCGTCATTCGGAAGATGTCATTCATGCAGGAAATTCTGGAATTGTCCTTAGGTTCTGTGCAGCTCTTGCCGGATTAGGGACGCATCCCTTTGTGATTACCGGGGATCATTCGATTCGTCATCAAAGACCGATGAAACATTTACTAGATGGGTTAAATCAATTGGGTATCCTTACTCGTTCGATGCGTGGAGATGGATATGCCCCTGTGATTATTCAGGGGCCTTTCACAACTGGGAAAGTCACCATTTCCGGAGAGGACTCCCAGCCTGTATCAGCGTTACTCATTGCGGCTTCCTTTGCTAAAGGACCGACTGAAATCTGTGTGAAAAATCCAGGTGAGAAGCCCTGGATTGACATGACCCTCTGGTGGTTGAAGAAGCTTGGCTTGGCTTGTTTTCATCAAGACTACATGTACTATCAAGTGAAAGGGCAGGGGCGTTATCCAGGATTTCGTTATCGTGTGCCTGGGGATTTTAGCTCTGCGGCTTTTCCAATTGCTGCAGCACTTGTGACACAATCAAACTTAAAAATTGAAAATATTGATATCAATGATTGTCAAGGGGATAAGAAAGTGATTGAAATCTTGAAAAAAATGGGAGCTCAAATCCGTATTGATGAAGTCAATCAAATCCTTTATATAGAAGGGGCAGACACAAAACTTGTTGGAATCACACTCGATGTCAATGATGTTATAGACGCCATTACCATTCTAGCTGTTGTGGCTTGCTTCTCAGAAGGAGAAACAGTGATAAAAAATGGGGCGGTCGCAAAGCAGAAAGAGTGCAATCGCATTCACTGCATTGCAAAAGAACTTGGAAAAATGGAAGCTCAAATTAGCGAAACAGAAGATGGGTTGATCATCCAGCACTCTTCTTTAAAGGGAGCTTCTCTCTGTTCTTATGGGGATCATAGGATGGTGATGTCTCTGTCGGTGGCTGCATTAGGCGCGGAAGGAGAATCCACTATTTCTTCTATTCAGTGTGTTTCAAAGACATTTCCTCACTTTGCACGGGATTTCAATTCTATAGGTGCAAAAATCAAGGAAGTGGGATGAACTTGATTTTATGCGGGATGCCGAAAAGTGGTAAATCGACTCTTGGATCGCTTTTAGCAGAAAAACTTAAATGGGATTTTATCGATTCAGATCGTCTTATAGAGCTAGAGCATGCACGATTAACAAATGAGAAGAGTGTTTGTCGTGAGATCTATTCGAGAAGGGGAGTGCTATATTTTCGTCAACTTGAAAAAAGGCTGATTGAAAGTTTGAAACAGAGTCAGCGTTGCGTGATTGCTTTGGGAGGCGGATCGTTGATGGATCAAGAAATCCTTCAGGTTGTCCTCTCATTAGGTTCCTTGGTCTATCTCAACGTTTCAGAAGCCATTTTATGGAAGAGGATAGAGAAAAAAGGAATCCCTGCTAGTTTAGATAGAGATGACCCAGAGAGATCGTTTGGTCAAATCTATCAAAAGCGTATTCCCATTTTCAAATCTAATGCAACCTTCATTCTCGAAACTTGTGAAATGAATGAGGAACAATTGGTGAATATTTTAATGAGTTACAAAGAAAGAGTTTATGGCTGCTAATTCATTCGGCACTATTTTTAGATTTACGACGTGGGGAGAATCTCATGGAAAATGCATTGGAGTGGTTATTGATGGATGTCCTGCTGGCTTAGAAATCAGTAACAAGGAGATTAATGGGGCTTTGAGTTTGAGAGCTCCAGGTCAAAGTCACTATACCTCCCCGAGAAAAGAATCAGATCTTGCGGAGATTCTTTCAGGTGTTTTTGAGGGCAAAACAACGGGGGCTCCTATCAGTATTTTAATCCCCAACACCAATCACGACTCCAGTAAATATGAACCGATTAAAGATCTATTCAGACCCGGTCATGCCAACTACACCTATTTAAAAAAATATGGGATCTTTGACTATCGAGGTGGGGGGCGTTCGTCTGCGCGAGAAACAGCTTGTCGTGTGGTTGCCGGTGCTATTGCCAAAGCATATTTGAAGCGATTTGGAATTCAGATAGTCGCTTATATCAAGCAAATTGGTCCCGTCCTAGCAACGATAGATTTCGATTCCTTTTACTCTCTCTTTGAGAGCACCTACAAAAGCCCTATTTATTGTCCTGATGGCAAAGCAACAGAGTTGATGCAGGGTTTAATTGAACGAATAAGAGCGGAGGGAGACTCTTTAGGTGGAGTAGTCGAATTTATGGCTTTTTCGGTTCCTCCAGGTATTGGTGACCCTGTTTATGAAAAGTTGGAGGCGAATCTAGCCTTTGCTATGATGGGTTTGCCTGCAAGTAAAGGATTTGAAATGGGTTCAGGATTCGATGCTGCAGCAATGGCTGGTTCCCTTCATAACGATCAGTTTATTAAAGTCGAAGATCGGATTGAAACAAAAACAAATTATGCAGGTGGTGTTTTAGGAGGGATTTCCACTGGAATGCCGCTTATTGGGAGGGTTGCTTTTAAACCCGCCTCCAGCATTATGAAGCCGCAGAGTACCTTGACAGTCGAGGAGAAAGAAGCTATCTTCCAATTACCTGAAGGTTCACGTCACGATCCGTGCGTTGCTATTCGAGCAGTTCCTGTAGTAGAAGCTATGGTGGCTGTAGTTCTAGCAGATGCTTTATTACTTAACCAATGTGTGCGGTTATGATCTTTGAACTTCAATGTGCTTTTTCAGCTATTTCCACAACATATTCTATCAAAATTCGAGAGCAGCTCCTTCAAAATCCTGAAGAAATTCTTGAGTTGGGTTTGGCAAAATCTAAGTTTGCGATTATTGCCGATCAAACTGTGGCTGCATTATATGCTTCTCCGCTATCTCAATGGCTTTGTGATAACGGAATCATTAATCAGATCATTACCTTTCCTGCTGGCGAATCTTTTAAAACACGTGCTATAAAAGAGCAAATGGAAGATCAGCTATTCTTTAATGGGTTTGGACGTGATTCAGTCATTGTCGCATTAGGAGGTGGTGTTGTCACCGACTTAGGAGGATATTTAGCTGCAACTTATTGTCGTGGAATTCCTCTCATTATGATGCCGACATCCTTATTGGCTATGGTCGATGCGGGTATAGGCGGAAAAGTGGGTATCAACGTCCCTTTTGGAAAAAATATGCTTGGCTCTATCTATCAGCCAAGGCTTGTGTTGATTGACTCATCATCGCTTAAATCCCTTCCAAAGAAAGAAATACAAAATGGCTTTGTTGAAATGATTAAGCATGGCTTGGTAGCTGACTCACATTATTTTAATTTTCTAGAAGACAATGCAGATGAGTTAATCCAACTAGATTCACAGCTTATTCAAAAGGCAATCTATCAGAGCTGTCTGATTAAAAAAGGAATTGTAGAAAGGGATGAAAGGGAGGATAATCGAAGACGTATCTTAAATTTTGGTCACACTATAGGACATGCCTTAGAAACCTTAACAGCTCATTCACTTTCACATGGAGAAGCTGTGGCTATAGGTATTCTTGTTGAGAGCTATATCGCTCTTCAAAGTGGGTATCTCAATATAGAAATTTTCAAAAGGATCCATACAATTTTTAAACGCTATGAACTACCTCTGGTTTTGCCCAATAAAATCTCTATTAATCATCTTTTGGAGGCTATGGCACTCGATAAAAAATCAATCAATCAGACCCCTCGTTTTGTGATGCTGAATCAAATGGGCTCAGTGCATGAGTTTCAATCGAACTATTGCACTTCTGTAGATAAGGATACGATCAAAAAAGCGTGTGCTTGGATGAATGATGATTTGTGTTGTCGTTAATGGGCCCACCATTGAAGCGGCGGTCACTCAAATTCAGCAAGCTTTGTTGGTAGCTGATCTGGTGGAATTACGTTTGGATTCCTTTGTCGATCGAGAACTAGCCTCCTTAAGAGAATTAAGGAAGATCTTTTCCATTCCCATGATTTTCACCCTGCGCAGCCCACTCGAAGGAGGTAAAACGACAATTTCTGAAGAAGCACGTTTAGAAGAAATAAGAAAAATAGCGATTTTAGAACCAGAATATCTGGATTTAGAAAAAAGCATTCCTAAGCCTTTTATCCAGGAAATTCAATCAAACCACCCTTGTATTAAACTCATTTTGTCTTTTCATCAGTTTTCTAATACACAACAGCAGTTCGATGAGCTTTATGCGTTAATGAAAGAGGTTCCAGCGGACTTTTATAAAATTGCCCTCCTTGCAGATCATTGCCTGGAAGCTCTTCGTTTCTTAAATTGGGGGACAAGACAGGAAAAGAAACCTATTTGTATCAGTATGGGGAGTGAGGGGCAACTGAGTCGTATCTTAGCTCCGATTCTGGGAAATGGTCTGACTTATGCTTATAACACCGGAGAGAGAGCGGCTGCCTCAGGACAGCTTTCTGTTGAAGCGTTGTTAGGAAAATATCGCTATAAATCTTTGACTCCAAATACTTCTATCTATGGACTAATAGGAGATCCTATTGATCGGAGCCTGAGCGATGAAACGCATAATGCATTTATTCAAAAGTGGGGAATAGATGCTGTTTATTTAAAAATGAAGCTTTCTCAAGATCATCTTCCAGAATTTTTACACTTATCCAAAGGGATATTCAAGGGGATGAGCGTCACGATGCCATTGAAAGAGGCTGTTATCCCTTTACTAGATGAGATTGCTAGTGAAGCTCAAGAAATTGGTGCAGTGAATACCCTCCTTTTTAAAAATGGGAAAATATATGGCTACAATACAGATGGGGTAGGAGCGTTAAATGCACTCGAACAGAGAAGCTCTGTCATAGGGAAACAAATTGTCATCCTAGGGGGTGGAGGGGCAGCCAAAGCAATCGCATTCGAAGCAATAAAGAGAGGCGGAAAGGTGACTGTTTATTGTAGAAATCCAGAAAAAGAAAAACAAATAAGAGGTGTATTAAAAAACTGGGAAGAAATCGACGAACTCGAAAGGGCCGAGTATGATATTTTGATTAATGCCACACCTTTGTCAATGCCAATAGAGTGCACACAAATCCAACCTAATAAAATAATCATGGATCTAACAATAAGACCAAAGGATACTGATTTACTCAAGTGGGCCGTAGAAAAAAAATGCCAGGTGGTTTATGGATATGAGATGTTTATTGAGCAGGCCATCTATCAATTCGAAATTTGGTTTGGGGAATTGTTTGACCCTGGAGAATGTCGTTTATTTCTCTACGAAAAAGCAAATTTAATGATTAAAGAACCTATTTAAAATGGGTTTGAACTATGCAAGTTTGGAATACAGCGCTTGGGTTTTATCAAAATGAACATACGGCAAAATCTGTTCTTAGAAAGCTAAGACAGAAAGGGTTTATTTACTCTCTATCCATCCAGCGTACCCACGAAGATAAAATTAAGGCTAATCTTTTAGGCTGGGGAATATTTTTGTTTGGGTTGGTCAGTTTAATGCTCCTTCTCTTCTTGTTTTTTCTGATCCCTCATTTTGATATTCTGCCGAGCTTTCTTTTTGGTGTCCTCATCCTTACTTTTGGAGGATGGTTCTTTTATCTATTCCAAATCAAAATGAAGGTTTTTAATCGGTATAAAGATTGTATACTTAAGGGAGAAGTACTCATTGTTGTGTTTTTATGCGAAAGTCAAGTCAGAAAAGTCTTGAGCCTTCTGAGAGAGGGGGAATCCGATCATCCCATTACATTTTTACTGAAAACAGACCTTGATTATAGAAATAATGAGCCAGAAGATAATGTTAAGGAGGCATTGACAATTGATCAACTCCAAGAGTGTGCTGTCGAATTAGCAGGTTATTGCAAGGCAATAAGTTTTAAAAAAGTGAAGGGACACCACCTTCTCGATCGTCTTCATCAAAGTGGGCATATTCTTGAAGAAGTCAGACATAATGCAATCGATGCAGAACATATCGAGCAAACATTGACTTTATCCGCTGAATGGTTGTTAGATAATACACATGTTATTCAAGAAAATCTTAAAGAGGTGTTTACACGCCTTCCTTTGGAGTATTATTTTCAACTTCCTAAATTATTAAAAGGTCCTTGGATAGGATTACCGCGTATTTATGCCATAGCAGCCAATATAGTCGATTCCACTGCATATCGCTTAAATCATGATAACATCGTTACCTTTCTTAAAAGTTATATGTCTGTGGATTTCCTGACTATTGGAGAGCTTTGGGCTTTGCCATTGATACTCAGGCTTGCACTATTGGAGAGATTGCAAACACTTGCTATGCATCTCAATAGGCGTTTAAGAGACGGTGAGTTAGCTCGATTTTGGGGAAATCGTTTGTTGAATATCTCAAAAATGGAACCAGAAAGATTAAATAACCTTTTTGGGGATATAAAAAAGTTAATTCCCATCCCTTCTGCTTGTTTTGCCGAAGAGTTAATTGAAAATCTATATGATGAAGAAGCCGTTCTTAATATAGTTAAAACATGGACAGAAGAAACGCATGGATCTAAAATCAATCAGATCATGCAAAGTGAACAAATTCAAGAAGCCACCGATGAACTAGCTTTCTCTAGTGCAGTCACAAGCTTAAGCGCGCTTTCTCAGCTTTCTTGGCGCGATATTTTTGAGTGTGTCTCTCCTGTGGATGAAGTTTTAAAAATGGATCCAGCCCTTGCTTATGCAGAAATGGACTTCTCTACTCGAGACCTCTATCGTCATTCCGTTGAAAAAATGGCAAGGCTCTCAAATTTGAGTGAAATACAGGTTGCAAAAGCAGCTATAGATTTGGCTAATGAAGGTGTCGATGACATCACAAATCACGTAGGCTACTATTTGATTGATGACGGTCAACCTATATTGGAAAATACTATTAATATGGTTCCTACATGGAGTCTAAAAATCCATAAGTGGATGCGCGATTATTCCACACAATTTTTCCTAGGCACAATTTTTATTGCTGTGGCACTCATGGAATTCTGCTTATTTTACCTTATGAATTATGTAGGAGCTTCTTGGGGTGAAATCTTACTTTTTTTGCCACTGTCTTTGTTGCCTGTGAGTGAGTTGGCGGTTCAATTCGTTAATCTTTTCGTTCCCCTTTTGATTCCACCCCATATTCTCCCAAAAATGGGTTACGAAAAGGGAATCCCAGAAGCTTGTAAAACATTAGTCATCATCCCTGCACTACTATCATCAAAAAATGCTATCGAAGATGTCTTCAGTCAAGTTGAAACCCATTATCTAACCAATCAGGATCCCCAACTAAAATTTGGAATATTATTTGATTTTACCGATGCCATAACTGAAACAACAAAGGAAGATGAATCTTTATTACAAATTGCTTTGATAGCGATCGAAAATCTGCAAAATAAATATGGAAATGGAATTTTTTTTCTTTTTTTAAGGGATAGGATATTTAGCGAAAGTGAATCAGCTTGGATCGGGTGGGAAAGGAAAAGAGGGAAGCTAGAATGCTTAAATCGCTTTTTAACAGATCCAACCTCTTCACGTACTCTTTTACGTTTTGGAAACCCCGAAGAATTAAATCATATTCGTTTTGTCATCACTTTAGATGAGGATACTGAACTACCTAAGGATAAAGCGCGCCATCTGATTGCAACGTTATCTCATCCACTTAATATTCCCCATTTGAATGCCGATCATACCTTAAGAAGAGGGTATACTATTATTCAACCTAGAGTGAGCACAGCTTTATCCAAAGCGAGGCACACTTGGTTTGCAAAAATATTTTCCGATGTGGTGGGGCTTGATCCCTATACTCAAGCGATTTCAGATGTCTACCAAGATCTCATGCGAGAAGGGACTTATCATGGGAAATGCATCTATGATGTCCAAGCTTTTAATCGGATTCTATCGGATAGATTTCCTGAAGAGCAATTGTTAAGTCATGATCTCATCGAAGGGGCTCTAGTTGGTGTAGGCCACGCCAGCGACGTGGCGTTATTTGATCAATTTCCACAAGATTATTTATCATGGTGCAAACGTCAGCATCGTTGGATTCGAGGAGACTGGCAAAATATCGGATGGCTTTTTCCCTACGTAAAAGATGCCAACCACAAGATTCGATTAAATCCGCTTTCAGCAGTGAATCGATGGAAGATATTTGATAACATACGTCGGGCGCTCCTCATGCCCGCATTATTTACTTTGCTCATCGGTGCTTGGTTTATCTCGTCTCAACCCGCTTTGTGGACAATGTTGGTCGGTGTAATCCTTTTTATTCCTGCTTGTATTGTCTTGGTTGATTCCCTAACTTCTCTCAGTATCGCTTCATTAACTGGGAATCAAATAGTTAATGCAGTTGTTAAGGCCCTTATCACTGCTTCTTTAATTCCACATCAGGCTTTTTTATCCGCTGATGCCTTATGTCGAGTGATTTATCGTCGATTTGTGTCAAAAAAAAATCTTCTAGAATGGTCAACGGCTAAGCAAAGCTCCAGTCCATTTGTTCATAAGAAATTTATTTCACAGTTATGTGTGATCCCTCTTTTTGCTTCTCCTCTCCTTGTAATGGTCTACTTCTTACATCCGGTTGCATTTTTTTTAGCTCTTCCCTTCTGTGTTTTATGGGCACTATCTCCGCTTGTTGTAGCTGTATTGGATAATCAAAATCTTGTTAAGGAGAGATATGAAAAAGAGATCTCAACAGAAGATCGCTTGTTAATTCGAAAGATTGCACGCAAAACGTGGCGCTACTTTGATGACTTTGTTGGGGATGGTAACCATTGGCTTCCTCCTGATAACTATCAGGCAGCAATAAATGTAGAGGTAGCTCAAAGAACATCGCCAACTAACATAGGATTATATTTATTGGCAGTCGTTAGCGCCTACGATTTAAAATACCTTTCTGGTGAGGATGTCATTGAAAGATTGTCAAAAGCTTTTAAATCTTTGACTAAACTTGAGCTCTATGAAGGACATTTTTTAAATTGGTATGATATCACCGTTTTGAAGCCACTATACCCACGTTATGTTTCAACAGTAGATAACGGTAATCTATTGGCTAGTTTATGGACTCTAGAACAAGCCTTTTATCAACTCTCTACTCATCCTATTCTCCCTCTATCATTTTTAGAAGGTTTTGAGGATACCCTTGCACTTTTTTGTGAACGAATTAATTCTCGATATTCGCATGAAATTTGGTTTAAACTTAAACATTCTTTAAACATACATCCTAAGAATATTTCCCAAATTAGTAAACTTATTAAAATCCTTAAAGTCATCATTAACGATGGTGTAAAGGGTCTTGAAGAACCAGAACAGGTCTATTGGTTGACTTGCCTGCAGAAACTCATCTCCTCTTGGGAACACTGTTTTCAGCTTTATTTCTCATGGGTTGAATTGGCTAATCAAATTCCTGAGGAGGCAACCCAAAAGATCTCATTAGAAGTGGAGCGGCTTCTTCATATGTCCCCTACTTTACAAGATTTATCCGTAGGGACCCCTTTTATTAGGATTAACAAGAGAATAGATGAGGTAACTGATGCATCTCCTGAGTTAAACAAGTGGATCAACCGTCTTCGCGAAGCATTCCATCAGTCACAATGGTTTGCAGCGGAAAGAATCGATCAAATTCAATCACTAGTGAATCAAGCAACCGAGATCTCTAAGTCGACTAATATGCAATTTCTTTACAATAAAGATCGAAAACTGTTTTCAATAGGCTATCATGTAGAGGATTGTAAGTTAGATAATTGCTTCTATGACCTCCTTGCGAGCGAAGCACGTATTGCAAGTCTTATAGGGATTGGAAAAGGCGAAATTCCCATAGATCATTGGTGGTCCCTGGGTCGACCGTATCGTGTTGTGAATGGAACAAAAGTTTTGGTCTCATGGGGTGGGACTATGTTCGAATATCTGATGCCTCTTCTATTTACGCATCATTATGAGGGATCTCTACTCGGAAATGCATGTGAAAATGCTGTCGTTTGTCAAATCCAATATGGAAAAAAAAGAGGGTTTCCTTGGGGAGTTTCTGAAGCAGCATTTAGTGAGATTGATGCAAGAGGAACTTATCAGTATCGGAGCTTTGGTGTTCCTGGATTGGGGTTTAAAAGGGATTTGGAAAAGGATTTGGTCGTCAGCCCCTATTCAACTGGATTAGCTTTAATCATCGACCCCATCGCGGCTTTAAGGAATCTAAGGAGCCTTAACGAGGGGACTCAAAATCTATATGGATCGCATGGGTATTATGAATCTATTGATTTCGCTAGAGAATACGGACCTCATGGAGAGCGAGGAATCATTGTTTACGCTTATATGGCACACCATCAGGGGATGTTTTTAATTGGGGCAAATAACCTCTTGAATAAAAATATCATGCCTAAACGTTTTCATGCAGATCCACGTGTTAAAGGGGTCGAATCTCTCCTTTATGAACGGATCCCTACTCATCCAAATTATACTGTAGGGTATAGAAGGGAAATTCCACTCACTCACTTAACTCCTTTCAACGCCATTCAAGCTATGGGCATTTTAGATACGCCCCATACATCTACCCCTCGTGTAAATCTGTTAGCTAACAATACCTATTCAGTAATGGTGACCAATACTGGCGGTGGCTATAGTAAATGGCTTGATTTTGATATTACTCGTTGGAGAGCAGATACCACAAACGATGCATGGGGGAGTTTTTGTTACATTAAAGATATGCAATCTGGAAAAATCTGGTCTTCTACTTTCCAACCGACTTATAGTAAAGGACAGAAATTTTCAGTCCATTTCAAAACGGATAAAGCGGAATTTAAACGAAGAGACAACCTGATTGAGACTAAAACAGAAATTGCTGTCTCACCGCAGGATAATGTAGAGGTTAGATTAATTACTTTAGCTAATCTTTCTAAGTCTACATGCTATCTTGAATTAACAAGTTACAGCGAATTAGCTTTAGCTCCTCATAAGGTTGATCTTTCCCATCCTTGTTTTAATAAACTATTTATACAAACAGAATCATTTCCTGCACTAAAGGGACTCCTAGCTTTTCGACGTTTGCGATCCAAGGAAGATATACCCCTCTATGCAGCTCATGTTGTTTCTTCCGATCAACCCAATGTAGATCCGTTTGAATTCGAGACGGATAGAAGCCTTTTTATCGGTAGAGGACGTACATTAGCCTCTCCTCAAGGTGTTCTAAGTCAGCTAAGTAATTCTGAAGGGTTCGTATTAGATCCTATATTTAGTATACGGCATAAAGTTGTGATAAAGCCAGGACAACGGGTGCAAGTTTCCTTCATTACCGCTATTGGAGATAATCGAGACTCAGTACTGGAGCTAATGAAAAAATATAGCGATATTTCTGCGACGCATCGTGTTTTAGATTTAGCTTGGACCTATGCTCAACTTGACTTGCGACATCTAAGGATTCACCAGGAGGAGGCTCAGCTCTTTCAGAAGCTAGCAAGTTATATTCTATTTCCTCAACCCCAGCTCCGTCTTTCAACCGAACGTTTATATAAAAATCGGTTGGGTCAATCTAGATTATGGGTATATGGCATTTCAGGAGATTTACCTATTTTAGCAGTGACGATAGCTAATATTCATGAGTTAGATATTGTGAAACAGGTTTTATCCGCTCATGCTTTTTGGAGGCAGCGTGGATTAAAAGTCGATCTCGTCATTCTAAATGAAGAGGCCACAAGCTATGAACACCCTCTCCATGAACGTTTAAATCGATTAATTAATGCCCAATCGTATGGCTCAGAAATCGGAAAGCCAGGGGGGATTTATCTTCTGAACTGCGATCAAATTCCAGAAGAAGATATCTTGCTGATTTTAGCTTGCGCTAGAGCTAATCTTATTGCTGCCAGGGGATTTCTAAGGCAGCATCTCGTTTCACATATTGAAGCAAACCCCTACTCTTCTCGTTTAGTTGTTAATAAAGAAATTCATGAATCTCCTTCAAGTCTTCTTCCTTTTATGGAACTACCCTATTTCAATGGTCTAGGTGGTTTTACTCAGGATGGAAAAGAATATGTCATTTACTTGGGTCCAAATGCGAATACACCTGCACCATGGAGCAATGTGATTGCAAATACGCAATTTGGAACTCTCATCACTGAGTCTGGATTAGGTACTTCTTGGTTTGGCAACAGCCAAACTTACCGCCTGACTCCATGGTCTAATGACCCGTTATTAAACCCCATTGGCGACCTTATCTACATACGCGATGATGAGACGGGAAACTTCTGGACCCCCACACCTGCTCCTATTAGAGAAGATGATGCTTTCCGTATCAAACATGGTCAGGGTTATTCCTATTTTGAACATAACAGTCATGGTATTGAACAAAACTTACTCGTATTTGTGCCTATAGATGAGGCTGAATCACTCCCAATGCGTATTCAAGCAATAGAGTTGGTAAACGCGACTCAACGTAAAAGGACTTTAAGTCTATTTGGCTATACTGATCTCGTTCTGGGGACTGAACGCGAGCAGACACAGATGCATATTGTGACTGAATGGGATCCTGAATCGCAATCCATTTTCGCCTATAACTACTATAATTCAGATTTTTGCAGTCGCGTGGCTTTTGTGAGTTCAAGTCAAATTCCGACTTCCTATACATGTAATCGTAAGGAATTTCTGGGGCGTAATCATCCTCTTTCAAATCCTGCAGTACTGAAACGTAAAACCTTATCTGGATATTCCGGTGCGGGGGTTGATCCTTGTGCTGCATTGCATGTATATGTAGAACTTGATCCAGGTGAAAAAAAGAGGATCACTTTCGTTCTAGGCAGTGCTGCAAGCCAAGAAGAAGCGCGTAAACTTGCGCTGCTATGTAGAGATGAGAAATGGGTAGATCAAATGCTTGGTTCCACAAAACAATGGTGGGAAAGCCGCCTTGAAACTATTCAAGTGGAGTGCCCTGAGCTCTTCATTAGTTTTAGTATGAATCGTTGGTTGCTATATCAGACATTAAGCTGTCGGATATTGGCGAGGACGGGTTTTTACCAATCTAGTGGTGCATATGGGTTTAGAGATCAATTGCAGGATGTATTGGCATTGGTTTATTGTGATCCACAAATTGCTCGCGATCAGATATTAAGAGCAGCCTCTCGACAATTTATTGAGGGGGATGTACAGCATTGGTGGCTACCACCCTCTAATGCTGGTGTGCGTACGCGGATTTCTGATGATATGCTCTGGTTAGTCTTTGTAACAGCTCAATATGTGCGTGTCACTAAGGATGTATCCATCCTCGATGAGGGTATTCCATTTATAAAAGGTGAGCTTCTCAAAGAAGGACAAGAGGATCTTTTCTTTATTCCTGAAATTTCAACCGAAATTGGGACCCTGCTAGAGCATTGTCGCAGAGCAATTAAGAAATGTTCTTCCTTTGGCATCCATGGGCTTCCTCTAATAGGGTGTGGGGATTGGAATGACGGGATGAACCTTGTTGGAATTGATGGAAAAGGAGAAAGTGTGTGGTTAGGGTGGTTTCTGATCCATGTAATGAATGATTTTGCGTTCCTATTAAACGAAATGGGTCAGCCTGAATCTGGAAAAGGATACCAAGAGGAATCTAAGCGTTTGGCAGAAGTGATTGAGCTCAAATCATGGGATGGGGAATGGTATCGAAGAGCCTATTTTGATGATGAAACTCCCTTAGGCTCTCAGTCTCAACAGGAATGCAAAGTCGATTCACTTGCTCAAACTTGGGCAATTATAAGCGATGCAGGACGTCAAGACCGAAGAGAAATTGCGCTGAAATCGATCGAGAAATATTTAATTAAAGAAAAGGATGGGCTTGTATTATTGCTATATCCTCCTTTTGATAAAATGAAACCAGATCCTGGATATATTAAGGGATATCCTCCTGGAGTAAGAGAAAATGGGGGTCAGTATACTCATGGGTCATTATGGGTGCCTTTAGCCTTCACTCGTATGGGCGAAGGAGACAAAGCTTTTGAGCTATTGAAGATGATGCACCCAGTGATGCATACACAAGATATGGAATCAGTGGGCCGTTATAAAATTGAACCTTATGTGACTGCAGGAGATGTTTACTCCCTTGAAGGAAAAATGGGAAGAGGGGGGTGGAGTTGGTATACTGGATCTCCCTCTTGGATGTATCGCATTTGGTTGGAAGAAATCTTCGGATTTAAACTGAGAGGAACTATTTTGAAGTTCGAACCCACATTTCCAAAGCACTGGCCATCAGTAAAATTAAGCTACAAATTCCGAAATACACCCTATTATATTGTTATCGAAAACCTAGATCATCTCAATCGAGGGGACATAAGCATAGAATTGGATGGCAGCCATCTTGATCATAACGAAGTTCAACTAGTAGATGATGGTCTTTCTCATCAGATCAAAGTGATGATTAGAATGATACATGCGGAATAGGCCCTTTCCATTATCCATTTTTTAAAAAAATGGCATGGGCAAAAAAAATAGAAGCCAAGTTTGGAGATCATGACGTCAACGTCGATTGTTCTCTTCCACATATTTTCACTCTGTTGTTGGTCGCTGAAGTCTAAATAAGGCACCATCAGTTCGTCCTGATTAAACTCACAAATAGTTTTATTTGTTTGAGTAACATTCAGTCTTTCATAGGGCTTTGATTGAACAAAAACATCAATCTTTTTGACTAGCCCCACAGCATCATTAAGACTATATTCAATGAAACCTCTTCCATTCAGATAATTTTTAGGTTGAATGACGAAAATCGATCTTGGAGAGATTCTATGATGGGAAATTAAATTAATATAAGATTCGGCGCTCATGGTATATTTAATCCTTTTATTATAAAGACTAAATGGTAATTTGGGTGAGTTAAGATCTTATAAAAAAATAAATAAAAATTGGTTAATGAAACTAATGCTTGACAGCTTTGGTTGTATAGATTTTGATCCTTCAATCACCTCAGTATAGAAGGAAAAAATATGTCAGAATTGAGTTATAGCGGAAAAATACGGTGTTTTGGTGGACAATCAGGCAAGGAATTTTATGCTGATTACCATGATAATGAATGGGGGATTCCTGAACATAATGACCAGCGTCTATTTGAAATGCTCATTCTTGAAGGGGCTCAAGCTGGGTTAAGTTGGGAAACTATTCTTAAAAGACGTTTAGGATATCAAAATGCTTTCCATCAGTTCGACCCGCTAAAAGTGGCGTCAATGAGTGACAATGATTTAGAGTCCTTATGTCAAAATCCTTCCATTATTCGAAATCGTTTAAAAATCTATTCCGCAAGGCAAAATGCAAATGTTTTTTTGAAAATTCAAAAGGAATATGGGAGCTTCGACAGGTATCTGTGGTGCTTTGTAGATGGGCAACCCATTGTCAATCGATGGGAAAACTTTAAAGCCATCCCCAGCTCGACACCAATAAGCGATGCACTATCTAAAGATCTAAAAAAGCGAGGGATGAAATTTGTAGGTTCCACTATTATGTACGCCTATATGCAAGCAGTGGGTCTTGTGAACGATCATTTAAGAGATTGCTGGTGTACCACAAGGACGAATAGTTAGGAGTGACTGTAAGTCTCTTCTTGTCATTCATAAAACCTGCCGATATTAGTTTCTTTCACTTGTGATTTTGAAATTTCATGTTCTAATATTTTAGAAATTATTTCTAGGACTTCAATCGATCTTTCAATTCGACTTGTAGAGGTGAACGGATTTGTCAATTCCTTCAGTTGACCTGTGAGGTCTTTAATATTTTGCGTTTTGAAATTAAACTTATGAAGCAATCTATTCTGTTCCCTTAAGATGCGATTAGCAAGCTCGGAGGCATTATGCATTCTGATAGGTCTATGTCCATAGCAGCTAAAGTAAGATTTTGAAAGTAATGGAAAGCGTATGTAGTTCGTAATCATAGAAATTAAAAATGGGTTAAAGTAAAAATACTATTTGAGAAATACACTATTGTGAGGATTCGAATCAATTTTTTCCACCCTTTTCTCAGCCTCAGTCATTTTTCATTTTAATCGTAAATCGAAAGTGAATTGACGGTAAAATATCGCTATGCTATTATGAGCTGTCAAACCCAGAATTAGGTGTTTTTTTTAATGAGTGACTTATCTTCTGCCTTCTTTACTTTTTTCTTTTTCTATTTACGCACAAGGCGGGAGACTAGATGACGCTTGTAAAAATAGCAAGTGTACAAAAGACCCCGCTAAAAGCGGGGTTTTTTTTTGCCCAAAAGGCGTCTTTTAATTGTAAATAAGTGTTTTTTATGATCACTCTACTAGGACAAATGATGCATAAACAAATTGGAGCCATATTACTTGTAGCTGGAACTTGTATAGGCAGCGGAATGATAGCATTACCATTGGTACTTGCTAAACTCGGTCTCATTCCAAGCATTTTATTGATGTTAGGGATATGGTTCATCATGTACTACACATCGCTTGTCAATTTAGAGCTCAACTTGCAAGCCGGTAGAGGGCTTTCTTTGGGATCTTTAGGAAGAGTTTTTTCAGGAAAAACAGCAGAATTTATAGGGATGGTATGTCTAAAATTGCTTTCTTACTCTTTATTAGCTGTATTTATTTATGGGGGAGGTTCCATATTACAGGAGCTAATTGCTTCAAAGATAGGTTTTGAAGCTTCAATATGGAGTATTGCTACGTATACCGCTATCGGAGCAATGGTATTGCTTTTATTGCCCATGAAATTAATCGATTACGTCAATCGTCTATTGTTCATAGGCTTATTGATCGTCATCGCAATACTACTTGTGAGTCTTGTGATGGCAATTAAATGGACTGATTTGCCCTTGTTTTCGGAACACTATAGAGACCTCTCAGCATGGGCTGCAGTAATCCCTGTGGTTTTTACATCCTTTGGATTTCAAGTCATCTTCCATACATTGTCTAACTATTGCAATATGAATCCAAAGATGCTCAAAAAGGCATTCTTATGGGGTAGTTCAATTCCGGCTATTGTTTATATTCTGTGGACTTGTGGGATCTTAAGCGTGGTCTATCATGATAATCCACAATTCTATTCTCAAATGGCAGCAGGAACAGTAGAGGTAGGAGGATTAATCCAGGTGCTTAGTCGTATTGCGCAATGGGAATCAGTTCAACTTTTAGTTTGGGTGATCTCACTCTTAGCAATTGCCACTTCCATCATCGGTGTTGGCGTAGGACTTTGCGATTCCCTAAAAGGAATGATGGCAGAGAAAGTGCCGAATGCAAGAATACGTGCTGTCCTCGCGTCTATGATGACAGTGTTGCCTGCCTATTTGGTCGCTATATTTGTTCCCAATGCTTTTATCGCTGTACTGGGTTTTGCGGGAATGACTCTAGCCGTGATCGCTGTCTTATTGCCAGTATATTTGCTAAAACAGATTAAAGCAGAAAAATTCCATTACACGGAGCTAAAGGAACAGTGGCTCATTCAACTCTCAACAGCCGTTGCTGTGATCGTCATCATTTGCGAAGTGTGCAATATGATTCTTAGATAAGTAATATATAGCGTTTCCTTGCCCATGCTCTTCCCCATCGGATTTATCCGACATTCACCTCTAAAGAGGGAGTTGCAAAAATATTTGAGTGATACAGCGATTCTTTTGGGTACAGCCATTACCAAAGAAAAATCTCTTTATAAATATTTTGTATAGACCTTCGGTCTAAGTATGTGAATGGATTAATCTATTATTTCATCCATATGATAACCAGAATCCATTAGGTCGTAATTTTTTCCAGTTTTTTGTTCAAAAACTTACAAATATATTCGTTTTTTCTATTTTTGCAACTCCCTCTAAAGTCTACGCTACGTTTGGGGAATTACGATATCTTAATTTTTAAGTTATTTTGAACCTGAAAACCGATGTCATTACCAAGTTTAATACTTCTCTTTTTGTCATTTGTTCCAACATAATATTCATTTGCGCTATTTCGAATTTCATGATAAGATCTTTGTTTGAGAAATCCATCAGTTGCAGTATCGATATTTTGGTAGAATGTTTTATTATATTGACCATAATCAAATAAAGCTTCATCAATGCGATCGTAATAAAACAACTCCTCAATGTCTATTTCAGCCTTTACGTTTATTTTACAAGATAGATTTGAATTTTCTTTGATCTTTTTTGCTTCCACTTTATCAGCGTTTATCAGTTTGGTAAGGTTTTTAACACAGAACTCTCTCCTGGTTTCGAAAGCATTAACCTTAGATGTTTTGCTAAAATCTTTAGAATAATTTTTTATTAGCGCATCTATTATCCCTATAGCGGTAGCATACTTTTCCTGGCGAATGAGTTCCTCAAATTTCTCTTCTGAAGTTTTGCGTGGTTCTGTAGGTTTAGTTTTTGCTGGTTCTATAGGTGGGGTAACAGTAGATGGTGTTTTGGAATGCAACCTTGAGATAGCGACCTTCATCGTCAGTCCAAAGGCGGAACCAATAAGTAATGAAAATAGGATGCTTGTGGGACGGGACGCAATAAAATTTCTGCAAAAAGAATAACAACTTTCGGTTGAAACGTGATTCTTGAAAACTGATGTTAAAGGATTAGAAATGCGAGGAACAAAATTTTGATAAGATAAACCAGAAAAAATTGAATTTAAACGGTTCATCCGGTTTTGTAGGACTCAACTAGAGAGAAAAGCATAAAAAAAATGAAG
>JBEPVL010000043.1:0-19414 GCA_041691035.1 Chlamydiota bacterium
AGATGACCATCTATGAAATTTTTTATCAAGTCTTTCTAATTAAAAACCCCTGCCCCGAATGGTATCTCCAACATCAGGATTTTGAAAGAATATATAAAATATGCTGCTCTCCTGCCTCATCACCTCCTAAGGAATTTGGTAAACTCGCACGGGAAGTTAATGAGATAGCAAAAAATAAAGAGGCAATGAAAACTTTAAAGGAAAAATCTCCTGAGGATTATAAAAAACTTAAATTCACTCTAGCTAAAACGCACATGCTTAGCTTAGTAACCCATTTGAGGAAATCTGACTTCGTTCTCGTTACTCAACGACTTCAAGTCGGTGATAAAAAGTATGCTATTTCCCAATATTTAACATGGATGTATCGGGATTACTTAAAAGATCCCGTTGATCGAATGACTCATCATTCTATAGTTGCAATTCTTCATCAAGATCCTTTTTTAATCCATGATATGCTCGCTGATATCGCAAAAATCTTTAAAAAATCTCTGGAGTGGGACAAAAAAGATATAAAAGAACTCATGCAAAACGTGGCCTTGCTAGAATATGAATTTATCCATTCCATGCCACATAAAAGAGGAAGCGGGGCAATTGCAGAACTGATAGAGAGAACAATTTTTGGTTTTTGGGGATATAAGCTCACCTATAACGATAAAAAGATGGTTACTTTTGAAGCTTACATTTCCACACTGCAGGAATTTGTAGAAAACTATAACACCATGATCTCTCTAGAAAAAATTGGAAATACAATTTTCTCATCAAGCTAAAGAAAATTTGAAAACTAGCTGCTAGACCGGATAGTTATAAGAAGGAGTGAACCTACACGAGACCTCGAAAATGGATTTGTGACTCTTGAGGTCACTAGAAATGGGATCCGAGCGTAGTTTTGATTGGTTTGGCCCTATGCACACATATATGCGTGAATAAGAGAATGGGTTAAATTTGTATCTTTGTTTATTACCTAGGCTAGGCCATTCATTTAATAGCCTTTGCCTTAGCATTAACTTGCTATAAATTCTTTAATTTGATATTCCAGACCATTCTCTATGTCACTTGGAAGAGATGTATTATGGCTAATCGATTCGGATTCTAGAAAAATCTTATCTTTAGGAGTTGTATCCTTGTGTAATTCATAAGCCAAAGAGGCGTTGTCTGGAATGGAAGAGTCACTTCCAGTTCCATCTATAGAAATGTGTTGAATCACAATTTGCCGAATCCCTAACTGACTTAATTTTCGTGCTGCACCTACACCATCAAGTTCTACTCCTGTTATGTAAAAAATTGGTTTAACTATATTGCTTACTAATATTCCAGCGATTGTAGATAGACAACTAAAAGAGCGATCAGAAATTGATAAATAACGAATGTTTTTCTTCATTCCTTCAGTAAAATCATGATTTATAATAGCTTCTCCCATCATTCCGGCGCCAATATCATAAATGCTGTATATCAAGAGATAGAAAGCTGATTTTGAAGGGGTTCATTTCGGCTGATAGAATTTTCTTAATGTAAGTAATAAAATAAACGTGGAATTTGTAATATTATTCCAATAGTCTATTAGGAAAGGTGATTAGATATATAATTTATAAATCTTGGAGAAAAAATGACAGGCCCTAATCCCGACTCCCTATACCCCATTAAGGACTACGATAAACTTATTTTCTTAAAAAATTTTGTCAAAGCGACCAATATTTCAATTGGGGATTACACTTACTTTGACGACCAACGCTATGGCCCAGACAAATTTGAGGAATATAACGTTCTTTACAACTACGACTTTTCCAAAGTCAAACTCGTCATCGGTAAGTTCTGTGCCATTGCTGCGGAAACACGTTTTATCATGACAGGAGACCATAAGCTTGATGCGATTAGCACCTATCCCTTTCCTATATTTGGCCATGGATGGGAATCTGCCTTTAATGTTTATGACTTACCTGTCAAAGGGGACATCATCGTCGGTAGCGACGTTTGGTTCGGTTATGATTCTTTAATAATGAATGGTGTGACAGTTGGCAATGGAGCAATCATTGCTGCTAGAGCTGTTGTCATTAAAGACGTTCCTCCTTATTCCATCGTTGCAGGCAATCCTGCCAAGGTTGTAAAGATGCGATTTGATGATAAAACCATCGACCGTTTACAGAAAATCGCATGGTGGGATTGGAAGATTGAAAAGATTAACAAACACTTAAAACTCATCTGTCATCTAGACGTTGATCGGCTGGAAAGTGCCTTATATGAATAAATCATCTCTATGAGCCGCTTAGATATCTTTTGCTATCAAGCTGCCGTAGAAAATCTATAGTCGCACAATACAAGATAAAAAAAACGGATTATAGATGAAAAAATTAATAAAAGAGATTATTTTAACATCAGGAAAAATAGACAAAAATTTTAGGATGAAATCTCATGAACTCTTCCAAAGCTCTTGGTTCAAATACACAAGGTTGTATAGCGGATACAGATCATGATCGAGAAGTAGCAGAAATTGATCTTCTTAGCCCTTTGACCATTCGAGGAATCACTTTACGCAATCGAATTGGCGTATCTCCAATGTGCCAATACTGTGCAGAAGAAGGTTTAGCGAATGATTGGCATCTTGTTCATTTAGGAAGCCGAGCTGTGGGAGGGGCTGCTTTAGTCATGGTGGAAGCAACGGCAGTCACTCGTGACGGACGTATTTCTCCAGGTGATATGGGTATCTGGGAGGATCGCCACATTGAACCTTTAGCACGTATTGCTCAATTTATTTTGAGTCAAGGATCAATTCCTGGTATTCAACTGGCCCATTCAGGAAGAAAAGGAAGCTGTCAGACACCTTGGAAAGGGGGAGGACAATTAAAACAAGGGAATGGAAGTTGGCAAACAATTGGGCCAAGCGCTATTGCGTTTAATGAGACAGATTCTATTCCAAAAGAGCTTAATGAAGCGGAAATTGAAGAAATTGCAATAGCTTTCCAATGTGCTGCCAAACGAGCCTTAAAAGCTGGCTTTCAGGTTATCGAAATTCACTCTGCTCATGGCTATCTCTTACACGAATTTCTCTCACCTATTAGTAATAAGCGGAATGATCAGTACGGGGGCACTATCGAAAATAGAATGCGCCTTCCTCTTTCAATAGCAACAAGCTTGCGTAAACTTATACCAGAAGAACTTCCACTTTTTACAAGAATTTCAGCTAGTGATTGGGTAGAAGGGGGTTGGGATATTCAGCATTCTATTCTTTTTAGCAAAAGACTGAAAGAAGTAGGAGTCGACCTCATAGACGTCTCATCAGGCGGAATGGTCCCAAAAGCCCACATACCAGTTGGAAAAGGCTATCAAGTTCCTTTTGCCAAACAAATACGCGAGGGAGCTGAAATTTTAACGGCAGCGGTAGGACTTATTACTGAAGTTCAACATGCCAATGAAATTATTACGCAAGGGGATGCGGATTTAGTCTTTTTAGGTAGAGAGTTTCTACGAGAACCCTACTGGGTTCAAAAAGCGAGTCAGGAATTAGGCAAGGAGTCATCTTGGCCTATTCAATATGGTTATGCAGTAAAACGTCGGGCCAAATAATTTAAACCCGACATACGCCCCTACATCACGCAACATTCACAGCAAAAGATAGAAAATGATTAGAGCTATTTTGATTCATGGCAACGGTAATAGCAAACCTACAGATAACTGGATACCTTACCTTAAGTCTGAACTTGAGCAACTGGATATTAAAGTAGATGCGCCTCAATTTCCTGATGCTGAGTTGGCAAGAAGCTCTTATTGGCTTCCATTTCTAGAGAATGAATTACACGCAAACGAAAATACGATTATTGTAGGACATTCTTCAGGAGCCATTGCAGCTATGAGATATGCGGAAACTCATTTAATTTTAGGCTCAGCTTTGGTAGGAACTTATTACACAGACCTGGGTTTTGAAACTGAAAAATTGAGCGGTTATTTTGATAACCCTTGGAACTGGAAAGCCATTAAGAAAAATCAAAAATGGATTATTCAGTTTGCTGGTGCAAATGACCCATGGATCCCTCTTAAAGAAGCTCATGTGGTTAGAGATAACTTGCAAACTGATTATTATGAATCTCCAGATCAAGGTCATTTCGGTGGAGATTACTATAAAGAAACCTTTCCTGAACTTTTAGAAGCAATAAAGAAAAAAATTGGCAAATGAACTAGAACCATACTCATACAGACTCAATTTTAAAAGGAACTGTTTGGATTAGTAGAGCAAAATTTTCTTCTTGTGATCTAAAAACTTTCAATTGGTTCAAATAATTGACGAGTTAAAGACGTGAAAGCTTTTAATGCTTCGACTTCAGTGCAAATATAGTTAACATTCAGCTCTTCTAATAAAGCCTTTTCCGATATGTATTGAATACGTGCAAGGATTTGGATATCGGAATTTGCTTCGCGGGCTGCATGGATGATTTTAAGAATTTTTGTTGTATCTGGAATGGTAATTAGCAAGTGGCTTGCTTCTTCAATATAGGCATCTTTAAGAATATTTGAGTCCTCTGCATCCCCAAAAAGAATAATATGATGATCCTCCATACTTGAAACCGTATCGATATTTTGTTCAATGATAATAGGAACAAAACCTGCTTTCTTTACGATTTTTGAAACCTCTTTTCCTATAGGACCAAAGCCGATGATTAAAACTTTTGAAGAAATCTGATGTCTTATACTAAGCTCATTCAAAGATTTAATTCTAGATCCCTTAAAAAATGTGATTTTTTGAATGATAGACTCAAAGAATCCTGTCATTTGGAAAAGCAATGGATTTAAAGAAATGGATATCAGGGAACAAGCGACAAGAATGTCAAAACCCTCTTCAGGAATGAGTTTTAAATTCATAGCCTCTTCAGCTAAGATGAATGAAAACTCTCCAATTTGCGCTAGAGAAATCGCCACCGTGAGAGCAATATTTAAAGAGTATCCCAAAAAAATTGTTACCAAATAAGCAACAAGGGGTTTAACGATTAAAATAACAGAAATGAGCCCAATAAAAATGGAAAAATGCTCGACAATGGCCATAGGATTGAACAGCATTCCTACTGATAGAAAAAAGATGACTGCAAAAATATCTTTGAGAGGCAATGCATTTGCAGATGCCTGATGTCTAACATTGGTTTTACCGATAACCATGCCTGCAATAAAGGCTCCCAATGCAATCGAGGTTCCAAACAAAACTGAAGAGCCCGTTGCTATTAAAAAAACGATAGCGATGATCGTCAAAGTAAACAATTCTTGGGAGCGCAAGCGAGCAATGTTAGTCAAAATAGAGTCAATGATTGTATGTCCCCATGTAAACATAAATAATACCAACGCACAGAATTTGGCAATGACGAATAGAACCGATCCAGCAATTCCTATAAATGAAAAGCTGGCTCCTGCGAAGAGTGTTGCTATTGTGGGAATTAATATTAAGACAAAAACAGTAAAAATATCTTCTACAACTAACCAACCAACGGCAATATGCCCTTTTTGAGTATTAAGGACATTGTTATCAGTTAACATTCGCACCAATACGACTGTGCTCGCAACTCCGATTGACAAACCAATAATCAATCCTGCTTCCAACGACCATCCTATACTGTAGATAATGCCTGTAGTGAAAATTGTTGCTACAAATGTCTGGATGAGTGCTCCTGGGATGGCGATATTTTTAACACGAATCAGGTCTTCAATCTTGAAGTGCAGCCCGACACCAAATAGCATTAAAATAACTCCAATCTCAGCAAGCTGTTCTGCGATTTCGATATTAGCTACAAATCCAGGTGAATAAGGTCCAATAATATAACCAGCTAATAAATAGCCTAAAATAGAGGGAAGCTTAAAGCGTTGCATGATATAGGCAAAAAAACTTGCTAAAGCGAAACCTACTGTTAAAGTTCCAACGATTAGAAGGTTAGAATGCATACTTGCTCTTTTAAAAAAAAATATACAAATTTTTGGAACCAAGACTGTACAGTCTTTTACATCAATATTTCATTTAAAATTTTAACATACACTCAGTACTGATACGAGTAAAGAGCCTTTTTTATTTTAACTCCATAGCTTCCTTGCAAACAAGGCAGGATTAAGCAGGAAAAATGATTTTTTTATTGACATGATTGATAGATGCGTTTAAGAGCAGCTAGTGTAATGTTATAACCGTTGAGATAAGCAGATCAGCTTTATTTGTGAATGCACTTGCTTCCTTAGGTGTAAAACCAGTAAGTGTTGCAAATCTTTCATTATTAAGATAAGAATTAGTTCCTACTTGTGATACTAAACCGCTTAGTAATCCATTAGAATGACCATTGGCAATTGAAGTGCTATTTCGTTTGTAGATACCCCAGTAACTTGAATTTGCTTTGGTTAATAATTCCATGCGAAAATAAAGTGATTCTCCATCCTTATGAAATGTTCCACCGTAAATTCCATTTTGAATTTCATAGGGATCTTGAATTTGAGTAAAACTATTAATAAAGCTAGAGAGATTATCCTCCAATTTTTTGTAAAAATTCAATATTATTATTATTATTTATATATTTTTCAATATATATATATATATATATATATATATAATCTGTTATATAAATAGAGATTAAAAAATAGGTGTCGGTTTTATTTAGAATTATTTAGTGTCATTTTGGTTTACAGACGACATCTGTTGTGTTACGCTGGTGCGGATGATAAATTGGCTTTAACTTAAGATAATATGGAATCTCCTAAAAAGAAAACTTTTCGCGTTGTGACTCTAGGTTGCCGTACCAATCAGTACGAATCACAAGCTTATCAAAATCAACTGATTGCCATGGGATACGTCCCTGCTCTGGACGGAGAATCAGCAGAAATTTGCATTGTCAATTCCTGTACTGTGACAGAGTCTGCTGATAGCCATAGTCGTCATGCAATCCGTCAACTCGCAAAAGAAAATCCCCATTCAAAACTAGTTGTTACGGGATGTTTTGCAGATCGACAACCTGAAATCGTTGCAGGCTTTGAGGGGGTTACAGAGGTTGTTTTAAATAAGGACAAAGAAAATTTACTAGAAAGGATCTTCCCTAATGAAGACCTTCCTGAATTTGTTATTAATCATTTTGATGCCCACACACGTGCTTTTGTAAAAATTCAAGATGGCTGTAACTCATTTTGTACTTATTGTGTTATTCCTTATGTAAGGGGGAGATCGCGTTCTAGGACAGCATCAGAAATTATTACAGAGATCGAATCCCTGATTAAAAATGGCTATAGAGAGGTTGTCCTAACAGGGATCAATATTGGCGACTATGATGGTGGGAAGGAGCCATGTCGTTTAGCTGATTTAATTCGTGCAGTCGATAAAATTCAAGGCCTCGATCGTTTAAGGGTCTCTTCTATAGACCCAGATGAGGTTGATGATGATCTTATGGATGCTATTCTCAATGGAAAAAAAACATGCCATTCTATGCATGTTGTTTTACAATCCGGCTCTAATGTCATTTTAAAGAAAATGAATCGAAAATACACGCGTCAAATTTTCTTTGATACAGTCGAACGATTAAAGAAAGCAAGTCCTGACTTTACTTTTACCACTGATGTTATTGTCGGTTTTCCAGGTGAGACTGAAGTTGATTTTCGTGAAACAATACAGGTAATTGAAGAAGTTGAATTTGCTAAAGTTCACATGTTTCCTTATAGTGATCGCCCGCGAACTAGGTCTGCACTGATGCCTGGAAAAGTTTCCCCTGCTGAGATAAAAATTAGAAAAAATGAAGTGCTTCGAGTGGCTGAGCAAGCTTCTTATCGACTTCGAGATCGATTTTTAGGAAGGAAAATGTCCATCTTAATTGAAGGCGGAGATTCATCAAACCCCAATCAGCTATCAGGGCACACTTCAAATTTTTTAAATGTTTGGATTCCTAAAGGTGACTTTAAGCCCAATCAGATCGTTGAGGTCCATCTTATAAAAAATGCCGCTGAAGGTCTCAGTGGCCATCCCATTTAATTGTATATGAAAATAAAAATTGCAGAAAGAATTCGACCCTTCAGTCATATCCCTGGCGACAGTGTATTAATTCCTAAGTCATTATTTTGTGCTCGGATTTATCCTAGCTTGATAGTTCTCTACTCTATGGACAAGCCTGAGAGAAGGCTTGAAGTTGATTTTTCTTTGAAAGGACCTCTGAAGGAATTCACCATTTTATCTGATTTAGAAAGAGGAGAGGTTGTTGTTTGGGGAAAATCTGACCTAGGAATCATTCGCTATCGCATTTCTTGTGACCCTTATTCAAATAGAATAGAGTTTTTTTTGGAAAAATGCCCTGAAGGCAAGATTTCAATTTTAATAGGGGATCGTCCTTATATCCTTGAATCAAAAAATAAACTGACTCTGATTGAAGGAGAGGGGACTGGATTTAAAGAATATATACCCCAAGCTTTTGAGAGACTTTCTCTTGGAAACCATCGCTCTCAACAGTGGTCCATGGTTAAATCACGAATGAGAATGGAGGAAATTTTACCAGTCTTTTATCGACTTGTACAATGGCTGCCTGAACTTAAAAGTCATAGCCATTTTGACGGGCCTTGGAAACCTCTAACTGAGCTTTCGGAAAAAGTACAAAAAAAATGTCATGATGAAATCATTCCCCATTTAAATCAACTTTTCAGAGGGTTTTTTTCTGGGATTTTAGTTCCAAGCTTATTTGATGAATCCCACCAAGGACTTGCCGATTCGAAGATGTCCTTTTCTCCAGATTGGACTCCTTTTTCTTTCATTACTGAAGCCTTTCTTAGCATCAGGCAACTTTTTTTTATTCAAACGGAAGACCAATTCCATATTCTCCCTCATCTTCCACCTACATTTCATTGTGGGCGCATCATTGGATTAAGAACCTCGAATGGAATTATGAACCTAGAGTGGACAAAAAAATGCATTAGACGCGTGGAATACCTTTCTCTTGAAAGCCACCAAAGCACTTGGAATTTCCAAACCAAAAAAACATGTCGATTAAGAATCCAGGGGGAATCTCAAAATCAGAAAATTATTTCTGGTCAAGAGATACTTTTCAAAAAAAATCAACAATACTTCTTTGATAATTTTCTTTAAATCGTTTACCATTTGAGAGAAGACAATTTAACTTTTCATACGATTCTAAGGGAAATAACAGATGATTTTGCAATCAAATGGCTCTGAACTAAAATTTTCTGATTCTGATTACGATAGAATTTTACCCTATCTATCTCATCAACCCCATGCAGTATTGGGACTTCATTGCTACGTCGATAATCAAAAATTTATTCGCCTTTATCGTCCTGATGCCACTCAGGTTTTCATAGAGTTATTTGGTAAAATCGTTGAAATGGTAAAGGTTCACGATTGTGGAATTTTTGAATTATGTGTTCCTCCACACACTTCTGTTCATGATTATCGTGTTTATCATCGAAATGGATTACTTGCAAACGACCCCTATGCTTTTTTACCTACTTTTGAAGACCTTGATCAATATTTATTTTCAAAGGGTGTTCATTACAATTTATTTGATCGCATGGGTGGGCGTTTAACAATAAATCAAGGAGTGCCTGGAGGAAAGTTCTCGGTATGGGCTCCAAATGCAAAGTCGGTTTCGTTGGTAGGGGATTTCAATTTTTGGGATGGACGTGTGAACCCTATGCGTTCTTTGGGATATTCTGGTGTGTGGGAGATTTTCCTTCCTGGATTACAAGAAGGAGAAAAATATAAATTTGAAATTCTATCCCAGCAGGGGGGACTCAAACTAAAAGCGGATCCCTATGCCCTTCTTAATGAGTTTAGACCAAATACAGCTTCGAAACTGTTTCCTATAGATAGATTTGATTGGCAAGATTCAGGATGGATGGAGCAGCGAAAATCACGGGCACATCAACCTTCACCTATGAACATCTATGAGGTGCATTTAGGTTCTTGGAAGAAAAGAGAAGGTCAATTTTTAAATTATAGGGAAATAGCAGAAGATTTGGCAAAATATTGCAAAGAAATGGGGTATACACATATCGAATTGTTACCTATACAAGAGCATCCTTTAGATGAATCTTGGGGGTATCAAGTGTCTGGATTTTATGCTGCTACGAGCCGTTTTGGAACCCCAGAGGATTTTCAATACTTTGTCAACCATCTCCATCAACAGAACATCGGAGTGTTGCTTGATTGGGTCCCAGGGCATTTTCCAACAGATGATTTTTCTCTTAGCCGTTTTGATGGCTCTGCATTATACGAACATGCCGACCCTCGACAAGGGTTTCATCCTCATTGGCATACCAACATCTTTAATTTTGGACGACATGAGATTTCCAACTTTTTGCTTGCAAATGCCCTTTTTTGGATCGAAAAGATGCATATCGATGGCCTAAGAGTGGATGCTGTTGCATCGATGCTTTACTTGGACTATGGTCGTGATGAGGGCGAATGGATTCCGAATCAGTATGGAGGTAAAGAAAATTTGCATGCGATCGAGTTCTTTAAACACCTCAATTCCATTATACACGATAAATTTCCTGGTGTCCTTACAATCGCTGAAGAGTCCACAGCTTTCACGGGGGTAACGCATTCAATTGAAGAGGGTGGGCTAGGATTTGATCTCAAGTGGAATATGGGATGGATGAACGACAGCTTAAGGTATTTTAGCAAAGACATGCTATACCGACACTATCATCATCACGATCTGACCTTTGGCCTTATCTACGCCTTTTCGGAACGTTTTGCTCTGGTTCTTTCCCATGACGAGGTCGTTCATGGAAAGGGGAGTTTGATGGGCAAAATGCCAGGCGATTTATGGCAGAAATTTGCCAATCTACGTCTTATGATCACGTATATGATCTGCCAACCAGGAAAAAAACTCTTATTTATGGGCGGTGAAATTGGCCAGTGGGATGAGTGGAATTGCAAGCAAGAAATCCAGTGGTTTTTACTGAACTATCCTTATCATCAAGGGTTACACCGCCTTGTTAAGGAGATCAACCACTTTTATTTGAATCATCCTGCGCTTTGGGAAAAAGATTTTTGCTACGAGACCTTTCAGTGGGTGGACTTTGCTGATGTTCAAAACAGCATCATCAGCTATATTCGTCATGGCAATATGGAAAAGCTTCTTTGCGTCCATAATTTCACACCCCAGTACCATTCCAATTATCACCTCAATTTATATGGGGATATTCAAAGTCTCAAGGAAATTTTTAATTCAGATGCTGCTGAATATGGGGGATCGGGAAGGGGGAATGACCAGCTCCATTTAAATCGAGAAGGCGATCAGCCTCATCGTCTCACTCTTTCATTGGCACCACTTGCCACAATGATTTTTAAAATCAATTAATTCACTCAAATGACAAAGCCGAAAAAAGGTTTTTATGCCTACTCATGACGACTATGAAAGACTATGTCAACAAATTTCCTATCATAATCAACGCTATTTTATTGAACATGAACCCGAAATCAGTGATGAAGCTTTTGATGCTTTGATGAGACAACTTGTAATGATTGAAAAGGAACATCCTGACTGGATTTCAGCTTCTTCTCCTACTCAACGCGTCTCAGAAACGATTACATCTGGTTTCCAAACTGTCATTCATCGTATTCCTATGCTATCTTTGGCTAATACCTATTCTAAAGATGAGATTATGGACTTCATAGATAGGGTGAAGAAATTACTAGATCAAAGGATTCCTGATTTTTCAGTAGAACTTAAGATGGATGGAATTGCTATTTCAGCTATCTATGAAAACGGGAAGTTCAGTAAAGGAGTCACTAGAGGTGATGGTAAGAGAGGGGATGATATTACCACTAATATGATGACGATTCGTTCATTACCTCTTGAGCTGAAAGGAGAGAATATTCCCGATTACATGGAGCTCCGTGGTGAGGTTTTTATGCCCCGGGCTTTATTTGAAAAACTCAATCAACAAAGATCTGAAGCGGGCGAACCTTTATGGGCTAACCCACGAAATGCTGCAGCGGGGTCATTGAAACTTTTGGATTCTAAAGAGGCAGCTTCTAGACAGCTGTCTGTGGTTTTCTATGGAATCGCTGAACTGTCAAATCACATGATCACACATCAAATTCAAGTCGCCCCCTACTTACAGGGGTTTGGAATGCCTGTTTTGGAACATCATGCTCACTGCCATGCCCTCGATGAGATCTGGCTATTTGCTGAAAAAATAAGACAGCTAAGATCTTCTTTAAACTACGATATAGACGGAATTGTCATTAAAGTAAATAGTCTAAAGGATCACAAAAGTCTTGGAAGTACGGGAAAAAATCCACGTTGGGCTATTGCATATAAATTTGCTGCAGAACAAGCAAAAACACGGATTCTCGGAATCACTGCTCAAGTTGGTAGGACGGGAGTGATTACGCCCGTCGCCGAACTTGAGCCTGTCTTTTTAGCAGGAAGTACAATTGCAAGAGCGACCCTCCATAATAGCGATGAGATTGAAAGAAAGGATATCCGTATAGGAGATCTTGCAACAATAGAAAAAGGAGGCGATGTCATTCCAAAGGTTGTGTGCGTTAATTTCGAAGAAGGAATAGTGCGTAATAACCCGTGGAAAATGCCCCAGAGATGTCCTGTATGTGATTCCGAGTTAATCAAAGAGGTTGGTGAGGTTGCAGTGCGCTGTCCCAATTCGATAAAATGTCCTGCTCAAATTATGGGACGCCTCATTTATTTTGTCGGTCGCAATGCAATGGATATCGAGAATTTAGGCGAAAAAGTTCTTGAGCAGCTATTTATCAAAGGTTTTGTACACAAACCTTCAAACATTTATTCTTTAACACGAGAGCAATTAGGTCAACTTATAGGATTTAAGACTAAATCAATAGAAAATGTGTTAAAGGGAATTGAAAAATCAAAAAATGTTTCTCTTCCTAGGTTTATAATGGCATTAGGAATTAAATATGTGGGATCTGGGACAGCTGAATTATTAGCTAATCAAGCTGGGACAATTGAATCCCTCATGTATTTTTCAGAAGCACAGTTGTTAGCGATCAATGGAGTAGGGGAGAAGGTTGCGAAAGCTGTCATTGACTATTTTAGGGATAAAGAGAATCAAGAGGAGATCTGTCGATTACTTGAATTAGGGGTCTCTCCGCTTAAAACCGCGGTTAATCTATCTTTTGAAGGACATCTTTTTCAAGGTAAAATATTTGTTTTAACAGGTACTTTAGAAGAACTCACGAGACAAAATGCTGCTTCTCTCATTAAAGAAAGAGGCGGGAAGGTTACAGAATCGGTAACAAAAAAAACCAGCTACATTATTGTTGGGGCTGATCCTGGCTTAAAGTTAGAGAAAGGACGTTCTTTAGGGATTTCCATTTTGACTGAAAAAGAATTTTTAGAACTCTTAACTTAGATTAAAAAGACAGGTGCAATGAATAATAACAGGATAGACAAGATCGCTTTCAACGGCAGGATAAAAAGGTTCTTATTTTGTCATTTGATAATGAGTTGATGACAAAATTTTTTTTGATGATCTTGAATAATTTATCGGTCTCAGCTAGCATTCCCATTTTAGGAAAATTTTATTAAACAAATGGATTATGGAGTGCTTTAAAATGCTAAAATTTCAGAAAACATCCTTACGTTCTTTTCTGGGCCTGCTGCTCGCATCTGCTAGCCTTTCTAGCTGCGCATGTAGCGATCCTCGCAAACCTGAAACAAATCAAAGCAAAAAGAAAGATAAAGAAGTAGCGGAGGCAGGACTTTTGACATCTTCTTCAAAGGATATCAAAATTGCTGTCGCTCAGATCACTCCTGTAAAAGGACAAAAAGCATCAGGGACTGTCACTTTTACTAAAGTTTCAGACGGAATTAGAGTCGTTGCTGTCATCGATGGATTAACTCCAGGTAATCATGGATTCCATGTTCATGAGCACGGCGATTGTGGAGGCACTGCTGCAGCACATGCGGGAGGTCATTTCAACCCCACTAAGAAAAACCATGGAGGTCCTGATAGCCCTGAAAGACACGTAGGAGATCTAGGTAATATTCTTGCAAATGAAAAAGGTCAAGGCCGTTACGATCGAGTTGACCACCTCATTGCATTTGAGGGGGAGAATTCTATTATTGGCCGTTCTGTAATTATTCATGCGGATGCTGACGATTTTACCACTCAGCCAACAGGAAATTCGGGACCTAGAATAGCTTGTGGAGTTGTTGAAGCTACCAAACAGAAATAGGGGAGCTCGGAATAGATTTTATGGATAACGACTCTGTTGTTTTGTTCTTTGATTCCCTCTCTATCAAGTCTATTCCGTTCCGTATGCTTACTTTCAAATGACTCTATCGCCCATTAAAGTCTGGTGGCTATAGCTATGAACTTTGATTTTTTGGAGTGTTCCAATCAGATCAGGAGTTCCAGGAAATATAACGTTTTTCCAGCAACGCGTACGTCCTTTTAGGAGTCGTTCGTCCTTCTGCGTTGGCCTTTCAACTAAAATTTCCATAACTTGACCTAAAAGTGCTTGCCTTTGGGAGGCATAGATTTCATCTTGAAGCTGAAGAAGGCGTTGTAAGCGCTCCTGCTTGATTTCTTCAGAGATGTCGTCCTTCCAACGCATTGCGGGAGTTCCTTTTCTTGGACTATATGCAAAGAGAAACGCTGTGGAATACTCAATTTCTTTGAGGTGGCGGTATGTCTCTTCAAATTCAGCATCTGTTTCTGTAGGAAAACCGACGATAATATCTGTTCCCAAGGCTACATGAGGAACGATCTTTCTTAAAAGATGTACTTTTTCCAAATAGGCTTCAAGTGTGTAAATACGATGCATCTTTTTGAGGATGCGGTTGGATCCAGCCTGCAAGGGGAAATGGACAAATTCACAGAGCGTAGGAAGGTCTCTGATCGCTTCCATTAACTCTTTGGTAATGTCTACAGGATGACTTGTCATGAAACGTACACGTTCCAGTCCAGGAATTTTATCAATGAGATAAAGAAGATCATGAAAAAGACAATTCCATTCAGGCTTATCTTTCCCATAACTATTGACATTTTGTCCTAGAAGAGTGATCTCCTTATACCCTTGACTCGCCAGGTGGCGGCATTCTTCAAGAATACTTTCGGGTGTTCGTGAGACCTCAGGTCCTCGTGTATAAGGGACAACACAATAAGTGCAGAATTTATCGCAGCCACGAATAATGGATACATAGGCCTTCACCTTGTCATCCCTTTTTGCAGCGAGATAGTCGAGTTCAAAAGTAAAGCGATCATCCGTGCGGTGGATCTGTTTGCCGGTAGAAAGAACCTCGTCGAGGACAAAATTAAGGTCGTGAATATTATTGGTTCCTAGGACAAAGTCAATATGGGGAAGTTTGAGAAAAAGGGAGTCTTTTTTTGCATTGGCCATGCAGCCTGTGACCCCGATGAGGGCATTTTTTCGTGAGGTACACCCTAATTTACCGAGTAGTCCTAATACCTTTCTTTCTGCCAAATCGCGTATGGAACAGGTATTATAAATGAGGATATGGGCTTCATTCTCATCGTGTGAACGAAGTAGACCTCGTTTTTCGAGAATACCGACGATGATTTCAGTGTCGAGTTCGTTCATCTGACAGCCGTAAGTACGGACAAAAAAAGTTTTTGGATCATGCATAGTGGATATAAAAGTTGAAATTAAAAAAGTTTCTAAAGAATAAGTTGCTCTCATTCTACTCATCAAAGATCTTTTTTTCAATCTGAAAAAGTGCTTGGCAAAAAAGCAGTGTCGGGTTATGATGACACCTTACCATATGGCTCTCTTGCGATTCAATGAGATAAAAGCAACCATTGGTTAGGCTTTTTTCGAGAGCGAAAAAAGAAACACACGTATACTAAGGTTTGAGATTTATGCAACAAAATAATAAGACATTAATCCCCAAGAAGAAAAATCCATCAACTCCAAGTATGGAAGAAAAGGTAAAATGGCTTCTTCTTGATGCATCGGGGAAGACATTGGGAAGACTCACCTCGGAGATTGCAAAGATCCTTAGAGGAAAGCACAAGCCACAGTTCACTCCATATGCTGATTGTGGGGATGGGGTTATTGTAGTTAATGCGGAGAAAATTCACGTGACTGGCTCTAAAGAAGCGCAAAAAATTTATCACTACTACACTGGATCTATGAGCGGCTTGAGAGCGATACCATATAGAGTGATGAAAGCACGTAAGCCAGAATACATCATCGAGCATGCAGTTAAAGGGATGATGCCTAAGACGCGTTTAGCTCGTCAACAAGTTAAGAAACTTCGTGTATTTGCTGGTCAAGAACATGATCTAGAAGCACAGCAGCCTATTAAAGTTAACATCTAAGAAAAGAAGAAAGCTATGTTAGAAGAGACTGTAAAAACAGGAAGACGAAAGACAGCTGTAGCCTCAGTTCGTCTCCGTCATGGGGATGGCAAAATTGATATTAATGGACGAGGGATAGAAGAGTACTTTCCCCTTGAAATCCAACGAAAAGCATTGTTTGCTCCCTTTGAAAAAGTGGGCGGACCTTCTCGCTATAATATGATTATCCGCGTCAAGGGCGGAGGGATTGAAGCTCAGGCAATCGCTATTCGTCTTGGCGTCGCACGCGCACTTGTTCAAAATGACGAAAATCTAAGACATCATTTTAAAGAACAAGGATTTCTTACTAGAGATCCTAGAAAGAAAGAGCGTAAAAAATACGGTAGAGCTGGTGCTCGTAAGCGCTTCCAATTCTCCAAACGTTAAAGATAAAAAGGACGAAGAGATCTCGTCCTTTTTATATAGTAATTTTTGAGCGGTTTTTAGTTATTTTGAGTGACATTTAAAAAGTTACTGAATGTAAACACCGTTAGCGCAATGATTGCTATTAATATTGCATCTGCTAAAAGAAAGGTTTCGGGAAAGTTAATTATCAAAGTTTTAATCTGAGATTTAATTCTTTCCTGCAGACTTTCAGGGTTTCGAACCGGTTACTGGATTAACAAGAGCTAGTAGAGCGCCTAGATCTGTTTTCTCTCGTCTTGCTAATTCGCTTCTGAGACCCAATTTTTTATGAATATGACCAAAACTCAAATTATTAATTGAATTGTGGCCATTCAGAAGATCCAGACTAATTTGATTAATTAAAAAAATTTTCAGCTTCAGAATCCCTCTGCAATCCAACAGTTTCGTTCCAACTCTTTATCTCTATAGAAGTAACGTTACTATCTGTTGAAGGCAAACGAATGCGTATTATCTCGCTTCTAGAGCGTCTAAGAATTTCATATCCGTCATTTACTTTTTTGCAACTAAGTGGTTCGTTTCTTCTAATATAATTAAGAACCTGGTATAGAAAATCAGGAGAAAAATCCTTTTTTTCCGTTATATTTTTTAAATCTCTAGTGGTTAAGATAGAAATATTTTTATTTAGAGTTTTTAAATAATCAGAATTTTTAGGTGCCAGCTCAATTTTTAAGCAATGATCAATTTCAACTTCACTGATTAAAAAGAATCAAAACTTTTTAATACAAATTTTTTAATGTAAAGGCAAAATAACAATTTCTCTTCTGGAGACTTAAGAAAAAACTCAAGAAAAAAATGGAAAGAGGTCGAGACGACCCTTATCTTCCTTCCATGTAATAAATTTTATGGAAAATCTGGAGAATTTATTCTTTCTTTTCTCTCGGCCCATAGGGTGTTAAGTAACAACTTCATAGCAGACAAGCCGACCGTCCCCACCATTAGCGTTCCGAGCATAAGTCCTTGACGTGCTTGGTTAACTCTATCTTGCCTTTCCATTCTATTTAGTACTGATTCAATGAGTTTAAGGTCATTGGAGTAGAGTAGATCTAGGAAGTTATTTTCAAGGTCAAAATGACGAGACATCATTTTTATTGGTTCTGACTCATCAAATAATAAATCAATTTTTTCTGACTGATTTTTATTATCAGTCCGACATGTAATAGAAAATAATTCATCTCTTAAATTCTTTTTTAAATCATTCCATTCTGCTTTAATAGAAGGTATTTTCATAAGTGCATTGAAAAAATCTAAAGAGGGATAATGGAAAGCTACTTTTAAGAGAGTATTCTTATTCAATGATTCAATCAAGTCTGTTCTATTTTCAGAAACTGCAAATTCAATCGTTTTTAATAAATCTTCGGAGTTTTCTTTTCGAAAGCTATTATCAATATTAAATGTGGTTCTTCTCAAATCAAGATTGACTTCATGTATGATTCCGTTAATATATTTACTTTTTAAATCAGGGGAAAGGACTGCATCGATATCGCTGTTCTTTAATTCCTTTATAACAATTTGACCCTTCTCATCCAACCGAACCTCTATATTTATTTTTTTTTCTTTTAAAGGTTCATGTTTGGATTTATGAGTGGTGTAATTAACTTCTAGTTGTATTGGATGACCAGGTGATAAAAACTTTTTATGTGCGGTGACATAGTCATGAATGCGCTTTTTACGCTCACCTTTTTCCCCTGTGATAGCTTTTAAATGGATGGGTTCTTCAAACCCCCTTTCAAATTTTGAAATATCTTGAGCTGGAAAAAAGAGATCAGAAGATGAAGACATAGAGACCTCCAATAAAAGATGATAATTAATTCATTAATTCATGTTTTAACCTAATATTTATAATAATGTTAATTAATCAATTAGTCAACTTATTAAATAAACTATAAAAGTATTTAATTTATTGTATTTATTATAGATAGATAAATTACTGGTGCCAAGATTCATTTTAGCAAACAAATGGAGTCCGAAGTCCTATTCATTAATTAAGGATTTTATGATGTCATCTATACCATTGCTAAAAATAAAATTCGATTTTATATTAAAAAGTCGATTAATCAAAATCTGTTGAATATCATTTGGTAAATTTAATGTTATTGTCCAAAATCTATGTCTTTTGTCTAAAGAATCATTCTGTTTAAGCTTTTTAAATTCATCGTTAAGCAAGATTACCGTAGCAAAAACAGTAGATGCATGAAATTTATTTTTTAATTCTGGGTTTATTCTATCTTGAATGAATTTGATTCCCTTTTCTTTTTCTACTTTTAGCCCGGCATAGAGGATACTCAAATCAGTTTGCAATTCCCAAGGAATATGGTAAATCCCTTCATCATTCTTTAAAACTTTTCTTACTATTTCAGGATCGGTTTGCATTTCCTTGGACCCTTGCTGCATGACAAGACGGCCTTGTTCTAGATGTGCATATATAAGCATGAAATTTCGATCATTTTTTAATGCCGGCTGATCCATAAAGTCCCAAAAGATGCCTGGAACTTCTATGGAAAATTCGTTTGATCGATACGTGATGGGAGCTCCTTCTGGATTGTACGCAACTTGTTGTGTTGCAGGGTTCACATTAAATCCAAATAACATATAGAAAACTCTTTATAGTTTATATTTTTGTTAGTAACTTCTAAATATCTATTTATACCATTTCCAAAAAATAAATTCACTTTTTAAATAAAAAATATTATCTTTC
>JBEPVL010000044.1:0-19111 GCA_041691035.1 Chlamydiota bacterium
AGAACCAATTAAAGTTCCAGGTAAGTTAGATCCAAAAAAGCAAGAAGCTTTCATAAAGACTTATGAGCAATTAAAAAGCACACTGCCTGAAAGTGAAGAAATTTGCTTTATGGATGCTGTACACCCTGAATTTCAGTCTAAAGATATGTGTGGCTGGATAAAAGCAGGAGAGATTAAAACGCTGCCAACAACTAGCGCTCAGTATCGAATGCTTTTCATAGGTGCTCTTTTTCTTAAAGAAATGAATATATTGGCTCAGGAATATGAGACAGTAGATGCAGATAACATGATTGCATTTTTTACATCTTTAGAAGCATCCTCAAAGGCGACCAAGATCCATGTTATTTGCGACAATGGCCGTTCGAATAAAAACAAGAAGTTGGATGAATATCTTAAAACATCAAGAATCAAAATTCAATAGACCTCTTTCGAAACTGGAATAAAATTCTAAATTTCATTAAAGTAGTGTCTTTCAAATGGGAGAAAGCGCAATGAAATTTGATAAAATAACAGTATTAGATGACGAACGATTTCGCGTTTAACAGGTCTCTCAAGATAAATTTAATCACTATCAATGGGCGATTAGTTCACCTAAGACCTTTCAATGGTTAAAGGAGTATTTCTCTACTATAGACAAAAATTAAGAAGAACTACGCATTAAAGAACTTAATTTAAATCGGATAAAGGCGAGTAAGTAAAGTCTGCTGTCAGTTGATTCGAAAGACCATTTGCCGTATTAAAGGAAGCTGAAGAAAAAGTTTTAGAAGGGAGTACTGTTTGAATATTATCCCTAGCTGTTGCAACAACATAGTTCATCGTTAATTCATCACCAATAATAAGAGCGGTATCAAAAATTGAAACCCCCACATGATAAGTTCCAAATAGAGGACAATTCACAACTAGCGGAGGCAACGAAAAAGGAATGGGTGTCGTTGAAGTGATGAGGATAGGGCTCCCTTCAAGTACTTTTCCATTAGGAAATTCAACAAATGGAATCAAGCTCAATTGGCTTGTGGGAATAAAATTAACAAGAAGCTCAATATTAAAAGTGATTTGCGCTCCTTCATGATGGTCTTGATGAAAAGACCCTCCCTTATGTAAGACTTCATCTGTAGCGGCTACATTTGTAGAATCTGAACTGCTAAAGCCTGAGCTTGAATGATGCCGCTTTGTAGTTTGAGCAACAGCCACCCCAGTTAAAGCCCCTGTGATCGTAGCAGCAGCTAAAACAACAGCAATTGTTTGAGGAGTATAGGGTCCACATGCCTCTTCTCCGCAAAAGCCTTCATAGTAATTTAATCCTCGAAGCTGACCTACTGGAAGTCCCAGAATAAGGATAAATAAAATAGAACATAAGCTTTTTAGTTTACTTTTTTTAAGAGTGAGGTTCATCTCATCTTCCTTTCACTGTTTATCGATCGTTCATTCTAAGGAATGTTGTTTTTGGAATAGGTAAACTCCCAAGTCACTTGAAGATTAACTCCATTGACAATGGAAAAAGATGTCGCATCGATGACCATGATTTCCAAATGAGTGGTTGTTCCCTGCCGAGAGGTGACAACGGAAGGAATGGCCTTTACAGAGTTAGAGGGACCAAATGAAGCATCAGAAATTTCAAGACCAAAATGATAGGTTCCAAATAAGGGATTCTCTACATTTATTCCAGGAAAGTAGTAAAGTTGATTCGCAGCAGTTCCAGTAAAATTCACGATCTCTCCCTTAAACACACGACCATCGGGTAATTCTACAAAAGGTCTTATATTTACCGTATCTAAGGAAATAAAGGACGCAGGCTCGACTCCCATTTGAAATACAATCACATTGCTTGAAGAAGGATCGATAATAAAAGGGCCACTCTCACAATCTGAAGAAGAATCCGAGTGATGATGATTCTGGGAACACATACCACCTGCTATTGCCCCGGCGAGCCCTCCTAATACGACACCTCCCCCGAGCAACAACATACTTCGACTGATTCCCCAATTGGTCAACCAACTACTTTGACAAGGATCACAACAATCGTCACAAATATCAGCTTGCAGAGGTGAAAATGAACAAAAGAGCACGCACAAACACATTAAGAAATGGATGCATTTATGAGAGATAAGACGAGAAGTGTTCATAATCTTCCTAGACAATGTGAAAATTAAAAATTTTAATCTTACATATTTTACTAGTCTTGTCAATGATCAAGATAGAAGCTAATCTCACAATTTGTTATACTGAGATTTTTTTTTAACCTGGACTTTGGGTTTTCTATGGCACCCTACTGCACATCAACTTTTAACACTCAGCGTTGGAAAACCAGAGAGGTCATGATTGGCCCTGTGGGAGTGGGAGGCAGCCATCCCATCCGTATCCAATCGATGACGACATCTTCTACGCGCGATGTCCTTCAAACAAGTGAGCAATGCATGCGTTTAGCTGATCAGGGATGCGAAATCGTTCGCGTTACTGTTCAAGGAATAAAAGAAGCAGATGCTTGTGAAGGGATTAAAAATACTCTGATCCAAAAAGGCTACACCATTCCCCTAGTTGCTGACATTCACTTCTATCCTCCAGCTGCTATGCGCGTCGTTGACTTTGTAGATAAAGTACGGATTAATCCTGGCAACTTTGTGGATAAAAGAGCTTCTTTCAAAATCATTGACTATGATGACTCAACCTATGCACGAGAAATAGAAAAAATTGAAGAGAAGTTTGCCCCTCTAGTTAAAAAGTGTAAGCTATTAAAAAGAGTCATGCGCATTGGAACCAACCATGGCTCGTTATCTGATCGTATCATGAATCGCTTCGGAGACACCCCTAGTGGAATGGTAGAATCCGCTTTAGAGTTTGCTTCCATTTGCAGAAAGTATGACTTCCATGATTTTCTTTTTTCCATGAAGTCCTCAAATCCCCAAGTCATGATTCAGGCCTACCGTCTCCTAGTCACTGCAATGTTGGAGCGGGGATGGAATTATCCCTTACATCTAGGGGTCACAGAAGCTGGAGAGGGAGAGGATGGACGCGTTAAATCTGCCATGGGGATCGGATCCCTACTTCTAGATGGGATTGGAGATACCGTACGCGTTTCTCTAACCGAAGACCCATGGAATGAGATTGATCCCTGTCAAAGACTTGTTAATCTTGCAAAAAGTTATGAGGGTGTAGGAATACCCCCTTTTATTGAAACTTATCGTTCCATTCATTCCTTTCAAAAACGACCTATTGAATACTCTAAAAATATTCCCCTACACAAGCAAGGCAATGTTTTTGTCAGCACGACCCTCAATCACCTTCACTCCAACAACTTTTATAAAAGCATCGGTTGCGACGTTAAAATGGGAAGACCGAAGTTAAAAACTTTGACGGCCGATGGAATTATAGTCCAAGAATCCATTGAGAGTAAGCAAGACCTCCATATATGTGAAATTTTACGTGAAACTGGGATTGGGATTTTTTGCAATTCCCCTTCAAGCACAGGTATTCCTTTACTCCATATAAAAGAGGCTCTCTCCCATCTTCAACAATCTCTTAAGCAAAACCGATTTTCAATAGACAACACTTTAAAACCATCTTTAGCTGTCATTGTAACAGATCATTCTATTCTAGAATGGGACCATTTAAAAGAAATCCAACCCGATCTCATCTTCTTCTTGCCTAGTCTAAGTAGACTGCATTCCTCAAGGCGCTTTTTTGAATGGATGCAGACAGCACAGCTCACCATCCCCGTTATTCTACATTTTAAATACGAGTGCTCAAAAGAAGATTTAATCATCAATGCCTCTGCCGAGTTTGGATCCCTCCTTTGTGATGGATTAGGTGAAGGAATTTGGATAGACAGCACGCACGACATTGACTTTCTAAGAGAGTTGGGGTTCTCTATTCTTCAGTCAGCGCGGATGCGTATGTCAAAGACAGATTTCATTTCTTGTCCAAGTTGCGGGAGGACTTTATTTGATTTACAGGATGTATCTAGGCGTATTCGAAATCGCACTTCACACTTACCTGGAGTCAAGATTGCCATCATGGGCTGTATTGTAAACGGACCTGGAGAGATGGCTGACGCCGATTTTGGTTATGTGGGTTCAAAACCTGGCATGATTGACCTTTATGTGGGAAAAGAATGTGTAGAGAAGGACATTTCATTTTCAGAAGCCGATGATCGTTTGGTTGATTTAATACGCAAGCATGGCCGGTGGAAAGATCCTCTTGAAGCTCCTGTATAACCAATTGAAACGCAAAGAATCGAAAGTCGCAAAGGAGTAAAGAAGGGAAAACGAAATTTCACAGAAGATAATTGAAGATGCAATTAAGGTTATTCTCTAGATTCTCTTGAATCTAAAAAACTATAAGCTATAGCTGTCGGATAAATTCGACAGAAACAAGCTCAGACTCACATCCCTACCCTCTGAACGATTACGATTGACCTATTCCCAATCGATTTGATATGTATTCCTTTCTATAAGTTTCTAACACAATCAATATAAAGATTAGGAAGCCAATGGAAAAGGATATGTTATTCTCAGTGGGCGAATTAGAAAGTGGTCTTATGGCCAGAGGTCTTGTTGATGTGTGTTCAGGATACCTGTCTGAAGTAGGACCTAAAGATTCCATTAAAAGAAGCATTGGCAAACTTGGGTCGCATCTTGTTCAAGTATTTCAGTGGCCCGCTTACACAATTGATTGCTGCATCCTAGCTGTGACTCTTCCCATCTTCGAAGGAGCCGAATACCTTGTGTCAATACCTCTTCTCCTATCTATGGCTATTGTGAATATCCCTTTACCGATTTATGCCATAGAGTGGATGTATTTAGGACCCTTGGGATCTCAAGATAAGGAAACAAAAAAGGGGTATGAAATAATGCTCGCGATACGTACTTTTGCTTCAAAATGGTTTTTATATCTATCTTGCGCAGGAGCTTTATACTATCACGCAAAGCCCCCAACTAAATTGAATACATTTTTTGAAGATTGGCTAAAAAACGCCATTGAGAAACATACTAAATAGACCTCTTGCGTAATTCATTTCCTTGCCCTTGCCCTTGCCCTTGCCTTTGCCTTTGTCTTTGCCCTTGCCCTTGCCCTTGCCCATGCCTTTGTCTTTGCCCTTGCCTTTGTCCTTGCCCTTGCCTTTGTCCATGCCTTTGTCTTTGCCCTTGCCTTTTTCTCTGCGCAAAAAAGACAAAAAGACCATTTTTCTTAATTCAATTTTTTAGTTGAAAGCTTTATACCCAGCTGACCTTGGCTGCTGCTTATAGGAGAGAGTCGATACATAAAGGGGCGAAATTATTGATTAGTATAGTCTTCAGAGGTGATTAAGATGGTCCAGAAACAGTGTTAATCGGTCAAAGACAAAGACAAAGACAAAGGCAAAGGCAAGGGCAAGGGCAAAGGCATGGGCAAGGGCAAAGGCATGGGCATGGGCATGGGCATGGGCATGGGCATGGGCAAGGGCATGGGCATGGGAATTATGCAAGAAGTCTAATAAGCTTAAAAAAATATGAGTCTTGATGGACTCGAACCATCGACCCCCTCATTAAAAGTGAGGTGCTCTAACCAACTGAGCTAAAGACTCTTTTTGACCCCAAGGGGATTCGAACCCCTGTTATCGGAATGAAAATCCGGTGTCCTAGACCTAACTAGACGATGGGGCCTAAATAAGGCTCACCACAACTCTCTAAAGCTGAGATGAGTACCGTAATAAGGCCGTATTTATCTTGATTTAATGTTAGCGTTAAATCGAAGATGCCTTATCCTATCTGAATCTTTGATTTATTTTCAATACCTAAATTGTTGTGATCTCTTTTTCCTTTTTTTGCGCCAACTCCTCAACCTCCTTGCATGACTTGTCAGTGAGCTCTTGAATGGATTTCTCTATTTTTTTCAGTTCATCTTCGGGGAGGGTACCTGCCGTTTTTTGCTTACGAGCAAGATCGTTGGCATCTCTACGAATATTTCGAATACTGATTTTCGTTTTTTCAAGCTCATCAAGACAGACTTTAACCATTTTTTTTCTGAGTTCTTCGGTCATAGGAGGAATTTTAATGCGAATGGAATTCGCGTCGACAATAACAGTAAAACCCAAATTAGCTTTTTCCAATCCCTTTCCTATGGCATTTGTGTTTTGTGAATCAAAGGGGGAAATCAAAATCATACGAGCTTCAGGAATAGAAATTGAAGCGATATTCTTTAATGGCGTCCCACTTCCATAGATTTCTATCATCACATGTTCAACTACACCTGCATTAGCGCGACCTGTTCTAATATTTTTCAAATCATTTTTAAAATGCTCAATTCCAGCAACCATTTTAGCTTTAGTTTGATCGAAAAGACTCATGTTAACTTCTCCTATTCGGTGAATTAGTGTGTGAGTGTGGCAGATCCACTCTTTTTCCTAGTCTATAACTTTTTAAAAGAATTGACAATGGCAAAAAGATGAATCTCATGCGATCAGAGTCCCATGAGAAAGATCTGCTAATAACAAATGTGCATCTTGACTGTAGAGACGTTTCATATTACAAACGAAAATGGGAATGGAAGTCTTTCTGCACATAGCAACAGCTGAGGCGTCGAGGACTTCAAGATTTTTTTCTAGCACCTCAGTAAACGTGATCGAATCAAATTTTTTGGCATTAGAGAATTTTAAGGGATCTTTATCATATACGCCATCGACTTTTGTTGCTTTGATAAGAAGATCAGCATTAATTTCTGCAGCTCTCATGGAAGATGCTGTGTCCGTCGTGAAGAAAGGATTCCCTGTTCCTCCAACTAAAACAAGAATTTTTCCTTCTACAAGGCTGGAATTTGCTTTTTTCCAATGAAATGATTCTACAACACGAGGGCATTCGAGACCAGATAGGGTAATCGAGGGACAACCAACACTCTCTAGAGTTTCTTGAAGTGCAATTCCATTAAGTATTGTCGCCAACATTCCTATTTGATCTGCCGATGTACGAGGAATCTGTTCAGGAGGTAAGTCTACTCCTCTGAAGATATTTCCCCCTCCAATGACAACAGCAATTTCACTCACTATATTTTTTAGTTTTGCAAGCATTTGCGCTGTTTTAAGACAAGCAACAGGGTCAATTCCAAAAAGTTGGCCACCTAAAAGAGCTTCCCCTGAAAGCTTTAGTAGAATTCTTCGATAAGTCAGGCGATGGCGCTCCATTTTACTTCCTTTTTTCTATTCTTTGATCGTAAATTTGAGATATAAAAGCAAATACTTTGACGAATTTTAGCTTGTTGACTATAATAAGCTCTCCGGGTAACTGATTTACCTGCTTAACTCATCAAAATGATTGGAGTAAGCAAAATTTACATAAGCTTTTCAACCTACGAGGAAAAATGACAAAGCAAGAAACGAAAAAAGTCAAGCGTCCTTCGGCTTTAAAAAGAGATCTCCAAAGCGAGAAGAGACGTCTAAACAATAGAATCTATCGCTCACGCGTGCGAACAGCGATTCGTTCATTCCAAGAATCTTTGGAAAAAAACGATTCTACCGTTGTGCAAGAAAAATTAAATCTTGCTTATAGCATTTTAGACAAATGCGTACAAAAAGGTGTTTTTAAAAGAAACAAAGCAGGCAGGACAAAATCTCGACTAGCTGCACGAATCATTACTAAAGCATAATTATAGAATGGACGTTGAAATTTCGTTTTTTGCGTCCTCATTTGGATTTCACCATGCAATTCTTTGCCCGTTCTCTTTTTTTTCTTAGTTTTCTTTTTATTCAGGTTGCATTTACAGTACAAATACCAGATTTGACTGTCTGTATCCCGATGAGAGACGGGACGACATTGCCAACCGATCTTTATTTCCCCGATCCTGATGCTAGAGATCTTCCTTGCATCCTCTTACGCAGCCCTGCAGGGAGACAGCTTCCCTGGCCACAAATCTTAGATTTGGCTAAAGAGGGCTATGTTATTGCTATTCAGGATACGAGGAATGTTTTAGATGCAGACGGTAAAGCTTTCCCTTTTCTAAGTGATGCCTGGGGAAATCAACAAGATGGCTATGACACAGTAGAATGGTTAGCTAAGAGTCCTTATACTAATGGTAAAATTGGGACTTGGGGTCCTTCAGCATTGGGTATCACCCAGTTATTGATGGCTCCTACAAATCCTCCTCATTTGAAATGTCAATATGTATTGATGGCAGCAGCCTGTATGTATCATCATGCACTGTTTCCTGGAGGACAACTGCTCAAGCATCAAGCGGAAAGCTGGCTAGGATTTTATGCTAGAGACACAGGCGTCTTATCCTTTGTCTCGCAGCGTCATTTCTATGATGATTTCTGGAAACAATTTAATACACTTCCAGTTGCACATATGATCACCACCCCGGGTGTACACGTAGGGGGCTGGTATGACACCTTCTTAATGGGAACTTTAACAGCTTTTCAATCAAGACAAAATGATGGAGCTGAGGGCGCGCGTGGACAACAAAAGCTTATAGTTGGTCCATGGCCTCATTTTTGGCCATTATCCAAGCAACTTGGAGATTTCGAAGTCCCTTTAGAGGGATATGCTCCTCCATTTGATATCTCTCCAAAAAGCTGGTTTGATTTTTATTTGAAAGACATTGACACTTCAATTAAAGAACTCCCTTCAGTGATCTATTTTGTGATGGGACCTTTCGATTCATCCTCTAAAGGCAATGTATGGCGGACAGCAAATCAATGGCCAGTACCTTCTAATGAGACCTCATTTTACCTTGAAAAAGCAGGAAAGCTTTCTTCATCTATTCCTGAAAGTGGTGAAGACAGTTTCATTTATGATCCGTTAAATCCAATTCCCACTAAAGGTGGTAGAAATCTATTTTTACCCTCTGGGCCTATGGATCAAAGCGAGATTGAAAAAAGGGACGATGTTCTTGTCTACACAACTCCTCCTCTTGAGGAGGACCTTGAAGTAACGGGCTATCTAAAAGCTCAGCTCTATGTCAAGACTAATCAACCTGATACAGATATTGTCGTACGCCTTTGCGATGTTTATCCGGATGGGAGAAGTATTCTTATCTCGGAAGGAGGGCTTCGTTTGGGAATGATCCCTTACATACAAAACCGTTCCCTTGATCTTCCAAGTCAAAATGACCCAATCCCCATCACTATTGATTTGTGGGCTACGAGTCAAATTTTTGCAAAGGGTCATGCGATTCGAGTTTCAGTTAGCAGTTCAAATTTTCCTCGATATGAGTGCAATCCTAACATCGGGATATTGGACAGTCACTCGGGAAAATTCAGGCAAGCAAAAAACCGGATCTATTTTGGTACCCACTTTCCTTCAAGGTTACTATTACCAGTTGTCAGAAACGGGGCAATATGATTGAATGCGCCTTCAACTCTAATGATAGGAAATGAGATGAAGGTTGTAATTTTAGTTGCTGGCTTGGGATCCCGACTTGATAGCGCTCTTAATCATCTTCCAAAGACCTTAACCAAACTGATCAACGGAAAATCAATTCTTCAGTTTCAGCTGGAAACACTTTCTCCTTTTGTATCTATGGATTCTATCTATCTTGTTGTTGGGTATAAGAAAGAAGCGATAATGGATCATTTTCCCGATTTAACCTATGTGTATAATTCACATTTTGCTGAAGAAAACACGGCTAAAAGTTTACTTAAAGCGCTAAAGAAAATCGATCATGACGATATCCTATGGTTGAATGGAGATGTTGTTGTTCGACGAGAAGTGATCGAATCTCTTCTGAAGCAAAATCGCAGTTTAATGGTCGTCAACCAACTTGAAGTTGGTGAGGAGGAAGTGAAATATCGATCTGATAACAGGGGAAAAATCATCGAGGTCTCGAAAAGCGTTTCAAATCCGCAAGGGGAAGCTTTAGGAATTAACTTTATAAAAAAAGCCGATTTGAATTTACTAAGACAGAGTCTGTACGAATGTCATAATAGTGATTATTTTGAGAAAGGTATCCAAACAGCCATTGAAAAGGGACTTGAAATCTGGAAGTTCCTTATTGATTCTAAGGATTGCTCAGAGATCGATTTCCCTGAAGATTTAATAAGGGCAAATCAATTGATCCGACAATGGAATTCTTCTTAAATATAAATGCCTTCACTTATTGGTGAAAGCCATGTTTAAAAAATCAAACCATCCTCGCGCTCATCTAAACCGCTTAGACATACCTGTAAAAGCAAATCGAATTCTTCACTGCATTCTTATTGCGCTCATTTTCATTATTATTCGAATTTGGCATCTGACAATCATAGAGTATGATGATAAACTTGAAAAATCCAGGAAACCCCAATTAAAAACAATTATTGAACCAGCAATCAGAGCATCGATCAGAGATCGGTTTAACCTCCCCTTAGCAATTAATAAAGTCGCTTACCAAGCTACTATTCTTTATTCCCCTATTAAAGACATTCCGGCTTTTGAATGGGAACTCAATCAATATGGAAAGCGAGTTAAAGTTTCAAAAAGGAAGCCGTATATTCGACAACTTGCTGAAGTTATGGGACAAAAACTGAAATTAGATCCAGATCATATTGAGGACCTTATTTATTCTAAAGCATCCTATTACTCCAAGGTTCCTTACGTAATCAAGGATGAGTTAACGGAACAGGAGTTTTATCAACTTAAAGTGATGGAAAAGGAATGGCCAGGCATTCATATTAGACATGTTCCTAAGCGATACTATCCTCATGGCCGTGTAGCTGGCGATGTTCTTGGGTATATGGGAGCTATTAATCGATTTGAATATGAAAAAATTCTCCATGAGATGAAAGCACTCGAACAGATCATTCAAGAAGGAGAAGATGACAGAGGAAGTCATTTAATGCCTGAAATTCAAACAATTGCTCAAGCGGAAAATCGCTTAAAAATACTTGAAGCAAAGGCTTATGGGTTGAATGATTTTGTAGGGAAATCTGGGATTGAAAATAAGTTTGAAGAAACTCTTAGGGGATTTTATGGAAAAACAATTTATTATTCAGATTCAAGAGGAAACTATCTTCGTGAAATGCCAGAATCTCGCCCTTCTATTACTGGGAGACGCGTTCTTTTAACCATTTCAGCCGAACTTCAAGAATATGCAGAAAGACTTTTAGCACAAAACGAAGACGTCAGAATCGTTAGAAGATCACCTCTTGCTCAAATTAAAAGGACAATTATCGCTAATAAGCATCCTTGGATAAAGGGAGGATCCATTATTGCCATGGATCCAAAAAATGGGGAGATCCTTGCCATGGCATCGTATCCTCGGTATAACCCAAACGACTTTATCTCGAGTGCAAATCCTGAAATAAAAAAGAAGAAACAACTGAAAATACAGCGTTGGCTTGAAACAGAAGGATATATTCGACAGGTATGGAACCAGCAGGTTCCTTTAGAAAGAGAACGTTTTGATTTTTCTAAGCAACAATTTTACGATGAAGAAAAAAATCTGACATGGGATTCCTATCTTACTGCGATTTTACTTGAAGATAGCCCTCTCTATAAGTCGATAAAGTCTATTTCCACACTAAAACATGCCATTGATCTGCAATGGACTGTCGATCATCTTTTATCTCTTTTTCCAAATTATGATCTCCATACACTCCTCCATTTTATCTATGTTGATGACGGACATGAACCATTTAAAATAAAATTAAAAAATAATGAAAAGCAAATCTTATTAAACGAAATCAAAGATAAACAACCTTTGCTAGATTCAATAAAAAAAAATTTGGATCCCTATTTTGCTTCACTCTCCCAAAATTATGATAAAGTCCTATTGATCGATTTGTGCAAGCTTGCCGTCCCCCATGATCGATTTTCAGAGGAACTTGAGCACCTAACCGAAAATATTAAAATCGACCCCTATTTTGCTTTGAGGGGCTATCTTGTTGCATTAAAATCGTTTTTAAAAGAAAGATTTTTCCATTATTTTCATCAAGTCACCTTCAAACAATGGCGGATAGAAAACGAAAAGAATTTTCTTAAATCAAAAAGACAGGACGAAAAAGCAAACAAATTTTATCCTAAGCCCTATTTAGATTATCTTGAGCATGAAGAAAATGAACAATTCCAGCTGTTCTGGAATACACATCAATGGGACATCCTCCTTGCTTTCCTCCAAAATAAAGAGGAGGAGAGCACACTACCAAATGCACTTTACCCTTTTCTTCCCAGCCTAAAAGAACTTATTGATGAGATAGTTGGAGGGGAAAATAATGAAATCAATAAATCCTATGGTATTCTCAAAGATGTGATCAAAGATTTTAATCCATTTCAAGGAATCGAATTTTTACAAACGATCCGAGAATACTCTGACTTAGAGCGCCCTTTATATGGAAAATACCGTTCTTTACGCGGGGGTAATGACCAAACCGAAAAGAGCCTGGCTGCAGCTTTTTATCCAAAAAATGGATTTGGATATGGCCGCTCCCATGCTTATCGCCAATCGACTATTCAAGGTTCTTTATTTAAAATAGTGACAGGATATGCAGCTTTAATGCAAAAATTTAAAGAACTTAATCCCCAACTCGCTACCATGCAGGATTTAAATCCCCTTACAATGGTGGATCAAGTTTTTTATAAAAATAATCAATGCCATGTTGGATATACGGATGAAGGCAAACCTATCCCTCAGCAATATAAAGGTGGGAGATTACCTAGAAGCTTAGCCCACCAACATAATGGCAAGGTTGATTTTATTAGAGCTCTTGAGGTTTCGAGCAACCCCTACTTCTCAATACTTGCTGGTGAGTATCTCAATGATCCTCATGATTTAGCTGACGCTGCCCGTTTATTTTCTTATGGTGAGCGCACAGGAATACAACTTCCTGGAGAAATAAAAGGATTTGTTCCCAATGACCTAAACACCAATCGTACAGGATTATATGCTATGGCTATTGGACAACATACCCTTGTCGTCACTCCCTTACAAACAGCCGTCATGCTTTCTACTCTAGCCAATGGAGGTAAAGTTCTCCATCCAAAAATTGTCCGCCTAACAGCAGGGCGAGAACACGAAAACAAAAACGATCCCTTTTCTCATGTGCAAACGTTCCCCCTACAAGATTCTCTGCTAATAGCAGGAATTAACTTCCCTCTATTTTCTTCTTTATTAGATCAAAATGAAGGAACCTCGGTTAAATTAACGCCTACTAAGACAATTCGAGAACTCCATTTCCCAACAATTGTAAGGAAAACATTATTAAAGGGATTGAAAGCCACAGTTGACCGCACCTACCAAGATAACCTAAAGAGTTTAACCCAACTCTACCGTCAGCATCCCGAAGCCATCCGACAATTCTCCCTCATCAAAGACCAACTCTACGGCAAAACCAGCACCTCTGAAGTTGTTGAAAATTTGGACTTAGATTTAAAGGATGGTACAAGTATCTACACCCACGTATGGTTTGGAGGTATTTCTTCCGTCAAAGACAAGACAGATGAAACGGCAATTATGATCAAAGATGAGTTCGGTCAACCTGAACTCGTCATTGTCGTTTATTTGCGCTATGGGGGATATGGAAAGGAAGCAGCTCCCATAGCAGCGCAGATCATTCATAAGTGGAGAGAGCTCAAACAAAAATATCAAGGTGACTGATCTTTAAAACCCGACTTGCACCCCTAAATCATGTATGAATTTAGGAGAAATTGTCAAATATCAATTATGCATAGTATTCCTGCAAACTGTAATAACCGGTTGGACTAACGTCAAAGCGTAGAAAAACCTCAAACTCAGGTTAATATAACAAAAAATCAGAACGTGTTATGCTTTCATTTAATTTTTATTTTTTATATGAGGGATTACTTTTCTGAATTTTTTTAAATTGCTCTTTGCGTGCTCTAAAATCAATCAAAAAATCTTCACTATTGCCATTCTTGGTTTTACGAGTGCATTGCCTTTGCCGTTGATCAGTTCAAACTTAAGTGTTTGGCTTGCTGAAGAGGGATTAGGAAGAGCAACAATAGCCGGATTTGCCCTTCTCCATCTCCCCTATAGTCTTCGCATTCTCTGGAGTCCCTTAATGGAAAAATTTTCATTTCCCTTTTTGGGTTTCCTAGGACGACGCCGTTCATGGACAACCATTAGTCTTATCCTATGCCAGCTCACTATCTTTCTTGCAGGGTTATTGGGGCCCCAATCAAAAGGATTTACTGCCTGTGTTTTGCTCATTTCCTTGTTTTCAGGATGGATTTATTTAGCCAGCGTAAGCTATGAAGTCAATGTCCTAAGCAGTGATGAATACCGTCTTGGTTCCACCTGGGTTATTGTTGGTTATCGTCTAGGTTTGGTATTTTCTGGCGCGGCAACACTTTATCTTGCAAGTTTCTTCGGTTGGCAAATCGCCTATCTCATCATGAGTGGATGCATGACAGCAGGAATTGCGACAATCCTACTTCAGCCAGAACCGCAAAAAGAACAAGAGCCACAAAGAGTGGATCAAGGAAAAGCCAAAAAGTGGATTCTTCATTCCTTTGATGGATTTACAGTCCCTATTATAAATTTATTTAAGAAGAACAACTGGATTTTTATATTCCTCCTCCTCCTCTCTTACCGCCTTGGGCAAGACTTTTTAGACCGTATGATCGGCCCCTTTTATCTAGAGATCGGATTTACTAAAATTGAAATCGCGAACGCGACTAAAATTGTTGGAATGGCTGCCACCTTTGTAGGAGCCTTATATGCGAGTTACTTATTGAAGAAAATGACCCTCTTAAAAGGACTCCTCTTATTTGGTTTTGCTCATGCCTTTTCGCATCTCTGTTTTTGGGTCATGACTATCATTGGAAAAGAACCTTATTGGTTTTATTTTACAATTTTTTCGGAACAATTGACATCAGGAATGATGATTACTGGATTGATTGCTTTTCTCTGGAGCCAATGTCAATCCCTTTATGCAGCCACTCAGTATACTTTTTTATGGTCAATTCTTTCTTTTAAACATGACCTAATTGCTTCCTTGGGAGGGTCCTGCGTTAACCATTTTGGTTGGTCAGCCTTCTTTTTACTTAGTGCCCTACTATCTTGCCCTAGCTTAATTTTATTGAGTTTTTTAATCCGTCAAGAGCAGAGACCAGCACCAGAACCAGCTCCTCAGATTGCTATAAATTTTTAGAAAGAGCTAGAGCAACGAACTCATCCCATCTCATTCGCTTACCCCCTAAAAATACTTTTTTTTCGAGGAGTTGAGAGACCCCAACTTCGACATTTTTTTTCCTTCGGAACGCATCTATAAAGTGAATTGTCACTACAGAAGGCTTAAAAGAAAATTCGAAATAGATTTGTTTGGGATTTTTAAACATCATAGAAAACAGGTCATCGGATTCAGCTGCCACCTCTTGGAAATTCAATTGAATAAACCGGTCCCTTGCCATTTCCTTATATTCACTCTGGATGGTATTTTTTGTGTATTCAATGATTTGAAGAAATTGTTCTTTTGAAAATTCCTGATCGCCTATTCTAAAGCTAGAATTCCTTAAACCGACCTCAATGACTTTTTTAACTAAATCACAGCTGTCCAAGTTAATTTTAAGACAATAAATAATAACGTTTAGTTTTGACCCGTCTGCTTGGAATCGGTACAGTAAACTTAAAGGATTTGCTTTCAGTGACTCGAAAACTTTTTCTTCAGGGCAGCGTAAAATTCCCTTTTCTTCAAGTAAAACTTTAATATTATTTTTTTCTATGTCTAAAAAAGGATTGTTAGCATAGGGTGTGATGGGACTTTGATAAGGATTAGATCCATATTTAATCTTAAGGTCTTCTTGGCTGAAATCTCCTTCAGTACTTCTGTAGAATCCAATTTTAGATGAGTAGTCATACGAATCAGCAATAAACTTCTCTTTTTCATCTAAATACCAAAGAAAAAACATTAGAGGAAGCTCGTCCACACTCATTCCATAATAGAAATTATTAGGATTCCTTTTTAAATCATCATTAATTTCCCTAATTGTGCCATTATGTTTAGTGAACCCTAAGTTGCAGAGCACCAACTCGACATCCGCACCCATCTTTTGTTCTAAATGAGTAATAAGTTCAACTATATGCTGTTTATCTATATCTTTGAAATCAATGATGGCATAGCTTAACACCCAGTCCTTAAAATCACGAAATCCTTCTGAACTATACTTAAAGTGATTATTTTCAAAAGCATCCACTAGTTTTTTTATTGCAGTCGTGAGAGGAAGAGTTGCTGCCCATTCTTGCAAAATTTGAAAGTCGATGGGATGTTTTTCACAATTTTGGAAGATAGGGCTGAGTAAATTTTCAAAAGATTTACTACCTGTGTCTCCTACAATGGATAGAGGATCGGATAAAATACATCTTTTCTCTGTTTGAAAATCAGACTCTTTATAAGCAGAGAGTAATCTATTCCAGACTTCAAGGAGTGCAAAGATTTTAAAAAAGGGAAAGACTTCACAAACGAATTCGAATAAATTAGTGACATGAGGTTCTTTTATTGCTTCTGAGGCTCTTTGAATTCTTTCTTGCCAGGCATGAACGATGAGCTTTTGATTAAACCAACCTTGAGAAAATTCTTCCGATAGTCCAACAATCTCTTCTTGACAAAAGAAGGTCTGTACACTAGGAAAACACTTCTGATATGCCTTTATTTCATTAGAAATAAAACCTAAATCTCTTTTAGTGAAAGTGTGCAGTGATTCTTGAAATTCCAATATACCACATCTGAAAGGTAGGAAGTGTTGGTTCCCTCTATTGACAATACCATTAGTATGACAAAGAGCCCTTGAATTATCATGTAAGCGTATTTGAAAATCATTAGTAACAAAAAGGTTTGCTAAATGACAGTCTGCACTTCCAGAAATTACTGCGGCTAACAAACCTCTCATCAACTCTTGAAATGACAGTAAGGGGTTACTTTGATGAACGTCAGCTAAGTACAAATCAAGTTGTATTCCTTGAATGGGTTCTTGATCAGATGAGTAAATTGGAAGATTCGCGGAGGAGTTGGAATCATTTTCAGTGTCCTGATCAAACATTAAATGGGCCGTGAGTCTTGTTTTTGTAAAAAGATCTTTTGCAGGGTTTATTAAAGAAAGTTTATAGACAATATATTCCATTATTGGACCATTACCTGATAGGTCCTTGCTAAACTTTTTAAACATTTTAATTGATTTCGTTTGAAAGAGCTTATTTTTCTCTTCTTCTGGATCATAATAATAGTAAACAGAATTTTTGTGATTTCCTTTCTGACATTCATATTTGTAGTTTTCAGAAAATTTAGAAGCCCAAATAAATTCGCATCGGCTTTTTAATGAGTCTTTTAATTTCGCAAGGTTCTCTGATTGATTCGTTTTAGGAATCAAAAAAGCATTCATTTTATTTATGGAATCAAGAGCGCGATTTAAATTTTCGTGAATGACAATATCTCTGTTAAAAACAATTCTCCCTTCGAGATAGACAACAAGCCATTTTGAAAACACTTCAGAAACTCTCATAAAAGTGTTATTGTATTCTTTTCTAGAAGGGATGGGAAGAAACGTCAACTCTTTTAATTCACCATGATTACCCGCAAATTCATATTGAGTAAATACCTCAGAGAGACATAATAAATTTTCATGTTGAATAGAAATTTTACGAGTAAGGTCCGCATTCTCATTTCCATCCCATCTTTGATAATCATTTTTAAGCAAGTCTAGAGCGGATTTTATTATCGGATAATGCCGTAATTGTTTAAACAACTTTCCAATAAAATCCTCGCTCCATAGCCTTAAAACACAGTCTTTTAAAAATGAAAATTTGCTTAATGATAGATTACCCATCGAATCTTCAAGGACTCTTGATGCAAGTAAGGATATTGAATTTGTCTCGTAAACCAAATCATGGGGGGTTAATAGCCCACTAGGAGCGATTTGACCATGAATTTCCTTAAAAGATGTGTAGTTTACAGAAAAGGGTGCAACTTCTTTCTCCATAGGAACTTCCTCCACTCAAGTGACCGATCTCACGCTTATAGTGTTTTTTACTCATACAAGCTTTATCTATTCACTTCAATAGAAGATGGAAATAAATTTTTTAACTTTGGAAAATTCAACGCAAGAGGCCATTCACCCATATACACTACTCAATTTTAGCGAAATGCAGTACGATTATCGCGAGGAAATTAATGCTCTTCGAACAGGATTTAACAAAATCCCAGAACGTTATGATGGGTCTGAAATCGGCTGGACAGCCGTATTCAATGACACACAATCGCACTCGTTATATCCCTTCATCTTACTGTTATCTCTCTTATCCGTATGAAAATGATGTGAAAATGTGTCCTGGAAGTAGCAACGGTTGTGCAAGTGGAAATTCCTTAGAAGAGGCTTTTTTGTATGCTCTTCTAGAACTTGCTGAAAGAGATGCTGTTGCGGCTTGGTGGTATAATCGAATCAAAAGACCCCGCGTAAATCTCGATAGCTTCAATGATTCTTCATTAAATCAAACCCAGGCCAAATTTAAAAAAAATAACCGAGAGTTTTTTGTTTTAGATATTACTACGCTAGAGTTGTTATTCCTGGATTAAGGCATTTTTGGTCGAGGTTAGGCGCAGGGAGATTGTATGATACACCCATTCGTTTAGGATGGTTACAGAAACCACTGACTGAATTCGAAATGAATCCAACGCCATATTTTCTTTAGATTTTTTTATGTCTATACTCATTAAAATCAACTCTAGGATGAAGCTAAAATTTTGGGATAAAAACTATTTAACATTCATTATCGATGACAAAAGAACAGCAACTTTTGATACACAAACTCTAAAAAACAATACAACTTTATTAGCTTTTGTACGCGAAGGGAATTCTCCCTCTTTAGAGGTGATTCCGTAATTACCTCTTTAGTGTGCGCTACAAATGATAGTCAGTTTTTCGTAGATATCTCTGGGCAGATTCTCATTCAAGGATATTCCTCACAGATCCAGAAGAACTAGTCTTGTTAAAAGGTCTTACGGAAAAGACAGAAATTCCTTCCCCAGTCAAGTATGGGAAGCATACTGAATCATTAGATGTAGCGTACACTTTAGTGTGCGCTTGTTTTTGTCGGATTTATCCGACATTTAAAGTTAAGTGCTGCCGGATAAATCCGGCAATAACGAGCGCACACTAAAGTGTACGCTACAAATGATAGTCAGTTTTTCGTAGATATCTCTGGGCAGATTCTCATTCAA
>JBEPVL010000045.1:0-18620 GCA_041691035.1 Chlamydiota bacterium
CATTGATGGGTGGGATAGGGTAGTCAATGATTTGTAATTTTTCTCTGCGCCTCACTGTCTCCCCCTCTCTGCGTTGATAGATTTCTTGGCAATTAACTTTTTTTTACTCGACTTCTTCGGTAGCTCCATATAAGAATTTTTGTATTTTTATTTATTTTTCTTATCATTTAATATTAATAATATTAATAGGTGTTATAATGAAACAAACTTGATTATTATTAAATGTTTTAAGGTAATGTTATGGAATTTTTAAATAAACCTTTGAATCCTTTAACAACTTACCAGGGATTGTTGAGGGATAAAACAGATCAAGGGGAAACAGCTAATATTGATCCCTTAAAAACGCTGCCGGCTAATGCATTTTCTGCAATGAAGGCTGTTCCTGAAGATATGATTCTTGGATTAACACAAAATACTGTTATTGGGATGTTTGTGCATGAAATTCAAGACCGCGATTCTGAAAAAATTCGCGGTTCTGAAAAAATTATCGTGAGTGGTAAAGAACTTGAAATGCCTGAAAAAATTCAAAATCCAGTAAAAAATATATTATTGAATAACTTAGAATTAAATTTAAATAAGCCAGAAAAAGAAAAAGAAGTTTTAAATATTATCAGTTTTTTTCGTAAGAATGACAAAGATAATGCCTTGTTTAATCAAATTCTTGAAAAAATTCAATTCACGAATCGACCAGGTTTCCATACTAAATTCTCCAAACTTATACCTACGATAACGATCGATCCCAATGCCATCATTGAGGATAAAAATAAAAAAAATTTAGATGGCTTAGAAGACCAATTCGTTAAATTGGGTGTGGTAAGTAAAGAAGAAAAAAAGAGTGTTTGGTCCAAGCTCCCTTCATTGATGCCTGAGCTTGCAAAAGGTTTTTACGAATGCTTAAATATAAAACCTACCGATAGCAATAAGATTGTTGAATACCTATCACTCATAAAGAAAATGGAAGAAAATGGAATTTTAATCAAAGATCAATTAGAAAATTTTAGTTTTAAAGAAATCTTAAATAGTTCAAGGTTAAATGTCTCCCAAGGATTTCAAGGGGCACAATTTAGTAAACAAATTAATCCACTTTTTTCTCTTATCAATAATTCAAAATTAATTGACAATCTCGGGGAAATGAGACCTGATCTACTCACCTGGCTAAATAAAACATTTCCCGCCTCAGATTTTACCAATCTTCAAGTGCTTGCTGCGGAAATTAAAGAGAGACCAAATTTAGGTTTAAGTAGAGCTTTTCAGGGTGAATTTGAAAAAAAAGTTGAAGAGAACTTGAATTTACTAAAAAAAAACTTAGACGCAGGGAAAGATACAGAATATCAAGAAAAAAACTTGGTTAGACTTCTTGGACTTATTGAAGAGGTAGGGGGCAAACACCAGGGTGGTCTTCAATTTGCCTCTTCTCTCGTATCTAATTTACATGGGCTCATTCAAAAACATGGTGTAACAATAGGGGCAGAATTAACCCAGTCTGTTGTCAACATAGTTGAGAGTAGATTATCTTCACCGGTAAGGCATGAATTTTTTAGCAGACTTTTTGATTTTAAAAATGAAAAACTTTCTGAAGATTTTCAATTGCTTCTCGTCAATGCCCCTAATATTCTAAAGAAAAGAAAATTATTTGATGAATTTGTTACTTATGTCAATGAAAATAAAAACGAAATTTCTAGTTCACCTTTTTTAAAAAATTTGATAACTAAAGGAATACTGATAGAAAAGGGATCGAGATTTGAATTGGCTAAAAAAGAAAATCAGGCCGTAGATTTAGAGTTCACCTACGTAATGAAAGCGGCGGATTTTCGTTTAAAGTTCGATCAAATAAAAGAGGGCACACTAAGCGATAGAGAGATTGGAGAACTAGCCGAAAAGTTTACTCAGTCTCTGACGGATCTAATGGAATATTTGGTTTCAAAAGCTAATGTTTTCAATTCTGATGACGAAACAATAAAGTTAATATATAATATTTCTAATGAGATAATTAAAGAATTTTTTGATAAAACAATTCTTGGGAGTTTTAAAGATAAAACTCCTTTAAATATTGGGTTATTTAAATTTATTATGCATGCCACAGAACTATTAATAAATCGTCAGGATTATACAAGTCTTATTTCTTTCGAAAACATTCTAAGTTTTGAAAAAATATTTAGTGAGAGCAAAAAAGAATTAACGTCTCAAGATTACAAGAAAGGTGAGGCTCTCATAAAGAAAGGTGAGGCTCTCATAAAACAGTTAAAGACAATTTTTGATACAAAGAATAACCAACAAAATCTTCGTGAAAAACTGGGTGCACCTTTTCCTCCTATAGTATTATTTCTTAAAGATATTGAATTTGCAATGCAGAATAAAGACATGACCAAGAACGAAAAAGGAGAAAACATTATAAATGATACTCCTATAGGGGTTTTTGGAAATATTCAGAGACAAATTTCACCACACCAAGAAAAAATTAAAAAAAACCCTCAATTATCCATTGATCTTTTGGGTTTCTTTGGTTTAGGGAAAGAAGAAATCGATGTTTTCGATATCCTGGATTTTTATTCAGAAAAAGGGGGGACCCACCACCGCATCACAACGTCGGCACCGCCATCTGCACCCCGAGTAAACCAAACAAAAGAAGCTGGGGAATTAATGTACAAAAATCGAATTTTAACACAGCTCCTTCAAATTTCAGATGCTATAAAAAATGGTCAGTCACGAGGAGATATTGGAAGAAAGTTATATGATCTGCAACTTTATCTTTTAAAAAATAAACCGCAAAATATAGAAAATAATGAAGTTAAAGAGATTGATAATAAAACAGCTACTCTGCTAGAACTTTGTTTAGCTTCAAAATCATGGGAAATTCTTGATATCAGCCAACGTTTTCCACGAATCATGCAAGATGACCCGGAAACATATGACAAAGTGATCGCATCCCTATCTCAAATAATTACCTCAGTTAAAAGCTAAGTGATTCCGTTTCTTAGGTTTTAATGACAGGAATTGTCAAATTGATTATGTTTTATTTTGAACCCATGTCGTTTCCATAAGTTCAAAACATTCTCCAGGATACCTTCATGACCCGTACTAAAATCATTTGCACGATTGGACCAGCTTGTAATAGCCTTGAAAAAATTTTAGAACTTATGAATGCTGGCATGAACGTCGCGCGTTTAAACTTTAGTCATGGAACGCATGAAGAGCATTTACAGGTCATTAATTTTCTTAAAGAAGCGCGTCAAGTATTAAATAAACCCTTAGCCATTATGCTGGATACAAAGGGACCAGAAGTTCGTTTGGGAAAAATAAAAAATGGTATCGTTCATTTAAATCCAAAACAGAGATGGTATTTGGTTAAAGAAGAGGTTATCGGTGACGATAATCAAGTATCAATTATTCCACCATCCATTCTTAATGATTTATCTTTAGGCACTCGTGTTTTATTTGATGATGGCTATGTCTCTTCTTATGTTATTGAAAAAGAACAGGATAGGGTAACTTTAGAGATAGAAAATGCAGGATCCATTCGTTCCGGGAAAGGTGTCAATGTCCCCAATACCCATCTATCTCTTCCAGTGATGACTGATAAAGATATTGTGGACATTAAATTTGGTTGCTTGCACGACATCGACCTGATTGCCGCTTCCTTTGTGAGTACTGCTGAACATATTTTAATCATCAAACGCTTACTTGCTATAGAAAAGCAACCCGATATTCTGGTGATTGCAAAAATTGAGAATAGTGAAGGGGTTCAGAATTTTGATAGTATCGTCCAAGCAGCTGATGGGATCATGATTGCAAGGGGGGATTTGGGTGTAGAAGTTCCTTTGAGTCAGGTGCCTCGTCTTCAAAAAATGATGATTAGAAAATCCTACCTTGCTGGAAAACCCGTTGTGACTGCAACGCAAATGTTGGAATCGATGATTACTAATCCTCGGCCTACACGAGCAGAGGCTTCTGACGTTGCTAACGCTATTTATGATAGCACATCAGCAGTCATGTTATCTGGCGAGACTGCAATTGGAAAGTATCCCGTTGAGACAGTTAATGTCATGAAAAGCATCATTCTTGAAGCTGAGTCCGACTTCAACTACCGTGCTTTTTTTGATCAGCACGTTCCTTTTGTTTATCATGATGTAACTTCTGCTGTCACTCTTGCAACAGTGAAGACTGCGTATAGTTCAAATGCAAGAGCTATTTTTACCTTTACTCGAACAGGATCGACAGCGCGATTGATCTCTCGTCTACGCCCAAGTATGCCTATTGTGGCGCTGACGCACATTCAAAAGTGCTATCATCAGATGGCTTTCAATTGGGGAGTGATTCCCTTCTTAAGTGAACCAATTAAAACGATTGATGAGGGATTTAAAATATTAAGCAACTTTGCACTAAAACACGATTTAGTCTCCTATGGTGATTTAGTGGTCATGACTGCCGGAACTCCTTTTGGTATCCAAGGAACAACAAATATGATGATAGTAGAGAGTATCGGAGATGTTTTAGTGCGGGGACATGTTGGGTTTGGACATCCCATACATGGTAAAGTGGTTATCGCGCTCGCTCCTGAAGTTAAGCAGCCTTATGCCGTCAAAGATAAACTCCTTGTAATTCCTCATTGTGATAAAGACTATCTTCCACTTATACAGGAAGCCTCTGGAGTGATCTTGCAAAATCATATTGATGACACCGAGTCGGAAATTTATGCAAAAGCCACAATCATTCCTATGGGGAAACCTTTATTGTTAAGGGCTGATGAGGCATGTAGGATTCTTAAGGAGGGGCAGATGGTGACTTTGGATCCTGAAAAAGCTCTAGTTTATAAAGGAGTTGTATTATAATTTAATTTTTATTTCAATATATATTGAAAAGACTTATTATTTAAGTATAGGTAGAGATAGTTTCCGTTGATTCCAAAATTATTAAATCTGGAGGTAATTTATGGAATTATCAGTATTTCTCGCAAGACTAATTGGTCTTGACTTTCTTATCGTTGCCTTAATTTTTTTACTGCGTAGGGATCAGGTCCTTAACGTGGTGAGAAGTTTTATGTCATCAGAGGGTTTAATTGCTCTTTCTGGAGGCATTAGCCTTGTTGCAGGTTTAGCAATCCTCATAGGCCATCCTGTATGGGAATGGAGCTGGAGAGTAGTGATTACTCTGATTGGTTTATTCGCGGTCCTTCAAGGAATATTAAGACTGGGATTTGGACCTGTGATGAGAAACTGGTTTACTTCTGAAAAAGTGGAACATGGTTACTGGATTACCCTCATCATTCTCTTGCTCGTAGGTTTATTCCTTACCTATCATGGCTTCCATCATACTCCTATTCCTCACCTCTAATTTCATTTAAACCCGACTATCGCAGAATTTAGGGGGCAAGTCGGGTTTTAAAAAATCCCGTTAAGAGATCTTCTCTTAACGGGATTTTTTTATAAAAAAAACTTGACTTTTGCAAACTAACATCTATAAAGGATTCATTGAATTGACACTGAAAGGTAGGAATGAAGTTACCAAAAAAACCTGTTTTTTTTATGCTGTTGGGAACAGCCATCATTCTCTTCCTAATATTGATTCTACAGCCACTGACAATTCTTATATTTAAAGATAAAATTTCTGTTTTGTTTCCAAAAGGGATAATTGCCCTCGAGGAACGCAATCTCTTATTTATCATCCAACTGCTGATGTTGTTGGTCATCGTTCCTGTATATATCCTTACCTTCATCTTCTCATGGAAATACCGCGCGCATAATCTTCGGAGTGAATATGATCCTGACTTGGTCGATAATCATATCGCAGAATATATATGGTGGGGATTTCCTCTAGTTATCACATTGATTATTGGAGGGCTTACCTGGATAAAAACTTATGAGCTAGACCCCTATCGGCCATTAGAGTCAAAAAATAAGCCAATCACCATTCAAGTGATCGCTCTTCAGTGGAAATGGTTGTTTGTCTACCCAGAGGAAAATATTGCGAGCGTCAATTTCATCCAAATTCCTAAAGATACCCCTATTCATTTTGAAATCACTGCCGATGCCCCAATGAATTCCTTTTGGATTCCCGCTCTGGGTGGCCAAATCTATGCCATGCCAAAAATGAAAACAGAACTAAATTTGATTGCCAACGAAACCGGAGACTTCAAGGGCTCATCGGCAAATATTAGCGGGGAGGGTTTTGCTTCTATGAATTTTATCGTCCGAGCATCTTCCGAAGAACTCTATTTAGAATGGATTAAAGCAACGAAACAAATAACAAATGCATTGAATTGGACTAGCTATGAGACACTCGCTTTCCCTAGTATCAAAAATTCCCCAGAGACTTATTTACTTAAGGAAGAGAATCTATTTAATCGTATCCTGATGAAATATATGCACCCACAGGCAGAATAACATGTTTGGACGACTTTCAATCGATGCAATGAACCATGAAACAAGTCAAAATATCGCTGTTAGCATGATGCTATTAACAGGATTGGCACTTATTGGACTCATCTTTTATTTAAAGAAATGGAAGTGGCTTTGGCATGAATGGTTTACAAGTGTTGATCCTAAGAGGATTGGGATCATGTATATTGTTGTAGTGCTGATTATGTTCTTAAAAGGATTCGCTGATGCTTTGATGATGCGTCTTCAACAGGCCTTGGCTGTAGGGGATGCGCAAGGATTTCTCTCCTCCACGCATTTTCAAGAGGTCTTCTCAGCGCACGGAACAACGATGGTTTTCTTTGTGGGGATGGGTGCTGTTTTTGGGTTGATGAATCTAGTTGTTCCACTCCAAATAGGAGCTAGGGATGTTGCCTATCCCTTTGTTAATGCATTGGGTTTTTGGCTTTTCGCGTCAGGAGCTTTTCTCACACTCATCTCACTGGCATTAGGAAAGTTTTCAGCAACGGGTTGGCTAGCCTATCCTCCTCTTTCAGGGATTGAGTATAGCCCTGGAGAAGGCGTCGACTACTGGATATGGGCTGTACAGATTGCAGGAGTGGGGAGCACACTGTCTGGGATTAACTTTCTGGTGACGATATTGAAAATGCGCTGTCCAGGGATGACGTTAATGAAAATGCCCATTTTCACGTGGAGTGTATTGTGCTCTGTTGTGCTCATCATTTTTGCTTTTCCTATCCTGACAGCTACCCTCTTAATGCTGACAGTGGATCGTTACCTCGGCATGCACTTTTTTACTGCAGGGGGAGGAGGAAATCCAATGATGTATGTTAACTTAATTTGGGCATGGGGTCACCCTGAGGTCTATATTCTCATCTTTCCGGCATTTGGAGTTTTTTCTGAAGTTGTTCCAACTTTTTCAGAGAAGCGTTTATTTGGCTATGTTTCAATGGTTATAGCTTTAATTCTTATCGCTTTTCTCTCTTTTGTTGTGTGGCTGCATCACTTTTTTACTATGGGAGCTAGCCCCAATGTCAATGCCTTATTCGGTATTATGACGATGTTAATAGCCATTCCTACAGGAGTGAAAATTTTCAACTGGCTGTTTACCAAATTTCGAGGAAGGGTGCATTTTACTTCGCCCATGCTTTGGTTTTTTGCATTTCTTCTTAACTTTAGCGTCGGAGGAATGACTGGGGTATTGCTCTCTTCGCCACCTGTAGACTTTCAGTTGCATAACAGCTTGTTTTTAATTGCTCACTTCCATGGGATGGTCATCGGAGGGGTCTTATTTGGATTTTTTGCCGGATTCACTTACTGGTTTCCAAAATTCACTGGATTTGTTCTCGATGAAAAACTCAATCGTTACGCTTTTTGGTGTTGGCTGAGCGGATTTCTTCTCGCCTTCATGCCTCTCTATATGCTTGGATTCATGGGAGCAACCAGGCGCTTGGATCACTATGAAGCCTCTACAGGGTGGCATCCGTTATTTATTCTCGTCGCAATTGGCGCTGTAATTATCCTGATTGGTGCTTCCATTCAGTTTTTTGGTCTTTTCTGGAGTATCTTCCACTATAAAAAAAACTGGGACCACACAGGAGGCGACCCTTGGAATGGAAGGACGCTCGAGTGGACAGTCTCTTCTCCTCCTCCTATCTACAATTTTGCGATTATCCCCACAGTGGATCAGATCGATCCGTTCTGGGCTAAAAAGAGAGGAGAGGTTCCCATTTCAAAAGAAAGTTATGAGGATATCTACCTCCCAAAAAATACACCTCTAGGACTTTACTTAGGGGGTTTATCTTTACTATTTGGATTTGCAATGGTCTGGTATCTTTACTGGTTAGCCATCTTAAGCTTTATTGGAATCCTCATCACTTTGATCATCAGGCTCTCAGGAGAAGATGAGCATCAAATCATAACTGCCGCTCAAGTGATGGAGATAGAAGCTGAAGGGTTTAGGAGGTCGCAGGCATTATGAGTGATTCAATGACAGTGCATTATAAGCGCGAACCCCATCCTGATACCAGTATACCTGATCCTCATCAAGATACATTCTCCAAAAATATTTTAGGTTTCTGGATTTATTTAATGTCAGATTGCCTACTCTTTGCTACCCTATTTTCTACTTATGCAGTGCTTCACAATAATACTTTTGGAGGGCCTTCCTCCCGGGAGCTCTTTAACCTCACCACTTCGTTTACTGAGACGATGATTTTATTATTCAGCAGCGTCGCTTGCGGATTAAGCATCCTTGCCTCTTTAACAAATAATAGAGTTAAAGTCATCGTATGGATGGTCGTTGCTTTTGTTTTGGGTGCTTCCTTCATTGGATTAGAATTAAATGAATTTTACGATCTTATCAGGGAGGGGCACACCTGGAAAAGAAGCGCCTTCCTTTCTTCTTTTTTTACTCTTGTAGGCACTCATGGATTGCATGTTTCTTTTGGGTTACTCTGGATGCTGGTCATGATGGTACAAGTATTCATTAAGGGAATTACTCCCATAACTTTTAGGAGATTAATTGTCCTCAGTCTCTTTTGGCATTTTTTAGATTTGGTGTGGATCTTTATCTTTACTTTTGTTTATCTAATGGGAGTCATCTAAGCATGCATGAGGAACTAAGTTTACAAAAAATTAAAAAGGAATGGCATGGAACTCTAAAGTCCTATCTGTACGGATTTGTTCTTTCTCTCCTTCTTACAGGTCTCTCATTTTTTCTGGTCTTCTCAAAATCGATTCAAGGATCCGTCTTGATCTATAGCCTTGCCATCCTCGCACTCGTTCAGGCTATCATCCAACTCATTTTCTTTTTGCATGTTGGTCAAGAAGCAAAACCTCGGTGGGAGTCACTCAGCTTCTGGTTTATGATCCTAATTCTTCTCATTATTGTTGTCGGTTCTTTGTGGATCATGTACGATTTAGACGACCGTGTCATGAAAAATATGTCGAAGGAGATGTCTCCATGATCAATTACTACCTGATTACTAAACCTGGAATTATAGTGGGGAATCTTATCACTTTTGCAGCCGGCTTTCTATTAGCTTCCCGAGGAACTATTGATCCGTGGTTATTTATTTCAACTTTGATAGGCCTAACACTCATCATGGCTTCTGCATGCATTTTCAATAACTATATCGATCGCCCATTAGATAAAAAGATGGAGCGAACAAAAGATCGCCCTCTTGTCACAGGCTTAGTTTCTAGTTTCTATGCCTTATGCTTGGCGATTTGCTTAGGTTTTACTGGATTCTCATTCTTGTATGTCTATACGAATGGTTTAACGGTATTAATTTCTTTACTGGGATTCTTAGATTATGTTGTTCTCTATAGTCTATGGAAATCTAAAACGGTATACGGAACTGCAATTGGAAGCATAGCAGGCGCTGTCCCTCCTGTTGTTGGCTACTGCGCTGTTAGCAATCACTTTGATTTAGGTGCATTCCTTCTATTTATGACGCTAGTGCTCTGGCAAATGCCCCATTTTTTTTCCATCGCCGTCTATCATTTAGAGGATTACCGCGCTGCTGGTATCCCTGTTTTACCTCTAGATAAAGGAATCTTCAGAACGAAAATTCACACGATTCTTTATATCTTCGCTTTTATTACAGTGGCAGCAATGCTGACAGTTTTCAACTACACAGGGTATCTATTTCTTGGCGTATTGCTTTGTTCAGGTGGTATTTGGATGGGTTTATCTCTTATTGGCTTTACAGCTAAGGATGACCGTCTATGGGGACGAAGAATGTTTCATTTTTCCCTAGTTGTCATCACCACATTAAGCCTCATCATCCCTCTTGAATTTGTAGCGTAGACTTTAGAGGTAATTCCGTAATTCCATTTTTGTCCCTATTTGTCCTTTTGGCGCCGGATTCGAGTTTCTCGCAAATCGCCTATAGCCAAAAGGATATGTCGATTTACGAGAAATCGAACCGACATCAAAATCATCAAATCTGGCCTAAAAAGCGAATTACGGAATCACCTCTTTAGTCTGCGCTTGTTTTTGTCGGATTTATCCGACATTCAAAGTTAAGTGCCGGATAAATCCGGCAATAACAAGCGCACACTGAAGTGTACGCTACAAATTAATGTCAGATTTCAAACTGTTAAAATCGAGGAAGTATTTTTACTAGAGAACGTAAATATTCTGCTACACTCCATGCCTGCGCAAAACACCCACGCGGGAGATAGGGAGGGGAAGCGTCGCAAATTTCCGCAACGGTGCCGAAGCAGTTCGAATTTAAATGCTCTTCCATTCCTTTAAGAATTTTGTGAGCTTCATAAAGATCGTAAGGATATACCTTATGCCAGACATCCAAATAAGGTCCTAAAAGCCAAGGCCAGACTGTACCTTGGTGATAAGAAGCATCTCGACTACGAAGATCCCCATTATAATAAGCTTTATAGTCGGGATGGTTGGGGGAGAGAGTCCTTAATCCAACAGGAGTTAATAAATCTTTACGCACACTCTCTAAAACAAACTTCCATTTATCTTCCTTCAATACAGGATATTTTAAAGAAATAGCAAAAAGCTGATTAGGTCTTAATGAGGAATCATTTCCATTTTCGCCTTCAATGACATCATAAAGATAGTTCGTTTCTTCAAACCAAAACTTTTTATTAAAAGATTCATAACAACGCTCAGTTATCTCTAAGGGCTTTCCAATCCACTGTTCATACAGCTTCAGGGCATTATACCAGAGAGCATTAATTTCAACGGCTTTACCTCTCCTAGGAGTAACAACCCAGTCGCCAACCTTGGCATCCATCCAAGTGAGTTGAAAATTTTCTTGGCCTTGAATTAGAAGTCCATCCTCATCCACTTTAATTCCATATAAAGTTCCAGCCTGATGGGAGTGAATAATCTCATGTAGAGTAGGCATAAGAAATTCAATGATTTCCTCATCATGGGTATATTCAATATAACGACTGATTGCATGAAAGAACCATAGGGTAGCGTCGGCAGTATTATAAATCCCTTCAGATTGGCCATCAGGAAACATATTGGGAATTAAACCATTTTTAACATAGTGAGCAAATGTGTGTAAGATTGCATAAGCGTCCCGATACCTTCCAGTGACTAAAGTTAACCCCTCTAAAGAGATCATCGTATCCCTACCCCAATCTGTAAACCAAGGAAAGCCAGCAATAATAGATCGTACTTCTTCACCAGTAGCTTGTAGGCGTATCATGTCTTGATAACGTGTTTTTGGTGTCATGATAAATTGATCTGCAGCCAAAACGAGTTTTGCTGTAATAGGGATTTTTCCAATATCTCCTGCAAGTTTAAGAAGATTTTTTTTACGTAATCCCTCAATCCACCACGCTTCCTTTGCAGGGATTGCATGGATCGTTTCCCAAGACTCTGTTGAAATTTTAAAAGTGGTTCTCTGATTTTGAACAAGTTTTATTGAAAAATACCCTGGACTAGTCAAACTGCCGACAGATTCATAACCCCTTTCTTCTTCAATGGGATAATAAACATGTGGTATCACTTTAGGATCTATTGTAAAGGACTGTATCTGATCATTAAATATTTTTAAATTGGGAAAATTTGGGCATTCGATTTCATATTCAAAATCTTTTGCATGGACACAATAGGATTCGTTAGGGATTTGGACATTCACTGCCTGATCATTCAGCCTAAAATGGAGATAGGGTCTCCATTTTAATTCAAGAGGCTCTGGAGAGGAAAGAATTTTATAGGATAAACAAAGTGTATTTTGACGATGGATAAAGAAAAGGCTTTTCTCAATCGCAATGCCTTCATTTTCAAATGTCCAGATAGGAATATTATTCTCAGTTCTAAATTTGGTAAGAAAAAATGAAGGGAGCTCTTTTTCTTTCTGAAAATGTAATAAGGAAAGCATCATTTTTTGTTTGCTGGAAATCAACTTGTCAGCAACAAAATTAAGCATGATTGTTCTGCCATAAGGGGCGGGTAACGCTGCAGTTAAGAGGGAGTGGTATTTTCTTCTTGGTGCCCCACAAATGGAACCACAAGCAAATCCTCCAATACCATTTGTGACCAACCATTCCTTATACATCGTGTTCTGAATATTATCAGGCTCAATAATAACTTTTTTCAACTTGATCTCTTAGGTTTTGTTTTAAATACGACTGCAGAATGTCCTATTAACTTCCAGTAGGGAACATTAATGGATGGTGTTCCGCCACCTCCATAAATTAAAGATTCACTTGACCATAAAATCTCAAGTTCCAAATCTAATCCAGCAGCTAATAAAGGCTCAGGTGCAGGATTCATTATAAAATCGGGTCCAAAGTTGATGATTAAGAGTCTGTCTCCATCATCTTCTCCAAAATAACGTACCAAAAAAGAATCACTCCCTAAAACCGCACCATCGATTTCAATGTCTTGCATTTTTTTGAAAACGGGATCAGTTTTTCGAAGTGTGATCAGATCTTTAAAAAAAAGATACGCCTTTTCATTATTCTTTAAATCTTCATTTTTTAGCTTACTTCTAATAAATGTTAAAGGATTATCAGGATCTGGAATCAAACGTCGCATCTCGCTTGTAGCAAGTCTTGGAAATTGAGAAAGTTCGTCCACGCGGCCTTTTTTTATCAAAGACGAAAGTTCAGGAAGATGATCGGAAAAGTAATAGAAGGGTGGATTGGAATTAAATTCTTGTCCTTGAAAAAGTAGAGGAGTATTAGGACTAAGCAAAAAAAGTGCGGTCATGGCTTTATAGTTGCCTGGATCTGCTCTTTTATGTAAGCGAGCTCCATGACCTGAGTTACCAATTTGATCATGATTTTCCAAAAAAATAATAAAGGATTCAGGAGAAGCCTTCAAATGCATCTTTCCTCTATTTTTCTTTTGCCACGCGTAATACTGCCCTTGAAATAAAAAACCATATTTTAATGATGATATAAATTCCTGTGGATTACCTAAATAATCATTATAATACGCTTCTCTATTTCCAGTAAGCCTCACAAGGGCTGTATGATGGAAATCATCATTCCACATCATATCAAATCCATACCCCCCCTCTTCATAAGAACGAATATAGTTGGTGTCTTGGGGTTCATTTTCAGCAATTGATAAAACTTCTCTCTTTCCTCCTGCTTCTTTAATCGCTTTGGTCATCTCTGCTAATATATGAACAGGGGAACAAGAAAAAATTAGAGGCGTGGCATCAAAACGTAACCCATCAAAATGGAATTCTTCAATCCAATAACGGACATTGGTTAAAAAAAATTCTTTCGTTTGTGGTAAATCGAAGTTAATGGCTTGACCCCAATCTGTTTTGTTTGTTTCACTGGCATAAGCTTTCGCAAATTCAAACATATGATTTTCTTCAGGTCCGAAATGATTGTACACAACGTCTAAAACTATACCTATCCCTAATTCATGGGCTTGATCAATAAAAGCCTTAACATCTTCTGGTTTTCCATATAGATGCGTGGGAGCAAAAAGGTTAACTCCATCGTAACCCCATCCAAAATGACCTGGGAACTCATTAATAGGCATTAACTCTATCATAGTTATTCCAAGATCCGCCAATCTAGGTAGTTCTTTTATGGCAGCTTGAAAATTTCCCGCTTCTGTAAATGTTCCTATATGTATTTCATAGACAATTTGACCTTTAGCTTTTAGGCCGTACCAATTTTTGTCTTTCCAGGGATAGGACCTAGACATGACGCAAGAGGGCCCTCCTGGTCCTTTAGGTTGATAGCGAGAGGCAGGATCAGGATGCCATTTCTCCTTTCCCGAAAGTCGGAACCTATAATGCGTCCCTTCTTTTGCTTCTTCTGCTAAAAGAGAAAAATAACCGCCTTTCTCTGCTTTCATTGGAATGAAAATAGGCTCTGGGGCACTATTCTCCAAAATTAGTTCAACTTTCTTGTGGTCGGGAGCCCATACCCGGAAATGGGTTCCTTTTTTAGGTATGATTTCACTACCAATCGGATAGGTTCTTTTAATCATAATGATGTAAACTCTTTCATGCTATGGAATCCCAATTTGAGAAATTATCCCTCTTAAGAATTAAAATCTATGAGTGATTGTTTTTTTCTTAAAAACATTAATTATAAAGGATTAATGTCGAATAGCATTGAGAGAAATCAATTGTGATTGCAAAAAAAATGGAGTCGGGCTAGTATTTAACTTCGCAATTAGAAATGCTAATTGTAACTGGGGTGTCGCCAAGCGGTAAGGCAGCGGTTTTTGGTACCGCCACGCGGAGGTTCGAATCCTTCCACCCCAATTGATGTTGTAGTCAATTATTGTAGATGTTATGATGGTTGACTAATGATGTTCTTCTCGCTAAGACTTTATGTGCTTAGCTGCGAAAGCATGCCATGAGAAGAAAGAAAGGGTATTAAACTTAAAGTTGCTTCTAGCTTTAAAGTCACCTTCTTATTTACATGCCTGCTGCCCTTTTTCTAGGGCGTTCATCCTGACTTGAATTTTTAACCTGAGTTTTGATCCGTTAAACGCAATTTGGATTCGTCCCCAATTTGTTTTCTACATGTGCTTACATGTGAAATGATCGAACCAGAATTATTTTTAACACTATCCTTTTTGGGGGATTCATGAAGCTCAATACTAAAACCAGAAATACCAATAGCAAAAGCGAGTCCAAAAGACTACGTCGAGAAGGCTATATTCCAGCTAATTTGTACCGTCAAGGAAATGATGGCGAAGGAATCGCTATTAGTGCAACCGAGTTTAAAGCAATATTAAGAGAAATTAAGCCAGGACATCTACCTACAACACTATTTCAGCTTGTAGGAGCCGATAAAAATGAAAAACGGGTGATTATTAAGGAAATTCAATACGATATTCTTTATGAGGTGATCCACCTCGACTTTGAAGAACTCGTCGCTGAACATCAAATTAACGTTAAAATCCCTGTTGAATGTATTGGAGTTAATGATTGTGTTGGGATTAAGCTTGGGGGAGTTTTACGCCAAGTGATTAGACATGTTAAAGTTCGTTGCTTACCAAAAGATCTACCGACCTTCTTTCAACTCGATGTAAAAGAACTCAACATGAAGCAGTCAAAACGACTTTCCGATTTGAGCATCCCAGAAACTGTACGTCCTCTAATGGATTTAAATGAAGTCATCGTCGTCATCGCAAAACGATAGAGGGTGTAGAATTTGGTTCCTACGGCACTGGTAACATATCTTTTTGTAGGATTGGGTAACCCAGGTGATCGCTATGCGATGACCCGTCATAACTTTGGTCGCCTAGTCATTGAAAGGGTGGCTACTAAGTTTGGATGGAGTATAAAAGAGGATCGCCATTTTCAAGCCTTGACTGCAAAAGGGGAGTATGAAGGACGTCAAGTTCATCTTCTTCTGCCGATGACCTACATGAACTTGAGCGGTCAAGCTGTGAGGAAGTATTTAGACTACTACAAACTTCCTATTGAAGGCGTGGTTGTTGTGACAGATGATACAGCGCTCTCTTTCGGACAGATGAGACTAAAACCCTCAGGGAGTTCTGGTGGACATAACGGTCTCAAGCATATTGAAGCATGTTTAGGAACTCCTGTTTACGGGAGACTCCGATTAGGTGTGGGCCATCAGGGAGAGAGGGACTTAGCGGATTATGTTTTGGAAAACTTCAACCAAGACGAACAAAAAGAGTTAGGATCATTAATTGATCGAGGCGCAGATGTATTACTGCGCCTGATTAGGAGTGGGTTTCAGCGTACTATGAACCTGGTAAACATGACCGAGGTTCGAAAGGTTGAGCCCAACCTCCCGGACAAACAAGAGCAAATTGATTTAACAAAGCCCCAATTAGGGGGTCAGGAGAATAGATTATGAAGCAAACTAGACAACACCTGTACGAAGGGATGTATGTCATCAGTGCTGTATTGAGTGACGATGCGCGTCATAAAGTGCTCGATCGCATTCAATCGGGTATTATTGACAAAGGCGGAGAAATAAAGAAAGTCCATGAGCAGGGAAGAAAACGTCTCGCTTACGAAATTAACGGTCATCGAGAAGGGTACTATTACCTCGTCTATTTTACTGCCCCGACACCAGCGATCTCTGAGCTTTGGCAAGAATATCATTTGAATGAAGACCTTATCCGCTTTATTACCTTGAAAACAGATAAAGTGATGGAAAAAATTGAATTTAAACCTTTAGTTGAACAGCATTAAGGAGAACCATGAATCCAACTTTTCAAAGGCGCCCACGACCAGCTCCTGAAAGCCCTGATGTTCGATCTAAAAAAAGGAAAAAATGTCCTTTCACATTAGCTGGCATTAAAGAAATTGACTACAAAGATGTTGATACTCTTATTCAGTTTGTGACGGAAAGAGGAAAAATTCTTCCTAGACGTATCACAGGGGTATCATCATATCATCAAAAAAAATTATCAGCAGCCATCAAGCGTGCCCGGCATGTGGCCTTGTTACCATTTGTGGCTGAAGTTTAGGAATAGTCGAGGAGACGCATTATGGCACAAATATTGTTACTTAAAGATGTTGAGCATCATCGCAGCGGACAAATTATTAATGTCCGCCCTGGATATGCACGTAATTATCTCATCCCACGTGGATTTGGTATCGTAGCAGACAAGAGATCGTTGAAGATGCAAGAGAAATTGCAAGCTGAAAGAGAGAAACTTGCTGAAATCGATAAATCACATTCCGAACAGATTGCTTCAAAAATTCATGATCTTACCCTTACAAAAGTTGTGAAAGTGGATCACGATGGCCATATGTATGGTTCTGTGAGTACTCATGATATTCTAGAATTGATTCAACAGCACGTGAATATCGAGCTTGAAAAGAAAGCAGTCCAACTCAAACATCCGATTAAAACGACGGGCGTCCATATCATTAACGTTAAGTTAAAGGAAGGGGTCACCGCAGCGTTCAATCTGAAGGTTATGTCGGAAGAGGGTTATAAAGATTCTCTACAAGCCGTAGAAAATAAAGAGTAAGGATCGTTCTAAAGCGCACACTAAAGATGTGATTTAATTACGGAATCACCTCTAAAGTGTGCGCTTTAGAACCCCTTAGGGCTTGACTTGCAAGCTCAAGGGCTATGTTATCCCTTAGTATCTCAGAATCTTCTAAAGTTTAGTTACCGGATTTATCCGACTTAATTTTAATCTAATTTAGACTATGCATACCTATTTTTCCCCTGCTAAAATTAATCGTTATCTCCGTGTTGTAAGCAAGAGGGCTGATGGCTATCATAACCTCTCATCCTTGTTCCAAGCAATTGATGTCTGCGATCACTTATCCTTTGAACTTTCAGATGCCGATCATTTAACCTGTTCAGATCCCTCTTTACCCTGTGATGCTTCTAACTTAGTGTTAAAGGCCCTCATGCTCTTTAGAAACAAGTTAAAGACTGGCCCCCATTTTAAAGTGCATTTAGAAAAGCATATTCCTCAACAAGCAGGATTAGGGGGTGGAAGCAGCAATGCAGCGACGACATTATGGGCTTGCAATGAAATTTTGAGGAGTCCATTTTCCAGTGAAGAGCTTCGAGAAATAGGATTAGAATTAGGTTCCGATGTCCCTTTTTTCTTCTCATCCGGAATGGCTCATTGTACGGGAAGAGGAGACCATGTTAACTCCTATAAAGAAGAAGAACCGACACATTTTACTATAGTAAAGCCTTCTTGGGGATCATCTACTCCCAAGGTGTTTAGCATGCTAGGTCACATTCCTTTCATAAACGAAAATGAACTCAAAACTGAATTCTTAAAGGTGATGAGTGGTCATCTAATTCCTTTTAACCATCTCGAAGAACCAGCCTTTCAAATAGAGCCGCGATTGAGGGAGTATAAACATGAATTGGATTGTTTTGGCTTTGACTCTGTCACTCTAACAGGATCAGGTTCCGCTTTTGTCTGCATTGGAATAAATGGTCGAATTCCTTTAGATTTTCCTGGGCTGATTTTCCACACTAAATCCCTTCAAAGAAATCAGGATAGTTGGTATTCGGGTGATCCTTAAAACCTCTTCTATTCATTTTCTTGCCAGTGTAGCGTACACTTTAGAGGTGATTCCGTAATTACCTCTTTTTCTTGTTCATAAGTTTGACTAAGTCATAATTTTGCAAAAATTTGACAGATAATATTCCTTTTTTATGAATTAAAGCAATTTACAAACTATTTTTAAGTAGGGTTGATCATCTTTACTTCTCATGTTTTCTTTTGTAAGTCCTTTTTAATAAAGTTATATAACAAGTTTTAGCATCTGATCTGCTGTTTGGGCAAGAATTCCGAACATCAGATGAGCA
>JBEPVL010000046.1:0-18473 GCA_041691035.1 Chlamydiota bacterium
TTTACCGAAGCCTTAGACATGGCTGTCCTATCAATGTAAATTTAAACCAGTATAAAAGACCTTTGCGCATCTCGATCCAAAAATTTACCTTTCTTTTATTTTCTGAAATGGAAACATAGAGGTCTTTTGCTTCCCTTTCATTTAACTGGTCAGGCAACTGTGTCAAAGATGCCATCTTGTTATTAAATGAAAGATAGATACTTTGAAAAAAATCAGTTCTCGCATCCTGTATTGATTTTAGAGAAAGAATACTAAAAGTACTTTCACCAATTGCTTTAGCATGTTTTCTTTCGTTTTCTGTGAGATATCCATAAATTTGTTCAAAAAATTCCTGATGAGCTCTCAATAGATGTCCATTAAAACTGACCTGATGTTTTAAATATTTTGATGTTTTATAAAGTTCAAAGATATCTTTTGGAGAAAGATAGGAGCATACATGCGAGAATATTTCAAAAGGTAATTCTGTTAAATTTGATATTGACATTTATAAACCTTTAACTTAATTATAAAAATCCAAATTATAGGAATAATTTAATTAACAAACAAGTTTTATCTCAAATATTCCAAATTTACTTGAAGCAAATTAAAAAAAATGTTATTATGGTTTTATTTAAATAGGTAAATATGCATAGTCATATAGATAATTTTAGTTCTAAAAACAGAAAAAAATTACAAGATTTATGCGAACCCATCTATTTGACTTTTGGAATTAATTATTTTTTCATGCAAAGCACCACCCCCGATGGCCATTTAGGATGTCTAGGAAACAATCCAGATGTAATGCATGCTTATATTGAGAATAAATATTATTTAGAAAACCCTTTTATCACCAACTTCAATGACCTCTCATCCGGTCTATATTTCTATGGAGCAGTTGAAAACCCAAAATTACAATCTGGTCTAAATTTTTTGGAAATGAATCATAAAGTGAAACATTGTTGTGTTTTTGTTGAGAAAAATGAAAAGTACACCCAACAATGGGGATTAGGAATTTCTGCTTTAAAGAAAGAATCGTCATTACTCATCCTTAATCAAATTCCCTTAATAAAAAAATTCATTATTTATTTTAACAATGAACTCTCTTTCTTGATAGCTGATGTTTTGAATAATAGAATAGATATATCAAAAGAAATCTCCCCAATAAAAAACGCGGTACCCAAAATTGAAATTTCGCGAAAAGATAAATTCAATTTTTTATCAAAATTGGGAGAAAAAAATGAATTTATCCAACAAGTTCAATTAACTAAAAGAGAAATTGAATGTCTTAAATATTACATTAGGGGCAAATCCTCTCAACTTATTGCCCCAAAATTATCTATTTCAAAAAGAACTGTAGAGCATTATTTAGAAAACATAAAAAATAAATTCGGCTGCATGAATAAATCAGAGTTGTTCGACACTCTCTTTACTTTAAAAGATTTAAATATATACCCCGAGATTTTTGAATAGTAGACATCTTGATTAAAACTAGATAAAATTTCCCTTTATTTTTCTAAAAAAAGTGCTAGCTCAAGGACTTTTAATCAGTTTCATGCACGATAGCTGCTTGAGTTTTTCTCTTAGGGTATCACAATCGGTGACTCCCCATTTTTCAGTGATATGTAAAGAAGCTAACGGCTTGTTATGACTCATGAAGTCGATTTGGACAGGCTGAGTCCCAGCATGATCGCTGATCCATTTTTTTAGCGAGACGATATCGCTCATTCGAAGAACATTAGCATCTAACTCAATAATTAAGGGTTTCATGACCAACGGGTCCTTTTTTTCATTTTTATTTGGACTTGATACCTCTTTAGCTTCATTAGCACTTCCCTTTTCCTTTTTTTGAGAAGGTCGATTGGGCGTAAATCGTGTGATTTGGTGTTTAGCACGATCGTAAGCCTTATTACACGCTTCAATCATTGCATCATTTGCTTTAGTGAGATCATCAAGCCATCGACATTGTAAGGACCGCTCATCATTTTTCATTTCAACAGTTAAAACGGCATAAAGGAGTTGATTTTCCATTAAAAGATGATGTTTTTCTTCATACAAGTCAGGCCAAATAGGAAGTTCCTGCCTCTCCATCCCATCGCTGATCATGAGAATAGCAAACTTCTTTTGCGATTTGGAAGCGACCCTGATCTGAACAGACTCTACAATAAATGCAGAGCGAAACACCGTCTCCCCTTGCATGGTATCAAACCGACAAAGCGGAATGCAAGATAACCTCTGAAGGATACCTTTATATTCATCCATTGGGTGGCCGGTAAGAAAAAACCCAAGCAATTCCTTTTCCCTCTTCAAGATAATTTGTCGAGGCGTTTTCAATTTTACTTCAGGAGGGGATAAAAACTGCTTTTCAATAGAGTCTCCAAGCATAGAAAATAGCGAGATGATGCCTAATGACTTTTCCTTTTGATCCGCAGCCACGGCGTCTGCTGTTCGCTCTATACTTTGTTTCAATGCATCTCTAGACCATCCTGTGAAATCAAAGGAACCTGCTTCAACAAGGCTTTCTATAGCCTTTTTTCCAACTTTTTTGGAATCTATCCTCTGGAAAAAATCACAAAGGTTTTTGTATGGACCATTTTTCTGACGCTCCTGAACGATGGCTTCAACAACACCACTTCCGATTCCTTTAATTCCACTCATGGCAAATCTGATCCCTAAGGATGTTGCTTGAAATGAATCGCCCGCCTCATTGACATCTGGAGGTAAGATGGGGATATTCATACTCTGGCATTCACGAATAAACTTTGCCACCTTCGAGAGATCGTCCCGATCACACGTCATCAACGCCGCCATCCACTCGTTTGGATAATTAGCTTTAAGATAGGCTGTGACATAGGAGACATACCCATATGCTGCTGCATGAGACTTATTAAACCCATAAGCAGCAAATTTTTCCATTTTATCAAATATGAGCATCGATGTGGAAGGATCGATCCCATTTTGAAGGGCGCCCTGCTTGAATTTTTCCCGTTGCTTCGCCATCTGATCCAAATCTTTTTTTCCCATGGCCCGTCTAAGAACATCCCCTTCTCCCAATGAAAAATTGGCAAGCTTACTTGCAATTTGCATCACCTGCTCTTGATAAACCATAATCCCGTAGGTTTCGGCTAAGATATCCTTCATCCAAGGATGATCGTTTTCAATAGGTTCGCGACCATGCTTTCTTTGAATAAAAGAAGGAATCATATCCATAGGACCAGGACGATATAGAGCCCCCACAGCGATAATCTCTTCAAATTTATCTAAATGCAGCTGACGAGCCAGATCTTGCATTCCACCAGATTCTAACTGAAATATTCCTAATGTTTTTCCCTGATTTAATAAATCAAATGTCGCCTGGTCATCCAAAGGAAGGTTGATCCAATCGATATTAATACCCACCCTTTCCTTTATTGATTCCACACACATTTGAATTGCTGTTAGTGTTTTTAATCCAAGAAAATCGACTTTGAGCATTCCTACGGATTCAACAGGCTTCATAGAATATTGTGTGACAGGCATTTCAGAGTCTTTAGCGTTACAAATCGGAATCAAATCTGTTAACGGGGAGCCGCTAATGATAATCCCTGCAGCATGAATACCCGTATTGCGAATAGAACCTTCTAGTTTGATCGCACTATCAATAATTCGTCTTACTTCCTCATCCGTTTGATAATATTGATGCAAGTCGGCATCTTTTTCGAGGGCCTTCTCCAGCGTGATGTTAAGATCATCTGGAACTAATTTGGCAATCATATTGACTTTGGCAAGAGGAACACTTAAGACTCGTCCGACATCCTTTAAAGCCATCTTTGCTTTCATCGTTCCAAATGTGATGATCTGCGCGACGTTATCTTTCCCGTATTTTTGCAAGGTATAGGCGATGACTTCATTCCGCCGATCCATACAGATATCCACGTCAATATCTGGATAGGAAATTCTTTCCGGGTTGATAAACCGTTCAAAAAAGAGATGAAACCGAAGCGGCTCGATGTCGGTGATTCCAATTAAATAAAGAACAATCGACCCAGCTCCAGAGCCTCTTCCAGGTCCCATTGGAATTTTATGACGTTTAGCCCAATAAATAAAATCCCATACAATCAGCAAATAATCGCTCATTCCCTTGGGAACTATGATTCCCATTTCATAATTCAATCGTTCTCTCACAACTGTCATAGGATCTTGCCCGGGATAGATCTCCTGCACTTTTGCTAATCTTTCCGGAGTATAGCGGAGGGGTATTCCCTCCTCGCACAATTCCCAAAGATACGACTCCACAGCTGCAGCCTGACTTTCTTTTGTAAAAGTCTTTCCCTCTAAAGCTGGAGGCTCATAGACAGGATAATGTTTTGATTTAAAGTCGATTTCAACGTGGCATTGATCAGCGATGATAAGAGTATTAGCTAAGGCTTTTGGATCATTTTCAAAAAGTTGAGCCATTTCAGCTGTCGACTTGAAAGAGTACTCATGGGAAGCATACGTTTGCCTTTTAGGATTTGGCACCCGAAATTTAGGTGTCCCTTGAGAATCTTTCTCCCAAACCTCACAAGGTTCCCCAGATTGAACATTCAATAAAATTTCATGCGCTCGCCAATCTTCTCTGTCGATATAGTGAACGTCGTTGGAAGCAATAAGCGGAACTTGAAAACGCTCATTGAGAGATCTTAAGGTTTGATTGATTTTCTGTTGTTTTTGAAGGAGATCTTGATACTGCTGTATCAACCACGTTTCATGATAGAGCCCATCTTCTTGAATGGCGTTTGCTGACATCTGATGGTTTTGAAGATCGAGATAGAAATCATCTCCAAAAAGCTGCTGATAGCGCTGGATATACTGATCGACAGATTGCTCTGATCCTTGAAGGATTTCGTGACCCAAGCGAGTTCCAAGAGAGCCAGAAATGCAGATCAGCCCCTCTTTGTAAAGGGCAAGAAGTTCTTCGTCTATGCGAGGATAATAATAAAAACCTTCTAAATAGCCTATAGAACTTAGCTTACATAAGTTATGATACCCTACTTTACTTTTAGCAAGTAACGTCAGCGAATAACCTGCCCGCATGCCATATATCTTATTTTTATCAAGGCGAGAACCAGGAGCTACATAAAACTCACAACCTATCAAGGGCTTAATTCCAACATCTTTGCAGGCTTTGTAGAATTCGACAGCACCAAATAAATTCCCATGGTCTGTCAAGGCCAATGCCTTCATACCATCATTTAAAGCTTTTTGTGCTAAATCAGGGATGGAGGCAGTCGCATCTAAAATGGAATATTGAGAATGAGCGCGCAAATGGACAAATGCATGCATAAGCTGACCTAAAAATGGAGTAAAGAGAGCCTTCTATTTAAGTAGTTGCAGGCGCTCTTTTAGATCGATCAGGACTTCTCTGCTGAGCAACGGTATTTTTTGGTCCAGTCACAGCCCACAAAGGAAGCAGGAGAGCGACGGAAATGATGCAACAAAAGACGAGAGCAACAAAGAAACCTTCCCAACCTAAATCCCTACTAATAGCTCCAAGCGGATATCCTGCACAGGCAGCACCTATATAAGCACAAAGACCAACAAATCCATTTGATCGAGCTGCCGCTCTTTTTGGAACCAATTCAGCTGCTACCATTCCAATCATCATCTGGGGACCAAATATCATAAATCCGATCACAAATAGAAGAATAGAATCTATAAAAGAATGACCACCCGGTACCAACCAAAAAGCAGAAATCGAAGCCAACATACCGATAGAGAACAGGACATTCACAGGGCCTCTTCGAGCAGAAAATAACCTGTCAGATAGCCAACCTGCGGCTAAGGTACCAAAAAAGCCACCCACTTCAAATAAAGACACGCATCCGTTCGCACCAAGGCTTGTATAGCCTTTGGATTCAATTAAAAAAAGAGCTGTCCAATCATTGATACCCATCCGTACGATATAGACAAAGAAATAGGCAATCCCCAAAAGCCAGATGTAGGGATTTTTAAAAACGTATTTGGACAAAACTTGGCGACTAGTCAATTTCTCCTCAGATCCCGCCTCAGTCTCTACTTTATCCACATAGTCGTTACGGTATTCTTCAATCGGTGGCAATCCCAAAGACTGAGGGGTATCCCGTAACCGATTAATCAGGAAAATGCCCACTAAAATGCAAAGAATACCTGGAATAAACATGGCATAACGCCAACCAAAATAATGAAGAGACACACCTGTAACCCAAGGAATGAGAAACCCGCCCACATTATGAGAAACGCTCCATGTCGACCACCACGATCCTCTTTCAGAATGGGAATACCATTGGGTCAAAAACCGAGCACAAGGAGCGGGACCAAATCCTTGAAACCAGCCATTTAATGCCCAAAATATCCCAAAAAATATGATAGAAGAAGAAAAACCAAAACAGATATTCCACACACCTGTTAGAATGAGGCCGAATCCCATTAAGTAACGGGGGTTGGTCCGATCTGCAATGATCCCGCTTACGAACTTACTGAGCCCGTAAGTAACAGATAAAATACTTGCCAAAATCCCGAGATCCCCTTTATCAAATCCTAGATCTGAAATTAAGCCCGGCATGGCAAAAGTGAAGCTTTTTCGGGTAAAATAGTAAAAGGCGTACCCAAAGAACATCGAATAAAGAATACGGATACGCCAATATTTATACTCAGTGCGAATTGCATCTTTATCTTTAATTTCGGGAATAAATGGGGCTGGTTGGAGTAATTCGAAAAAAGTATTCACAACATTCTCCTTAGATACTTACACGCCATCGCTTTAATCCTCTTCGTGTGCTTAGTCTCAAAACTGGGACATTTCACTACATAAATCGCAATTATAGTTTTTATTCATTTTCAAGATCAAGAACTATACCACTGATCTTATAATTTTTCGATAGAGCAAAAGAAAAAAGCGGAGAAAGCAAGTCTCATTGGCGCAATCCATTACTTTGACTGTTCTATTTGCAAAATACCCCCCGGTAATCAGAATTTGGAGTTTTTTTTTATTTTTATTTCGGATACAATTTACCCATCTTGGTATTGATTTCAAAAAAGACCCTATTAAGTTCTCTGCATGATTCGTCTCACTATCCATCCCTCTTCTCAGTTGTCTCCAGAAATTCATCTGTTTAGTAAGAACACCCTTCTTCTAGGTTCAAATCCGAATAGTGTAGATTTAATCTTATCTGGATCCCATGTCCTCCCTATTCATTTGAAAATTACTGAACAAGACGGAAAATTTTTTTTAACCAATTTAGAGAACGACCCTTTTTGTTCGCTCAACCACCATCCTTTTGGAAAAACTTCTTTGCAGTCGGGAGATTTGATTAGCATTGATCATACTGATATCCTCTTTGAACACATCATAAGACCTACCCAAAATGACCCAGTGGGTGAAACGGAGAAAGAGGAGCAAAAACTCATTTCCTCTGACCCTGAAACTCCTGACTGCGATGTTCTATCAGATAAACTTCAACTTTTCAAAGAATTTCAAGCTTTAAAAGAAGAAGAATGGGCAGCCTTTGACCTCGATAACTACTTAAAAAGCTTGGAAGAACCTATCCTAGAGCCTAAAAAAGAAGTGAAAAAAAATCGTCAAAGTTTAAAGGACGACTATCTAAAAGACCTTGATGATGCTCCTTTGGAGTCTACTTTCGCTTCTGAACCCGCAGAACCTAGTCATCTTCTGCAGGCATGGAAGTTGATTATGGTTTTTATTTTTTCTTTGATCACCTTTACAGCTTTAGCGGGATCTGCAATTTATTTTTCTTTGAGTGATAAAACTGAAGCACATGAAATTAAAGCAGCACAAGGCATGGCAGATCTGGCCATGGCTTTAACCAATGCCAAACTGCAGCGTCAAAACCCCAACAACTTTTATTGGGCGGATTTAGATTTTCTAAAAGCTAATCTACAGGCTATTTTATCAGATAATCATTCCTATGCTTATGATATTGATGCTCAGGGCCAATTTAACTGCTGTCCTTATACACTCCGTATTTATACAACCTCTGATCTCTCCCGATTTCTTTTAATTGCCCAGCCAGCACCGAGCGTTCTCCATTGGCTTATCCCAAAATCCTCCATTGTGATTGACTCCTTAGCGATGGAACTTCGGATGGTTAGGAATGTACGAAGTTTGAATCGTCTTCTGGCAACAGCCCATCCTCTTGATGGCGTCAATGGCAAGGAAATACTCTCCATCATTAAGCAAGGGGACTTAATTTCATTAAAACATCTAGCAAATGAAGCAAAAAAAAAGGACTTTGAACCGCCAGAAAAGCTGGGAACAGTAGCTTCTGGAGCAGATCAGCTCATTTATAACGCCCCCAGATATTACAGATTAGGTAAAGCTATCTCAAGTCGAGCACTACAGCTATCCACAGCAAGGTCGACATCGCAACAAATAATTGAAGTCAAAGAAGATGTTGAGGAGTTTTCTCATTTTCCGCATCTTATCCTCTATTCTGATGAAGGAGAAAAACTAGCGTATTTAACGAAACAAAGCCTATCTACACTAGTTCCTCAAAACCCTTTTTTATATGGATATCTGTCGTTCGATCTCCAAGGTCAAATAGAAAAGGCATTTTTAATTGATGAAGATGAGAATGCTAATTTTAATCAAGCGATTGCAACTAATGAAGATGACTTTGAAAGCGATCCCCTTGCAAATCATCAATTCGATGCAATGCAGCTCATTGATGTGAATCACCCTATTTATATCCAACTTCATTCCTTAACTCTAGCTAGAGATCAAGATTTACGCCCTTTAACACTTGCCATCATTCAGCTGTTAAATCAAGAATTACGCTCTCCGACCAATGAATTCGATCAAAAACATCAAAAGCTTGCCCAAAATTATCTTGAGGTTCATACAAAACATAATCAAGTGCTTAAAGAGTCGATTAAATCATTATATGAAACCTATGATGATATTCCTATCAATCAGTTTATAGCAAGTTTGCGCCGGATGAAGTTAGAGCATCTTCTCCATGAAGAAAAAAACGAGAATCCAACTCTTGATTTACATCAGGAAGTTGCCTCAATAATTAGTCAAATGGAATCCGCTACAACTCTCTCTGAGTTAGATCTCTTATTTAAAAAAGCCTCTCACTTTTTGACGTTCGAATCACTAGAACCTGAAGATTTGATAAACTATCAAAGAGACTTAAGAAACGTTATTCTCCAAAAACTAGAAAAATTCATACTATATGAAGATGCTTTGCTATTACCCCATTCACAAGAAGCTTTGGAAAGGATATTGAATTTCGAAAGAATCATTCATCCTGAAGAAAAAGACTTTTTCTTAGCAGAAACAAAAGAACGGATAGATCAACTTGGAACGCAGCCAGTGAACAACAATTGATCGTTCTCCTTCACCCGCCAATCCTTAATCTTATTTAAAGCGAGGAACTATGAAATTTACAGCACCGCCAGGAGTATTTGATATCACTCCTCTAAATGAACAAGAAAAATGGAAGAGTTCCTATCTTTGGAATTATGTTGAAACCACCATGCGCGCCCTTGCTCATGAATATGGATTTCAAGAAATCCGCACCCCTTTATTTGAGAGGACAGAGCTTTTTCAACGAGGAGTAGGAGAAGGTTCGGATATTGTTTCAAAGGAGATGTACACCTTTATAGATAGAGGAGGGCGTTCCATGTCACTCCGTCCTGAGGGAACAGCCCCCGCAATTCGATCTTTGATTGAGAATCAACTCCACCAAAAATTACCTATTCAGAAATTATTTTATATTGCTCCTATGTTTCGTTACGAAAGATCGCAAGCGGGCAGATATCGCCAACATCATCAGTTTGGAGTTGAAGCTATCGGTTCAGCCACACCTGAACAAGATGCTGAGGTCATTGCTCTTCTTTTCACGTTGTACCAAAGACTGGGCATTAAACAGGTGAATTTATATCTTAATTCTATAGGGGATATGCCAAGTAGACAATCTTTTAGAACTGCTTTGATGACTTATCTCCAACCACATCTTTCTGAGTTATCTACAGATAGTCAAACGCGTTTTCATACAAATCCCCTTAGAATTTTAGATTCAAAAGACCCCCAAGATCAAAAAATTGTTGCAAAAGCTCCATCCATTTTAGACTTTCTCAACCAGGAATCACGCGCTCATTTTGAAAAATTACAAGAATGTCTCACACTCCTTGAAATCCCTTTTCAAATTAATTCCCTACTTGTTAGAGGCCTTGACTACTATAACCAAACGGTTTTTGAATTTGTTGCTGGAGATTTAGGCGCCCAAAATAGCGTTGGGGGAGGTGGAAGATATGATGGTCTTATTCAAGAGCTAGGAGGACCTAATTTACCTGCCTTTGGATTCGGCACAGGAATTGAACGCATCCTACAAACGATGATCAATCAATCGGTTTCTATCCCTCAGCCACCCCATCCCACCATATTTTTGGTTCCAATGGGAGAAAAAGCAAGAAGGTTTTCTCTTAAACTTCTGCACAATCTAAGAAATCACAATATTCCTGCCCAAATGGAGTTTTCAGATAGAAAAATTGGCAAAGTTCTCCAATACGCCGACCAAATTGGGGCTACTTACACCATTGTCATTGGGGAAAACGAGTTAGAGTCTGAGCAAGTTGAGATCAAAGAAATGACAACTGGAAAAAAATCTAACGTAACGCTTGCAGATTTTAACAATCCTGCAATGATTCAAAAACTAAAGGAAGAGAAATTATGAGTCATAGTTATAGTAGAACCCATACATGTGGAGAAATAACACCTAAAAATGAAGGAAACCACGTTCTGCTTTGCGGGTGGGTTCATAGAAGACGCGATCATGGAGGGTTGATTTTTATTGATTTACGAGATCGATTTGGGATCACACAACTTGTTTTTGATCCGATCAGAAGTCCCGAAGCGCATCGCATTTCAGAAAAACTCCGATCAGAATGGGTGATTGCAGTGAAGGGGATCGTCATTCCCAGACAAAATGAAATGATCAATCTAAAACTCTCAACAGGAGAAATTGAAATTCTTGTTGAATCATTTGAAGTCTTATCTAAAGCCAAGACACCTCCTTTTTCAATCTGTGATGAACAGATCGATGTCAATGAAGAATTACGATTAAAATATCGCTATCTTGATATTCGCCGTGGCAACGTAATGGAAAAGCTTATTTTGAGACACCGAGCAACAATGGCAACACGAAAATATTTAGATAATCTAGGTTTTCTGGAAATTGCAACCCCTATTTTAGGCAAGTCAACACCGGAAGGAGCTCGAGATTATTTGGTTCCATCAAGGGTACACCCAGGTACATTTTATGCGCTTCCTCAATCCCCTCAGCTTTTTAAACAGCTTCTTATGGTTAGCGGAATGGACCGCTATTTTCAAATCGCCCAATGTTTTAGGGATGAGGATTTACGGTCAGATCGTCAACCCGAATTCACTCAGATTGACATTGAAATGAGTTTCGGGGTTCCAGAAGATATCATTGAGATTATCGAAGGTCTTATCAAACAATTATTCCTGGAATGCATCGGGGTTGTTATCGAGCTTCCTTTCCGAAGGATGTCTCATCAACACTGTATGGAGAAATACGGAACTGACAGACCCGACCTCCGTTTTGACATGCCCCTTTATGAGATCACACCATTAGCTAAAGAAACATCTTTTAGTGTATTTTTGGATCAGATTCGGGAAGGCGGAATCGTTAAAGCGATTTGTGTTAAAGGAGGAGCAGATTTAACGAGGAAGGCTATTGACTCCTATACCGATTTTGTTGGGCATTTTGGAATTCAAGGTTTAGCCTGGGTCAAAGTCCAAGGAGGAAGTCTTGTGTCAAACATTGTCAAATTTTTCCCTGAAACAACGCAACAGAAGATAATTTCGCTTTTAAAAGCTGAAGATGAAGATCTTATTTTCATGGTTGCGGATAGTCCAAATAAAACAAACCAAGCCTTGGATCACCTCAGGAGAAAAATCGCTAAGGAAAGGAATCTTATTCAACTTCATCATTATGAGTTCGTCTGGGTCACAGACTTTCCTCTTTTTAGTTGGAATGAAGAAGACAAACGCCTTCAAAGCGAACATCATCCATTCACCTCTCCAAATCCTGAGGATATGCATTTGATCGAAACAGAACCTCTTAAAATGCGCTCTTCCGGCTATGATATTGTTTTGAATGGATATGAAGTTGGAGGAGGATCTCAACGGATTCATGATAGCGATTGCCAACAGAAAATTTTTGAGACCTTGAAATTAGCACCTGAGGAACTCCAAGAAAAATTTGGATTTTTCTTAGAGGCCCTTAGTTTTGGTACTCCTCCCCATCTTGGGATCGCTCTGGGTTTAGATCGATTGGTGATGATTTTATCTCAAACCGAGAATATAAGAGATGTCATTGCATTCCCTAAAACACAGAAGGCAAGCGACTTAATGATGGAAAGCCCTTCACTAGTCACTAGAATGCAGCTAAAAGAACTGGGAATTATGCTGCCAGAGCGCAATTTTTAATAGACAATATTGATTGTATCACCTAAATTAGCTTTATCTTCACATGGAGGTCTTTTTTATGTTACAAAAAACTAGATTAATGGCGTTGACAAGTCTCGGAGTGATGCTAGGTTGCTTCTCTCTGTATTCAGATCAAGTTAATAGTCCATCTGATCGCAATTCGACTCAATCTGAACGTTCAAATGATACAGATAAGACAAGTCAAATCGACATGAAGCGTTTATCTGAAGCTTTTGGTCACTTTATCGGAAGAAATCTTCAAACACCGGGCTTAAAATTCGACATTGATGGGATTATAAAAGGGATCAGAGACGGCGCCGCTGGTCATCCAGCTCCTCTTTCTGATAAAGAATATGAAGAGATGATGGCTGCTGTACAAGAAAGAGCCTTTAAAGAAATGTCTTCTTCTAATCTAAAAGCCGCTAATGAGTTTATGTCTAAAAATGCGAGTGCATCTGGTGTTGTCGAAGTGGTTCCAAATAAGCTGCAATTCCTTATCATAAAACAAGGAACAGGTCCAGCTGTTGAGACTCATTCTTCACCAAAAATTAATTACACGGGCAAATACCAAGATGGTACAGTTTTTGGATCTTCTGAAGAAGTCGGTGGCCCAATTACTATTCCTCTAGATCAAACGATTCCTGGTTTTAGTAAAGGAATTGTAGGAATGAAAGAAGGCGAAAAGAGACGTCTTTTCGTACACCCTGATCTGGGATATGGAACTTCGGGACAACTCCCTCCTAATGAACTTCTCATCTTTGATATCGAGCTCGTCAAAGCACAATCCGACGAAGCAAAAAGCAAAGTCAACACAAAAGACTCTCTCGAAGACGAAGACGATGACCTTTACGATGATGAAGACATGGACGATGATAGCGAAAGCGAAAATGCGAAATATCCTGGAAAAGACAAGGATGCAGGAAAAGCAGCGTCTTCTCCCGCAGCTGCTCCAGCTGTTCCAGTACGTCGCTAATTCTTCCTACTGATTTCTCAATGGACACACTCCGTTGAGAAATCATCTATCTATTTTTTCCCCGAGTTTCTGTGCAAATCATCCTCTTTCAACCACAAATTCCTCAAAATACAGGCAACATCGTCAGAACTTGCTCTGTAACGGGCACCTCGCTTGTTCTTGTCTGTCCCCTAGGTTTCAGCACTCATGATCGCTGGTTAAAACGGGCAGGGCTCGATTACTGGGAAGGCGTTTCAGTTACGATGATTGATGATCTTGTAACGTATTTATCCGAGGCTACTGCACCTTTTTATTTCTTTTCAAGCAAAGGAAAACAACTCTATACTGAGGTGACTTATTCACCTGACGCTATTCTTGTTTTTGGATCAGAAACGGAGGGATTGCCACAAACACTTTGGGATCTATGGCCTGAAAAATTTGTTAAAATCCCAATGAAGCCAGATTCTCGATGTTTAAATTTAGCAACATCAGCAGGAATTGGCCTTTTTGAAGCATGGAGACAAAATCATTTTCGAAATAATTGCAAATATTAGACCTCCTTATTGGAATAATCCCTTATGGCTTATACCGGAAATTTCTAATTTGCCTGAATACAGGAAATTTCTAATTTATTCCTACATCAGGATTCAAACAAGCAGCATTACGAATACGAAATGATATCTTAGATCTTTTTTATTTTCTTATGGGAAATGAAAACGCTGTTGTTAACGTTACCGCTTTATATAATCCTTCAGAAAAAAATTACTGAAAGTAAATCTAGAGAATTTCTTACGAAGTTCTCTAGATTTAGTATTGGGCTGAGACCAACAAGAACAAACGCAGAGTAAGTCTAAGCTTAGGCCTGGGATTGGATTAAATTATAAAGATAATCGACATCCTTCACGCCCACAATACGCTTAAGCTCCTTACCATCTTTAAAAAGAATAATAGTCGGCACAGAAGTGACTCCATAGGTAGCAGTGACATCCTGAGCTTGATCGATATCTAACTTTGCAATTTCAGCTTTTCCTTCAATTTTCCCTTCCAGCTCATCAAGAATAGGAGAAAGGACCTTACAAGGCCCACACCAAGTTGCGTGAAAGTCGACTAAGGTAACGCCTTTGGCAATAGCTTCTTTAAAGTTAGCATCTGTTAACTGTTTCATTTTTTTTGACATATTGATCTCCTTGATTCTTTAACACTCATTATCTCAAACCTTCACTTTTTCTTCTAGTTAAAACCCGACTTGCGCTCCAAAATCACGTATGAATTTAAAGAGCAAGTCTGGTTTAAAGTTTCATTATTGATCAATTGCCATTTGAATGGCTTTGACAAATTCAAATAATAGTTGCTGCCTAGAAGTCCATCGTCCTTCACGCTTATTCTCGCTAAAAAAAAGATCCCTTAAAGCACGAGAGATTTCTAATTGAACACCAGCTAGTTGTCTTGAACGGTTTGTTATATTCGTTGCAGTTGAACCATCCAATCTTCCTTTTTCTTCATTAACGCAAAAACCTCTCTCAACTAAGAGAATTTTTATCCGCTCTCTTAAAGAAAGATCCAGCCCTCCCAATAATACGAAAGGCTCTTCTCCTTTCATCCCATGTACCGATACAATTCGGTCCACTTTTGAAGCAAGAGCTAAAGCTTGAGGCTCATCAAACCGACTGGATGTAATGTGTAGAATGCGATTTTTTTCTCTTTTATGTCCTTCGAATAAATAGAGATTATATCGGTCTCCATCTTCAGCTATGGAACGAGCAATCTCCGAAGTACCTGGCTCAATGTCTCCGCCATGAATTGCAAGAATTGCAGTGAAACTCACATTTGAACGAGTAGTGATTGTATAATCAACTCCTTCTCCTTCTTCAGCTGCAAGTTGAGCATAAGAGGAGTAACGATCTTGAAAGTTGTGGATAGGTGTATTTGCGATGAATCCTTAATATTAAGGTTAATGTTAATTCGCATACAAACGTAGTGGAAACTTATTGAAGATGCAAGATTTTTATTTTTTCACGTTGATTGTTTCATCTTAATGCCTTACAATAATGCACTCATCCATAATTTAAGTCCTTGGTAAGGTTTCGTAAATGTCAGAAAATCAACCCTATTTCGTTTTAGCTTTCTATTGCTACACGCCACTTTTAGACCCTATTGCACTTATCAAGGAACATAAGCTTTTCTTTCATCAACGAGATGTCACTTCTCGTATTTATATCTCTGAAGATGGGATCAATGGGCAGATGAGTGGATTGAAATCCGACATCGAAGCTTATATGGAATGGATGCACACAAAGACTGAATTTGAAAATATGCCTTTTAAAATCCATTTCTGGCATGAAAATGTTTTTCCAAAACAAATTGTAAAATATCGCAAACAACTTGTGGCACTTGATGAAAAAGTTGACCTAAAAAAAACAGGAAAACATCTTACCCCCAAAGAATGGAAGGAAAAGCTCTCCACCGAAAATCCTCCTCTGCTCCTTGATATTCGAAATGAATATGAGTGGGAAGTGGGCCGTTTTGAAGGGGCGGAGTGTCCACCCTGTCAAACCTTCCGTGAATTTAAAGATTATGCTCACACCCTTAAGTCCACTGTCAACCCCGAATCCACTCCAGTGATGATGTATTGCACAGGAGGCATCCGCTGCGAACCATATTCTGCCTATTTGCATCAGCAAGGATTCCAAGAAATCTATCAACTTGAAGGTGGAGTTATCAACTATGGTCTTAAAGAAGGAAGTCAACACTGGCTTGGAAAATTATTTGTTTTTGACGATCGATTAACTGTCCCTATTAATGAGGACGAAACTCCAGTTATAGGATCCTGCCATCATTGTAAAGATAACAGTGAATCCTATTATAATTGTTCCAATATGGACTGCAATAATCTTTTTCTTTGTTGCCCCAGCTGTGTAAAAGCCTATTTCGGATGCTGTTCAAAATCATGCCAAGAATCTCCACGACTACGCCCTTACCAAGACCAAAGTCCACATAAACCTTTTCGAAAAAAGCATCACTACGTACAATCAATGAACGAACAATGAACCTCTAGCCGATAATTTTTTTATAAGGATGGTTACTGATGTTTTTTCTCTCTTCATTATATTCCCTTTCTAAATCAAGACACATCCTTAAAACAAGCAATACATGGTATCAAAAAAAGGGGCAAACCCTTTCTCTTCATGAGCTCACTTGGATGGAGTCTCAATTGTCAAAGTTGGATGATGCCCTCTTAAGAAGGGATCGAGCAGAAGCTGATCCCCTAGCCCGAGAACTTGAAACCTTTAATCAATCTCACTTCAAAAAAAGTCTTCCTACTCATATTTTAGAATTAGCAACAGCTTTAATTATTGCTTTAGTGGTTGCTACAATCATTCGACAATGTTGGTTTGAGCCCTTCGAAATCCCCACAGGATCGATGCGACCTACGTTTAAAGAACAAGACCACCTCACTGTCACTAAAACTCAATTTGGAATTAACGTCCCTCTAGAAACTGCCCATTTTTATTTTGACCCTTCGCTAGTGAAACGAACAGGCATTGTGATCTGGTCAGGCAAACACGTTCCTCATCTTGATTCTGACTCTACTTTCATGGGTATTTTTCCCTATACAAAACGCTTCATTAAGCGCTGCATGGGCAAACCTGGAGATAGACTTTATTTTTATGGAGGCAGGATCTATGGAATTGATAAAAACGGAAATGATCTTTCTGAACTACGTAACAGCCCTTATCTTGCTCATATTGATCATGTCCCTTTCATTAATTTTGACGGGAGAATAGAGTACGGGAAATCATCTTCGATTGGAACACTCCTTGAAGGCACTTATTATCACATGAATCAACCTCTTGGTCGTAATAAGCTTCTTCAGCAACATATAACGGGTGAAATTAATAATGGGAAAAAGTGGATCAAAGATAATCCCATCGCTCAGCGCACCCCGCATGATACCATTCAGACATATAGTGACTTCTTTGGATTTCGCAATTATGCTCTTTCTAGGCTGTTAACGAAAGAACAACTTGATCTCTACACTTCCTTTGATTCAAAAGAGATGGAGGAGGCAGTATTGTATCTCGAATTACACCATACCCCAAGTCTCAGCTTCCCTCCTCCACTTGTTTCTCCTCAGCAAGGCTTTATTGTCACGGGCTACAGCACCATCATCCCCTTGAAAGAAGCGCATCTAAAAGCAATGATGGATACACTCTACACATGTCGGTTTGTTGTAAAAGGAGGAAAGGCCACGACATACCGCCTTGAAAAGTCAGGTGGCTCATCTTACCAACCCGCTTTTCCTTCAGTTCCGGATGGGGTTTATGAATTCTTCTATGGAAAAGGCGTTCGAGTTGGCTGGGGTGCAATCACTACAACCCTACCTGAAGATCACCCTTTATATAACCATGATCCTCTACATATTCAAAAGCTATTTAATCTTGGGATTGAAATGGACACCCGCTATCAACCTAGCTCGCGGCATCAAGTTCGTTTCCCCAATCGTTATGCCTATTTCAGAGAAGGAGACTTGTATTTAATGGGTGGCAAAGTGATCGATCGCACTGATCCTTATCTCAAAAGTTTTTACGAGCGTGAACAAAAAAGAGAGAATGCTTCGATAAAAGACGCTCCCTATGTTGCCTTTAAGGATTATGGTCCTCCTCTAAAAGAAAATGGAACAATCGATAAACAATTTATTGAGACATTTGGATTTGAAGTTCCTGAACAGTCTTACTTGATGCTAGGTGATAATCACGCGATGAGTCAAGACAGTCGCTATTTTGGGCCTGTCCCACAAGCGAATATTCAAGGGGCCCCCTCTTTAATTTTATGGCCTCCTGGAGATCGCTGGGGGATTCCCAATCAGAAACCTTATTCTCTATTGACGATCCCACGTCTTATTATATGGAGCATCGCCGCCTCGATGGGGATGCTTTGGTACTTTTATAGGAGACGTCAATTAGAAACTCCGATTTTCAAGAAAAAGGACTTTACTAGTAAGTAAAATTTGGCTTCTTGCCCTTGCCCTTGCCCTTGCCCTTGCCTTTGCCCTTGCCCTTGCCTTTGCCC
>JBEPVL010000047.1:0-18424 GCA_041691035.1 Chlamydiota bacterium
TTGTGCTCTAGAAATTGGGCTGTATTATGAATTTATTTTTTGGAAATGGTATTACATGTTCATGCGAGCTATGATAGGCATTTACACCGCAAGCTGTCATGTCATTCCACACTTGTAGAGAACATTCTCCAAGTGCTGGAATTTCATAATGATTTGCTTCTATATTTTTGGAAATGACTTCTTTTGTCTCTTTCGCTCTTTTTAACGGGCTAAAGCATATGGACCTTATAGCCCACATTCCGCGGGTTAAGCTGCGGAATGTGGGCTGTATCCATTCCCAATCTTTAATAGCGGTGGCAAAGACATGAGACAAACTTGCAAGATAGCGGACTACAGTTGTTGAGGAACGGAACTTGCCTTTGCAAGTTAGCCCTGAAAGCAACTCATCACGTTTTTGTGCGATGAGACTGGGTTTGATATCGGAAAGAAGGCAATGTCCCAGTTCCTGTTTCCACCAAAGAAGATGCTGGCGTACGTTTCTTGCATTCTTAGGCTTCGACGGCAAAACTTTTTCGATATATCGGTTGATCAACTCAGCTAAAGTATTTTTGCTACCTGGTTGACTGTATTGATATTTGCCTTGTTCAACCGCTGATTCAGTATCACGCTTCCATTTCATAGCGAGTGTTTTGGAAGCGAAGGATTGGGAGAGAACTGGATGTCCTTTGATGCGGACTCGGGCACGGTAGGAAACCGTTTCGTTTTTGTGGATACGTTTGTCGATGCCTTTCACAACTTTGCCTTTGTTTTAAGTTTTCAAAGGTTAGCTGCTGTTTAAAGACAGGGAAGGGTGCTTCTGTCGCCAATTGTTGTAGGCGAGTGGTCCATAAATGGTCCACGGATATGGACCGTGCTTTTAACTGATTTGCTTGCATCTACGCAAGTGGTTCAGTTTTAGGCTTATGAATCACAAAGAAAAAGTGGGGCAGGCTGGACTTGAACCAGCGACCAGCGGGTTATGAGTCGGTTGATCTTCCGTAAAAGAGCGTAAAAGAAAGTACATAGGCACAGTGAAGTTAGTGGTTTTTTAAAATGCCAATTGTGCTCATTTGCGCCATTTTATTGTAGCTTTTTCCCACCGATTGCGTAAAAATTGCGTAAAATACGCAAAGATTGGGCGGAATACGCACAAAGATTCCTTTTTTTTATAAAACCATCCATGTAGATTCATCTCAAGAGATGGAAGGGGTCTTGAAAATGTTCAATAGGATTACATATGAGTAATAAAGATGAAGATCAAAGATCTAGCAAGAGTTTCCATGCCAGAGATCATATGGCGAACGAAAGAACATTTCTTGCGTGGGTAAGAACAAGTATAGGAATAATGGCATTTGGTTTTGTCGTTGAAAAATTTGCCCTATTTATAAAACAAATTCCTCTTTTATTAGGAAAACCACATTCGCAAATGCTCCCAGATACATCTCATTCTCTTCAAGGATACTCTTCAATTTTTGGAGTTTTTCTCGTGGCTCTTGGTCTGCTAATATGTCTGCTGGCCTTTATCAAATATAAAAAGGTTGAAAAACAAATAGAATGCGATTCATATCAATCATCAATGTTACTTAATATCATGCTTACATTATCTGTTTTGTTAATTGGAATCTTCCTTGTTATTTATTTGAATACTAGTATTTAATTTTTTTGTTGTGCGAGTGAAGATGAATTCAGAAAACATAGGCCTTATCACAAATGAAGCTCAAGAAAGACTTGCTAAATATGGGCCTAATGCCATTTAAGAATTTAAAAAGCATCTATTGTTTGAATTCTTGCTAAAAACCCATTAAAACAAATTGAATAGGAATGATTTTATGAAAAAAATTATAAAGAAATTACAGACACCATTTCAATATCGCTATCAAAAATGCGTAAAGAAATCCCTGATGTGATGCATGGATTTAATGCATTAGCACAGGCTGCTACAAAAGATGGGGCTCTTAGCAAAAAGACGAAAGAATTAATAGCACTTGCATTGGGTGTTGCATCCCGTTGTGATGGCTGTATTGGATTTCACACTCAGTCTTTGATTAAATTAGGAGTAACACGTGAAGAATTTCTTGAGACTCTGAGCATGGCCATTTATATGGGCGGAGGACCTTCATTAATGTATGCAGCCGAAGCGTTAAAGGCTTTCGAAGAATTAAGTAGTTAATAATGGTGGCACTACCGTCAGATCTGACAATTGGTCGCAAGAATTGACTGTTTGCGGGTAAGTGTGCGTGACGGAGAAGCTGCTTAGATAGTTTTTCGCTCATCTAATTATTGTTCGCCAAGATGTCATTTCGATCAAAGATGTAAGTCTTTCCTTTTGTCTTTACAGTCCAACCAGTCCAATTGATTTGTAACCACTACTTGATACTCTTCTATCCTACCAATGCCCTTTTTTACAATTTGGCCTCGGCATAATCAACAGCTTTCGCGTAATTTGCGTATAACTTAGCCTTCACCAATATTCTTGAATTGAGTTTGGGTTATTTAATCGGAAAGTTCTTGTTGAATATATGAATATTCGCATATACATATGAAAGCATAAACGAACTACCAACAAGGGGGACAAGCTCATGGACTATTATCACCAACCAAAAACCGAATATGTCTATTACGTGGCAGCAAATACCGCTAAGAATACGGAAGAAGTGAAAAGAGAAGTACGCTCAGCTTACGGAGGCGTAGCAGAAGCCAATAACCAAAATAAGAGCTGCGGTAATTCTCGAAGTTGTTGTGGTGTTTCAGCAAAGCCTGATAGTGGATATTCGCAAGAGTTAGGCTACTCACAAGAGGATTTGAACAGTGTACCTGAAGGGTGCAATATGGGTCTTGGGTGTGGCAATCCACAAGCGATAGCCTCTCTTAAACAGGGAGAAGTTGTTCTAGATTTAGGAGCAGGCGGTGGTTTTGATGTCTTTCTAGCTGCAAAACAAGTTGGACCACAAGGAAAGGTATATGGAGTAGATATGACTCCAGAAATGATAAGTAAAGCTAGAGACAATGCCTCTAAAAATGGTTACAAGAACGTTGAATTCCTTCTAGGAGAAATAGAGCATTTACCGCTTCCTAATAATACAGTGGACGCCATTATATCCAATTGCGTTGTTAACCTATCAACAAATAAAGAAAGCGTTTTTAATGAGTCTTTCCGAGTATTAAAAGAGGGTGGTAGGTTGGCTATTTCTGACATGGTTGCTAGCAAGCCATTGCCACCAGAAATGATTAATAATAAGGAACTTTATTGCAATTGCATCTCTGGTGCTATTACAATCAATGAGCTTAAAAATATTTTGGCAAAAGCTGGATTTACTGACATTGTGATTGAACCTCAAGAGAACAGTCGCATGTTTATTAAGGATTGGGTTCCTGGTTCTGATGCGGAAAATTATGTGGTATCGGCAAAAATTAAGGCTGTTAAACCAAAGGCAAGACGATGATAACTCCTAACGAGTTATTCTCTCTGTTATCTGACGAAACCCGCTTACGATGCTTAGTTTTACTTCAAAAAGAAGGAGAACTTTGCGTGTGTGAAATTGGTCAGATAATAGAAAGCATGCAACCGAAAATTTCTCGTCATCTCGCTCTCATGCGTAGCTCTGGACTTGTTTCGGATGAACGCAGAGGGCAGTGGGTGTATTACAGTCTTAATCCATCATTACCTGATTGGGCTAAGAAAATTATCGCATCTACTTTAGAAAATCTTCAGAAAGAAGAACCCTATAGTTTAGACATCGATAAAATATCCTCACTAAAGAAAGAAAATATTTGTAATTCAAAGCTTAAACTAGCTGAATAGGTTAATTTCAAAAAGAGAGGCGATTGATGGAAAATATACAGCAAACATCCGTTAAACGCCTCTCTTTCTTAGACCGTTATCTAACTCTTTGGATTTTTCTAGCCATGTTGATTGGTGTAGGTACTGGATATTTATACCCCAACATTCAATCCGTCATTAATAGGTTTCAGTTCGGAACGACCAATATTCCGATAGCGATTGGCCTTATCCTTATGATGTACCCGCCTCTTGCAAAGGTTAAATATGAGCTTATTGGAGAAGTTTTTCGCAACTTCAAAGTTCTTCTTTTGTCCTTAGTCCAAAATTGGCTTATTGGGCCAGTTCTAATGTTTGCTCTGGCGATCGTGTTCTTGCCTCATTATCCTGAGTATATGGTAGGTCTTATCCTTATTGGATTAGCCAGATGTATTGCCATGGTCATCGTCTGGAATGATTTAGCTAAAGGGGATAGGGAGTATTGTGCGGGCCTAGTAGCTTTCAACTCTATTTTTCAAATTCTCTTCTTTCCAATATATGCCTTTGTATTCATTACAATATTGCCCACATTCTTTGGGCTAAATGGAAGTGTAGTAGATGTTTCCATAGGAGAAATAGCCTATAGCGTTTTTATCTATCTAGGCATTCCATTTTTGGCTGGAATTCTCACTAGAGTCATCGGAATTAAACTTAAAGGAATAGAGTGGTATGAGAATGTTTTGATGCCATTAATCTCTCCACTGACCCTTGCTTCACTCTTATTCACTATTTTAGTGATGTTTTCTCTGAAAGGTGAGTTCATTGTGCAGCTTCCTTTTGATGTTTTGGTAATAGCCATACCTTTAGCTATCTACTTTCTCATCATGTTCTTCCTATCGTTTTATTTGTCCTATAAAGCTGGAGCTAGTTACGAGCAGTCTGCAACCTTAAGTTTTACAGCGGCATCTAATAACTTTGAATTGGCTATAGCTGTTGCAATAGCTGTTTTTGGTATCAATTCAGGACAAGCTTTTGCGGCTGTTATTGGACCGTTGGTTGAGGTACCTGTCTTGATAAGCCTTGTTCAAGTTTCTTTGTGGATTAAGAAAAAAGTATATAATATTTAAGGGATGAGTAGAGATGGAGGTGAAATGTCTAATTCTTCTGTCAAAAGCATTCTTTTTATATGCACGGGAAATTCCTGTCGCAGTCAGATGGCTGAAGGCTGGGTAAAAAAAATTAAGGGCGATGTTCTACTACCTCAATCAGCAGGGATTGAAAAACATGGAATTGATCCTAAAGCTGTGAAAGTCATGTCTGAAGTAGGGGTAGATATTTCTAAGCAGCAATCTAAGCTCATAAGCGAATTAGACGAAAAGGATTTTGATTATGTAGTCACGATTTGCAATGATGCCAATGAAAAATGCCCAGTTTTTACAGGCATAACAAAACGCCTTCATCATGGATTTGATAATCCGCCTATTTTATCACGAAAAACGAAGTCTGAGGACGAGTCCTTAGCTATTTATAGACGTGTGAGAGACGAAATTAAGCAATATGTATCTGAGATGCCAGATAATTTATGAGGGGTAGCTATGACATCAGAGCCTGATTTTAATAAGCCACCCTTACTTTTCCGTCACATGAGGAGTAAACTGCGATAGATTAGACTTCTTTCAAAACTGGCGTTTTAAAAAAAAATAATGTAAAAGTGATGCCTTTGTGGAGGTGTCATGAAATACAACCAAATAGAGAAATTCCCAGACGAGCAATTTCGGAGATTAACAGGGGTTAAAAGAAATACGTTTAAAAAAATGGTCGAAATTTTAAGAGAAGCGGATGAGAAGAAAAAAACTCGAGGAGGACGTAAGAGTAGGTTATCGATTGAAGATCGGCTACTTATGGCGTTAGAATACATTAGGGAATATAGGACCTACTTTCATATAGCAACAAGCTACGGAGTAAGTGAAAGCGTGGCATATAAAATTGTACGCTGGGTAGAGGATACCTTAATTAAAGACCCTGTATTTGCTTTACCTGGAAGAAAAGCTCTTTTAAAGAGTGATATGGAATATGAAGTTCTACTTATAGATGCATCTGAAACACCAATAGAACGTCCTAAAAAAAAGTCAGGCAAAAACGGAAGATAAAGAATAGGAACAATAGGCAGAAACATTTTTATTCAGGGAAGAAGAAAAGGCACACAATAAAGAGCCAGATTGTTGTGGATAAGAGAACAAAAAAAGTAATCTGTACAAATTTTAGTAATGGGAAGAAGCACGATTTTAAGTTGTTTAAAGAAAGCAAGGTAAGGTGGACAAAAGAACGTTGTGGGATAACAGACAGTGGATATACCGGAATAAGGAAATTACAGAGCAATTCAAGGCTTCCAAAGAAATCCAGTAAGAAGAAACCACTAACGTTAGAAGAGAAAACTCAAAATAGGAAAATATCTTCTGAAAGAGTTGTGAACGAGAATGTGATAGGGAGTCTAAAGAGGTTTAAAATTATAAGTGATAGGTATAGAAATCGAAGAAAAAGGTTTGGTTTACGATTCAATCTTATCGCAGGAATTCACAATTTAGAGTTGGCTGGGTAGTTTTGAAAGAAGTCTAATGATTCAGAAAGAGCTATGGGCTGGTATTATTATCTACAAGATAACTTGAGCGTACCATTCAAAGCAGAGTGCATTCTTTTAGTTTGCACATCTCCTTTGAAATTAGGTGAAATCATTGAAGTGATGGGTATGGCTAGTGAAGAAATCTGTGAACACGACATGTTTGTCACAATAAAATGGAAGAACAAAGAAACGCTTTGTGTACCACTAAGACAACTTAAAGGTGTCAAGGTTGATGATGCAACTGAGCAAGCCTTGAACGATTGGTCGTATTGGATATCTCAAGGATATTCCTTTTGATTAAATTTCTTACTCTCAAAATTGTGTATACAGGGAAAATTAGCTAAATATGAAGCAAATCATCAGACATGGGGCTTATGGAATTCTAATTCAAGACTCTAAAATTCTTCTGACGCAGAAAAAATCAGGACCTTATAGAGAATTATGGGGTTTGCCTGGAGGAGCTATTGAATTTGGAGAAACGCCAGAAGAGACTTTAAAACGTGAGCTCATCGAAGAGTCTTGTATAGCGGTTTCTAAATTAGAATTTTTAACTATCGCAACTTCCACTAGCAATTATCAGGATAATGATATTCCATATGGTTTTCATCAAGTCGGTCTTTTATATAAAATATTAGACTGGAAAAAACAGGATGAAGTTTTACCAGAAGAAGAAAATTATTGGTTTGAATTAGCTAACATTCCTCAAGAAAAATTAACTCCTTTTGCTCTTCAAGCAATTTCTATTCTGCCGCAAAATCAAGTATGGCGGCCTCCTAATAAAATCCGAGGTAAAGTTATTGGTCTTGCTAAGCATGATAATAAATTACTTGTATTTGAAGTCCTTGATGACCAAGGATCCTTAAAAGGATGGTGCCCGATTGGAGGTGGCATTGAATTTGGCGAAAAAGCAGAAGATGCTTTAATTCGAGAAATTGATGAAGAGCTTAAATGTAATGCGACTGTTACAGGACAACCTATTGTCTGCGAAAATATTTTTGAACATCATGGCAGTATAGGTCATGAAATTATTTTTGCATTTCCTATTAAACTCAGTGACCAAAACATTTATACTAATACTCGCTTTCAAATTCGTGAAGAGAGAGGGAGCACTCATTGGGTGGAATGGATTCCAATTGAACGGTTTGAAAAAAGTGAAGCAATTTTGTTTCCTTCGGTATTAATAAACAAACTTAAAGAATTGTCATAAGCTATGTCACAAGTTTGTCATAAGTTGCGACATGGATTTGTCACAAGTTTATCAAATAGCGACGGTCATTGGTTGAACCCTCCACCTTTAAGAGTCCTATTTCAAGCAAATGTTTTAATTCTCGTTGAAGAGTTCTTTTACTTGTTTCAGGAAAAAGAAGTTGAAACTCTTTAATAGAAAACCCTTTTTCATCTAAAGCTTGTTCCAGGGCTTCTTTTTCTCTCTTGGAAAGATGGTGTTGAATGCTGAGAATGTCTAATTTCATTACCTGTTGGCCACGATTCTGAACTTCCTGCAGCTGAGTCGCTAACCCATTAACAAAATACTCTAACCAAGAAGTCATATCCATATCCCTTTCTCGGACGGATTGAATCGCTTTGTAGTAATTTGAACGGTCTCTATCATAATATTCGCTAATTGTAAAAAGACGTTTAAAATCATAACCTGTTTTGTAAAGATAGAGTGTTGAAAGCAAGCGTGCTGACCGACCGTTGCCATCTAAAAAGGGGTGGATATGAACAAGCTGAAATTGAGCTATTCCAGCCATCAGTACAGGGTTAATTTCTTGCTCTAATCTTAGCCATTCTACTAGCTCTGTCATCATAAGTGGAACTTCGAAAGCTGAAGGTGGCGTATAAATAATTTCCTTGGTTTTAGAATTGGCAACATAGTTTTGTATCTTTCTGTATTCTCCAGGAGTTGCAGAATTTCCCCTAACGCCTTCAACAAGCCTTTTGTGAATTTCGCGAATGAGTCCTTCTCGTATGGGCTCTCCACTACCTAAATAATCAGCAACCAAATCAAAAGCTTTCTTATAATTCAGAAGCTCTCTAACATCTTCAGGGTCAGCGCCTTCAATTTCATGCCCAGTTAAAAGCTGTTCAGATTGGTCTAAAGTTAGATGAGTGCCCTCAATATGTGTTGTATAGTGAGCCTCTAAAATTAGAGTTCTAGCCTGCATTTTTGCAATCCATTCATCGGAAAGCCGTGCAGCCTCTAAAAAACCTCTTGTACGCTCTATTTTTACAAGAGCAGCTGTGATATTGTTCGTTATATTAAATTTTGGGAGAAATGGCATAGCTCTCATCTTGTGACGTATTAAATCCCATAATGTCACAACTTGATGCGATTGTCAAGGATTCTAAAAATGAAGATTCAAATATTAGGCGATTGTGAACTCAATTTTGCGAGGATAAAATCTATAAAATTTCTTTTAATGACATGTAGTTTAATATTCTTGCGCATTCGAAAAAGCTAATATGTTTAGGTTAAACGATAATGGATAAGAGTCATTCCCTCTTTTTGTTCTATAGGTAAAATAGAGATTTTTCCTATTTCTGAACTCTTATGCACCTGAGTTCCTCCATCTGCAACACTACCCACGTTACTTAAGGTTAAAAGTCTTAGAGGTTTGTTTTTAGGCAGGCCTGGTTGAAGGTAAATAGTTTCTCGTTCTAGCTCTTCATAACTGACGAATCGAGTTGAGAAAACTAGGTTTTGAGCAATTAGTTCATTAGATTTTTTCTCAAGTTCATCTTTAAAATCTTTATCTATAATTCCTTGATAGCAAATTACGGGCTTTTTTCCATGGTCACCTTTTAATGGCATAAGTGGATTTGGAGAATAGCCTAAAATATAGAGAGCGAAATCTACGATATGACCCGCTGAATGAAGTTTCATATGCAAATAACGCCTATCCCAGTCAATTGTTCCTTGTACGAGAGTTCCAATAGGAGGAGGCTGATTTGCTTCGACATAATGAATGACTTTCTCTTCTTTTAAAAGAGCTTGAGAAACTTTCCCTTTCCAGTCTTTTGTAAAAAGAAATCCTTGGTCGGTTGATTGTCCTCCACCTCTAGGATAAAAGATGGTTTTATCAAGAACAAGTTGCCATCGATTTTCACTCTCTTTTGAAACTTCAACAATCTTTGCTTCCATTTCTTTGAGATATGAATCTTCAAGATATTCGAGTTTAGTCATATTATTCGCCTGTAGTATTAGACTTTTTTATTAAAGTCGATTTAATGTCTTTAATATCCTGTGCTGAAGTATTCCAAGATGTAATAAATCGAATTTCATTTTTTTCTTGGTCCCAAGGATAACAAAAAATTTCATCTTGAAAGAGTGGAATCCATGATTTGGGCGCTGTAAAAAATATTTGATTCGTTTCAACAGGATAACTTAAAGAAAGCTGAGGTATCATTTTAATTATAAAAACAATTTCTTGTGCTTTGTCATTTGCTTGTATGGCTAAAGTACGCCATAACTCATCTTTGAAAAATGGAATGTATTGAGCTGATAGATAGCGCATTTTAGATAGCAATTGAAGGGTTTGCTTCTGCAGATGGTCACTTCCTAGTTCTAAGCTCGGATTGAAAATAAGAAGAGCTTCGGCTCCCATCTCTGATTCCTTGCAATCCTCCGAATTTTTCGATAAAGGCATCGTGCATTTTAAGCACTTGCTCAAGTGACAAATATTTAATCATTTTTTGGACAATCTCTTCAATACATCAGCTTTTTCAACGAGTAATTCTTTTAACAACTCATCAAACTCATCGTTTTCGATATCTTTATGCTTTTTTTTGCCTTTTTCGAGATTGGGTAAGTGTTCGATAACGAACTGTCTCAGACTGACTCCTTCTTTGGCCGCTAACATTTTAATGTATATATGCTGATCTACAGGGAAATCGATGGTTAAACGAACGGTATCTTGCTTATGATGTTGATGCATAAGTACCTCCTTTTTCTTATATAATACCGTATCGCCGTAAATAAGTCAATATGATGAAATTTAAAAGGTGAGAGATAGGAGATGCATGAGAGCTATCACACATCTCACGTATCTCACCAAAAAAAAAATAAACTTATAAAAGGAGTAACTATGACAACAGAAAAACAACAAGTAACGAATTTACAAAATGCGCAGCTTTCAACAGGCCCTACAACGATTGAGGGTAAAATTCGTTCAAGTAAAAATGGAACAAAACATGGGATTCTTTCAAAAAATCTTGTAGTTTCTGGAGAAAAAACTTCGGAATATCAAGCATTTCGTCTCAATCTTATTGAGACATTTCAACCAGAAGGCACTATGGAGGCTCTATTAGTAGAAAAAATTGTTTGTCTTGCTTGGCGACAAAGAAGAGCTATTCAAGCTGAATCTTCCTTGTTTCACAAGGGTTTATCTAGCGAATGGAACCGCAAAAGTCTTGAAAGCTTTTTTCAAGGTCGAGACGATAATTGCCTCCAAAATCTTTCAAGGTATGAAGCAAATATTGAAAAGAACTTTTATAGGGCCCTGCATCAGCTAAACGAGCTCCAGAAGGCTAGAAAAGAAAATTCATTAAGCCCTTTCCCAAATGGGTTCGTTTGGTAAAATTTCAATCGTTTTTTACTGGAAAACGCTGATATTTCTTGCTATACTGTATGCAAATTTAGAAAAAGAGTGCTCATGCAATCATTGAGTAAATATTTTATTCTTTTGGCAATAACTCTTGCTCCGCTAGCAAGTTATGCAGATGAACCAGTCAAAACAGTACAAGCCCATAAGCCACCAATTCTCACTACCACAGCAATCATTGAAATACATGAAGGTGGGCAATTTAAAGGAATTGTATTGATTGAACGAGGCAAAGCTCCTTGGGGTAAAGCAATACCTGGAGGAAAAGTAGAGTATGGCGAGACTGTTGAAAATGCTGTGAGAAGAGAAATGATGGAAGAAGTTAATCTCGATTTGAACGATCTCAGACAGTTTCATGTATATTCCGATCCTACACGAGATTTTAGACATCATTCTGTGGAAGTCGCTCATATTGCAAAAGCGTACAAAGTTCCTACAGCTGGGGATGATGCTGCCAAAGCTTTTGTTGTTAAATTAGAGGATATTCCTTGGAGTGAACTTGCTTTTGATCACGCTCAAGTTTTAAAAGACTACCTTGAATGGAGAAATGGCAATTCCACTCTAGCAATGCCGAAACCTTAATTAAGGAAACACCAATGATAATTCGATTAGCTATGATGGCGTTTTGTTGCTTAATATCCTTAGGAATTGAAGCAAAAATAGTAGAGACACAACATGTCGAAGACGTTTTACCTCTTATTGATGAAGAAACTTGGTTTTTAGTCGATCTGGATAATTGCATGTTTGAAGGAGCTCAAGCTCTTGGTCATGCTAGTTGGTTTTATGACGAACTGCAACAAAGAATGCAAAAAGGCATGAATCGTGAAGATGCAATAGCCGACGCTTATCCAGGTTGGATTAAGACTCAAAAGGTTTGCAAAGTAAAACCTCTTGAAAACAGCTTTGTACCTCTATTACTGGCACTACAGAATAAAGGTATAACGATTATGGGGTTGACGCATCGACAGCCTTCAGTAGCCGATTCCACTGCACGACAAGTAGGTTCGTTAGGTTTTGATTTCTTAACAACCGCTCCATCTAAGGATAGCTTTGTAGTCTCAGCTAAAACTCCCACTTTATATTTTCAAGGAATTTTATTTGTAGGCGACTACAACAAGAAAATCGATATTTTTGAACCTTTTCTTTCAATGATTAAAAAGAGTCCAAAGAAAATAGTTTTTATTGATGATAAGAGAAAAAATGTTGAAGAGCTCGAAAGTTTAACCAAATATGGTATCGAGTATATTGGAGTTCATTACACAGCAATTGAACATGCTAAACCTGTTTATGTTCGTGAAGTTGCTGAATTTCAATCCAAATTCCTAGATCATATTATGAGCAATGAAGCAGCTTTACTCCTTATGGAGAATGGTCTTGAGTAATCTTTTACTTACACGTTTTTGCATTAAACTTATTTTTTTAACCCTTGCTTTCCATTACACTTTACCTGTTTTGGGAAGTGTTCAATATACAAAAGAAAACATCATGAATGTAGCTACACCTTTCGTGGGTGCTTCCACAGAATGTTATCCTCCTGATAACACTGCTATTAAGATTATTAATAAATACTTTGAAAGTTTTGAAACACTTGCTAAAACCGAGAAGTGGGAAGAAATTATTTCTCAAGGAACAGCTGCCTTGCAAGCAGCTAAAACTACTGGTAGAACAAATGATGAAGCAAAAATTTGCGCTCAACTTACTTCAACGGCTTTTTATCTGGGTGACTATATTCTAGCTCTTAATCACGCTGACCGTTGCCACGAGTTATCAGAATGGTTTGTAGACCCATCTCTCTTTATTCGGGCTCTTTACTTAGAATCCGCCGTCCATCGAGCCTTAGCAGGAAAAAAAACTAATGAGCAAGCTCAACAAAGATTGTATCAGCTAGCGGTTACAACTGCAGAGGAAGCAATTCAAGTTTACTCGAAGAAGACAGTTGATAATGAAAACTTAAAAGCAAAAGTGTACTTTAACTTGGGGGCTGCACACGCTGATAATCCAAAGGGCGATTTAGAAAAGGCTGCGCATTATTATGCTAAGGCTCTTGACTATTTCAAAAGCGTAAAAGCTATTGATGATGTTATTCGTACTAGCATTCGATTAGGTAAGGTGCATCTACTTCAAAAAAAATATGATCTTTCTCAAAAAATAATAGACGAAGTTCGATCTCAAATATCGAGTGAACGGCTTACAATGCATGCTGATTATCTAGAAGCACAGCTGAAATTTGCGTTAAATGATTTTCCGAACTCATTGAAGATCGCCAGCAATGGCTTAGCTAGAGCGAAAAGTTTAGGGGCAAAAGAAGATGAACTTCGCCTTGCTTCTCTAATAGAGAGCATTAATAAAGCAACAACTCTTATCAGTACAGCTGAAGTAGGGAGACTGCTTCATAAAAAAACAGAAGCCAATTCATCCTAACATCTGGGATGCCAGATCCGACTCAAGAAACAGGATATCGACCCCTTTATCATTAAGAAATTAGGATTCCTTTTATAATGAAAAGTAATTTGCCTGATAGCGAGCTAATTCTTTACCAAACCGAAGACGGCCTTACTAAAGTCGAGGTTCGCCTTCTTGATGAGACTGTTTGGTTAAATCAGGCTCAAATGAGTGAGTTTTTTGATAAAGACAAAAGAACGATTTCGGAGCATATAAAAAACATCTTTAATGAGGGCGAACTACAAGAAGATTCAGTTGTCCGGAATTTCCGGACAATTGCCGCAGATGGTAAAAATTATCAGGTTATTCACTATAATCTTGATGTTATCATCTCTGTTGGCTACCGGAGTTGCATCGCATAGAGAGAGGTACACAGTTTCGCATTTGGACCACTCATATCGATAGGGGGGCCATATAAAGCTTTATTTTAACTGCATGTTAAACAAACGGCAAAATGTTATCTTATTTTCATCAAATAAATCTCAATGCTTGGCCATTTTTACTGATATTAGAATAGGAATAGCTGCTAATTGAGCTCCCATAGAAAAAACGACTAGAGATATAATTGAAATATCGTAAAGAAATCCCATCAATGCACTTCCTAAAAACCAAAACACCCCAAACCAAATATTTAAAATTCCATAAGCCGTTCCTCGTTTATTCATTGGGACGAGATTAGCAATAAAAGCTCGCATAATAGATTCTTGAGTTCCTAAGCCTATTCCCCATAAAATCATTCCTACTACTATAAAATAAAAGCTGTCCATGAACACTAAGGGAGCAAATAGAGAAGCCAGGGCTGTTGCAAAAATTAAAACAGAAAATCCTTTAATATCATAAAGTTTACCAAAAACTAGAGCGGCTATGCCAGCAGCGGCCATTGAAATGGAAAAAAGTATAGGAACCCAGACTTCAGACATGAGCGATGTTTTTTTTAAATGAAAGGCAATTAAAGGGAAATCAACATATCCAGCCGCTACACAAGAGATCGCAATAATATAAAGCCAATATTTCTTGTTAAAATTTTCTGTCTTTAATTCTAGGTTTTCTACCTCTAAATCCTGTGGACGAGGATATAATAATCTTGCACAAGTCAACACACTTAAGGCACATAAGGCAGGGATGAGAAGTACTGCAAAGCTCATTTGATAAGTGCCTTGATAATAAAGGATACAGCTAACAATTAAAGGGCCTATGATGGCTCCTGCTTGATCCATAGCTTCATGAAGTCCAAATCCCCATCCACGGCCAGTTTCTTTTGTTGCGTACGAAAGCATCGCATCTCTTGCAGGATTCCGAATTGCCTTACCGAATCGCTCCATAATGATTAAAGCAGCTGCTAAAGGCCAATTACCGGCTAAAGCTAAAAATGGAACCACCAATAAATTTAATGCATAACCTATAAAAGTTACCAGCCAGTATTTTCCAGTTTTATCACTAATATATCCCGAAACAAGCCTGAAACCATAACCAATTAACTCGCCTAAACCAGCCACTATACCTACAACTGTGCCACTAGCTCCTAAGATAGCTAAATATTGTCCTGTGATACTGCGTGCGCCTTCGTAAGTCATATCAGCAAAAAGACTGACTATACCAAGAAGAATAACGAACTTAATCGCTTTGTTTTTTGATAGTGTCTCGCTCAATTAATCATTATCCTTCATTTCTAGCGGCTCACGTTGAAGTAACTTGATATATTTAGATGGATGGCCTTTTGAATGCTCCAATGGCCTTTTTTATGTTTAATAGGGAGCACTTCCCAGATAATTCCTTTAACAGTCTCAAAAGTCAAGCCTGTAGACATTAGCAAAGTTATATATATAGCCTCTAACTGAGGGTATTTAGACGCCTTCGCGGCTGGGTATACACCGATAATTTTTGTGACCATCTTTGCCACTAATAATACAATAAAAACATTTCGTAAAATCGAAATCCATAGGATCTTTCTGGAATTTGCTCTTGCAATTCTGTTATGATTTCATTTCAATAAGTAGGCGTTATTTTTATGCAAGAACTTTATCACTTAGAGCGCAATGACACTCCCAATCTTGAAACAATTCTGTAGCTCAATTAAATTCTGATGCTCGCGTCATGGAGTACTTTACATCGACTCTTAACAGAGAAGAAAGCGATAATCTCGCTGAACGTATTTCTACTAAGTTAAAAGAGCAAGGGTGGGGGCTATGGGCAGTATCTGTTCTTGAAACACTTTGCTGGAATCTTGCCAGTCCCAAAAATCATTCAAACCGTAGAGGCAGCCGAATATATACATGGCGCTATTTTGATTGAGTGTTTACCTGGAACGCTTCTCAAAGCAGAAGAGCTTACTGAGGCCCTTGCTTATGAAATTGGCCGATGTCTTGCACTCATTCATCTTAACCGCTTGGCTGGCTATGGAGATCCTATACAGAATAATTTAACGTCCGATCCTTACTGTTATTTTACTTTGAAATTTGAAGAAGGCTTGGAAGAATGTAGACCTGACTTACCTATTAGCTTAATTAGACAATGCTTAGACTATTATAAAGGAAATCTCCTCCTTTTAACTGGAGAAAATTTTTAAACTAGTGATAGTAATAATTTTCTCTTAATAAAATCAGCTTGTATATCAGTAACAGGGTCATTGATTTTTTGTTTTTTTTCACCTATACTTATGTGTATTTTATTAGGAAAAATTTTATGTCCAGAAAAAAAATTTGCCTGGCTAGTGATAACTGGGCACCAGTTCACCCCTTAGTTCTACAAGCCATTTGTGAAGCTAACGCGGGATACGCTCCATCTTATGGGTCTGATTTATGGACTGAGGAAGCTCAGAAATTGATCCAAGAAAATTTTAAGTCTAAATGTAAGGTTTTCATCGTTCCTACTGGAACAGGAGCAAATATTTTTGGGCTGAAGCTTGCCTGCCGCATCTATGAATCTATTATTTGTTCCGATATTGCTCATATACAATATCAAGAATCAGGTGCTGCTGAAGCGCTTATTGGCTGCAAACTTTTGACAGTACCTCATAAAGAAGGGAAAATAACTCCTGAATCCATATTAAAAAAATTAAAAATTGAACGTGCTTTTGGAAAGCATTCAACTTCTCCACGAGTTTTATCAATAGCGCAGCCCACAGAGGTAGGAACTGTTTACAGTATCGAAGAACTTACAGCATTATCAAAGTTATGCAAAGCAGAAAATCTTTTTTTTCATATTGATGGAAGCCGTTTTTATAATGCGGTTGCCCATTTAGAAATTTCTTTGCAAGAGATTGTTAGAGCAGCCCAAGTAGATATTTTATCACTTGGAGGGACTAAAAATGGGTTAATGGGGGCAGAAGCTCTTCTTATTTTCCATTCAAGCTTAGAAGAAGGAAGCGATCATTTACAGAAACAAACCCTTCAATTGCTATCTAAAATGCGTTATCTATCATCCCAATACATTCCATTCTTCAAAGATGAGTTATGGCGTACTCTAGCCATACAAGCAAATCAAAAAACACAAGAAATTGTTTCTATAATTAAAAAGACTCCTCAGCTTTCTCTAAGTTATCCTGCTGAAACCAATCAAATATTTTTTACCGCACCCAAGTCTTGGATTTCTCTCATCCAGGAAGAAATTTTCTGTTATCCTTGGGATCAAGAAAAAAATGAAATTCGATTTATTACTTCTTGGAATACTTCAGCACAGGATGTTAGGGACGTTGAATCAATTTTAAAAAAGATCTACCTGAATGCCATTCAGGGATGATTTCTGGCCAATTAATACCTCGAGAAGAATTATGGCAATAAAGATTAGCCCTGATGCTCAACGTTTAGCCTATCTGAATATAAAGATATTAATGACAAAGTGTTTTATGTCAGCTCAACAGATTCCAAAGCAGTTATTGGTATTAACAAACGAAATCAAAAATTTCACGATCTCTATCTTTTAGATTTTGCAAACGATTCTCTTAAAATGTTCTATCAAAACGATGAATTTATTAATTTTGTTTTTGATAGCCACTTAAATTTAGTAGTAAAAGTACGCATGAATGAAGATGTTCTCTTACTTTATTAAAAAGAGAAAACAAAATTATCTAGTGCAATCATACGTTCTCATAACATAACTTCTGAACAGTAACAACTCACGCAGATGAAGCAAAAGAAAAATAAGTAATGTTGAACAACTAATAGGTTTATTCACTGCGTGGCAGCGTTTAATATCGATTATCGTAGTAGATAACGGCTTCAGGCTATGGAGTTAGGTCATCCGGTAATATTGCCTATCGTACAATTGATGCCGACATGAGGATCGTGAAAATGGGTTTGATGTGTAAGTTCTCATATGGTAGATTTATTTGAGACAAATCGTTTGTCTACACAATGTTTTATTATGGTTAACTCTCTCATTGATAGTAGCTTATGAAGAAAATCTTTATTGTTTTATTGCTTCTTAATTTTTGTGTTCTAAATGCAATAGAAGGTCATAATTCTTGCCAAGAGAATACGTTACGTATTTATTTATGCTCTCGCCTAACTGAAGTTGCAAAATTATGGAATAATGAAGTTTCAAAAGAATTAGATGTTGAGTTCCGTATCTTCCGTCCTCAAGATATAAATCTAGATGGTATTCAAGCAAGTGATATAGATTGGTTTGCTTATCAAGCAGACCTTGAAGGAATGAACCAATCCGACATACTATTAGTCTTGCCTCCTTATGGTAGAGATTGTGCATGGGAAATTGGTTGGTTTTGCGGCAAAGAAAGACCTGCCATTGCTTATATAGAAAATGAAGACGAGTGGCTCCGTGATGCTATGGTAAAAGGTGGGTTAAAAGCAATTATTACCAATAATGCAACATTATATGAGCTCCTTTTAAAAGATCCAGCAACGACAAAGAAATGTTACTTTGTTTCTTCCAAACGTGATCTCGGAAAGCTAATTAAACAGATTTGGCATCAACAGATTCAGGAGAAATAGCCAAAACCCACATTTGAGTTAATACCATTTCCAAAAAATAAATTCATAATACAGCCCAATTTCTAGAGCACAA
>JBEPVL010000048.1:0-17718 GCA_041691035.1 Chlamydiota bacterium
CTTGTGCTCTAGAAATTGGGCTGTATTATGAATTTATTTTTTGGAAATGGTATGACAACTAAAGAAGGAAATCCAGGGTAATGCCAGATCATCCCCGTGGGTATCGGTTCGCTCACAAGAAGTTGACTTATCTGACGAAAAATTAACACTAATAATGCACTAATGGTAGGTCTAAATGTATTTCCAAAAATTCCCCAGAAAAACAAACAAATTAAACTAATATCAATATCAGCAGAAGTTACGATGAGCACAGCATCTGCAATTTTATCGTGATGTTGGAAAAAATCATTAAGAGGACTAAGTAGATCATGCCCCCTGTCGAATGATATGCCACCCATTTTTGATTTAGAGACATATAAAAGAAATTGGGTGCCATACCATAGCCCTAACAGAGCAAAAGCAGCTATTGATTTTATACAATATATGAAAAAAAAATCCTTTATTTTCATATATTAACACTCGTTATCTTTATGATGTAAATTTTAAAAATATCTCAAAGTTTGAGAGTTACTGAAGAGCTAGGAACCCCATCATAGAGAGCAACGAGCGTATAGGTATCCACTTTATTTTTATGACGGCCATGATCATCATATACAAAGGGACCTTTAGCTGGGATTTTAGCAATTAAAACACCATTGCGATAAATATTGTAGCTTGTCACTGTAAGCGAAGGACTTGGAGTCCATGTTAAGCGATGAACAATATCCGTTTGAGTTAAGAAACGATTCTTAATGATTTTGCCCTTAAAATTTGATCCCGGCTCTGGAGGAAATAGATGTGTGCCGAGGATGATTTCGATGTTTGTGAAGTACGGCGGTGAAAAAATCAAAAAACCAAAAACTGCTAGATCGGAAGGGGTAATGACTAAACGAACAGGAGATTGAAAACTTCCTGGAGGCATTGTGAAAGGAATTATAGATGCAGCGGACCAGTTACCTAAAGGTCCATTCCGCGTGCTATAGTCAAAAGTCATGATAGTATTGATCATATCAAAAGAGGTCCATACTAACAGTGCATTTCCAAAAGGATCTACTGCGATAAGAGGAGTAGATGCAGAAAATCCTGCTTCTGCAGTGACAACGAGCTCAGTTGACCATGTTCCATTTAAATAAGAAGAAACGAAGATAGTGGTATCTGTTGAGGCATTAAAAGTGACTGCACCATCACCTGCGTTGTTAATTGATGTAAAAAGATTATTGAGATTCGGCTGAACAGAGAGCAACGTTGCTGGTGACCAGCTAGTAGCTGGCTTGACGAAGACAGAAGCGTAAAGATCGGTATTATTCACAACCCAGCTAGCAATACCATTTCCTAAGCTACTGATTGAGGCGTAAAGATTGGTTAACATTCCAGATGCTGAAAAGAGAGTTTCGACTGGAGTATAGGTACCAGTTGCCTTAATATAATGACTACTGTAGATCGCAACAGTAGAGACGCTTTGGGTAGCCCAAAGAACAGTGCCATTACTTAGATCATCCAGATAGGTCGGTATCAAAGGCACCATTGACGTCCCTGGACTGGTAGTAAATAGAGTTTGCGGTGAGGACCACCCTGCTTCAGTATAGTTACTAGCAAAAAGGGTGTCGGTTGTATCCCCATTATTCTGTACATATGTCACTATAATATTGTCTGATTGGCTAACATCAATTGAAATTTGCGTAAAATTAAGTGGTGTTGGTCCAGCGATGGTCCCAAGCGAAATCCAGTTATCTCCGACTAACTTAGCTGTTTGTATCGTTTGCGTAGGTCCCGGTCCATTTTGAATCCATGCAGCAACAGCATCTCCGCCTGCGTTGATTGCGAGGGTGGGTGTGTCACTTATGAGTGATGCTGACACTAATATCACGGGCTGAGACCAGCTACTTGCTCCTACAATATATATAGAGGTAAGGTAATTATTGCTTGCAGCATCTAACCATGTTATAACAGTATTGCCCGAAAGGCTTTGTTGTCCATTTATAGAGTTAGTTAAAGGAGAAAATTCTAAATCGATGGGTGGGGACCATGTAGCCCCTTGAAGCCTTAAAGGAGCTAAATTAAAAAAAATTAAGACTAGAGCTAAATTTAGTAAAATTTTCTTTAATTTCATATAGTTTTCCCCTATAAAATCTGAATTAATGTATTTACATCATGTGATAAGAATTTCAACCTAATCATTTTCGGAAAACCTGTCAAGAGATGAATTTTTTGGTAAGTGTAAACTACCATTTTAAATTGGAAGATCATGCATCGATCTATTAGAGAAGCAGTAAAATTTATTTTTTTTCTGAATTTGATGTGCAGCTTCGCATATGGAATGGTAGCTGGAGGACGTCCTAATTCCATTTCAGGTGGCCATAATGCTTTTGCAGGGGTTGTTAATCCTGCAAATGCAGTGTGGATTAAAGATAGATTCGATATTGGGGTGTTTTTAGTTCATCAGAAGTCATCACTAGATAATAAAAATAATAATCCCCGTTTTAATCCAGGAAAAATCAATCAAACCTACAAAGCTGAATATTTCTCTACTGGTGATTTAGCTATTCATAAACGTGGAAAAGTAAAAGGGATTGAATGCTCGATGAGCATTGCCACCTATACGACACCGGGTTATATAAAAGTACGTACAAAAAAACCTATTCCTATAACAGGGAAAACACCTCTATTTATAATCGATAAAACCGAAGCTATTTCTACTATTTTTTCAGTCAAGCTTAATAAAACCCATTCGATAGGCGTTTCTTTGGATTATTTTTATCTTTCCCATCTTCGCAATGGATTCCAAAATGCGGACAATCCTCTAAGATCCGTTTCTCCTGGAAATGTCACGAATAATGGAATGGACCATTCGCATGGGTTTGGATTAACTTTAGGGTGGAGATGGGATCCCAATAAGTCTCTTTCTATTGGATTGGCATTTATCAAAAAAAGCTATGTTGGTCAATATAGAAGATATCGGGGATATGAACCCTATCATGCAAAAAATTATATTCCTGAAACAATAGGAGGAGGGTTCACTTACAAGTTTACTCAGCACATTGCAGGACGGCTTGAAGTGGTCTGGACAGATTTTGGGAATTTACCTAATGCTAACAATGCTATTTTGCCAAATGGAAAGTTGAATACGAGTAAACGGGGCTCTAATAAAGCTTCCGGTAGTGGATTGCAAGATGCTACAATCATTAATATTGGCCTGGGTTATAAGGTAAACAAATCTTTGTCATTTGGAGTAGGATTGTCCCACCGAATTAAGTTAGCAAGAAAATCCCCTTACATCTTATCCCATAGCTATATGCGATCGGTTATCTATGACCTCGTCACCTTTGGGGTGAATTACAATTACCATCACAATGATTTTTTTATGACCCTATCTCATGGTTTTAAAAATCGTCAATCGGGATCCATGCCAAATCAACTTGGGGGAGGAAAATTTGTCTCTGAAAGAAATTATAACGCCCTCTCGATTGCCTGGGGTTATGTCTATTAATTGTAAGATTTTGAAATTATTTTTACTAGACTAACCGACCTTTTCCTATCCACCATCTGTTCTTTCGGGAAAGCTAAAGAGATCTCTGAAGAGCTGCTTAGTGACATCGCGACTAATCGCCGCAATGGAATCAGTGAGAGGAATATTTTGAGGACAGACTCTAACGCAATTCTGATTATTTCCACATCCACTAATTCCCTCATCCTCCATCAGAGGCCTTAAGCGGTCTGCTTCTTGAGTATGTCCTGTGGGATGCATATTGAAAAATCTGACCAGTGAAATGGAAGCTGGGCCCATAAAAGGAGAGTCCTTATTCACCTGAGGGCATGCCTCTGAGCAACACCCACACGTCATGCATTTAGACAAGGAGTACATGACCTTTTGTTTTTCAGGACTGATTTTTGGTCCTGCACCCTGTCCATAGGATCCGTCAGTTTCAATCCACCCTCTCACCTTCTTTAAATTTTCAAACATGCTCGAACGATCGACAATAAGATCACGCACAAGAGGGAACTTCGATAAAGGAGCTAGTGTTATCGTTGTGGAGTTTGAGGCTTTAAGAATGGGTTCAATTAATGCTGTGCAAGCCTGTCGGGGTACGGAATTGACAAGCATAGAGCAAGAGCCACAAACTTCTTCTAAACAACCAGATTCCCAAACTACTGGAGTGACCTTTTCCCCTTTTCGATTAATGGGAGAGCGTTGGATCCGCATCAGAGCTGAAATGACATTCTCAAAGGGAAAGAAGTCCATCAAAAATTCTTCCCAATACTGGTGTCCTGGATGGCCGCGGTATATTCTCAAAATATATTGAAAGCTCATTTAGTCTCCTATATAGGTAACTCAATGTTTTGAGGAATATTTTTGAATGTGGGGATCACTTTTTTTGCAGTGGAGTAGTCTCTTAGGAACGGCTCACAGTGGCGTACATCGACAGGATCATAGTGAAAACTCAGCGATTTTTTATCGGACTTGATGCTGGCACAAGTAATTTTTAGCCAGTTCTTATCATCTCTTTGTGGGAATTCAGGTTTAAAATGCGATCCCCTGCATTCATCGCGAAGGTAAGCGCCTTCAGTGATTATTCGAGCAATTAAAAGCATCGGCCCAAATTGATTTGCAAAAGCATAGGTTTGATTTGCAAATGAGGAGTGGTCATCTAGAGTAATTTTTTGATAGCGCTCTGTCAATTCATCAATTTTTTCAAGTGTGAGGAGTAAGTCTCGATTTGTTCTTTTGACTGTCGCATGCCTTAAAAGCCAGTCAGCAAGCTCATCGTGAAGCTGATGGATATTTTCTCCGCCCTCTCTTGATAAAATATCCCTTTTGAGTTCTTCTTCTTGCTTTAAATAAGATTCATAAACACTTGAAGGGGTTTCTTCATGTGTTTGAGTAAGATTGGAGATATACCGTGGAACTTCATTTCCTGTAACAAGCCCTGCAAAAATACAGGCTAGTAGCGCATTAGCGCCTAATCGATTTGCCCCGTGAAATTGATATTCACATTCTCCTGCGCTAAAACATCCTTTAATATTTGTCATCTGTCGAAAGCGTGACCAGCGGTCTGAATCGTCAGCAGCAGGCCAATCGACCCAGGCACCACCCATGGTATAATGGACAGCGGGGAAGATGCGCATAGGAACTTTTTTAGGGTCTTCTCCGGTGAATTTTTGATAAATATCTAATATCGATTCAAGTTTTTCCTTTTTGTGATCAGAAAGGGCTGTCACATCTAAATACACCTGATACTCTTGATTAATTCCCAGTCCCATTTCACATATGCGCAACACCTCTCTTGCTCCAATATCACGAGGAACAAGGTTTCCAAATGCAGGATAGAGCTCCTCAAGAAAATACCAAGGCTCTCCGGTCACGCCACAAGGAACCTCTCGCCCATCTGGCATTTGAATCGTTTTCGAGGAATCTCCATACACCCAAATACGACCCCCTTCGCCGCGAGCAGATTCTGATATTAACCGCAATTTATCATGCCCAGGTATTGCTGTAGGATGTATTTGAATAAACTCTCCATTTGCATATATTAACCCTTGCTCTACAAGACGTCCAATAGCTGCTCCTGTACAAAAAGTTGAGTTTGTTGATTTCTTAAATAGAAGCCCCAAACCTCCTGTAGCCATGACAACAGCGTCTGCCTTTAACACAAATAATTTCATATTAAAGAGATCCATCGCCACAATTCCCCTGGCGTTACCTTGTTCATCTAAAACAAGGCGCATGAATTCATGAGATTCCCACTTTTCAACTAGCCCAGCCACTTCATAACGACGCACCTGCTCGTCAAGAGAATAGAGAAGCTGTTGACCTGTTGAAGCACCACAAAAAGCAGTTCGATTGTAGAGAGTGCCTCCAAAGCGACGAAAATCCAAATTCCCTTCTGGAGTACGGTTAAAAGGGCAGCCAAAACGACTCATCATTTCAATAATTTTTGGTGCTGCCATACACATTTCAAGCACAGGGGGTTGATGGGAAAGAAAATCCCCTCCTTTAATCGTATCGTAGGCATGAATAAGTGGAGAATCGTTTTCTCCTTTTAAATTCATTGCAGCATTAATCCCTCCCTGAGCACAAACTGAATGAGAACGCTTCACTTTAGTTACAGAAATAATCTTTACATGGCAGCCATGCTCAGCTAACTTCATTGCAGCTGAAAGACCAGCCAGCCCTCCCCCGACAACAATTACCGTTTGTTTATGTCTTTTTGCAATCATGATTTCATCCTAAGTCAATAGATCAAATTTACCCAGTAGGTTCCCCATATGGAAGCCAAGCCTAAAAATGTAATCAATACCATTAAAAATGTTGTGCCCCATCGCATCAATCGTTGCGATTTGTTCGATAAAGTGACTCCCCAGGTAATCATCGATGTCCACAGCCCATTGAAAGCATGAAAACAGGTTGCTAAAACGAAAAAAGTATAAAGGAAAAGCATTAAAAAGCTTTTGAACGTATTGCGTACAAGGAGAAGCTCAGCTAATCCAAAAGATGGTGTGACCGCAATCAAATCGTTTTCCTTGATCTTGACAGCCTCGAACGCTGTGAGCCACGATTTCACTTCGCGCACATGCTCTCCCATCACGGAATTTTGAGGGATATCTCCGAAGCTTGCTAAACCCAAATTCATCGAGTGAATGATGTGCTGCGATTCTTTTTGATCAAAGTAGTTGAAATTCAAGCGTGCGGATAATCTTTCTAAGCCTTCATCGGGGCTAATTCGAACAAAATAGAAATTCTGTCCAGAAAGTTGAGCAGATGTAGGATAATCAAGAAAACGCATTTGGATGACATGACCTGCTATTCCTAAAATGAGAAGCCAAGAGGTGATTCGTTGCCAGGTATAAGCTTGGTTCGTTCCATATTGCGGAAGAGAAGGTGTAGACCCGTCAGAAGGCCATACATTTGTAGAAGAGGTAAAAAGTCGATAAACTCCCCAAACAGTGTGGACAATCAAAGGGATTCCAATAAAAGTCCATTCAATAATAGGAAGATACGGTAAATTTTTTATACTATTGACTGCATTTACAAATCCTGCGCCATAGTCACCGACAAACAAAGCAGCTTGAGAGTTTGTAATGAGATGTTCAATTAAAAATAACACTAACCAGATGCCTAGAAGAGAATGAACTCTTCTCCAGATGAGCGCTTGAGGAATGCTGGGAGCTCGATACCAGGACTGCGCCATAAAGTGGCTCCTCATTGAATTGCAAAATTATTACTATAATGCAACTTCTCATAAAATCGGCTTAACTTCAACAAGTACTTTAAATTCATGAAATATGCTATCCTATAAAATGCATTTTATTTAACCCAGATTTTTTATGTCTACTATGCCCCTTTTTAATCCCCTCTTTTGGAGACAGCCTCTATCAAAAGAATTTCTCCTTCTTATTCTTTTCTTAGCCATGAAAGCAATATTGATGGTTGCAGTCATCTTGTATGCAGGGATACATCTATCGCCCGATGAAGCTCAGTATTGGACGTGGAGTCAATATTTGGATTGGGGGTATTATAGTAAGCCTCCTGGAATTGCCTGGCAAATCTGGTTAGGAACAAAGTTATTTGGCTCAACAGAATTAGGTGTGCGGTTTTTTGCAGTGATTTTAGGATTTATACAATCCCTCGCAGTGTATACACTCGCTCGAAATGCTGGACTTTCTTTGCGTGGAGCCTTTTGGAGCAGCTTGCTTATGGCGTTTTCACCCATAGGGTGGATCGGATCCTTCCAAACCATTACTGATGGAGGCATGTTGTTATTCTGGACGCTCGCTTCTTCGCTTTGTGCAAGGGAATTAAATAGGGGAAATGATCCAAATGCAATGAAAATAGGTTTTTATATCCTTTGTGGAGCCTTATTTAAATGGCCCATCTATTTTTTTTGGATTTTATACTTCTTCATAAAAGCGCAATTATTTCCCTCTCAAAAAATTTCTAAATTGATTTCCGGGATATCTATTTCTTTATTAGGGTTGCTTCCAAGTGTATGGTGGAATTGGTCTCATGATTGGGCGACATTTCGTCATGTGTCAGCACTATTGCAAGGAGGACATGGGGCAGCTACTTCCAATACTTTGGAGTTTATAGGGGCTCAAATGCTATTAATGACCCCTCCATTAATTATCTTAGCTGCATACACGTTTCCCTTCTTTATTAAAAATTGGAAGCTCCTTTCCCCTTCCATCTATTTTATTGCAACCTCATTTTTTAGTTCAGTCATTGTTGCATTGATTCTTTCATTTTTTCAAAAGGTTCAGGGGAACTGGATTGTATTCTGTTATCCTGCAGCTATTGTTTGGTTAGCTTGGTATGTCATCGACATGAAAGCTGTCTCAAACAGGTGGATTAAATCGAGTTTAGCGTTTTCCTGCATAGTGGTTTGCTCGGTAATTGGATTTTCACAATGGAGTTGGTTACCCTTCAATCCACTCAAGCATCAACTTGGATGGGATCAAATTAAAATCGCCCTATCAAAGCATGGATATGATCCAGAAAAACATTTTTTAGCAAGTGACAAGTACCAGACAACAAGTTTGCTAAGTTTCTATGGAGAAAATCAAAATAGAGCCTATTTTTTGAATTTAAATGGGATAAGAAATAATCAGTTTAGCTACTGGCCTAGTCTCCAACAAGACTATCCTGCAGGAGACGGTTATTTTATTTGGATTGAAAACCAGCCTTATTTAGATAAACAAGAACATGACAGGAAACAGAACTATCTCACCCAGCTATCGCATTATTTCACGAATGTAAAATTTGTCGCAAAAGAACCTCTATTAACCAAAGATACTCAAATAATCAAAGGAGCCTTACTTTTTTATTGCGAAGGCTGCCGGCAACTCCCAACAGAGCTTACAGATTTGTATTAAATAGAGTAATGTGTTGTTTATTGTACTGATATAGACCCTAATCTGGACGATTTGTAGCGTAGACTTTAGTCTGCCCTTGTTTTTGTCGGATTTATCCGACATTCAGCTCCGGATAAATCCGGAGAAAACAAGCGCAGACTAAAGTCTACGCTACGTTTAGGCCTAGGGGATTTTCAAGATGGTGCCAGGCTTAATCGAGCTTGATTGTAGCTGGTTATAATGCTTCAATACCTCCATGTCGACGCCAAAACGTCGAGATATTTTCCATAGAGAATCCCCATCCTGAATGATATAATGACGGACGATTTGGGAATTTTTAGTGGCTATATCAGAAGGCACTTTCTTTGGAGGGGGTGTTTTTATAATATTTTGAGTAGGATTTATTGATTGTTTAGCAACCTGGGGAATCTTTTTTTCTTTACTCTCTGCATTTACTGTAACATAACCAGGAATGAATCTCGCTAGAGTAGTCTCGTAATTCCAATTTGTCGGAATCGACTCGCCTGCATATTCATATAAACGTAGAGAGGCTTGCTGCCAAACTCCTGTGCTTCTAGGACTCACCAACATCTCTTTTGCATAAGATTCACTTTCTAGGGTTTTCTTATTCAACATTTGTAAGAGAGTAATCACTTGTGAATCTTCTAGTTTTTTCGTGGCAAATTCTTTATCAGTGAGAAGCATCAGTAATGCAGCTGATTCAGATCCTACTTTTATATAATCTAAGAGGAATTTTTGTCGCCTTGCATCTGAAACATCATTAAGTTGCTTTTGTTGTTCTACGGATTTTTGAAGAAGGGACCAGTTCCCCTCTAAGAGGATCTCAAGCAGCTGCTGCTTCCTAACAGGGTATTCGGTTCTCTGAAACAGCAGATTCGCTGTCCAAAACTCTGGTGTGAGCATGAATGCTTCTGTCAAACTTGGATCAAGGTTCGCATCTTTCCATTGCTTATGCAGAAGCGCATAAATACGTTCCGATGTCAGAGGCCATCTTTCCGTTTGTGCAAATTGTTGGATTGCCTGAAAGTGTCTGTCTGTCAAGCCTGGATAGACAGTTAAAGTAACCTGCTTCCCTGTTGGCAAGTGCTTCCAATCAAAATGACGCTTTTCTAAGGGAAATGTTTCATTGATAAGTGCACGTTTCAAATCAAAATCGTGGAATGCCACTATACAAGAAAGAGTAAGATCGCGTTCAGTGAATCCATTTTCAATGACTTGAGTGCGGTTAAGGCTGTCGATTAAACGATAAAAAGGGAGCTTTTGAAGCTGTGTGATGACTTCAGCACAGCCTCTTTGATCCGCTAAAGAGAGCGATTGCTGTTCTTTTGTTGCAGGCTGCAGCTCACAATAAGGTTTAGGTGGCAACTCGTGGGTTATCCAATACACCCATAAACCTAAAACACCTACATTGAGTGAGCCACTCACAATAAGAGCAATTAATAGTCGGCGCCAGTTCTGTGGTGAGAGGGGTGAATAAGCATTCATGAGGAGAAATCTATTTATTGAAGTCGTTTTTTTAGATTATTGAGTTCATCATGAAAGACTTTTGGCAAATAAGAACCAAAAAGTTTAAAATACTTTGCTAAGGAATCCGCTTCTTGAAGCCAGGCTTGCTTGTCAATATTAAAAAGCTCTTTAAGAGTTTCATGAGTGATGTTAAGTCCAGATATATCGATATCCTCAGGTTTGGGTATTCTTCCAATAGGAGTCTCTACAGCGCCTGCTTGGTTTTCAGTTCTTTCAAAAATCCATTTTAAAACACGGCAATTCTCTCCAAATCCCGGCCAGAGGAATTGATTGTCTTTGTCTTTTCTAAACCAATTAACGTAATAGATCTGGGGCAGGTGAGCGCCAGAATGTGTTTCCATTGAAAGCCAATGTGAAAAGTAATCGCCCATATTATATCCACAAAATGGAAGCATCGCAAAGGGATCATGACGCTGTTGGCCTACAACTCCCGTAGATGCAGCTGTCGTTTCGGAAGACACACTTGCTCCAAGAAAAACTCCATGTTGCCAATTAAATGCTTCAGTAACAAGCGGAATCACTGAGGAGCGACGCCCACCAAAAAGAATGGCAGAGATAGGAACCCCTTCTGGACTATCCCAGTTGGGATCGATGACAGGACATTGAGAAGCCGAAACAGTAAATCGGGAATTCGCTTGAGCTGCTTTCTCTTTAGATTGCGGTGTCCAATCATGCCCTAACCAATCCTTTAAATGTTCCGGGGGTGTTTTTGTCATCCCCTCCCACCAAACATCACCCTCATCTGTCAGGGCAACATTTGTAAAAATTGCATTTTTATTGAGCGTTTTCATCGCATTTGGATTAGAGCTCAGGGAAGTGCCTGGTGCCACACCAAAAAAACCCGCTTCTGGATTGATCGCCCGTAGCTGACCATTTTTATCAAAATGGATCCAAGCAATATCATCGCCCACTGTTTCAATTTTCCATCCAGGTAAAGTCGGTGTAAGCATCGCTAAATTAGTCTTTCCACAAGCGCTTGGGAAAGCAGCAATCATATATCGCTTTTTTCCTTCAGGGTTTGTGATGCCCACTATTAACATATGCTCCGCTAACCAACCTTCATCTCTAGCCATCACAGAGGCAATTCTAAGAGCAAAGCATTTTTTACCAAGTAAAGCATTGCCTCCATATCCACTCCCATAAGACCAGATTTCACGTGTTTCAGGGAACTGAACAATGTATTTTTCTTGACTACATGGCCATGGCACATCGTTGGCATGATCAATCAGAGGAAAGCCCACAGAATGCATACAGGGAATCCAGTTATCGTCAGTAAGTTTTTCAAGAATGCGGGTTCCGATTCGCGTCATGATGTGCATGCTACAGACGACATAGGGAGAATCTGTGATTTGTACGCCAAACTTAGCCATAGGACTGTTTTCCGGTCCCATACTAAAAGGGATAACATAGAGAGTTCTCCCAGTCATGCTATTATGAAATAACATGGTCAGTTTGGCCTTCATTTCCGTTGGGTCAAACCAATTATTGGTGGGTCCTGCTTCTTCAGGTGTATTGGAACAAATAAAAGTTGCTCCTTCAACCCGTGCTACATCTTCAGGATTTGATCTTGCTAAATAACTATGAGGCCTTAGCTTATCATTTAAAGGGATAAACGTTTGATTTTTTACAAGCGTTTGACAGATCTTATCATAGTCTGCTTCTGAGCCATCGCACCAGTGAACCCGGTCTGCATTGGTTAAAACAGAAACATCCTGTACCCAATTGATTAATTTCTCAGGCATTTTGGCTGTGGGCATATTAAAGAGACTTCCGCTTTTTAAATTTGTCCAAATACTCTAGAGCTTTACCCGTTCCAAGGCAAACCGCCAAGAGTGGATTAGGAGCTACAATAACTGGCAGGCCGGTTTCTTTAATTAAGGCCTTATCCAAACCTTTGATAAGGGCGCCACCACCAGCCAGGACCATTCCTCTCTCAACAAGGTCTGCAGCAAGTTCTGGTAAACATTTTTCTAAAGTTTGCTTGACACTTTCTATAATAAGTTGAATAGGTTCAGCTAAACACTCGCGTATTTCAACTGAGTTTATCCGTTTGGTGACGGGAAGACCAGCAACTTGATCTCTTCCTCGCACTTCCATTTCTAATTCATTACCACCAAGAGGATAGGCTGAGCCTATTGTGATTTTAATTTCCTCAGCAGTGCGAGGGCCAATCATCAAATTATAGGTTCGTCTCATATAGTTGATGATGCACTCATCGAATTCATCCCCTGCAATCCGAAGCGAGCGTGACTCTACAATACCACCTAAAGATATAATTGCGATTTCTGTAGTTCCACCACCAATATCAATGATCATGCTTGCGCATGCTTCGTGAACAGGCAGATCAACGCCTATCGCAGCAGCCATAGGCTCTTCAATCAAAAACACCTCTTGAGCCCCGGCATGGAGGGCAGAGTCTTCAACTGCTCGTTTTTCAACTCCAGTTATCCCTGAGGGCACAGCAATGAGTATTTTTGGCCTGAAAAGAGTCCGAGAAGGAGTCACTCGTTTAAGAAGAGCTTTAATCATCCCCTCAGCCACTTCAAAATCAGCAATGACGCCATCTTTCATAGGTCTTACTGCATGAATTTTTCGCGGTGTTTTACCCAACATCGCTTTTGCCTTATGCCCCACAGCAAGCACTTCGTTTGTTGTTGAATCTACAGCAACAACAGAGGGTTCAGAAAGAACAATACCTTTTCCTCGAACAAAAACCAGTGTATTAGCTGTCCCTAGATCTATCCCGATATCATTGGAAAAAACGCCGCGAAATTGATTAATACGGCCATATACTGACTGATAGAGTTGCTGAAGGGTTCCTTTAAAGCTGGTTTGATTTTTTTTTGTCATGAGCATCCTTATGTCACTGCATTCAAACCTATTCTGCCAGTTCTTCAATTATGTTTGAAGTAATTCCAACACTTCTTCCCAAGTTAATTTGGAGATCATTTCGTCATCATGGCTGACGATATCTTTAACTAACCCTTTTTTCCGATTATGAAGCTCGAGAATTTTTTCTTCTATAGTGTTGAGTGTAATTAACTTATAAGATAAAACTGATCTTTTTTGTCCCATCCGATGTACACGATCTGTCGCCTGGTTCTCAACAGCCGGATTCCACCACATGTCGTAATGGATGACTGTGTCTGCTCCAACTAAATTGAGTCCTGATCCCCCTGCTTTAAGCGAAACAAGAAAAATTGGAATTTGTGGATCTTCGTTAAATTGCTTGACGATACTAAGGCGATTTTTACTGGAGCCGTCAAGGTATTCAAAGCGTATACCTAACTTTTGAAGATCATCTCGCATGATGGCAAGCATTCTGGTGTATTGACTAAAGATGACAGTCTTATGATTGCCTTCAATTAAAGTATGGAGTAATTCCATAAGCATATCGTATTTTGCTGAGTCACCCGTTTCGGGTTTATCCTTAGCAAAGATTGCTGGATGACAGCAAATCTGCTTAAGACGCGTTAATGTAGCCAATACATGAATTTGAACGCGATCAAAGCCTTCCTTTTTTACCAGCTGAGAGAGCTCCTCTCTTGCTGAAGCAGCATAGGAACGATAAAGCTCTTGTTGAATTTCAGAAAGATGACAATGGTACTGGATTTCAGATACAGGGGGAAGATCATCTAAAACATCCTTCTTCATTCTTCTTAAAATAAAGGGAGAAACTTTTTTTCTTAGGTGATCGAGATTCTTTCCAGCATTTCCTGTTGAGTTTCGAATGTATTTTTCCACAAAACGATCATACGTGCTAAGCAAGCCTGGCATGAGGAAGTCAAAAAGGCTCCAGAGTTCATCAAGAGAGTTTTCTATAGGAGTTCCTGTTAAAATCAGCCTATGAGACGTCTGAATCATTTTAACAGACTGAGCATTCCTGGTTCCTCTATTTTTAATATGCTGTGCCTCATCGAGGATGGCATATCCAAAGGAAATCGATTTATAAAATTCAACATCCTTTTGTAATAAGGTATAGGATGTGATAATGACGTCATTGAGATGAAGCTCATTTTGAAGTTTTTTTCTTTGCTGAGGGTTGCCATCTACAGCAAGGACTTTTAGCTGTGGGTTAAACTTCGCAAACTCTTCCTTCCAGTTATATACAAGCGAGGTAGGGCATACAACTATGGAAAGGTGGCCTGGGTGTTCCATTTGAAATTGAGTAAGTGTAATGATTGCCTGTAAAGTTTTACCTAAACCCATATCATCAGCCAGGATACCGTTTAGGTGCATGGTTCTAAGACGATCTAACCACTGAACCCCATCAATTTGATAATTGCGTAAAGAGGCTTGAATCACAGAGGGAATCTCTTTAATTTCGCATGGAAGCTCACCTAGCATCTGCTTTTGTATTTCTTGCAATTTGGATGAAATGGTAAAACAGATAGGCAAGTTACCAAAATGTTCTGGATCGATACTTGCCAAGCTCCATAATGGGCGTTGTTCTACATGGTCGTTTAACTGATTGATCCCCATCTCGTCGAGAAGCTGCACAACAGGTGCTAATTTTTCTAAATCAAGCACCAATATGCGATGAGGGGTTTTAGCTTCATCATTCTTTGTTTTTCTTTTCCCAGTTTTTTTTGAAATGGAGAGTTCAATAAACGCTCTTTTCGATGAAAGACAGTCCCATAATAAATCTAAAGTGCAGTTTGATAAGTGTCCCTGTACATGGACAGCAACTTCATACATATCAATTCGGTGCGTCTCTTTGAGAGAGAGATGAAAAATTGAATCATCATAGATAAATTGATCGAGCAGGTTTTCTGGACAGTTAAATTTAACCAGGTGTTGATTAGCTGGGATAATCTCTGTCATGAATTCTACGATTTTCTTTTCATTTTTTGCACTGTAGATCCCTTGAGCAGGGTCATAAATAAAATCTTGAAAAAGAATATCGACGATTTTTTGCTCTTCTGTAAGATTCCTAGCTAAGACTCCTTGAGGAGTGATAAAACTTATGATATTTAAAATCGCAAGCTGTGAGTTAGCTGCAGGAACCTTCATATCCCCATATACAAAATGCAAGACTGCCTCTAATTCACCATTTAAGTAGTGGATGTCGCACTCTGCAGTAACCTTTTTTTCAAATGGGAGCGTAACGAACCGATCAAGCATCTCTCGATTATCAACTTGTGCGAATCGACGCAACTCAGGAAGAGCATTTTCAATAAATGTACCAAAAAGAGGTTCGGGAATGGTCATGTCCCTTATTGCCGAAAGATTACGTAGGTGTTTTCTTCTGATTGTGTTTTTGAAGTGGTAGTAGGTTTTCTGATAAATCATTCCAGGTAGAGCACACTCAAATAAAAGCGCATCTTCACATCCAATAATCGTTTGTTGATCTAAAATGATGCCAGGTTGGAGAAGGATTTTTGGCGTAGGTGTCTCAAGATAATGCAACTCGAATCTTATTTCTGCAGGTTTTTGGGTATATTTGAGCGGATCTTCAATGGCGCTTAAATATAAACAAGGCATGGAATTTCGATCACTCTCATAATCTGAAATTGATATAGGGGAAATCTGTCGCCCTTCTGCTAAAGCAAAGGACTCTGCTAGGAGACTTCCAAAAGCGTCGAAATCGATCACCGCATGACGTTGCTGCTTTTCATTTTTTGGCTCAGTAAAACGAGCAAAATCTATAATCAATTTTAAAAGATGACTGCTCGCTGCATCAAAAGAAGAAAGTGAAAAGAAATAGCGTTTTCCGGCAATATAAATAGGTTCCTTATACCGAACTGCATCTAAGAACGCTTTTAAATGAGTAATATTTAAAGCTTTAGATCGATTTGGAAGCCTCAAAGCAAGTTGGAATTCAATGAAATCCGTTTTATTTTGACTGGGAAGGGAGAAAATAATCGCTAATTCAGCCCTGTCTGTAATAAATTCCTCTTCAGGAAAAAAGAATGAGGATTGCCCGAGAATAGTGGAAGCAAAAACATACTCCTCCAACATCTGCTTTTGAAATTTTTTATCCATTTTCACATTTTGCTTCTGAACAGCTTCTCGAACAGCAACTCGAATTGAATTTTTCCCTGGGGGATCCTCACTGTTTTCATCTTGGTCGCTTTCTAAATTATTTTCTTTGGAATACTCTAAGAGGATTTCATCGTAATGACTTTCAAGATAAAATAAAATGGCTGCTAAATGATGGCAGTCATAGTTATACGGACAATCACAATCTGAATCGAGAATAGAGGACTCATTCCGATCCACTTCAAGCAAAGATTCGTATGTATTTTCAAAGGTCCCCATGACTCTACATTGGAACCGGACAGATGAATCATTTAAATGGGACATTCTGGTAGACAGAACAGAGCCCTTCTCATAAAGAACCTTTCCCTCTCTCAGAATATTTGGGGAGAAATCATGTTTAAGTTTCCGAAAATTTAACATAGGCAACTCTTTCCATTCATTAATAGTACAGTAGACCGTTATTAGCGAATTGCCATTAAATATGCGAATAAAAATTTCAATTTCTAAGAGCTTGAGGTTTTTTTAACCTTGAAATCCCCCCATAATTTGTTTTTTTTGAGAAGGTGTGAGCTGACTACATGAAATCAGGTTTTTAAACTTTCTCCAAGCTTCATTATTCACAGAAGAAAAGGTTTGACGTTGTGCATCCAGGAGCTTCATTTTTTCTTGAGGGAATAACCTGCTGTTTAAAACAAAATTTACATACAACATGACTATTTCTGTATGGCCTTTTACAAGTGCTCCATAAAATCCAGACCATCCTTTAGTATGGTTTGCTTGAAGAAGCTCAACTTTTTCTTGAGATGAAAGGGGGCTATTTAAAACACAATCTAGAAACACCTTTACTCCTTCTGTATGGCCATTTACAAGTGCTACATAAAATCCAATAAATCCATCCTTGGTTTTAGCTTGCAAGAGATCCATTTTTTCTTGAGAGGAAAGAGAGCTATTTAAAATGGAATCTAAAAATACTTTTGCTGTTTTTGCACAACCCTGTGTAAGGGTCCAATAAAATCCAGAATATCCTTTAGGATGGTTCGCTTGAAGAAGCTCTACTTTTTCTTTAGATGAAAGGGCGCTATTCAAAATGGAATCTAAAAATACTTCTGCTGTTTTTGCACAACCACTTGTAAGGGTCGCATAAAATCCAGAATATCCTTCAGGATGGTTCGCTAGAAGAAGCTCTACTTTTTCTTCAGTTGCTAGACTGCTATTTAAAACACAATCTAGAAACACCCTTACTGCTTCTGTATGGCCATGTGAAAGTGCTGCATAAAATCCAGAATATCCTTCAGAATAGTTTGCTTGAAGAAGCTCTACTTTTTCTTCAGTTGCTAGACTGCTATTTAAAACACAATCTAG
>JBEPVL010000049.1:0-17099 GCA_041691035.1 Chlamydiota bacterium
TTATGTACGAGGCAATGGGCTAATGTGTAATTTTAATTTTTTCATTTGGTATAAGTTTTTTTATTGGTCCAGAAAAAAAATACAGAGTTCTTCTGCAACCTGTGGAATGTGGGTTTTCTATCCTGTTCAGGAATACGTTTTAATTCTTCAAGGATAGAAAAGGAGATAAGTGGAAAGCTATAAAAATAGAATAGGCATGCCACTAGGACATACCTTAAAATTTCTTTTCTAAAGATTTAATTTTATTAATCACTCTTTGCGATGAAAAATTCTTATCCCCAGATCTGGAATCAGGTGTGATAAAGATAAAACAAGTCTATGTATTTCTATAGAAATATCTATAAAATCAGCATAAAGTTCCGTTACTACTATTTCTGAAAGTTCCTCTTCCTCTTCGGAAGGTGGATTTTCATAATAAAAATACAACTCAATGGTATTCTCTTTCAGATTAACATTTATAGCTCTTAAATTAGGGGTAATACTTCCTAAAAGAGCCACTTGTAGAGCACATCTTATTGCAGATATTGTTATAGTCATAAATTACCAAAGGTAGATTCTGGGTGTGCTGGAACAATATGGGCACCTTTTTTTGAGTAATGAATATGTCCTTTTGTTGTGGGTAAAGAGAGGATACCTTCTTTATCTTTCCATATACCTATATGTTCACCAAAGTCAATCAATTCTCTATAGTTGGGATTACCAGGAAATTCTTTGTTTATAGGCTTACCCTTACCTGCAAATTTAGTGATTAACCTTTCTGGATCCGGATGTTCAAAGATACTCTTTCCAGATTGATAATTATGTTTACCAATCACATGTTTATTCTGTTTATACCATTCTAGTTTAACATTTTTAAAAAATGCTTCTCTTTCTGATGCATGTTTTAATGAGGAGGTAACAACGGCTTCTTTATTAGCATTAGAAACAGCCATGGCCTCTAAGGTACATAGTCTATTAGCGGTACGAAGCTTGCGGTAAGTCGATACACTTTTAACAACAGCACCGCCAGCAAAAAGATCTACACCATATTTACCAATCGTATAACCAATTAATTCCCCTTTTTCTAAATCACTTAAGTTATCAAAACGTTCACCTAATGTTTTAACCTGGTCAACATAGCCTTCTACAGTTTGCCAATCTACATTTTGACAATAATCAGCGACACATTCTGCCATTTCATAGCAAGCGCTAGCAAATTGACTTGTGTTTTCTAAAGATTGTGGATTTAAAGGATGAACAGCCCAAAGTGTTTCTCCGAATCCATAAGCAGAACTGCAAAGGGAAGGAACAAAATCAATGGCTGATTCCGCAGCTCCTTGACATACATTTATTAATAGCGCGCTTGTAAATTCTTTTGTTGCCTCAAAGGTAGATTTAGGCATTCCTTTCCCTTTATCAGAGAGGAGGTAATCTTTAAGTGCTTCATCAAACCGACCTGTTTCAAAATAAGCGGCTGCTCGATGAAAATAAGCTTCTTTATTTTTCGGATCTTTTTTTATCACATCAGATAGGGCTTCTATTGCCTTTTCATATTCTCCAATTTCCAAACAAGCTTGAGCTTTTGTGATGAGTAAATCTGTCGGTTTGATGTCTTTTAGTAGATCATCAGCCATGCCAGCATTAAGTAGATCTGTCATATCTACCAAACAAGCCTCCACATGTCCTCTATCAAAATAAATTTTTCCTCTTTCGAATACAGAACGATAGTTATGATGATTAAGAATACAGTTATTATAAAGATCTAAGAATAAGTCACCGACATCGCTAAAGCCTTTGTTTAATCGATTAGATGCTAAAAATTTCCCTTTTTTATTACAGTAATTAATTCCTCCCTGAAATGTCTTAGAGAATTCGGTATAGGTACAGCTATATTTCACAGCATCCCACGCCATGTCTTGTGCTGTCACAACATACGATCCGATGATATCTCCTGTTAATTTATGGGCTTCAAGCAAAGAATCATAAGCCACCCCTTTGATATGTTTAATCTCTCCTTGATGTTGAGAACAGGCAGGAACTGCTGCATAAAGCTCTTTACAAAATAAGAGCAAGGTTAAAATATAAACAAAAAATTTCATTTTAGGTTCCTTCTTTAATTTTTGATCTGACATCTTATCGCAGTAACAAAAAAATTTAAAGAAATTTCTTGGAGAGAAAATCATGCCCCGTCGTGCCATCACATTAGTTTGCACTGAAAAAGACCGAACAGAACTTGAGCTATTAAGCAAAAGTCGCGTTGAGTCAAAACAACTCGTAGATAGAGCTAAGATCAATCTTGATTGTTTACAAGGCCAAGAAAATAAAGACATTGCAACCACTTACAAAACGCGACCAAATCGAATTACAAAGTGGCGACATCGGTTTGCAAAATTTGGTTTAACAGGATTGTTTGATGCGCCATGATCCGGCAAACCGAGTAAAGCCATAGAGCTTCGAAAACGTATCTTGGAAAAACTTGACACGCCACCGCCACCAGGACAGGTATGCCCGGAATGATAGCGTTCTTGCATATAAGCAATGGCTTTCCCATAAATGTTCAGGCTATTCCCTCGCCATCCAGAATGAATATTGGCAACAACCTTACGAATCGGATCCACGATCAATCCAATTTGGCAATCAGCATGAGTTGTCATGAGAAGATGATTCACTGAAGTGGTAACCAAGGCATCATGATCGATCACTTCGCGGGGTGAGTCGGCGGTCACTTCCGCTATGGAGTAACCATGACAACCTTTTGCCCAGGTCATTTGCTTAATTGCAGGACCTTCTTGGCGAAAAATATTTTTTATGAGTTCAAGATTCGATTCTACAGTTTGCACATCATCTTGAACGTGCATTCCAAGATTTAAAGAAGCATAAGGCCCCTGACTTTTACCCCCATGCCGCAAAAAAAGCGCATGCTTGATGAACGGAAGATCGGCCAAAACTTCGAATTCCAACCATTCAATGTGATGATAGTGTTTTCTTAGCATTTAGAGTGGATTTTTTCGTTATATAAAAAAATATTTAAATACTACTATAAAATTTATCGAATTAAAAAAGAAGACTTGGTTCTATAGGCGAGTTAAAGCTTTTTCTAGCATCTTGTATTGGAGGATGTCTTTTTTTTGCTGTGGTGGTGGAGATGGGTAAACATATTTCTCATATCGACGATAGTCCTTAAACTCTGGAATAAAAGAACCATTCCCTTTGGGTAATATGGGATTACTACGGATTATCTTTTTCCAATCCACAGTGATTTCCTCTTCAATTTCCTTGGATGAGTCACTATCTCGCTCGGCTATCTCGGCATATTTGATGTCCGGATGAAGAGCATTGCATATTACGTAAACACATGTGCCATCTGATTGATTTTCTTTAAAACCTAAAGACTCGAAAACAGCTGCCTGCATTTCTTTGAAAACAGTTGCCTGCATTTCTTTGAAAACAACACTGTCACTTTCTGGCTCATCTAGGAAAAGGACTGCTGCTTCTTCTCTTAAAAAAATCTCCATAGCTATTCGAATAACCAGTCTCAAAAAGGGAAAATCACTACTAGAGTCTTTTTCTTTAAGAAATGGGTTAATGACAATCTCATCTAGATAAAGTGATCTTTTGGATACAATTGTTGAGTCATTTTTAGACTCAAATTTAGACTCAAAAAAACCTATATCACTATTTCTATTTCTTGGGCCAAAAAACCATGTTCTTGAAATGGAAAATGATCCAATCTCGTCATTTACAATAAAATGGGGTTCCAGATTTTCCTTAGCAAAAATTGAAATCTTCATTTTCTTAGATAGGGATGAAAAAGATACAGAGGGTTGTCCAGTAATTGCAGGAATAATGTCAGTTGGCAACTCAAATTGTACGGTTATTGGGAAAGGGGTTTTTTGTTCATATAGAAATTGTGATTCTACCGCGGTCCACTTTCTTTCAATTTTCATGGCTTTCAAATCAGATAGATATCCTTGAGTGGGTCCGTTCAGCCAGTTAAATTTGAGTAGGTGTGATGAGATATCCATTAAGGATTGTTCATTAGGTGTAAGACTATTTTTAAATTTCCTAAAAGCCTGTTGACTATGGTCTAGTCCATGTAAAAGTGCAAGAATCTCCTCTTTAAGTATATTTAATCGAACAATTTGGTCTCTAATCTCTTCTAAAGAAAATTGATTAGTTATAGTTTTATTATCTTTAACTAATTTACGAGCTTCTTTTGTTTTTTCATTAACTAATTTTTTAACTTTATCAAAAAGCTTTTGAAAATGGTTACCGTTATAAAATCTAACTTTTTCCCATAAAGAGAAATCTTTAGTGCAGTGTTCTACATTTTTAAGTTCAGGATTGTCATTTGTATCAAAACTTAGAAAATGAGACGATGAATTTGCTAATGCATATTGCTGAACTTTCTTACTAATTGCTAATGTAGAGTAGGTTCTTAATCCTAATTGGCAAATTATATTTTTAGGTATATTAGACAGTCCATATCGTTCACGAGTAAGCTCAGAAAAACCTAAAGATGAGTCAAACTCTAAAGCCGCATTTAACATTTTATGAGAGGTGCGAGAGAGTCTCCACAAATCTTCAGGGGGTAGGTATTTAAATATCCTTTCATAAATTTCGTGGTGTAGGTTTTCGAAATGATTGACTGAGGACAGGGCTTTAGATGGTTTCATCAATAATTGTGATTCAGAGGGTAGGTTTTCGAGATGGCTGACTGAGGATTGGACTTCAAATGGTTTCATCGATAAAGGTGGTAAGGAAAATTCGCTGGTATACCACCCCAAAAAAAATGCACAGATTTTAAAAATACATTTTTCAAAGTCAGAGAGATTGCTCACTAACTCAATTCTAGTTTCTTCAATCAATTTAGCCCAAGAGTTATAGATTTCTATTTCTATGTCTAGCAGCAATAAACGTTTTTCCCGAGAGGTGCGATCGAATTCGGCACAATTTTTTCTCAAAGGGGTTTCTTCGATAGCTTGCAAGACAAGTTTATGGTATTTATCTAAGTCCCTAAGGAATTGTTTAAAATGATGACCCCGATAAATTTGAAACTTTTTCCAATAAGGTAAACCTTTTATCCCATAAGGTAAACCTTTTATCCCATCCTTTGAGACATTCTCTATAGATCTCCCCATTAAAATTGCCTTTGCTATCTGGGGTAAATCTGGGGAGTCAAGACATTTTTCGTATTTTTTGATCTTTTCCATTCTTTCGTCAAATTCACTTATGGCCGCTTCTTCAAAAGGAGCAAGAAACCCGTAGTGGTGGATTCTAATTGAATTCATTTAGATGTACTTATTTTATTAAAATTATTAAAACACTTAATCTATCATAATAATAACTATATATCAATAGTAATTCGTGAAAATTGAAAAAATTTTCCGTGCGTGTAGTCTACTAAACAATTATAAAAATCAAATTTAGAAGAACTAACTCAAAAAATTAGGCATAGCCAAGAAGTTTATTTTATTCTGTTTCTCCAGAGGGAGTTTAATAATTCAGATCTCTTTGCACAACAAAATCATCTTCTTATATGTTTGGAGTGAATGGTATCTCTCAAAGCTAGATAGGAATTCAATCGAAGAGGAGAGATGAGCCCTTTTTCAATTGCATCTAGAACAGCGCAAGGTTTTTCATGTGTGTGTGTGCAGTCTAAAAATTTACAGGATAAACCGAATTCATGAATTTCGGGAAAATAGGCTCTTATTTCATCCAAACTCAAATCCCATATGCCAAAGCTTTTAATTCCCGGAGTGTCGATGCACCATCCCCCTTCGGGTAAACGAATTAACTGGGCTAGAGTTGTTGTATGCGATCCCTTTCCTGTTTTAGCTACTGTTTCACCTACATTTAAGTCTAAACCTGTAATTGCATTAATCAAGGACGACTTCCCTACGCCTGATTGACCTGAAAAAACAGAGGCTTTATCTTTCATTTGCTGTTTTAACAAGTCAAGTCCAGACCCTGTTTTAGAGCTTACACCTATTAAAGCGATACCAGCTTGTTTGTAGATTTGAATCAGCTCATCTAAAAGCTCTTTTTCGTTTTCGATGATCTCACTGGCAATTTCTTGGGAATTTAAAAGGTCGACTTTATTAATGACAATAATGGGTTCCATTCCTCCTTTCTGAGAAGCAATAATATAACGGTCGATTAAAGAAGGCTTTAGGAGAGGGTTTACAACCGAGGTTGTGATCAGAACTTGATCGATGTTGACAGCGATTAGCTGCTCTTTGCGTCGCGAAAGATTGTCTGCCCGGGATAAGATTGTTTTTCTAGGAAGGATTTGAGCAATGACACCCTCCCCTTTGGAGATTTCTTCGAAGAGAACAAAATCTCCTACAGAAACGAGGCTCTTAAGATGCGTGCGGTTCTTTTTGAGAAGACCCTTTAACACACATATGAACGTTTCCCCACCCTTATCGACGACAATTCCTTGGGGTAAAATGGAAAGAACCCGTCCTTCAAGCCAACTCTTCTTTGAAATTTTTAAGTCGTGATCTTTAGCTAGATTTTGAAGATATTTATCTTGATCTGTTTTTTTATATTTCGATCGATCCCTTGCGATTAATCGTTTCCGTTCTATTTTTCCGTCTTTGCGTGTATGAAAAATATCCCATTCGTCAGTATGATCCTCTCGTTTCATTGTGGGGAGTTCCTATTTTGTGGGTTTAAGAAGTAGAGCAAAATAGCGCCTGCACTTGCGACATTGAGAGATTCTATATCCCCCGACATGGGTATGGTGATAGGGGAAGAGAGTGAGCGAGTAAAAGTTGTAGGGCCATGTGCTTCATTTCCTAGAATCAAAACTCTTTTTTCTGCAGGGGCAACTAAGTGAAATGGTTCTCCGGAGGTGTCTGCAAATAAGCATTGGAAAATATTATCGTTTATAACCTTGGAAAATTGAGCATTGGTAATTTTTTCGAAAGGGAATTTAAAATGTGCCCCCCTTGCCGCTCTAATCACCTTTTCATTAAATGGGTCACATGAGTTTTCTAAAATATAACATCCCTCCCATCCTAACGCCAGGGCAGTTCGTAAAAGAGTTCCCAAATTACCAGGATCATTGATGCCATCGAGAGCGAGAAGAAGAGAGTGCTTTTCAAGTTTATGGTATTGGGGCATTTCAACCTCGGCCAAGATGCCCTCTGTTTGATCCATCCCTGAAATTTTTTCTATTATAGAGTCAGGCACCATCCACATTTCGGGAGCTTTAAAAGATAATAGAGTAGCCAAGGATTCCTTAAAAACAAGTCTTTTTACTTTATCCTTGACCTCTTGAATTGGTTTAAGACCCTCTAGAATGATCGATTGATGAGCAATACGATAATTTGAATCTTTTCTTAGCTGCACTAAATGCTTGACAAGGGGATTTTGAAGGCTTGATATTGTTTTAAATTGACTCATAGGGGGTGATCCCATAGCTGTGAATGAGTGAGGCGATTTAATAATATATTTTTATCTAGGATATTTTCGTTGACTGCCATTTTTTCTGCTGCTTTGAGCAGCTGTCCCATTTTTTTACTGGGAGCGATTCCAAAATTTTTAAGATCAGAGGAAGTGACCATTGATTGCTTTTGTTGATGTCTGAGGATATGAGGCTGTAATTCCTTTGCTGTTTGGTCTAAATCGGCAAGCATCTTGTCTCTTTTATCTTCACTAAAACTCGCTAAAATGATGTTGGAAAGGAGTTTAAACTGTGAATTTGCCATCATTATTGCCCATTCATATGGCTCTATAGCTTCTTGTATTGAAGTACGTTTCAGCAGATGGGAAATTTGTTCAGCAAGTTCGACATCTTGTAGTTCCTTATTCGATGCACGCAGACGACGACAAATTTCTATCTTTTTTTCCAAAGGATATTCAGGAAATAATTTAAGCAGATAAAAAATTGGCAGACTTCCAGGGGGAAAGTGTTTAAAAGAAGAAACAAGTTGACGTAGATCTCTTAAGTGAACATGAATTAATTCAGGAAAAATAGCTGTGAGTAGACCTAGTTGATGCATTTCCGCGAGAGCTTCATCGAAACGTGGGTAAGCAGCCATTTTTTTAAATTCTTGGTAAATCCTTTCCATAGCCACCGATGGTAGAAGCTTGGATGCAAATTCTCGGATGGCATCCTGAGTCTCCATTTCAATGGCAAAACCAAAGCGAGAAGCGAATCGGAATGCGCGTAACATCCTGAGTCGATCTTCAAAGAAGCGCTCGTTGGGGTCTCCGATGGTGCGAATGATTTTTTGATTGATATCTCTTTGTCCATGCACGAAATCGTGTATCTCTTCATTTAAAGGATCGTAGAACATTCCATTGATGGTGAAGTCTCTCCTTGATGCGTCTTCTTGAGGTGTGGAGAGAACAATTCCTTCCGGTCTTCTGCCGTCCTGATAGGGGAGATCTTTTCTGAAGGTTGCCACTTCAAATTGATGACCTTCAAAAACGACGATGACGACGCCAAAAGCTAATCCCACTAAAATTGTCTGAGGGAAGAGATTCATAATTTGTATGGGAGTCGCGTTGGTTGCAATATCGATATCCTCAGAGGGATGGCCCATGACAAAATCTCGTACCCAACCTCCAGTGAAGTAAGCAATGAACCCTTCTCTGTTTAATTTCGAGACAATCGTTTTTGCGAGATGATAATGATCCATATAATTTGGTTGGTAAAAAACCTTTATGGCAGCTTTATTTTATGATATAGTACATCATATCATAAATAGGACATCTAAACAAATTCACCCCGATGACAACGTCTCCACATTCAAAAATACGAGTTCTTAGCGACCATACGATTAATCAAATCGCAGCTGGAGAAGTGATTGAAAATCCCTCTTCAGTCGTTAAAGAACTTGTCGAAAATTCTATTGATGCTGGCTCCACTCAAATCTATGTGGAAATTTTAGGAGGGGGGAGGCAGCTCATTCGCGTTTCGGATAATGGGTGTGGGATGTCCGCGGATGATGCCATTTTGTGCTTTGAACGGCATGCGACTTCTAAGATTCGGGATGTCATTGACATTGAAGCTTTGATCACTATGGGTTTTCGAGGCGAAGCTATCCCCTCTATTGCATCGATTTCAAAATTCACCCTCTTGACAACCCTAAAAGTGGAAGAGACGGCATCAAATCATGGGACAATGGTGATTGTGGAAGGAGGGCGCCTGATTTCTGCTACTTCAGCTGTTCGATCTCCTGGCACAACCATTGAAGTGAAATCGCTTTTTTACACTGTTCCAGTCCGCAGAAAATTTCAACGGTCTCCCACATATGATGCACAGGAAATCAGTAAAACTTTAGCTTCTCTAGCTTTAGGCAACCCTCAAGTCGAATTCGAGCTTATCAGCGATCAAAAAACGATCTTAAAAACCTATCCAAATAATTCCGACCCCCACATTACTTTTCTAGATCAGCTTAAAGAGAGAATTAATGTGCTTTTGGGAAAAGATATGGAAAAAAAAATTGTCCCCCTTTTCTTTTCTCATGAAGGGTATCAACTCAAAGGATTTATAGGGAGGCCTTCTGAAAACCGAGCCAACAGAACGGGTCAATCTTTATTCATTAACAAGCGAGCTGTGTTTTCACCTATGATCAGTGCGGCTATTCGAGATGGATACGGATCTATGCTGCCTTCTAATCGGTTTCCCATTTTTATTCTGCATTTTGAATTACCGGGAGATCTTGTTGACGTCAATGTGCATCCTCAAAAGCGTGAAGTTCGAATTCGACAAGAATCACATCTGCGCACATTAATTGCAAAAGCAGTGCAATCTGCATTTGGAATGAGTATGACAAATACAGTTTCGCTTCCCATTACTGCGTCCTATCAAAACTTCATGAGTGCCCCTCCATCAGCAGCATATGAGGCTCTTTTATCACCACTTGTTTTTAGTAAGGAAAATAGTCTATTAGAAGGTTTATGGGAGTATAAAGAAGTTGCTGAACCGGCGGTTGATGTAAATCCTTTCAATTTCACAATGAAACAACTTTCGGAACCCGTCAAAATCACTTCTCCTATAAGCAAAGTTCAAATAAGTGATCTCTCTCCTCCTATTTCTAGTCGTATTGAGAAAGAAATCGCTATCTTTGAAAGCAAATATCCCATCATCCAAATTCAAACGATGATTGAAGGTTATATCATCTTGAAACAACCTCCTGAAAAGTTAAGAAAAGAAGGGGCTGGGGGGCTGTGTTTACTCGACCAAAGAGCAGCTTTTGCTCGAATATGTTATGAAAAACTTATAGATCAAAATATAACCCAGTCTCGTTCTCAACAGATTTTACTGATTCCTTTGACACTTTCTCTCTCAATGCCTGAAGCTCAATTTTTACGCGAAAACCTTGATGAGTTACGACGATTAGATTTTTCCATTAATGAACTGCGAGAAGGGACATTTTTGATTGATGCTTATCCATTTGGAATCTCTGAGAAGGAGCTACAGTCATGTCTTCAACAGCTTCTTGACGAGCTCAAAGAGGGAGTTGAAAGAAATAAAATTCAAGAAAAAAGAGAGGCCCATCTTGCCTGGGCTGCTTGTCGAGCGTCTCTTCAATCGATGAAAAAGTTGACCATCGAAGAAGCACAAAGTTTGTGTGATCAGTTGCTAGTGTGTCAAAACCCATTTTTTTGTCCTTTAGGCAAACCGACAATCATCCATTTGACGCCTAAAGATTTGTCAAAGTTATTTAATTAAGGTCGGTTTATGGATTATCAAGGACGTTTAGTGCGGATGAGAATGAAGATGCTCACTTTAAATGTACACGCGCTTCTTATTGAGAATCCTATTGATATTTTTTATTTAACAGGTCTTATCCTATCTGCAGGTCAACTTCTTGTTTCAGAACATAAGGCTACTATTATTCTTGATGGGAGATATTATGAAAAAGGGTGCCAACAAATTCTTTATTCTGTGATTCTCAAAGAACCTGACGTTTTAAAGCAATGGGTAGAAGAGCTCTCTCTCTCCTCATTGGGTTTCGATGCCGATTTTATGACATATCAAGCCTATGTGAATCTTAAGAGCAGTTTAAAGCAGAATAAGGCATGTCCAGAACTCATTCCTTTAAATGGACCCATACAAAAAATTCGGATGATTAAAGATCAAGACGAGATTGTTTGGATGAGACAATCTGCGGGACTTAATATGGAAGGGTATCAGTTTATTTTGGAATCCCTTCGAGAGGGCGTTACGGAAAAAGAACTAGCTCTAGAGGTTGAATTATTTTGGCGAAAAAAGGGTGCAGAGAAATTAGCTTTTGATCCTATCATTGCATTTGGAAAAAATGGTGCTTATCCCCATTATCGTGCTGGAATCACTCAATTGGAAAAGGGGATGTCTATTCTGATAGATATTGGAGTTGTTTTAAATCATTATGCTTCCGATATGACACGTGTTGTTTTTTATGGGGAGCCTTCTTCAAAAATCGTTGAAATCTACTCTATCGTTGAAGAAGCTAAAAAGCGCGCACAATGCGCCTGCCGTCCTGGAATCAAGGTCGGAGAGCTTGATCGAATTGCTAGGGATTATATTACTGAAAGAGGATATGGGACTTATTTTACTCATAGTTTGGGTCATGGAATTGGATTAGAAACCCATGAGCCACCCATCTTGCGTAGTGAAGGGTCATCTGCTGAAACTGTCTTAGAGCCTGGTATGGTCATTACTATTGAACCTGGAATTTATCTGCCTCAAATGGGAGGCGTTAGAGTTGAGGATACCTTGCTCCTTACTTCGAGTAGTTATGAAATCCTCACCCAGGAGATCAAGTAAAATACTTGCTTATGCTTGGGCTAGGGCTTTTAAAATCAGAAGATTTCTAGTAAACCATTAGAAAAGTTTCAATGTATAGATTCTATTAACTTGAGTTTTCTAAAGTAAATAAAAAATCAAGAATATTTGTAGTTTTTCATCCATTTATTATAGTAATCTGCTGCAAGTTTCTGAGATAGACAAAAAGCAGTAGCAATGCTAAGATGGGCAACTCACAGAAAGCAAGACTGTTAAGTACTCTTCTTTGCTGTCAGTTTAGAGGAGTAGGGCATTCCGAATGTGGGGTGTGTATGTTTCTTGCTGTTTAAGAATTAGGTTTTTCAATGTTAACAATTTTAAGTTTATTTGCTCGCTCCCCATTTGCGCCTTTTGAAACCCATATTGAGATTGTTTCACGATGCGTGCACTTGTTTCCTGATCTTTTTGAAGCTATTTCTAAGGGGGATCAGAACCTAGCTAATCGAATTGCTGATGAAATCTACGAACTCGAACATCAAGCAGATCTCATTAAAAACGACATTAGAAATCACCTTTCCAAAACACTTATTTTGCCTATTGATCGCAGTCAGATTCTTGAAATTCTTTATGTCCAAGATCGTATTGCAGATAAAGCTCAAGATGGTGCCATCAGTGCAACACTAAAGCCCTTACACTTTCTCCCCATATTTGAAGCGGATTTTCAAACCTTTCTTACCAAGAATATTGACACTTTTGACGCAGTGAAGAAAATTATTAAGGAAATGGATGAACTAGTTGAATTTTCTTTTGGGGGAATAGAAGCTGAGAAAGTGCGACGTATGGTTGATCATGTTGCGCATCAAGAGCATGAGGTTGACTTAATCCAAAGAAATTTATTGAAGTCCCTCTTTAATGCTGAGCCCGAGATGACCTATGCCTCCTTCTATCAATGGAACCGGGTCATTGAAAGCATCTCTGCCTTTTCTAATTTTTCTGAAAATCTAGCATATCGTGTTAGAATGACGCTGGAACTGAAATAAAATTGATATTAAGGATACATGGATAGCGTTCTTTTAGCAGTAATTTTAATCACCGGATTTTATACAGCTTGGAATATCGGAGCCAATGATGTTGCCAATGCTATGGGTACATCGGTAGGTTCGGGCGCCCTAACACTAAGACATGCAGTTATCGTTGCTGCAATTCTTGAGTTCTCTGGTGCTTTTTTCTTTGGATCACACGTTGCAGAAACAATTGAAGGCGGTATCATTAATTCTGATATCTTTGTTAATAACCCACGTATCCTTGTTTATGGAATGCTCTCGTCGCTTGCAGCCTCGGGTATCTGGCTTCAGATCGCTTCATACTATGGGTGGCCTGTATCCACTACACATTCGATTGTTGGAGCTGTCGTCGGCTTTGGAGCTGTTGTGGGTGGTGTAGAAGCCATATATTGGAAAAATGTTTTTTTTATTGTTATTAGTTGGATCATCTCCCCGCTAATGGGTGGGCTTTTTGGTTACTATCTTTTTACTGTAATTAGAAAACATATTTTCTATACCCTCGATCCACTCGAAGCTACAAAACGTCTCACCCCTCTTTTAGTTTTTAGTGTATTTCTTGTTTTGAGTCTCTTATTTGTTTATGAAGGTCTCCATCATCTTGTTATTTTTAGTACCCACTCACAAAAGCTTTTGTTATGCTTATCGATTGCATCCATTGCGGCCTCCATCAGCTATTTAATCATTAAGAAGTTTCGACTTACAGGCCCTGATAGACTCTATCGTCATAAGCGTTATGATGCGCTCATTTCACTAGAAAAAGCACTCAAACATCTCAATCGAGTTCGCTCCCATGCCTCTGGAGATCTGCTGAACCAAACTAATGCAATTCTTATTGAAGTTGAATCGCTTAATGAAAAGCTACTTAAAAAAGAAGAACAGTCCTTTATCGACAAAAAGCATGCTGACGTCGAAAGAATTTTTGGATTTCTTCAGATCATAAGCGCCTGTATGATGGCGTTTGCTCATGGAGCCAATGATGTTGCTAACGCAATCGGTCCTCTTTCTGCCGCTGTTGGGATCCTTAAAACAGGAGTATTTTCCATTCACTCTTCTGTTCCAACATGGGCTCTTGCACTTGGAGGCGTAGGAATTGTTACGGGGTTAGCGACTTGGGGGTGGAGAGTGATTGAAACGATCGGAAAAAAAATTACTGAACTTACCCCTAGTAGGGGGTTTTGCGCTGAATTTGGTGCTGCCACTACAATTATACTTGCTTCACGATTGGGGATGCCTATTTCTACTACACATACCCTTGTAGGAGCTGTTTTAGGTGTGGGTTTTGCGCGTGGAATTGGAGCTTTAAATCTGACTACAACACGAGATATCGTTATTTCCTGGATTGTGACCGTCCCCATTGGAGCCCTTTTGGCTATTCTTCTTTTTTATCCTATCCGTCAAATTTTTGGTTAATATTAAACGATTTTGCTTTATGGAGAAACCTATGTTAACAAGATCATCTTTCCTTTCTAGTCGTTCTTTCAAAATTGCTCTCGGACTTATTATTATTGCCTTCGTTTTGGCAAGAGTCGGTTTTAAACAACATTATTTGAAACCCCAAACGAACAGTGTTTTACAGGGAAATATTCACATTGAACCTCTTTCTCCTCTTCCCAATGAAACAAAAGTAAAGGTGCAACCGGGAACTGCAGTAAAAATTTCTTTGACGATTGAAAATAAGGGTGAACAAACAACGCCTGCAGGCGATGTCTTTATTAAGTATGCCTTCCCTTCTCCATTGGAAAATGAACCCACAAGTGTGCTATATCAGACAGAAAAAGTCTCCCTTCCAGCCATAGCCCCCCAAAAAAGCACTACGATTACTTTCGCTAAACCACATCAGTGGCCCTCCCTGATTGATTTTATTAGGTATGATTGGGCTATGAGAGAATATCAAGCTGTTTTTGTTACAGGTGGACAACAGAACGTGATTGGAACTCAAGCCATTACCTACTCAGCTTATTATTATCCTGGGATCAGAAAAGAGTTTACGGTCTCTCTGGAATAAAGCTAAAGCGACTTTCAAAAAAAGTCCATTTTATTGTTGCGAAAAATAGACCTGATCGTGATAATAGACCTCGTCTAGCGCGCCTGTAGTTCAATGGTAGAACTGTAGCCTTCCAAGCTACTAGCGTCAGTTCGATTCTGACCAGGCGCTACCGATCTCTGTCGGTTAGCAACTGCATCAGTTTGCAGTGTGCTATGTGGGAAGATCTAAGACATTCTTCAAATGCGTACTCTGCCTCTTGCCTTTAGTATTTCACGAACACTCCTAAGTCCGCCTGTTGAATGCTCGAAGAAAATCCCAACATCATTAACAACCAAGACCGAAATTCTGTAAAAAAAAATGTACAGAATGCCGTCGTCAACATAAAGGGACAAGGCTTGGAACAGAATACACATCAACAAAAAGATAGTCAATCTATCTCAATTAAAGATTTGCTAGAAGCAGGCGCCCATTTTGGTCACCAGACAAGTCGCTGGAATCCAAAAATGAAGCGATTTATCTTCGAAGAACGTAATGGTCTTTATATCATTGATCTAGCAAAGACTTTGCAGCAGATCAGAAACGCTGTTAACGTGGTTAGAGATGTCGTTGCTAAACATAAATCCATCATGTTCGTAGGAACAAAAAAGCAAGCAAAAGTTGTGATACGCGAGCTTGCGGAGCAGTGTGGAGAATTTTATGTTTGCGAACGTTGGTTAGGGGGGTTGCTTACTAACCTCTCAACAATACGTCAATCGATCAAAAAGCTTGAGAGAATTGAAAAAAAAATTACTACTGGTTCTGAAGGCCTCACAAAGAAGGAACTATCTCTTTTAGCTAAAAGTCAAATTAAGCTAGATAAGAACCTCTCCGGGATCAGATCTATGCGCAAGCCTCCAGGGCTGCTTATCGTTGTGGATCCAAGTAAAGAGCATCTAGCTGTTTCCGAAGCAAAAAAACTTGGTATTCCAGTGATGGCGCTTGTAGATACAAACTGTGATCCAGATCCAATCGATTATGTCATTGCTTGTAATGATGACGCGTTGAAGAGCATTAAATTAATTCTCGAGACAATTGCACAGGCCATCATCGATAAAAAGAATGACATCAAAGTTTTTGCTACGAAAGAAGAACTTGCTGAGGAAGATTTTGCAGAATCCGGCGCATCCGGTGAATTCGAAGATGCTCCAGGCGTTAAAGGAAGAGGTTAATATGACAACGATTACCCCGGGTCTTATTAAAGAACTTCGTGATCGTACTGGCATCGGTATGGCAAAATGCAAAGAAGCTCTCGAACAAGCAGGTGGCGATATTGAATTGGCGATTGCTAATTTAAGAAAAGCTGGTATGGCTTCAGCAGTAAAAAAAGAAGGGCGAGAAACCAAAGAAGGAATGATTGGCGTTGCAGATAACGGCAAGGCAATTGCTATTGTCGAGATTAATGCTGAAACTGATTTCGTTGTTAAAAACGACCGCTTTAAAGAATTTCTTGACGCTATCACCCAAGAAGCTGTTGCTACAGCTCCTGCTTCTTTAGAAGACTTTATTCAACAGCCTTATTCAAAAGATCGTTCGCTTACAATCGATCAGTACAGGGCGACGCTGGTTCAAGCGATTGGTGAGAATATTCAAATCCGTCGATTGGTTATCTTGAAGAGAGAACCAAACCATTCCTTAGGTTTGTACTCGCACTTAGGTGGCAAAATCGTCACTGTCGTAGACATTCAAGGTTCCGATAAGGAAGAGGCTATCGCAAAAGATATCGCAATGCATACAGCTGCTAGCGCTCCTGAGTACCTTGCACCCACCGATGTTCCACAAGACATCATTGCAAGCGAAAAAGAGATTGCTAAAAGCCAAATGAAGGATAAACCCGCTTTTGTTGTGGATAAAATCATCGACGGCAAGCTTGCATCCTTTTTTGAAGCAAATTGCCTCATCTGTCAGAAATATATTAAAAATGACGCGATCACAATTAAAGATCTCGTGAATAGCCGTGGAAAAGAAGTTGGTAAAGAACTTTCAATTCCTCGTTATATTCGATGGAATGTAGGTCAATAAACTTTAATTTTTCTTTTTACTCTTCGTTGCTTATGCAGCGAAGAGTTTTTTCCTTAAGTTAACTTTTCTTTTAGTTCTCGTAGCTCAGGTGGATAGAGCGGTTGCCTCCTAAGCAACAGGCCGCGCGTTCGAGTCGCGCCGAGGACATTTATTATCCCCTTGCATAAGCAATTGAAACGCAAAGAAGCAAAGACGCAAAGGCGCAAAGAATGGAAAACGAAATTTCACATAATACCATTTCCAAAAAATAAATTCACTTTTTAAATAAAAAATATTATCTTTC
>JBEPVL010000050.1:0-16262 GCA_041691035.1 Chlamydiota bacterium
TTACCGAAGCCTTAGACATGGCTGTCCTATCAATGTAAATTTAAACCAGTATATACCAAGGTTTTTATGGATAGAAATGATTTTAATACTTTTTCTGTTAATACTTTTAATGAATCAGCAAACACGATGACTTATACAAATCCAATAGAAAATTCATTAGAAACCCCCAAAATTCCTCAATCTGAAAATTCTGAGGCTATTCAAAATTTAACTCAGGGGATATTTAAATTATGCAATGAAAATGAAACTAAAGTCTACGGACCCGATCTTCCGCCCCCGCTTCCCTTTTTCCCAAGATTAGAAAGAGAAAGGCTTAAGGAATTTATCAAAGAATATTCAAAGCCCCACACACTTTCGACAAAATTATATAACGAAAAAGAAAGTGAAGCTACCTTTGTTATAGAAGCAGAACCAAATATGTTTGAAGGCCATCCAGATTTAAACGATATCTTGGATGTCGAATTCTCTCTCAAGATTTATGCTCCTAATAACGAAATCGTCGGAGATGCTAATAACTGTTCCTTTTATGACGATACAATCCATGTGGAATCATTGAAAAGTTATAAAAAATATAAAAGAGCCGGCACAGCAATCATCGAGGCAATATTCCGAATAAGTGTTTTGACTGGAAGAAGGGGGAATATAAAACTTATTTCAGGGTTCTGCTCCAATTTATTTTATTTTAAACTAGGTTTTAGAAGTGAAAAACCATTGAATCCGATTTTAGTTCTTTATAAAACTCCAAGCTTAAATCTTCGTAATTTGTGGTTATGCTCCTTTTGTAAAAAATTAGATCCACAGGATCCTCAAGGCACTATTTTTAAAAAAACAGAAAAGGTATTGCGTCGTTTAACACTTCCTGAATTAAATGAAGCTAAGCAACGGATTCATTTTTTGAGCCTCGGAACAAAATCTTCTGAACCAAATTTGTCAGAAGTGACTGCTCAGGATGTTTTGGATAATTTTTATGAAAATACTGATGAGTTTCTTAGGCGAATTAGTGGAAGTGAAACGTCACCTGACTTGACCATGCCAATGTACTTAACAGATATAGGGAAGGCTTCCTTTTGGCCCTTTTTACTATGAAAGAGGCTTCTCTCCGTCTCCCCGTCTCACCGTCTTTGCGTTTAAAATTTTAACGTTTGCACTGGATGTTAGTGTCTAGGCTGTTTTAATTTTAAACGCAGAGGCGGAGAGGCGCAGTAAAGTGGACAATAGAGACTTTTAGTCTGGCTCTTCGTCCATTAGTTTGCGAAAACGTCCTTCAAAAGACTCTATCCAGTACTCTATTATATTACTCTGACTTTGATGAGAACGTATTTGATTTTCATTTGTGAAACGATGTGCCTCAGGGGGTCTTAATTTGGGTGTCGGTTTTTCGGGTTTATCTTTGACTAAATCAGCATAGCGCGCTTCGAAAATTTCTTGATAAGAAAGGGGAACAGAGGGAGAAGAAGCACAAGTCGTTGGTGGTGATTTTATTTGAGGAATGATAACAGGTTGTTTTTTTTGCTTTTTATGTAATTTATTGTAGTAAAGTCTATTTAAACTTGAAATAAAAGTCTCAACCGTTTCTGCTTTAGCTGACAGGCTTTTAACCTTTCTTGCGAGTTGTTTATCCGAAGTGACGACGATCTCTTGATGGGGTGCTACACTATGTTCAATTTCATAAAGAATAAGATCGTCTGCTGTTTCTCCTGTGGATGAAAAAATAATCTCTAACGCATCATAATGAACGCAAGCACGTTCGTGCACTTGGTAGGCAGCATCAAAAATGAGGGAGATGTTGAGATTTAGAAGGGATGCTTTTTCATTTAAGGAGATGATAATTTTTTCGCGACTTTTCTGTAAATCTTCTTTAGACTCTCTTATCAGACGGAACATCAAATTATAACCGTCGATAAAATAATGCATCACACACTCTTTAGATTTTCCAAAAAGATAGCTATCCGTTCGAAAGCTTTTCTTCTATGAGAAATTCGGTTTTTGGTGTGTTCGTCGAGTTCTCCAAATGTTTTTTCGTAATCGCTTTTTAAAAAAAGAGGATCGTAACCAAATCCATTGGCGCCCCGTAATTCTTTGACGATAAAACCTTCACAAGTCGCATTGACGCATTTCTGAATGCCATCTGGGCTTGCAATAGCTAGACTGCATTCGTAATAAGCGAGTCGGTCCTCATCTTTTAGTTGCGACATCTTTTCTAGAAGGTGTTGACAGTTTTCATAGTCGGTTGGATTATCACCCGAAAAACGCCTCGATTTCACTCCTGGTTCGCCTCCTAAAGCAGGAACGACAAGGCCTGAGTCGTCAGATAAAACCCAGCAACGGAGAGTCCGTGCTGCGTGTTCTGCTTTAAGTTGAGCGTTTTCTTTGAAAGTAGCCCCAGTTTCTTCGGGGGGGGCATAGGTAGGGAACTGATGCAAGGTTAAGATTTCGAGATGGGAGTAAGGTTTAAGCATCTCCTTAAACTCCCGTACTTTTTGCTTATTATGTGTTGCAAGAACGAATTCCATAACGCCTATGAGGATAGATAACTGCCTATAGACAGAATCTTAAAGGTTTCATCCTTAAAATTAAAGGACTCGTTTACCTTTTTACCAACCATACTTTGAACAAATTTTGAGCTTAAGGACAAAATGTTTTTATCAGGGTCTGCATCCCAGGAACCTAATAACGTGTAGGTGGTCTCTTTATTGTTTTTGTCTTTAATTTTTACAACAGATCCGATTCCCACTTCGTTACTGGAAATATCGGCTGGGGTAATAATTCTAGCTTTGGAGAGTTGATCCGAAAGGGTTTTCATCTCTGACTGTAAACGAGCTCTCCGTTCTTGGGCAAACTTAAACTCAGAGTTTTCTCTTAAGTCGCCTAGAGCGCGAGCAGCTTCGATTTCACGGGCGTTTTCAACGACTTCCACTGTGCCGATATGGCGAATACGTTCTTGTATTTTGAGATACCCCTCTTCAGTTGTCCATATTTCTTCTTCATCATATTTAGAACCTCCTTTCCTAGTCTTAGGCGGAATTAAAGAAGGATGAACGACTTCAGCTAAGGAACGAAGGATCTTTTTATCATGATCTGTGAGCGATTGGCATTTTGAAGCTAGTAAAAGAACTTCCTTAGTATACTCAAGAGTAGTATCTTGAAGGAGATGTCGTACAAGGGAGTAGCGCTTGCTAGACATAATCGTATACATCTTTTTTAAAAGATCGCGGTGTTCGAGTTGATTTTCCAAATAACAGTAAAGGATAAAGAAGGCTTCAAAAAATAGTTCTCTTCCCTCTTTATTCCCAAAGGGAATGGAGTCATCTTTTTCTTGGGAAATGACTTTTTGGAAATACCAGACGAACATATCAGGAGCATTTATGGGGCTATTCAATAAGGTACGAAGTTTTTCTTCTAGGCGTTCTTTCGTTTCCCCTTGATTGAGCTCTTTAAATAAATAGTCTCTTAACTGAGCTTGTGAAAGACTAAAAAGAAGATCCAAAAAGAGCTTTTGCCAGTCTTTTCTGTATTCTTTGATAGCAAGAAGCGCGCGTTTTTTGAAGGCGATGATCTCGATGTTTTTAACAAGTGTCTCCAGATCCTCTGCTTTCAGTATTTGGTTAGCGACGGCCTCTTTCGATTCTTTCAGGTCAAAAAACTGGTCTAAGAGCAAATGAATCTGTATTTTCTGTTCACTAGTGATGTTATTATGTTCTAGAAGTGTTTTAAGACTGTCTTGAATCGACATTTGTGTTTCAGGATTTTTTAAAGAAGACGGGTTATCTCTCACAAAGTTATAGGAAGAAAGAAGAATTTGATCAATTTGAGGATTGTTTTGTAAGGATTTATGGAGGCGTTGTTCGGGAGAGATTTCAGCTTTTCTTAATATGAAATGTTCTTTTAAAGATTCGGGCATCTCAATCATCGAATTTTTTTTCATTTTTGCGCGTGCACCTTGCCACCATTTCGTCCAGTCTTCTTCAGGAATCACAAGGCCGCAAAGTTCATCTTTAATATCAGCTGCTGTTTTGGGTCCCAAATCATGAAGAAGGAGTTTCACCACTCCAACAGGGTCATTTCGTCCCTCTTGCTCTAACCGGTCTGGATCGGAAAAACGACGTGCGAGAAAATGTGTGGACGGTAAGGGAATGAGAGTTTTATAGGCATTTGCAAAGGAGAGATCTTTTCTGCCTGAGATGTTTTCAAATTCAATGACAAGATGTTCTCTGATTGGAGATACTTCAATAATCTCGCCTGTTCCCCATCCACCTAAATGAAAGACAACATTTCCCTTGGACATATGCACGATTAAATCGTACTTAGCAATAGCGCCTTGGAAGTTATCTTTGGAACGAAGTCCTATGTTTCGGAGCCGTTCATGAAATTTTGGATCTTCTCCATGTCTTTTTTTAATTATTTCAAGAGCTATCTCGGCTAATTCGGGGGAATTTGTTGTTTGAATATCAATCAGAAGACTGATGATGTCGTGGAGTTGTGATTCATCTTTAATCATAGACGCTAATGGAAGGGCTGTTTCAGTAATTTGACCAAAGTGTTTTGACAGCTCTGAACTTTTTATGGCTTTTAAAAGCTGACTAAATTCTTCAGGGTCTACTTCGTCGCTCATACAGTATTCTTCCCAAAGCACAAGAAATTTATGAAAATCTCGTTGATTGATTTGCGTCAGAAATTCTTTCAAATAACCCATCGTCTAACCTTTTTTATTTGACCCATCTATTTTTAGCACAACGTTGCGCAAGTGACTCGAAATGAATAAAACCGAATCATCGATTGTGTGATAAAAAACTAACTTGGTCGATTGTTTTGTAGCTATTTTTGGATATCTGTAATAATAGACCAGAATAGTCACTTCTTCATTTTTTTTTGGCCTATGTGTTAGGTTAATATAACTAGATACTCTATTTATTTCAACGTCAGCGTGCGGGTCGTCGCAATTTTAATTACTTTAAAATGAGGAAAAGAGACGGTGAGTGTACAATGGGATGGTGTTAGTTTTTTACTCCTTTGTTTAGGATTTATATGCTTTTACTTTATTAGGTTAAAGCTGTTCAAGACTAGTCCTAAATCAATGATGTATTTTTCAACTTTAAGTTTTTTTAAGGGGATGAGCTGGAAAGAGAAATGGTTGATGCTCCCCTTTTGGATGCTAGTAGTTGCCTTCATTTTTTTCGCTTTTGCATTTATGGATTTAAATTTATCCGGTATGGCAAATAAGCAAGAAATAAAAAGGCCGCTACGCGTTTCATTTCCAAAAGAAGGGATTGCAATTTACCTTCTTTTAGATCAATCGGGTTCCATGAACGAGGTGGTTCATTCTCAAGGACCAGATGGATATACTCTTGATCTTCCAAAAATTGATTTCCTTAAGTTATGGTCGGAGCACTTTATTTTAAGCCGTCCTTCAGATCTAATAGGAATCATTGCTTTTGCACGGATTCCTCAGGTTTTAGTTCCTTTGACTTTGGATCAAAATCAGCTATTAAAAGCTATAGATGCTTTACATGGAGTAAAAAATATTGAAAATGAAGGAACAGAGATCGGCTATGCAATTTTTAAATCGATTCACCTCATAGCAGCCACACGTTATTTGAGTAGGGATCTACCTCCTGGAGTGAAACCTCCCTATGAAATCAAAAGCGCAGCCATTGTGGTTGTAACCGATGGATTTCAAGATCCCAGCCGCCTTGATTATGGCAATCGGCTGAGGACAATAGACCTTGAAGAAGCAGCTGAAGATGCAAAAAAGGAAGGAATCCATCTTTATATCATTAACATTGACCCCTCAATGGCTTCAAATGAGACTTATGCTCCTCATAGAAGACAGATGAAAAAAATTACACAGGTCACTGGTGGAGACTTTTTTTCGATCGAAAAAGGCAGCGGTCTAAAAAATATTTTTGAGAAAGTTAATCACCTTGAGAAAGGGGGAATTAATCTAGAAGAAATTGAAAAGCTACAACATAAGAATAAGCAACGGCTTCTATCGTTTTTTCCCTATCTAATAGCTTTGGGGATGCTCTCTCTTATGCTTTTTATTTTAATGGAAACAATGATTTTCAGGCCAATACCTTAATTTGAAATGAGTGTGTGTTCATGATTTTTAATAGAGATCTCTATTTTAACTCTCCTGAAAATGGTTGGTATCTCCTCATATTGGTTCCAATTCTACTTTCATATTTTTTTTATCATCACTATCGAAACGAGAAAATTAAGCAATTTGCTTCTCAAAGTCTTCTCGATAAATTGGTCGTGCAAAATCAAAAGTGGGCTAGTAGCGCAAAAATAGGGTTGATTTCTACTTCGTGGGTTCTTCTTTGTTTGGCGTTGATGGATCCTCGTGGCAACATCCGCTATGAAGGGGACACGAATCAAAAAAAGAACAATCAATTCAAAATCGTTCACAATGTAAGCCTACTTATAGATGTATCGGGGTCAATGGGAGTTCATGATAGCATCGACGGGGAAACCCGTTTGGAAAGAGCTAAGGAAATCAGTGAGAGTTTAATTGCTCAATTAAAAGGGGTTTCTTTTTCTGCCTATGCTATGACATCACAGCTGACACCCTTAGTTCCAATAACGTTTGACAGTCTGTTTTTAAGGCTTGTTATCAAGAATTTAGGTCTAAATGCTGGTGAAGTTGGAGGAACATTGTTTTCACCAATTCTAAAGCAATTTATTCATCAGGATGAGTTCGTAACACCAGAAATTTATAACACACTAGTCATCTTTAGTGATGGAGGAGACAATGAAATTGAAAAGGCTTCTGAAAGAGATAAAACAACTCTTGCACGGAAAATCGTTGCTGAGATACCAGAAGAAATTTTGCCAAGGTTGAAAATTTACACGATAGGTTTAGGAGCCGCTTCTCCAAAAGCAGTTCCAGAAGTACAGGTTAATGGTCGCGCGATTATGTCTAAACTCGAACCTGCACTACTTGAAGCTTTGGCAAATAGGGGACGTGGACATTATTTTAATGGAAATAATAACACACCATGGATGATTGCTTCAACACTATCAAAGAACATTTCACAAGATATAGAAAATGAAAGTGTAATCACAAGCTTATCAAGTCAATATGTTCCTAAGGCGGCGCTTCAACTCAAATCTGATCACTATTTTCAAATTCCCTTAGGAATGGCTTTGCTTCTGTTCCCTTTTATTTTGATTTTATCCAGTAGGTATTGGACACGAAACCTGTCTATTTTAGGATTGCTATTTTTTAATGCAGCATTTTCAAATGATGAGGCAATCCAAAATGGATTTCTAGCCATTTCTTTAGCTCAAGGTCATAGCTATGAACAGGCAGATGCATTATTTCAAGATCTAGCAAATCAATCACTTCCCGATTGGCAGCATGCCATCGTTTTATATGATTGGGCTACTCTCAAACTCCATCAGCATCTTTGGAAGGAGGCTTTAAATTACTTTGGAGAGATAGATATGACGAAAGTCACGTCTCCTTTTCTCGTCAGAAATATTTTGCTCAACAAGGCAATTGCTTTACAATCACTTGCTAATGAGACAATGATGGATCAGGATCCCGCCTCTTTGATTAGAAAACAATCGTTTTTGGAGCAAAGTTCAGATCTGCTCAAACGATGGATGGAAGTGGATTGTCGTATTCAAAAAATAGAAAATCAGTCCAAAGACATTCCTTGCGTAATAACCTCCATTATATCTAATTTGGAAAAGGAATTAAAACTAAAGATCAATGCATTGATTGAAAAGCAAAAACAGGAGGATCAACAGAAAAATAAGAATAAGTTTACAGGAACGCCTGCTGAAAATATATTGGAGGAATCCATAATCCAGCTAAAAAATAGCGCACAACAAACTAGGCTTGTATTAGAAAAGGGAGATGCAACCGACAATGAAGCAATTTTTCAACCTTATCAGCAAGCAGCAAAGATTGGCTCTGAATTTTATGCAGCTGTTTTGGAAGAGCAAAAGAAGCAATTTTTAGATTCGACCCTTCTAAATCGATGCCAAAAGCAACCATGGGATCAAGTGGTTCCTACATATGAAAAGGGAAGACTAATAGCAGAGACAATAGAGAAAGAGATGAAAAAAGTTTCACCTAACTGGAAAACGATTTATTTTCTGGAACAAGAACAACTCATCGAATGGATACATGCTCTTTACATGCTTAAAAACCCTCCAATACCGGAATCTGAATCGGCAAAAAATCCAAATGAAATCAATCAAACGATGAGATTAATAGAAGAAATGGAGGCTCAAGACAGACTTAATCAATCTTCTTTAAAGGGATTGGAGGATACTTGGTGAAACACCTTTTCCCTATATTATTGTGCATCGCTTTATTATTCAATAAACTCGAATCCGCTGACATTGAAGCTCAAATTAAAAACCTTTTTGAAAGGGAAGGACAGCCTATTACAGGGATGGTCATGATTACTCACGCTCGCGATGAAGAAATCGATATTACCTCCTTTGAAAAGGATAAAAAACCTCTAAAAGTCACTTTTGAAAAAAGCATCGTGATGGATCCTGGCAGTGAAAAAACAGTCATCTCAATTTATAATTTTGAGATGCCAGCGCAGTCTAAAGGTCTTTATGAGCTTACTTCTATTAGCGTTAAAGTGGGAAACGAAAAAATCCATTCCATCCCCTCGTCTTATCAGGTCACCGGAGCATCTCAGACATTATCAGCGCAGAAAAAGAGGCAACCTACACAAAAAACCATAAACAAAGAAAAGCCATTTCTAAAGTTGGATACTGATGTTAATCAATCGACCGTATATCCTGGACAGAAATTTGTTTTAACGTATTATATTTTTTACAATCATAGTATCGATTTAACAAAAACTGAGTTGCCATTTATTCATCCAAATAACTTTGAAATGATTGGCGATGCCCATATAGAAGATTTCCAAGAAGGGGATATTACAATTCAGAAAATCTCACAAAATGTCCAAGCATCTAAATTAGGAACCTTCGAATTAGGCCCATCTTGGATTGAAGGCTATTTCTACGATGTCAATACTGCTGGAAATAAAATTCTTAGTAAAGAAGCTGTCAAAGCCGAAGCACCTTCAGTAACCATAAGTGTTGTGCCCTTTTTTCCTAAAAATCAACCAGGATCATTTAATGGTGCCTTAGGGGAAATCAAAGTTGAAACGATCAAGAAGTTCTCAAAAGCTATTGTGGGAGAAGAAATTCAATTGGAATTTGCTATCAGCGGTATAGAAAATCTTGTTGAGTTTCAATTTCCAAATCTTGCTTGTCAACCTGGCTTCAGTGGATTTTTCCAACAGAGTGATCTACTACCTGCAGGAATTATTAAAGGAGAAAGAAAAATTTATACTATAGAGCTTATACCCTTAAATACATTCATCACGTCTATTCCCTCTATAGAATTTTCATCATTCGATCTTAAATCAGGTGCGTATGTTGTGGAACGCACAAAACCGATTCCAATTCAGGTGGAGTTAGGAGTGGCAAATCAGGACGTCGTCTCATTTGAAAGACTGTTTCAGGATCCCTCCTCTAATGCGGAATGGGAACCCAAGAATTGGCCTTTACCTCCTCTCCAAAAGACTCCGAAGATTGTATTGGATCGGCTAAATGGAAAAAGAGGAATTAGCCCATTTTGGTTTTTATTTGCTGTCCCTTTAGGTTTAGGAATGAGTTATGCGTTGCACTGGTATCTTGAAAGGAAAAGAAAAAAAGAAAAAGAAATTTTAGTGATGGCTAGCGATCACTACTACCAACGAATTATGAAGGAACAAAACTCTTCCCCATCCACTGTAATTCCTCTTATGATTGTTGGATTAAAAACTAAACTTTTTGAAAAAAAATTGATTCCGGACCTCCATCAACCTTATGACTTTTGGCCTTCTGGTCCAAAGATCAATCCAGTAAAAACTTTTTTAATAAAGTTAGAGAGTATTCAATATGGAATGCAGGAAAATAACAACCTATCAGAGTTAATTACCGATTGGGAGGCGCTGTGGATGGAATTAGACAAATAAAAATAGTCGTTTTTCTTTTTATATGCTTGCCTCTCCTCTCTCTTTTAGGCGATCATTTCAATGAATCTATTAAGCAAGAAGCCATGAGGGCTTACCAAGAAGGTATTTTATCCGATAACTATTTGAAAAGAAACCAGGATTTTAATCGCGCCTTGACGCTATTAATTGAACTGGAAAAAAATGTTGGAGTGGGTTCAGCAGAGCTATACACTGCCATAGGAAACGTATTTTTTCAGTTAGATGAATACCCCTTTGCCTTACTCTATTATGAGCGGGCTCTAAATCAAGACCCTTTTCAGAAATCAGTAGAGAAAGAGATTATCCAATTAAGAGAAATGCTTCATCTGCCAGCTTTTAAAACAAGCCCTCTTACTAGATGGAATCCTTTTTCGATTTCCTCTTTTTATGAAAAAGAAATGATTCTTTTCTGGATGCTTATGTTTTCATTCTTTACTTTTTCATTTTTACTCATAGTTCGCAAACAGTGGTTAAAATGGTTAAATTTTCTTTTTGGAACTGTCTGTTCTGTGTTTTTCTTTATCCTAGTGTTGCAGTATTATTTCAGCCCAATTCAAGGGATTATTATAGAGTCTACTGGCCTATATCAAGCTCCTGATTACAGCTCCAATCTCATTGAAAAACAACCAACCCTAAGAGGATCTAAAATTTCCGTTTTAGAGTCAATGCAAGGGGGACAATGGCTTAAAATTCTTGATGAAAATGATCATATTGGCTATATCAATTACAAGTCTGTTCGTATCATTAATTAAATCGATAAGCAAAAATGAAAAAATTATTTTTTTGTTGTCTGTTTATATTCGCTTATTCATTTGCAAGCTGTGAGGAATTACCGATGTCAGTTTTTCTTAAACCAGAAGATTCATTATTAAGAATCAGGGTCCCTGAAGTGCCTACAGATTCAATTCTTTCAAATGAAATTCAATCCTACATTGAAACAATGTTTCAGATTGCAAAAGGAGAACGTACAGATACTGAAAAAAGTGTTATGGTTGGTCTAGCAGCTCCTCAAGTTGGAATTCCATTACGTATTATCCTTGTTGATATCGGAGTTGATGCCGACAGAAAGAACTTAGGCAATCTTGTGGTTTATATCAATCCTAAGATTATTTGGTATTCAGATGAGGAAGTGATTGGCCGCGAAGGTTGTTTTTCCGTTGATAGTCGCCTTTCTGGAATTGTTTCAAGACCACAACATATTAGGTTTACTGCGTTTGATCGACAAGGTCACTCTATCGAAGATGAGCTTTTTGGCTTTTCTGCGAGAATATTTCAACATGAAATGGATCATCTCAATGGGTGTTGTTTTCCTGATCGTGTAGGTGAAAATGGGATGCTTCATTGGGTAGTTGAAGAAGACTATCCAGAGTATCGAATAAATTGGCAAAATTGGCCATATCGATGTCCATGGAATACTTGGATAGATATACGTGAGGGTAGGCCATATTTAGACCCTGTGATTCTAAATATCCCTGCATGTAGTCACTGATCAACGGCAGATTTTTTCCATAAAATATCTGAATAGTAATTTATATCCGACTACAAATAGGTTTATAGAGTAAGTTGTTATGTTAAATATTTGCTGGAAAAAAGTAACCTTTGAAGTTCTTTCATAATTGATTACTCTTTCAATATAGGAATCATTAGGATTATTTTCATAAAGAGAATTCAAGTCACCTTCAAAGGTATATTTCCAAAGCAATCGCCTTTTATTAAAAGGAAAAACATTTTGCGATGGAGAAGAATTATCAGTTCTATTCTGAGCATGAACAACTTTGACAGGAAGGGGATCGAATTTGAATTTCCTTTTGCTATCCATAATTGAATCATATTGATCGTAAATAATCCCTTTTCCAGTGGCATCTATCGAACAAAAATAGTGGGTGTGATTTTTAAGTGCATTTTCAGCTGCTGTCAATCGATATTGATTATAACGATGCTCATGTAGTATCCACACGACATCCCAACCCATTTTTGCATAATCCGTATTTCTGCTCTGGATTTCCTCTGCAGAGATGGGGGAGTATTGAATTTCAAACACGATTTTTTTGGACATCCAAACAACATCGGCAATTCTTCCAATTGTAGGAAATCGAAATTCAAGTTTACAGTCGCCTATAGGAAGGTGTTTATAAAAATAATTTTGAATCTGAAGATGAATAAGTCCTTTCTGATGCTGTTGACAGGCCCGATTAGGTTCGATATGAAAATAATGAAGCTGGCGTTGATAGCCCCCTCTCACCCTCACCTCACTTTGGCATTCCAAGCAAAAATAGCTCTGCTGCTTCTTTGCTTGTGAGGCATGAATGAGATCTCTTTTTTCACTATGTGCTAAAAGTTGCATGAACACTGTTAGTTTTTAATGACTTGAATGAAACTCGGTAACTATGCAAAAGACTATATTTATCGCCTGCGACAAAAAATATAACGCTCATCACCTTATACGCAAGGTAAGCATCAAAAAAAATCATGTTAATCCAAAATGACACAACCATCCATTTTAACTGATGGTTAATTTTTGAAATTTTGCGAAAGCCAAAATAGAAGATGAGATACCCTAATATGCCTAACTCAACAAAGATTCTTAGAATTCCTCCATCCAAAGCGGCACCTGCAGTTCCTGGTCCAAGGCCTTGGATATAACATTCAGGATGATAGACATAGTTTTTTGTCATGTAAACCCATTTATGAATACGCATCCACCAACTCATATCATAATCATCGGAGGAAACGACCTCAATAGCGCCTTGAGTTGTTTCTAAATCGATCCCCTCCCAAACTAATGAGGCAAGTTCAATATTTTTCCATGAAAACAAAGCTTCACTTCTCTTAAAAATGGCTTCTGAGTAGACAATACCGACTGTAATAATCCCAATGACGATGGGGAGAAATAACAGTGAAGCAAAAAAAAGTCGATAGACTTTTTTTTTAATAAATTCCTTTAGATAAAGTATAAAACAGACAACGAGAGCAATCAGGGAGATGCGATTTCCTGTTAGGGTAATCAAAGCGGCAAAAAGTGCAAACCATCCATATGGTGCCAATTCTGCAATCCAGTTTCGGTAGTTCTCAAGATTAAAACGCTTATAAAAAAATGAGGAGGGGGTTGAGTCATAGATGATATAGCAATAGAGTAGATTCAAAATAAGGCCCATCTCAGAGGGAAAGGAAGCGATACCCTGAACACGCGCAGAAGCATCATCACGGTATCCTTCGACAGATAGTGCTCCAATTAGGTTGACCTTTTGCATCATCATGAGAACTAAATTCCACGTGAAAAATGAAAAAATAATAACTTTACCTAATTTTAACTGGGCACTCATGCTTCCAATGTAAAAGAAAAGGAAATATTCCAAGAGACGCAAGGCATAAAGTGGACTAGCATTGATTTTTAACAACTCGTATTTTACGAGGAACAAATTTGAAAAATAAGATAGAATGGAAAATCCCGTTAGCACCACTATCCAAATTTCGTAAGTCGTTAATCGTTTATAAAGAATGTAGTGGGCAAGCAGGATGACTCCACTGAAACCGAGTAGAATCAAATCGTCGATGCGTACTCCTGCTGTTTCAGAACCCATACTTATTAAATTAAATTTGGGAAGAAAGAGGAGAATGGCTGTAAAAAAAAGAAGTAATTGCGTTAGCTTATTATCAAAGAGTGACATTGATTTAAAGATATGTTTTTGAAGCCATTTGAACATAAAAATTGGATCCATGCAAGAAAAATAAGCCTTTCGGTCTCTGGACTGACCAAGACATCCTTTAATAAAAATTAATTTAAGCATGTAACCTATTAAGCAATACCTAATTTTTAAATATTTTAATTAAATTTTATTTTCTACTCATTATTTTATTTAATTTAATTTTGTTAAATTTCTTAATAAGAAATACATACATTCTTGTTTAATTTGTGATATAATAAATTTATTACAAAGGAAATAAAATGAATGTATCCTTATCTGCACATCGTAGATGTTATGATTTTTCTTTCGAAGACGCAGCTCTTTCTGTGATCACTTTGTTTTCTGGTTCTAGTTATGCACTAAGACATATAGAGCTAGCAGAAAACCAGCCTCTAGCAAAATGCTATGGACATCGTCTCCTGGCATTAATCGAATTCATGCCGGTTTTAGGTGGACTATGTGCGATCACTGAAAAATTAGTTTTTACTATTTTTGAACATAAAAAATTATACCCAATATCTGTACTGAATCCTATTTTGAATCCAAATAAGTCTATCCAAGGTAGGGAACAATCTGTAAAAGTCATATCACCCGAATCTTGTCAGATATCTACGGGTAGTCTAGCTTTCAGAAATCTGAATCAACAATTCAAAATCACTGCTAAGCTAAACCATTATCAAAGTCCAATAAAGACTATAGGTTCCTCTATTTTTTCCTATTCCACATTAGGTCCACGTTTGGCCGAATTGAGGGCTGCTAAAGAAAAAATTAATCAATTTTCCCTCAACATTATTTCTAAAGCTCGTCAATCCCAGACATATCTACCCCCAATAGCAAAAAGCGACAAGGCCTCAACTGCTCAAAGTGGCACTATTGCAGAAGCTGCCATTCCTGTTTTCTCTACACAAACACCACCAGCAGCGTCTAGTCTTCAAAATCAGTTACCCAAATTTGATTCCTATTCATTAGGAAAAAAACAGACCCTCCCCGGATTTTTATTTTTCGAAGATTCATTTATAAAAAAATTTATGGATGAGGGGAAAACTAAGGAAAAAATTTCTATCAATTTATCCAGAAATATCGCTGCATTTTTAGGAGATAATAAACAGGAGACAAGGCTCTATAAATTAATAGATGAAGGAATGGATTCATTAAAAAAATTTGTGTTGTCCAATCCACAAAACGGAAAGACGTCTATAAAAAAATATCAGAAAAGGCAATTTCCAATCGATCTTCCTTCTTTAGACGTCAATCAAAATTCAGCTCTTTCTAGTCTTTATGAAAATGAAGGGGTTTTAAAATGGGTAAAAAATAGTATCGCTTTCTTAAGAATCTATCAGGAACATCCTTTTCTTAGTCAAGAGTCGCTCAAAGATATCAGCAAAATAAATCCAAAAAAACTAGTTCAAGACACTCTAAATTTGAATATTAATGAAGATACCACTATTGAAAGCTATTTTGTTCCCCTTTTCAAGCAGGCTTTTTATAAGGAGGTTGGGGGAGTCATAAAGAGGGCTTCGGAAGGTTTAGATCCTTGTAAAAAGGAACTTAAAAAATTGAAGTCAACCTCAATCGATTTTCTATTGATGCCTTTGAGATTGATGAAAAATGAATTTTTAATAAAAAAGTCGTTAAAAGTGGCAATTGAATATGGGATTAAATCCTATTTAGAACAGTATTTAGAGGAAGATAGCACACCGGAAGCAAAAAAGCTAAAGACCTCATTAAAAAAAATTCATGAGGAAATTCTTAGCCCCATCATTAACAAGTTTATTGATTCTCATAGTTTTGGTGAGCTTGCAAAAACTTTCATTCTCTACTTCGAACTAAAAAACGCTTGCCAAAATCATCTTGAACTCATGAAAAAGCAATATGAGGGGGAAAAGGTAAACTTAAATTCAACGAAAGCAAGAATCGAAGAGAAAAAGGAAGAATTTGGTCTTCAGTTAGTCATCTCCCTTCAACTATTTCTAAAAGAAGTGATGAACAATCCTCAAGAAAAAGCCATTTTAATGTCTATTCATGAGGCTTTATTAAACTTTAAACCCACTTCTGAAGAAGCTTTCGATTCGTTAGACTATTCAAATCAATTGTGGAATAAGCTGGCAGCACCATTATTAGATGGATTGGTTGGGGTTGAAAATGTATTCGGAGCTAATGGGTATGAAAAATCACCTCAAAACGAGGTTCAAGGGGCACATGCATTCCTTCAAGTCAACATGCCTATATCAGAAAATTACTTTGAAAATTTTAGCCTTTAGAGGTGATTTAATTACGGAATCACCTCTTTAGTCTATGTTGAGGGAGTTCTAACTTTTCTATTTCAAAACAACAAGGAAAAAGAGCTATGCGTTTTTTTCATTTATATTTTTTCTTAGGGGCTTGAAGCTCAAGGGAACGAAAACGTACGCTAAGGAATTTCATCCAATTCGAATGATTTTTTAATGGTCGGAGAGCCCCCATTTATTACGTTTTCAGCTAATGTAAATGTGTAGTGCCCTAGCATCAGGGGTTTTTAATTAGAAAGATTTGATAAAAAAATTAGTAACAATTTCTGTTA
>JBEPVL010000051.1:0-15540 GCA_041691035.1 Chlamydiota bacterium
GATAATATTTTTTATTTAAAAAGTGAATTTATTTTTTGGAAATGGTATTAGTTTTTGCAAAGGTGAATCATAATTCATTTCCCTTTTCGCTTTTGACTTTTTTGTTAGTTAATGGTTTCAATTATCTTTTTCTCTTTCGAGCTTCAAATTTTTTCATTATGTTCAAATCGATTTAGTTAATTAATTAGGTAAAAGTAATGAAAATTCATAAGACGCAGATTAACATGCGTTTAAAAAATATAAAAAAATAATTAATTATTTAAATGAAATAAATTCTTTTTCCTGGTAGAATTTTACTTTATTTTAAATGGTGATTGTATGAACAAAAATGAAATAGAAAATGCCTGTAAAAAACGACGCACATTCGCAATTATAAGCCATCCAGATGCTGGAAAAACCACTTTAACAGAAAAACTCCTCCTCTATTCGGGGATGCTCCATACAGCAGGAATGGTCAGAGGACGGAAAGGACGGAAAGCAGCCGCTTCTGATTGGATGGCAATGGAACAAGAAAGAGGAATTTCAATCACAGCTTCTGCGATGCAATTCACTTATAAAGATACTGTTATCAATGTATTAGATACTCCTGGGCATGAAGACTTTTCCGAGGACACTTACCGTACTTTAACAGCAGCTGATTGTGCTATCATGGTCATTGATGCCGCCAAAGGCGTTGAAAAGCAAACAAGAAAGCTTTTTGAAGTGTGTCGTTTAAGTCAGGTTCCTGTTCTTACCTTCATCAATAAAATGGACATGCCTGGAAGAGAACCTTTAGATCTTATGAATGAAGTCGAATCTGTATTATCAATTCACTCCTCTCCAATCAACTGGCCTATAGGTAGCGGAAAAGACTTTATAGGCGTTGTCGATCGTGCTAAAAAGGAATGTCTTTTATTCATTAAAACCGCAAGCCACGGCGCATTAAAAGCAGGGATTGAAAGGGTTCCTTTATCCGATCCTCGCATTAAAAATCAACTGGGTTCCGATGCCTACCAACAACTAATCGATGAGATCGAGCTACTTGAAATGGCAGGAAATCCTTTTTCAAAGGAAGAATTTCTAAAAGGTGAAGTCACACCCGTATTTTTTGCTTCTGCACTTACTAACTATGGTGTAGAGCCATTTTTTGATGCTTTTATCGATCTAGCTCCCCCTCCACTTACGCGCTATGCACTTTCGATTACGGGAGAGGAAATCGCTATAGATCCCATCAAAACACCCTTCAGCGCCTATGTTTTTAAACTACAAGCAAATATGGATAAACGACACAGAGATAGCATGGCTTTCTTACGTATCTGCTCGGGATTATTTGAACGAGATCTAGTTGTGAAGCACCATCGTCTAGGTCGAGAAGTGCGATTATCTCGTCCTCATGGAATGGTGGCCGGAGAACGAACGACCTTAGACTTAGCTTATCCAGGGGATATTATCGGTGTTATAAACCCTGGAGTTTTCGCTATAGGAGATACCATCTCCTTAACAGGAGGATTTAATTTTAAACCACTTCCTCAATTCCAACCTGAAATTTTTGCACGTGTCATTCCTAAAGATGTGGGTAAGAGAAAATCTTTTGATAAAGGGGTTTTACAACTCACCGAAGAAGGTGCTATTCAACTTCTTTATCCTTTAGAGATCGGAGGCGATTTAATTTTTGGTGCCGTGGGACAACTTCAATTTGAAGTCATGCAATACCGTCTTAAAGATGAATATGGAGTGGAAACAGTGTTGTCTCCATTACCCTACCAATGCAGCGCCTGGCTTCTAGGAGATCTTGACTCCTTTAAAAAAACAACTCAAGCACTCATCGTTAATGATAAATTTCAAAGACCGATTGTTCTTTTTAGCGAACAATGGGAGAAACAATATGCTATTAAACAAAATCCCAATCATCAGTTAGTTGATATTCTAGCTTAATAATTCTATTTTGTGTATTATAATAAAAATTAAAGGTAAATTATGTTTAAAAAATTTTTGTACACATTTGTTTTTTTTATTTCTACGGGATTGCTTTTTATTTCATTTCAAGGAAATCGTGCTCCTTCCTTTCTACTCATTCAAAATATGAAAAATGAAAACACCCTTCCCAGAAACTTTCGCAAATGCTCCGACCCATTTAAAATTGACTCCCAAATTCCTTCTCGCGAAGGCTTCTCAGATCTTCCTATTTCAGGAAGCGGGCAGTTTTCTGAAAAAAGTCTTAATGCCATGATGGATCACTTGGGAGGAAATCCTGATCGCCTCTATATCATTGATTTACGTGAGGAACATCACGGTTTTCTAAACGGAATCGCCGTGAGTTGGTATGCTCCAAAAAATTGGATGAATTATGGTAAATCAAAAGATCAAATTGAGAATGGGGAGAATAAAGCCTTAAATCAATTACAAAATAAAAAAACAGAAATCCTCAACGAAGTCGTTAAGAAAGATAAAACTGGAGCCAAGCTACCAGAAACGGAACAAAAGTCCATTTCCGTTCAAATCACCTCATCTGAGAAAAAATTTGTCACAGCCACAGGAGCTCACTATATCCGTATTCCTCTTACCGATCATCTTAAACCTTCTGATGAAAGAGTAGATGAATTTATTGCGCTCGTCAAACAGATTCCTAAATCTGCTTGGCTTCACTTCCACTGCTCTGCTGGAATGGGAAGAACAACAACATTGATGACAATGTATGATATGATAAAAAATGCGAAAAACGTAAGCTTCCAAGATATTATCCGCCGCCACTTTTATATTGGAGGAACTCATTTACAAAAAATACTTGAACCCACTCAATGGAAATACGCCTATCACGCCGAACGCATTTTATTTTTAGAGGCCTTCTATCAATATTGTCGAGATAATAAAGACGACTTCACAACTCCCTGGTCTTATTACACTAGAGGAAAACTCTAATTGTAGCGTAGGCTTTAGCCTGCGCTTGTTTTTGTCGGATTTATCCGACATCCATTCACTCCCAAAATAGTTCATAATTGATAGAGATAGATAGGGGTCTTATACAAATCTTGAGCATAATGAGTAGAAAAAGGCTCCCATCCTGGAATAGCAAAAGTATGTGTCAGCACCCATGTTCCAGAAGATAGTTCATTTTCAAACTTACTTTTAAGCCTTTCCATTGCCCGGGGATATAAATAACAAATAATTAATATTCCTTGGCTTAAGTCTACCTCAAAAAAATCTTCTCTATAGAAATTGACTCGATCACAACCTTGTAACTTTTTATAGCCCAAAGAAAATAGATAGGGAAAAAGGGATATTTCAAATCCATCGACTCGATGACGCGGAAACTTCTTAGCGACCGCACAAGCAAGCGTCCCCCAGCCTGAACCCAACTCGAAAATGACTCCTTCATTCATGGAAGGCAGTATCTCAAGGATTTTTGATTGAACTTTAGGAGATGTTGGAGTAGGAGAAATTCCATATCTCCACGAATACCAAACAACATCCCCCAAAGTAAAAAGCAATGCTAAAATAAGGATAAAGGCAATCAATGAAACCTATTACATTAACTAGCTCTCGTCATCTTCTTCTTCTTCAACATCATCATCGTCATCATCATCGTCATCATCATCGTCATCATCATCGTCATCGTCTTCGTCATCATCTTCGTACTCATCATCATCTTCTTCCTCTTCTTCCTCTTCCTCTTCTTCCTGAAGCTTTTCTTTATGGTTAAGATAAAGCTCCGGATGCGAAACTGTCTCTTCTTCAAGAGAGCAACAACAAAGATTGCTCCAATCCCTATTTGAAAGCATAAACCCCTCATCGTGATATATTAAAGGCTAAAATCATTCACACAAGAGAAGACACAATCACTATCCAAAATGATTAATGCCCTCTTTCATACCATAATAAGCGAATCTTGAAATTTCGTGCTACTATTTCCTGAGACTCAAATAAATTTTGGGGATTGTCTTTTTAATGAATTTTGTACAATAATCATAAGTATACAAAAAGGAGGAAATTTTATGCCAAGAGGGGGAGCAAGAGAGAGGGCAGGTCGTCCCAAAGGAACTGGTAAGTTCTCAGAACAAACTAAAGCAGTCAGACTTCCAATAAGCGAAATAGATAGGGTCATGAGCGCAATTCAAAAAAAGAAATATCAATTACCTTTTTATCAATACTCTGTTTCCGCTGGATTTCCTTCCCCTGCTGAAGATGACATTCAAGAGAAACTCGATCTTAATGACCTTTTGATTAAACATCCTGCAGCTACCTATTTCCTTAGAGTATCCGGAATATCAATGACAGGAGCTGGGATTCACCATAACGACATTCTTGTAGTCGATAGAAGCATTGAGCCAAGTCATGGAAAGATTGTCATCGCCTCGGTTAATGGAGAACTAACCGTTAAGCGTCTTTCAATCCAGAATAAGATTGTTCAATTAGTAGCAGAAAATAAAGCGTATCCACCGATTGTAATTACAGCAGATATGGATTTACATATCTGGGGTGTTGTCACTAATGTGATTCACACTGTATAACTTTATGGGCTTGTTTTTTCTTGTAGATTGCAATAATTTTTATGTGTCGTGTGAACGACTTTTTGCTCCTCACCTTCAAGAAAAACCGGTGATTGTGCTTTCTAATAATGACGGTTGCGTGGTTGCACGTTCTCAGGAAGCGAAACAACTCAATATACAAATGGGAGAGCCCTTTTTTAAAATTCGAGATTTCTGTCACCACCATCACGTCACTGTTCAATCCTCCAATTATGAATTTTACGGCGATATTTCCCAACGCGTCATGCAAATTCTTCGCGAATACGCTTCAGAAATGGAGGTTTATTCCATCGATGAAGCTTTTCTTTATTATCCATCCCCTCATTTTGAGGAGATACCCTGGGAAATAGCAACCTCTATTAAAAAAAAAGTAAAGAAACAGTCTGGCATACCAGTCTCTATCGGCATTGCTCCCACTAAAACTCTAGCCAAATTAGCCAATCATTTAGCCAAAAAAAATAGGGAGATAGGGATATTCGATCTCTCTTCCTTCCAGAAAGTCAAAAACAGTATCGAAAACATACCTATAGGTGATGTATGGGGCATCGGCAGACAAACCCAAACCAAACTGCACTCTTGGGGCGTCTTTACGATAGGACAGTTCTGCGCTCTCGAATCTCTATTTGTCAGAAAAAAATTAGGGGTGATAGGCGAAAAGATATTCTGGGAGCTGCATGGCATTCCATGCCTAGCCCTAGAGTCACCAGATCCTAAGAAAAGCATCACCTGCTCCCGTTCATTCGGAAAAAATGTGACGGATCCCAATGAACTAACAGAAGCCTTAGCTACCTATGTTAATTCAGCTTGCATTAGACTTCGCGACCAACACTCTTCCACGCAAGCGATTTATGTATTTTTAGAGGCTCTAATTGATTCGAAAACAGGAACTCGTTCTCACGAATGCCAAACTCTCGCCTTCTTAGCGCCTACAAACGATACATCCCTTATCATGGATTATGCAAAAATAGCCCTTCTTTCTCTTTTTCGAAAAGGAATTCACTATAAAAAATGCGGTATTATTCTCTTAGATATTATTGAGGATCGTTACATTGCTTTGGATTTATTTCAGCCAAAAGCTAATCCAAAACGAGAATTACTGATGAAAACTTATGATCAAATCAATAGTCGGTTCGGCAAAAACACTCTTTTTTACGCTTCCATGGGAACACATCCTCAATGGAAAATGCGTAGCGACAAGCATTCTCGACGCTACACCACTAATTGGAATGAACTGCCTATTGCCTTTGCATAGCTCCCACTTGAAACGCAAATGGTTAGCTGTTCTGGTTAGTGCTATAGCGACGCAACGATTTTCCAATTGCATCAACAAGATTCATACAAATACAGTAGGTTTTTTCTCCTAATCTCTTTATATTCTTGTGTATAACCTTAAAATGCTAGGACTAAAAAGATGGTAAGACATAAGCCTAATAAAATCTGGATTGATGGAGATGCTTGCCCTAAGGCAGTTAAAGAAATAATTTTTAAGACAAGTCGTCGCTTGAATATATGCGTCATACTAGTGGCAAACTCATTTCAAATTATCCCTCAGAACGATCTCATAAAGTTGGTTATTGTAGATAGAGGATTCGATGCAGTCGACCACTATATTATTGATCAGGTCGAAATTCACAATATTGTGATCACAGCAGATATTCCTCTAGCAGCGAAAGTTTTGAAAAAAAAAGCTATAGCTCTCAACCCACGAGGTGAGATTTATAATGAAAACAATATCTGTTCGATTTTATCGATACGCGATTTCATGAAAGAATTTCGCGATGCTGGCACAATTACAAGCGGACCAGCAGCATTTGGGCCAAAAGATATCAAACAATTTGCCGATTCGCTGAACAGACTCATTTCCTAACCTAACTCCTTTAACTCATTTTTGGCATTATGTGCAGTATATTAGGAAGTTTGGGTAAAGATTTGCTTTTTAAGCTTAATTAATTTATTATTTAGCATTTAATAATTAATTCATTTTCATTTCATTTTCTTACCCATGCCCTTGCCGGATTACACGGGTAAGGAAATGAATTATTCTAAGCATAGCTTATCCAACAACCTCAGTAAAGAGCAGTGAATCGCGTGGAATTTTAAGATCAGATCATTTATTGACTTGCTAGACTACCTGAACTATGGTAATTCTTAAGATGTGTCGACAATTGATAAAAACCTGAGTTTTGGAGTTGGCTTTGTCTTCTGATCAATGGAGTCTCTTAAATCAATTCATAGATTCTCTATCTAAACCTACATTAATTGTGGGAAGTGATCTTGAGATTAAAGGTTATAATAAATCAGCCTCTCAAGTTAAGGAAATGAGTAACAAGTCCTTTATTCAGCTGTATCCCATCTTACATGACGCATTTAAAGCATCTCTAAGTGAAAAAAAAAGCCGGGTCCTTGAAAGCGTGAATTTGTTAGAAAATCAGCCTGACAAATTTTGGGATGTTTCATTCTCGCCTGTAATTCTTCCAAATTTTGAAGGAGTCGTGATAGAATTCAACGATATTTCAGAAAAGAAAAATTTAGCGAATGTTGTTGTTAAGAATGATAAGTTGGCCTCGCTTGGATTACTACTAGCTGGCATTGCACATGAAATTAACAACCCAGCTAACTTTGTGGTTGCTAATATCGAACCTCTTAAAAAAGATATTGATGATATTTTTTTGATTTTAAATCACTACCAAACGTTATCACCCAATGACAACATTGAAGCCAAGTTAAAAGAAATCAACGACCTAAAAAACGAAATCGATGTTGACTATGCGATTGATGAGGTTCCTCGATTATTAAATGGAATTAAAGAAGGATCAGCTAGAATCTCGACACTGGTAAAAAGTTTACGTATGTTTGTGCGTCCAGATGATAAAATCATGAAAAAGATAAATATCCATGAGCTTATCGATTCCACCTTAAACTTACTGGCTCATCACTATAAAAATAGAATTGAAATCATTCGTCAATTTGGCACTATCCCTTTAATCGATTGTTTACCTGGTAAACTAAATCAGGTATGGATGAATTTGTTGCTTAATGCCATTCAATCCATTCCTGAGGAAGGAAAAATTACAATTACAACAACTCAATTAAATGAGCAGATGATTTCAATGAGTATAAAAGATACAGGATTGGGCATCAGTGAAGAAAATCAGAAGAGCTTATTTAAATTATTTTTTACAACAAAGGAAGCCGGAACCGGAACAGGTCTTGGGCTGTCAATTTCTCGTTCAATCATTCAAGAGCACAAGGGAACGATTGATTTTAAAAGTCAACTGGGGTTAGGAACAGAATTTATCATCACATTGCCGATTGAGTGAAATAATCAATATTAAACCTTCTAGATATTAATCTCTTCAATGACTTTGAAGAGATTAATTTTATTTTCTTTCCCGTGCAGTATTTGAGGAGGAATTTCTTCTACTCTGATTCTTTCTTTTGCTGGGAAATAGGTTGACTCACTAATTAGAATAGTATTCGGAGCATCTTTAGTTAGCTCAACAATTCTAGCAGCCACATTGACTGTATCTCCAATGACGGTGTATTCTACCTTTTCTGATGAGCCAATTGTGCCAGCTGTGACTTCTCCAGTATTGATTCCAATGCCGATTTTTATTTCACAGCCAACAAGAGCAGAAAACTCTTTATTAAAGGCTTCGAGACGTTTGAGCATCTCTAGCGCGCAGGCAATAGCATTGTATTGATTATCGATATAGGAAAGGGGCGCTCCAAAAAGGGCTAGAATCCCATCGCCTAAAAACTTATTGATTGTTCCTTTATGAGCTTTAACGCACTCTGTCATTACTGTAAAATATCTATTAAGGAAGTCCACGAGCACTTTAGGTTCTAATTTTGCAGTGAGTTCGGTAAAATGGCGTATATCCGAAAATAAAATGGAAACAATACGTGTCTCCCCTTGTATAATCGAGAATTCATTTTCTTCTTTGATTGCTTCATTGACAACATCAGGTGGAACATATTTTTGAAAAAGGCTGATAATCCTTTTCTGAATTTCCAATTCTTTCTGAAGCTTAATAACGAGTTCGCGATTTTCTTTTTCTAAATTATAAATTTTTATGGCAGTGTCTAAGATCAGTTTTAATTCATCCTGATCCCATGGCTTGGTGATGTAACGAAAAACTCTTCCGGTATTAATGGCTCTTATAATTGCTTCTACATCGCTGAATCCTGTGAGGACCATCCGAACGGTGTCAGGGTATTCGGGGATGACAGCTTCAAGAAATTGGACTCCGGTCATCTCTGGCATTCTTTGATCTGTAACAATCAAAGACATAGGGTGGAGCCGAAGGATGTCCATTCCTTCTTTTGCTGAATTAGCAGTGAAAACGTTAAAATACTTTCTAAAAGCGGCTGTAAACGAAACCAAATTATTGGCTTCATCATCTACATAAAGGATATTTGCAAGTGCTGGATTAATTCTAAGAGGTGCTGGACACATTTTAATGCCTTTTAGCCTAGTCGTGTGAGTATATGATTTTTAACTATTTTGTTCTTTAAAGCCAACTTTGAAAATTCATCTTAAATTTAGATTTATTACCCATTTGTGATTATATGTCAAAAACTTTTTCAGAGAGATTTAAACTCCTTTTCAGGAGATTTTGAATGCTCTTGACATCTTATTTAAATAATAAAATAATAAAAAATTTCTTTAGTTTTGGAGGTTATGATGTTAAAATATTTGATTTTTCAGTTCAGCTTTTTATTCTTTTCTTTCTGTCCATTTTTTATAATGACAGCACAAGATCCTTTGCTTCAAGGAAGTGAACAAACTCCAAATGTAGGATTTAGTGCAAATCCCGGTTCTGTCAATCTGGAAATTGGAACGGGCGCCATCGGAGAAGCTTTGGGCTTTAGTAAAGAGTCTGGGGTTCGGATTGGAGGCTTGCTCATTGAGGATTACAGCTACCAGCTTGCGGGAGGTCTTAAGCCTCATAAAGGGGGTGAGATTAGTGTCTTTATGCTCAGTTTGAATTTGGACACTCAAAAGCTGAAATGGTGGAAAGGAGGCTTATTTTGTGCCACATTTTTACGTTATGATGGAAGAGATGTCAATGTGGCTGCAGGGTCAATTCAAGGATATAACAGTCTTTATGCCATCCCTCCCTTTAGCCGTAGTGAACTTTATCAGCTTTGGTACAGGCAAGATGTCACGAAGAAATTCTTCTTCCGAATTGGAAAAATGGTGACCACATATGATTTTGGTAATGTTCTGCGATCATTACCCTTTAAAGAAGAACATCTCTCAATTCCAGCTAATAGTGGGCTAACCTACAACCCTGTTTTTATTTTTCCATCGTTGCTAGGAGTTGAGCCAGGATTTTATAATTCAGCCTATGGAATAACACTTACAGTACTCCCTAACGATTCTACTTATGTTTCTTATGGAGGATATGATGGGAACTTAGCTAGAGGTAAAAACACTGGAATGCGAGGCCCTCAATTTAATGGCTACTATTTTCACATTTTAGAAACCGGGTGGGGTTGGATTTGGGGTGAAAAAAAAATGGCAGGAAATTTTTCCATTGGAGCTTGGTATCAATCGGGAAAACTTTCAACGGCGACCGCCATCACTGAAAAGGGAGCTAGCGGTCTTTACTTGTTTGGTTCTCAGCGTCTTTGGCAACGGAACCCGGGTGTAGATAATAGCGGTATGGTGGGCTTTATCCAAATGGGTACTAACCACTCCAAAACTTTGCCCATTAACCATTTTGTCGGCGGTGGCCTGACTTTCTTTGGACTACTGCCTGGTAGAAAAAACGATTCCTTTGGATTGGGTTGTTCTTGGGCTAGGTTGAATCCAAATGTATTTATTCGAAAATCTGAATTTATGGCACAAGTCTACCATCAAATTGTGATCTACAGCGGAATCATCTACACAACTTCATTAAGCTGGATTCCAAATCCTGGTGCTGCTCCTCATTTGCCAGCTTCTTATGCAATAACTGGAAGGTTGATTGGACTCTTTTAATACAAAGTGAAGTTTACACCGACTACTTCTTGGAGTGTGAAAGCTCCCAGACCTGGCATTGGATTATTTAGCTGTCTATTTATGATAATTAATGGGAAGAGTAATGAGAAATTCTGTTCCAATGCCAACTTGGCTCTTGACCTGAATGGTTCCTCCATGCTCTGACACGATGGAAAACGAAATCGATAATCCCAAACCCGTACCCTTTCCTACATCTTTGGTGGTAAAAAATGGTTCAAATATTCTATTTAAGTGTTGCTCAGGGATTCCACCTCCACTATCGCGAATACTTACCACTACTGTATCTTGAACGCGTTCGGTTTTGATCCAAATGGTCCCTTTGTCCGGGATGGCCTGGATTGCATTGGATATAATATTCATAAAAACTTGATTTAACTTTCCAGGGAAACAATCAATTTCCGGAATAGGAAGGTAGTCTTTTACAATATCGATTCTATTTTTAAAATTATGGCCTAAAAGCGTGAGTGTGGAGTCTAGACCCTCTTGAATATTAGCCTTTTTCATATCAGATTCATCGAGACGCGAGAATGTGCGCAAATCTTTTACTATGGAAGCAGTCCTCTGGCCCCCCTCTTCGATCCCTTTTAGAAGCAAACCAATTTCTTCTAAAACATATTCTGCATCAAGAGCATCTTTTTCCTTTTCAATTTCTTGAATTTTTTGATTTAATGTAGGCGAGTCCATGGATGTTTTAAGGAAAAAATAATGTTCCAGAAGCTCTTTAATGTCTTTAAAGTCATTTTTGAGCGCTTGAATATTTCCTGTGATGAAGTTGATTGGGTTATTAATTTCATGAGCAATTCCAGCAGTCAAAACACCTATTGAAGCCAACTTATCTTGTTGTTGAACATTTTCACTTAATCTAATCCTCTCAGTAATATCCATCATCAAGATAGCTGAACCTAAAATATTTTCACTCAGTAGCGGATAGATTAGAAGTTCAAAATAATAAGTTTCCCCCCCTTTTTTACGGATGATTTTATCAATTTTTTGAGGTTCTTTAAGTTGATTGGCCAGTGAAATCTTATCTAAAGACTGCTGGAAGAACGGAAATAGTGTAACTAAAGATTGGCCTTTGGCCTCATCAAAAGGAACTCCAGCCTCTTTCTCCGCATCAATATTCCACAAAATCATCTGCTCTTTTTCATCCAATATGATCATTGGAGAAGGCATGGAGTTAATCACATTGGTAACAAGCTTTTCAGATTGACTCAACTGCTCTTGTGTCTGCATTAAAGATACTAAGGTGTCGTTTAAAGCGATATTTTTTGTGTTAAGGTCTTTAGTGCGCTCTACAATAAGGCCTTCTAGCCTTAGGTTAATTTTTAAAAGGAAAAGAGAAAAGAGAAGGATTAATAAAAATAAAGAAGCAATAGTTGAAATGATCTTAAATGTGATCCAACGTATCGGTTTAAGGGCTTCGCTTTTATCCATACTCAGCAAGACAACCATACTAAAGTCTGTAAGATCTACAGGAGCAAATCCGATCAGTAATTCATTTTTGAGTGAATCAAAAGCAGTATCAACGCCTTGAGTACCGGTTAAGCCTTGCAAAACAGCGGGATAGTGAACGTCTAAGATTAAAGCTGTAGAATTATAGGCTTTGATTTTATCGATCAATTTCGGAGATAGCTTAACCTCCTCAAGATTTTTTAAATAGCGTGAGGGATCCTGTAAATATAATTTGGAATTGCTATGCATAAGAAAGTTAGATCCAACAAGATAGCGATCCTCAAATTGCTCCTCATTACCTTTTAAATTTACATCTGATAGAAAAATTGCATTGATTTTATCCAGGCCAAATCGGAGAACAATGATGGCAAACTTATCATCAAATTTTATTGGCATTCCAATAAAAAGCTTTGGTTCCGCGAGCGAAGGAATATAAAAAGCAAAATCAGCTGTTCTTCCAGTATCGCTTGCCGGCTCCTTTTTTATCTTTTTGTATAAAGCTGCTAGGCTGCTTTTTGAAAGAAAACCGGATGAGAGGGTGTTTGCAAAGTCGATTTCCTTTGCAACAGTATAAAAGATTTCACCACTTTCATCGATAAGCAGTAAATCGTCAGCTTCCGCCTGTACCATTAGAGAAAGCAAAAACGGGTGAAAAGACTCGTGGGCCTGTGCATAGTCACTTTGATCCTTGTTTGGAGCAAAAAAATCCTTCTTTTGCAGTAATGGGTTTGGGTTTTCAACTAAAAACTCATTTTGCAAAATTATAGTTTTAGGATTACTTGAAATCAGATCCTTTAAATCAACACCGGCCTGTCTTTCTTCTAAGGTTTTGAGAAAATTTTCTTGGATGTACTTTTCCAAATTTTTTGTTTTTTCTTCCAGGTTGATCTTTTCAGGATCGAACGCTTTAAATCCTTTTAAAAGTGCTTGGATAGCCTGAGCTAGAGTTGGATCCTTCTCGATTGTTTGAAGACTTTTTTTCCAGTTTGTAAAAAGATCGCGGACGGCTCCGCTTTCTGTTAAAGCTTTGCTACCTAACTGGGAAAAAATCCTACTTTCCACTTCATAAGTGGTTTGCTTGTACTGCGCTCTAACAAAGAGCGCAGTCAAGACAAATCCTAAAAATAGGAGTAAAATCATCAAGAGAATGCTTTTTTTAATCGACATGGAAAGTCTTCCTAACTCTGAGCAATCTCAGTGATATAAGATTATTTTTTACTGGCTGCTTCTTGAGACTTATACATGCTTGTAAAGCTCAGCTGTCTAAAAAACCAAAATACATAGCCATGCACATTGGGCTGTAAAGCTGTGTCTAAATACATTTGAAAAAGAGGGATTCGAGGAATCTCAGTAAGAGCTTTTTCGATCATCTCCTTAGAATATTTTTCGTAATCCGCATCGTTAGTAGATTCTAAAGCGCCCATAATAAGTTTATCCATCTCTGCATCCTGATAGGACATCGTATTAAAGGCTGAATTTTGACTATGATAATTCCAGAAAAAGAAATAATCCGGGTAATTAAGCCAGCTACCAAAAGAATTAATGACCATGGGCATTTCCTTTTTCACGATTTCGGGCCCCCAGTCACTTCCTTTAATTTTATGGATGGTGACTGTAATTCCAATCTTCTTTAAATTGGATTGAATGAGCGTGGCAATTTTTTCAACTGAACCCAAGGTTCCCATATCAATATAGAGATCCGTTTTGAATCCATTAGGGAAGTTAGCTTCTGTGAGGAGTTTCTTAGCCTTTTCCAAATCAGTATTAAAAGTGGTTGCTTGAGGCCACTCCAGTGAGCCGCTTAATTTAGGGGCTCCATATAATTTCAAGCCACGACCATGAATTTCTTTAAACATTGCATCGTAGGGAAGGGCATAAGCAATTGCTTGTCTCACTTTAATGTCATTAAAAGGGATTTTCTGCACATTCATATCTAAATAACGGATGGAGCTTTCAACGGGAGTGGAAACAATATTGTATTTTCCGGATTTTTTAAGAACATCAATATCTTCGAGAGGTAATTCAAAGCAAACATCAACAGTGTTTTGCTCTAACATTTTTTTTCTTATCTCGGCTGAAGGAATAATATAGACAATAATTTTCTTTAGTTTGGGAAGAGGACCTGATCTCCACTCATCATTTCTCACATAAACAATTTTAACGCCCGGTATAAATGACTCTAACTTAAATGGACCGCCACCCGCATCGTTCTTTTTTAACCATTCTACTGCCCACGGATCACTTTCAGTAACGTATTGTTTAGCAAGCTTGGAATTACAAATACAGGGCACAGGAATACCTAGGACAGGCAAAGAAAGTTTGTTTTTACGTGGCAATTTAATTTTGATTGTATAGTCATCGAGGACGTTGAATTGATCCGGGTTTTCCAAACCTCCTATTCGCATCAGAACAGAGGAGTACTCGCCACCTGATCCCATAGCCTTATCTAACGAAACAGCGCGATCAAGAGACCATTTGACATCATGTGCTGTGACGGGTGAACCATCATGGAATTTAGCATCTTTATGAAGATGAAAAGTGTATGTGGTTTCGTTTTCATCATATTCCCAACTCTCAGCTAATTCAGGTTTAATTTTTTTATAATCATAACTCAAAGAGCCATCTGGGAGCTCCTTGACATCAAAAGTTACTAAGCGATCATAAATATTCCAGAGAACCCCTCGTATTCCCTCGTTAGGGTCAAGATTGGGATCGATATTGCTAGGAGAGGATTCCTGAGCTACAATTAAAGTTTCTTGACTTTCCTCAAGGCCCATAAGCTCGGAAGTTCCTAAAAAAGAAAGCCAAGCACCTAGAGTTGCAAACAATTGTTTCATTTTCTTCAGCATATGATACCTATATTAAATTCCAATTAGGTGAGTTGAATTCAGAACAGCAAAAAAATATAAAATTGTCAATAAGAGATTTTAAGAATTCAAAAGCCGCTTTTCCGGTATCCGCTGTTGGACAAATAGTGCTTTTGGACATTTTGCATAATTCATTTCCTTGCCCTTGCCAAAGCGTACCCAAACGTAGCGTTAAAGTCTGCACTTGGGCAAGGAAAACGAATATCGGCTGATTTTGCATAAACCGCAGCTAAAGCTTGGATTTAAACACATCTGAATGAGCACAGTCCTCCAATCCTCTTCTCAATTTTAAAAGAGCTATAGCACTTATTGTTTCCTTTTTTTGCCTAGGATCCTTTGCTTCGAAATCCCAAATCACTGTCATCATATCCAACCCTAAATCAGCTGGTTTACAAGAACGATTTGCAAAGTATTGCGCAAAAACTTCTATCACCCTTTTGTCAATTTCCTGCTCTTCTTTCAAGCTTGGACAATTGAGAAGATAATTTTGAATCTCCACTTGTGATGGAAAATGTAAAAGCGGGCCAACTTCCATATTAAAACCTCCTTATTGAAATGAGCCAGAATGAACTTAGGATTTGATGGACTAATAGTGATATCCATTCTGTCTATTAAGTCGCCTTCGTCCATTTCTGTCCATTTTTCTTTCCAAAAAAAAAAGCCCTAACAAATTCATGTTAGGGCGAAAAAAAAGCTTGGCGGCGAC
>JBEPVL010000052.1:0-15535 GCA_041691035.1 Chlamydiota bacterium
GATATAGCTGACTCGAACAGCTGACCTCCACGATGTCAACGTGGCGCTCTAACCAACTGAGCTAATACCTCTTTTTAAGGAAAACAAGAGTCTAAAGGAATCAAAAAAAAAAAGCAAAGCAAATCTTAAAAACAATGGAATATCACTTCTATGAGATTCATTCATAGGACGTTAATCACACTCACATTCGGTTTCACAAAAATTGTGAACTTTAGAAATTCATTACTTTCATTAAACTACAAAATTAATTGACCACTAGAAAATTTATTGAATTTAAAATATCAGATCTATGAGACATTCACTCTAGCTGAATATGAAAGAGTTTGAATCAAAAAAATTGCTATTCTTTAAAAAAGAGTGCTACTGGAAAGTGAATGAATAACTCATTAAGCCTAACTAGCTTTCCTCCGATCAACTTTTCCTTTGTAAAAATATTATGCCAGATTCCTTCTGGGAATTCCAAAATAGTATCACTCCAATCGTTATTCAATCTCATAATATAACGTGGGGTTACTATAATTATAGTCTCTCCTCTCATAAATGCGATCACATGATCTTTTTTACATCCCTCAGCATAAAGCGGCTTATAAGAACTTGTAGAGGAAAAGAATTCTGGAAATTTTTTTCTTAAATGCAAAGTTTGTTGGATGAGAAAAAGTTTAGGGAGTCCTTCGTCAATTTTTTCTACTATTTGATCGGCATTCAATTCTAGGAGTTGTTTAATCAGCTTGCGACGAAGAGTAAAATCGACTGTGTGACGATTATCTGGATCCACCAAAGTTAGATTCCATAACTCACTTCCCTGATAAATATCGGGAATCCCAGGTGCTGTCAATTTGATCAGTGTTTGGGCAAGACTGATGACTCGTCCAGGGTTTATGAGAGGGTTAACGAAATTTTCAAAATCTGAGATAAAAATTTCGTTCTTTAAGATTTCTCTAACAAAATTTTTAATCCCATTTTCATAACGCTGATCGCTTTTTAACCAAGAAGTGAATTCCTTTGATTCACGAATAGCCTTTTCAATATAGATGAGCATGCGTTCTTCTGAGATTGGCCAAACTCCTATAAGAGTTTGATAGATAAGGTACTCTGTATTAGTATCGGGTAAGTCATCCAAATGAAATTTTTGATTGAGATCCATCCAATGGAGAACTGCTTTTTGAAATGCATCGGGTATTTCGGAAAGTAAAGTTAATCGTGCACGCACATCTTCACTGCGCTTGGTATCATGTGTTGTTGAAGCAAGTAATGAAAGAGGCCGCTCAAGCCTTGCAGTTTGGCATGCTTGGTGAAAGTCATTAAGAGGCACATGAAATTGACTGGGATCCCCTCCAACCTCGTTGAGAGCTATGAGTCTATGATAACGATAAAGAGCAGTATCTTCAAATCCCTTTGCCATCACAGCCCCTGTTAATTGCTGAAAACGCAAAGCTAGTTCTTCTTCTAGTTGTCCTGGAATACGAAGGAGAAGGAGATCGCGAAGAAACTTTATGAGTTCGTGATCTAAATTAGGACATTTCATAAATACAAGGTCTATAGCCATGTTTACGTAGATTTCATCTTCATTTGAAATGCGCTTGTTTGTGGAGGATAGGTAAGTGCGATAAACAGGAAAACAGGCAGCCGTTTGAGAAAGTGCCTCACTTAACTCTGGTTTTGTGTAATCGCGATACCTTCTATGCCTTTCGCAGATATGGACAAAGAGTGTTGAAAGCCGATTCAACTCACTTCCAAATAGCTCGTTAAGAACTAATAACTTACATTCATATACCAGTTGATTAAAATCTGTTTCTTTTTTTGTGATTTCTTCATAAAGCTTCGTTAAAGCATATTTGCCATTAGGATCAATAAAAAGTCCATTGAGCAAATTAAGAAAATCGTATCCTGTTGTTCCTTGAATCTTCCAATTGGTGGGCAGCTTTTCGCCACGTGCCAGAATTTTTTCAGCTACAATCCAAGCGCCAGGACAGGATTCCTGCAGGCGATTAAAATACTCTGTTGGATTCCTTAGTCCATCAGGATGGTCGATGCGCAGTCCTTGTACCCATCCTTTTAAAAACCAGGTGATCGGTAGAGCATGGGTGATTCGAAAAACTTCAGAGTCTTCGATGAGCAACCCTACAAGCTCTTTAATATCAAAAAACCGTCGATAGCCAAGATCTTGATTTGCTAGTCGCCAATAGGATAGACGGTAATTTTGTAATTCAATAAAGACATCTAAAGCATTACAATCCTTGTTGATCCGATCGATTTCATTTTGTATCGCTATTTGTATAGCGGGCTCTTCGAAACAAAGACGTTCAAGCATAGTTCTAAGAGTAGCGGTATTGCGTTGCCGTTTTTGAATCTCTTTTCGAGATGGATTACTTGATTTTGGAAGCCGATCGTAGTTTTCAGCTATAAATGCGAGCAATTCAGAATGAGAAACTGAAGCAGCCTCGTTAAGAATTCCAGATAAGCTAGAAGGATCAATGGGGAAGCTCTTATCATGATAATGGAGTGTAAGCTGACCCTTTTCAAATGAAAGAGTGAATTCCTTATTCTCTAGAACACGACCATAATGATCCCCTAATAAAGGCAAGAGAACCTTATTGGATAAATGCTCTTCAGATGAATCCCAATCCACATCGAAGTAGGCTGCATAATGACTTGCGTGTCCATTTTCAAGAACATCCCACCACCAAGGATTTTCTTTTCCTAAAATAGCCATATGATTAGGCACGCTATCAATCATTAAACCCAGGCCAGCATTCTTTATCGCTTCACAAAGGGATTGATAAGATTCGCCACTCCCCAGTTCACTATTGATATGTGTCGGGTCAACGATATCATAGCCATGAAGGCTTCCAGAGGTGGCCTGTAAAAACGGTGATGTGTAAAGATGACTAACACCTAAATCAGAAAGATAGTCAATGATGGCCGATGCTTGTTCAAAACCAAACCCAGGTTGCATCTGTAAACGATATGTAGCTATAGGTTCAGGTTGCATGACGTAATACCACTATGCTGCGGCCTTCAACTCGAAGAACCTCATCAGGTTTAAGCCTCTGTTCTGTTTCAATCCATCCTTGAGCTGTATCCAATTCCTTTATCCACTCTTCACTCCATTCATTGCTCGGAAGAATAAAATCAAGAGGTTCCCAATAGGCATTAAAAATTACATAAAAATTGTCATCGGATACCGGTTCTCCACGTGGGTTAGGGTTTGGAATTGTTTTTCCATTTAAAAAAATTGCAATCGATTTCACAAATCCCATTCCCCAATCTTCTGAAGCCATCACTTTTCCCTGGGTATTGAACCATTCGATATCCCTCAATTCACTTCCATGTAAAGGTCTTCCTTCAAACCAACCTCTCCGATGAAAAACGGGGTGACTCTTTCTATAGTCAATTAATTTTTGGCAAAATGTCAGTAAATCGGCATCCACTGTCGTCCAATTTTGCCAAGAAATTTCATTATCTTGACAGTACGCGTTATTATTCCCATGCTGGGTGCGGCCCATTTCATCTCCACTTAAAAGCATTGGAGCACCTTGGGAGAGCATTAATGACGCAAGAAAATTTCGTTTTTGTCGTCTTCTTAGGTTAAGGATACTAAGATCTTCCGATACCCCTTCAGCTCCACAATTCCAAGAACGATTATTGTTGTCTCCATCTGTATTATTATCCTTATTGGCTTCGTTATGTTTTTGATTGTACGACACCAAATCATGCATTGTAAACCCATCATGAGATGTAATATAATTTATACTTGCATAAGGTCGACGGGAATTGCTTTGATAGAGATCGGAGCTCCCTGTAAATCGTGAAGCAAATTCCGCTAATGTTTGATCTTCCCCCCTCCAAAAATCGCGTACGCAGTCGCGATATTTTCCATTCCACTCTGACCAAACAGGGGGAAAATTACCCACTTGATATCCCCCCTCCCCCACATCCCAAGGTTCTGCTATTAATTTGACCTGGCTGATCACAGGATCTTGTTGTATTAAATCAAAAAAGGCAGAAAGTCGATTCACATCGTGAAGCTCTCGAGCTAATGTAGAGGCTAAATCAAACCTAAATCCATCTACATGCATTTCTAAAACCCAATATCTTAAGGAATCCATAAGTAGTTGTAAAACATGGGGATTACGCATGTTTAAACTATTTCCTGTTCCAGTATAATCCATATAAAATGTAGGATCTTTAGTTAGCCTATAATAATAAGCATTGTCGATACCCTTAAAGCTTAATAAGGGTCCCATATGGTTACCTTCAGCAGTATGATTATAAACAACATCTAGAATGACTTCGATGCCCACTTGGTGAAATTTTTTGACCATCTCTTTAAATTCCGCGACACTTCCTCCTGGAGACTTATCTGAAGCATATTCTGAATGAGGAGCAAAATAACCTATCGTATTATATCCCCAATAATTTCTTAACCCTTTATCAATTAGGTGTTTATCATGGATAAAGTGATGAATGGGCATCAATTCAATTGCTGTAATCCCTAACTTTTTAAAGTGTTCGAGCACAGTCGGCTGAACAAGGCCTGCATAGGTGCCCCTCATATCTTCTGGAACATCCGGATGATTTGCTGTAAATCCTTTGACATGAACTTCATAAAGAATAGTTTGATGCCAAGGACGCTGTAACTTATTATCCCCGTTCCAATCAAAATAAGGTTGATGAATGACGCATCGAGGCATAAACGGAGAACTATCCTGGTTATTAATGCTATCTGGGTCTTTTCCAAAATAGTATGGGAAAATAGCTTCACTCCATTGAATTTGACCATCGATAGCTTTGGCATAGGGGTCGAGTAATAATTTTGAAGGATTAAATCTTTGACCTTGAGCTGGATCCCATGGACCATGAACACGATAGCCATACCTTTGTCCTGGCTTAACTTTAGCTAAATATCCATGTCTACAAAATCCTGTGACTTCCGGAAGATCTACCCGAGTTTCATTACCATCATCATCAAAAAGACACAGCTCTACCCTTTCCGCCCTCTCAGAAAACAGGCTAAAATTTGTTCCTGAGCCATCATAAGTAGCTCCCAATGGATAGGGATTTCCAGGCCAAACTTTGATATTCATGTTCACATCTCATTTTTTTATGGCTGGCTTCTTGCTAGCTCGCCTGATTCTTAGCATGAAAAGAAATTTCCAATCAAACAAAGAAAAAAAATGAACGAAAAATTAAATTCTGAATTGGTTTTCGAGGGTAAAAAATTTTAGATTGTATCGTGGGCTTTAGCCTGCGTTTGTTATTGCCGGATTTATCCGGCATAATGGTGCAAAGAAGGGAAAACGAAATTTACATAAATGATTGAAGATGCATTACGTAGCAAAAGGACCTGCTATTAGAAAGAACGTTCTTAGAGTCATTAAAACCCGACTTGCGCCTTTACGCAATTTTGCGTTTCAATTGTTATGTTTGCTTGAAAATTGCAATTGTAGAATAAAAATTTTATTGATCTAAATTTGTTTTCTTGACTGTGCCGGATAAATCCGGCAATAACAAGCGCAAATTTGGCCTCAAATGGAGTTTTGCAACTCCCCCTAAAGCCTACGTTACAATTAATTTTCCGCAATTTCTACATGAACTTCATTAGGTAAGGAGTCATTAGGAAAGATGACGGGAGTAACTTCTATGTGAGGAGCAATTCTCTTCATGATTGCTTCTATCTCCTCGCAAAAAGTTCTTTGCCTTTCGCGGGTATAGCTGATATCAGCTTCATAAAGATCTTTAAAGCAAGTTGAAAACTCATTAAGCACATAAGAAAGACCATTAATATTTTGCATGGCGAAAAGGGCAGTATTGAATGCATCAGCAGCAGTGTGTACATCGTCCATATTTCTTTGAGTATCTGTAATTCTTTCAATGGCAGTTTTTACCTTGACTTTAGGTGCATTAATTGCCTCAGAGTTTAATTCTTCTGGGAGATGATCAATTTTATCAACAATAGTCTTTTTAATTAAATCTAATCCCCTCTTTGGCTTGTATGCATTTAAAGTTTTGATGGCAAGATCGACGTCGCGCAGCTCTTCTTTACGATGAGCAAATTTCGAATCATGAAGTTCCCCTCGTTTTGAGGTATCAGGCGTAATGGATTTACTTCCAACGACATCTACACGCATTAAATTTAATTCCCGACACAGCTCCTCGTCATTGAATTTTTTTGTCTGTTCCTTTTTAAATGCTAAAGATTGTGTAGCAACAAAAAATGACCCAATCAGCCCCATCCCAAAGAATGCTTTGCTAAACACAACGAAAGTCATCACGCAAAGAGTTGCGGAAAGTGTGCCTCCACAAGCAAGGATGACCTGGTCTCTTAGATGAAGTTGCTTGAAATTTTTTTCATACAATGGATAGACTGTCCAATTTAATGCTGTTTGTGAAAAAGCACCTACGCGATTTTTCGCATCAATTACCCGTTGAGGTACGGCTGGCATTCGATTGGGTATATCCTCAAAGAAGTCGATTGAATTAGCTATAGAACCTAAAATTCTCTCTTTAATGCTATCCATAAAAATCCCATTTAATTTATTAATATCTAAAACTAATTATAAAAATGCAAACATCTATGTTAAAATCTTTTTTATCATTTCTTCAGCTACTTTATCTCAATCTGATCGTTAAGCTCAAAAATCTATTTGAGTACTGTAAAGTCATCTTTTTGTATTATCCTAAAGGATCATTTCTTATTGCGGACACACTTCTCTTAATCCAGTATCTTTTTCAAAGTCCCTTTACGATAAGCCGTCATTTCCTAAAAAGTCAGGGAGAAAGCGACCTTTTTACTTTTGGAGAAACTCCTCTTACAAGTCTAGATCTCATCGCAAAACGCAGTGGATTACAGGCCAACGACGTTGTTTTCGAGCTTGGCTGCGGTCGTGGACGTACATGCTTCTGGCTAGGTTCTTTTATCGGTTGCACTGTTGTGGGCGTCGACTTTGTTCCTGGCTTTATTAAAAAAGCTAACCGAGTCAAAAACTTTCTTGCTATTAAAAACGTCACTTTTAGATTGGAAGATATCCTAGAAACCGATCTAACAGGGGCCACAGCTATTTATCTCTATGGCATCTGCTATTCTGATGATTTCATTCAAACACTGACCAAACGATTGAATCAGCTACCAAAAGGAACAAAAGTAATTACAGTGAGTTATGCTTTGGAAGAGTTTGCTGATACTTCGTTTCGGGTGGTCACTATCTTTCCTGTTGCATTCACGTGGGGCATAGCAGAAGTGTATATCCAAGTGAAAGAGGAGTAGCCCCCTCTTTCGCTAATCAATTATGTATTACTGTTCATTCCCTCAAAGACTCTTTGTTCCGATTGGAAAACAACATTTGCTGTGGATAGAATTTGAGCTGAGTTCTGATCTAATTCCTTTGAACTTCTATCATGGCTATTCATGCTTTGTTCGTTAGTAGTAGAAAGATAAGTCACAAATTCGGTATCTGATCGATCACGTTTGCTGAAACTTATTTCTCCAGTTTTGCCTGCGCTTATCATCAATTGTGAAAACGCTTTTGCCATTGGATCGTTTAAAGAAGCGGCTACAATTTCTCCACAACCTTCCAGTACCTTGCACCAGACGTCTTGTGTTTTGTCAATAATGACGCATTTTTTAGAAGAATATTTCTCCAAATCTTCACCTGCAATCAGTTTGAGTTCAACACGAAGTCTTTTTCCATGTGTTTGTAAGCGGATTTCATAATAGGCGTTATTCATAAAGATGACAATCATGCTTAACTTTGCCATCAATTCTACAAGCTCTGGTGGCAATTCATGAGTAAGGTAATTTGCTGGTTTAGCTTTCAAACTTTCTAAGCCTGTAATTGGTTCAGCCATTTTAAAAGGTCTCCTATTTTTATTTTGATAAAATTAAACTTTTCATTTTTTCTAAATGTTTAAAGAGGGCAATCATATGTTCTTTATAGTCAGAATCAGATTCAGCATGATTAGAGATTTTATCATGCCCGGCGTTGATTCGCTGTTCGTTCATTTTTGAATGATGATCGAGTTCAGTAAAGGCAACTTGATTTTCCTTACCGCGCACTTTAGTATAAGTTTCCCCTGCTGCTAAAACGCTTAGACCCCCAAGAAGATAAGGTCCCATAGCTGCAAATGCCCCTACAAAAGGTGTAGCAGCGCCAAATGTAACAATCTCTGCAGTCATCATCAGACCAACAAAAGAAGTGACAGCTGCAGTCGCAATAAAGGTGTTTTGAGTCGAGGTTAAAAATTCGGTGATGTTTCTATCTTTATCCAGAGCTTCTTTAATCGCCATAATGGATTGGTGTTGAATTTTTTGAAGCTCACCATATTTTTTTACGCTATTTTGAGAAACAATGGCTCCCAACTTTTCAAGATCTGATTGTGCTCCAATAATGATGGCCATAATTTGTTCAGCAGTGTGTTTACTCATCAATGCCATTGCCTTACCCATTTCTTCACGAGACACGGGATCCATCTTAAGATTATTTTGAGGGCTCCTAGAAAAAAACTGAGAATTTAAGTTCGAATAAGGACGAATTTCAGGAACATCCAATTTTGGAATTGCAGAAATTGAATCCACACCTAAAGATGGCGCTACATTCTGTGTTTGTATGTTGGGGGCCGTTGCCCAATATTGGCCTTGCATGCGTGAAAGTTTTTCAAGGTTGTCAAGCTCATCCTTTGAAAAGACCTCATGAATAGGTTTTCCTTTCTGACTTTCGTTGACAAAATCCTGATTTGTTTGAACGGAAGAGTTGTTTGATATTGAGTTGATTCGATTTGTCATAAAACCTCAAAAGTATCTTATAGTTTAAATTATCGCTTCTTTACTATTCCAAACCTGATTCATTAATGCAACATGAGCTAAAATTTTTTGATCGCCTATCTTTTTTGCTAATTGTTTAGCTTGATCCAGAAAGTTTAAACCTTCCAAGACAGCACCTAAAGAGAAGCAACAATCGGATGCATGGATGAAGAGGTCAAGATCTTCAGGGGCTAAGGAAATTGCAATTTTATAACAAAATAGAGCTTCTTCCCATTCATTGGTCATTTGTGAACAAGCAGCCATCCCCTTCCAATATTTCTTTTCATTAAGTTGCCAAATCACAAGCATACGAAATAGTGGCAAAGCCTCGAGATAATGCTTATTTTGGTAGAGCTGATACGCTACTTGGTAAGCTTCATGGAGTTGTGGGGTTGCCAAAATGCTCATAGTTGCACTTCATTATTTTATAGCTGCAATAGCTGTTCGTTTCGGTTTGTCCTCATATTTCATGACTTGGTTAGCTAAAGTGAGATAGCGGTCCGATTCTTGAATGAGTACCTGCATTTTCTGTGTTTGAATTTTTCCTTCTTTATCCATTTCATCGACGGTGAGGTGAATATTTTCCAGGAGACGATCCCTTTGAGCTGAGGTAAAAGTAGTTTTGAGAAGGGGTTTTTGTTCAGTCGATTTCTCATCCATTGGGAGATTAACCCCTAATTCTTTAGCTTGTTTTAACTTGTCCTGAAGTTCAACATTTTTTGAAATATCCAAAGTTTCATTATTATTGATCAGGTTATTAATATCTTGTATGAGTCCATGAAAGAACTTAACCTTATCCTGTCTATGATGAATTTCAGCACCAATTTGGTTGATTTCATTTTTAATTCGGGATCCATGAGCTGCATAAAATTTTACTGCTTCTAATAAAATAGCTTCCGATATGACAGTCGAGTTCAATCTTGCAATTGCTATCGGGTCATTTATGGCAAGATGATCAGATTCCGAGATGGGTCGTGGATCGCTCATAATAAAAATCTCCTAAATTGGATAGAAGTTTGTTAAATTTAAAGAATAATTGTATCATATATAATGTAATAATGCAAATAACTTTATTCATTTCTAATAATTTACGATAAAAATTATTCAAATATATGTCTTGATAAATGTAATCGTATTGGCATAGGCACTTCAGCTGATAGCATTTTTTTATCCCTTCAACAAAGCAATCTTGCTTATCGTGCTCTTAACTTATGTAAGAACAAGATTTACAAGATCGCTTTCAAGAATTGAAGATTCCTACACCTGTTTGGACTCACTGTTATGTGACCATCCAAGAGAAAGTAGGGAGAGTCCAAAGAATATTAAATTAATTCCTACCAATAACCCTAGAACCCAAAATGCGGAAGAAGGCCATCCCGCCCAAATGATCACTGCCATCGCGATTGAAAGAAGTCCACTGACAATGAACCAACCCCATTGATGAAAATGACGCAATTCAAAAGCAAAATAAATTTTAGAGATTCCTTCCAGGATAAAAAATAATGCTAAAAGGATTGTGATTGAAATCACCCCTGCAATAGGATTGAGAACAAGCAACACACCAAAGATAATATAGAGTATGCTGGTAATAAGAGATCCATAAAATCCTTGAGAGGATCGAGTCTTAAACGTTCTATAGGCTTGAATGACTCCGCTGAAAAAAATAAGCCACCCCAAAAAAAGCTCTGTACTAAGCGTTGATATTCCAGGGAGAGCGACGGCTAGCATTCCTAAAAGGGTGAAAAGTATCCCTTCAAAAATGACTAGTCCCCTATGATTCTGTAAATATTCATTCACTGTTATTTCTCCTTTTCATATTTATGTTAAGCTTTTTTTTGAACGGACTTTTTGCCCACTCCTTTAATGCTATAAAGAAAAATTGAATAAATGTAAATTCTTGCCAATTTTAGAATAATATGTGTACAGCTGGTATTTTAACCGACTTGTGCCCCTAAATCATGCGAGATTTAGGGAACAAGTCAGGTTTATATAACCTGTATCTGAAATAATAAAAGAAGTTTTGATATGAAGATTGAAAAAATAATGCCAAAAAAAGATTGAATAAATGTCAACGACACTGGCAAATTTGACATAGCCCCTTTATTCTCGATGGAAAAAGTGTAACTATGTCAAATATGCTTTTTTTTTGATTACTCCTTATAACAAGGTTGATAGTTTGTTAAAAAATCATAACAGTCTCTTTCACCATCACCCATGTCTAAATAAACTGATCTCAAGCTAGGTTCAATGGAAAGCCCATCCGGGGTTTTCCATTCCATAAATGAAACACACTGTGAGCTTGTGGAGTTTGGTAAGACGTCCTTTACTTGTTTTACTTTTTTATCCGACGTAATTAAATGAATTTTTAGATTCAGCTCTCTTCGTTTGCTGCTTGCTTCTAAAGCATAGTTTAAGCGATCTAAGGCAAGTTCAGATATGAATGGAATAACAAGGTATACATTGGCTTGTCTAGACTGTCTCCTCATACTTCTATTTAGATGCATAAGCAGGGACTCAATTTGATTACCACTGTAAGAAGCATCATCATAGATCACTAATTCATTATCAGTAATTTCTGGATCTGTAGGAATTTCACCTCCTGTGTCGTATTTCGGAACAAACCGATTTTTTGGAGTTTTATCCATATGGGGAATGGCTTGTGAAGCAATCCAACAAGAACTCTTATTTTTAGAAAAACCCACCGTATAATCATTTTGAATGAGGGTGTTTAAATATAGAGTGCAGGCAGCTAAGTTTTCTTCAAGGTCTTTTACTGTGATTTTGTCTAAATTAGCATATATTTTGTTTTCTATTACTGAGACTTCGTCATCTGTAAGTCCATCTGTTTTTTTTTTATAATTTAAAAATTTATTGATATTTTCACGATTAAAATCGTTTAGAGTGTTTTGCTTTGGAGTATTTTCAATATTAAGCGGAATGTCGGCTTTATTTACATTTTGTTGCATGATGCTTTTTTTATCTATCGTTGGTGCTGTGACCTGATAATTCTTTGTATTAATTCTAACAAGTTTTAAAGGGGTTTTATCTGTATTTCCTGATAAAATTTTAGCCATTCGCTTTTGAGAATTCTGAAAACTTTCATAAAAACCATGATTCCAGATATCTTTCATTCCTTTATTAAAGAAATTAATAACTTTTTTAAATCGTTCATCTAAAGTGTAGGTTTTTTTATAAATAAATGGAGTAATTTCATATTTTAAATTATCTAAACTAGGCGTAGAAACTTTTAACATATAAATCCTTTTTTATTATTTATAAGTAAAATTATAAATTAAAATTGGTTTAAAGTCAATAGTTATATTCTAGTTATATTCTAGAAGGTAAAACTTAATCAAAAATTCCAGATAGTTTTTCGAGTACTCAGGGAAGGCCGATTTTTTGTCGCATTCGAGTAGCCATATTTCTTCCATTTAGGACTGTTAGCTGTTGCTGACGAAAAATTTCCAAGCAATCGCTCTTCTTAAGTCATCTCATTTCGATATCTCAAAGATGAGGGCAGCCAAACTGTTGCGATAATTTGTTGCAACAAAACAAAAATCGATTTATAAAATAAATTTTTATTCGCGGAAATGTGAGAAAACCCGATGCCAGATGGATACCTCATAGGAATTGATTTAGGAGCCACAAAAATTATTGCGGGGGCGGTTACCACTTCAGGTGAGATTATTAGCTCTTATCGCATCCCAACCAATGTTTCAGGTGGATTTCCAGGGGTTAAATCTCAACTTATTGACGTGCTTCAGCAAATTAAATCTGATCAGTCTCTTCTTAAACTTCAAGGCATTGGTTTAGGGGTCCCTGGTCAAATTGACGCAAAAACAGGTGCAGTCATTTTTGCTCCTAATCTTCAATGGCATCATGTCCCTCTAAAAAAGGAAATGGAAGATGCATTCCAAGTCCCTGTTTCTATCCTCAATGACGTTAGAGCCATCACATTTGGGGAGTGGCTGTTTGGGGCTGGAAAGGGTTCTTCAAATGTATTCTGCATGTTTATTGGAACTGGAATTGGTGGCGGAATGATTTACGAAGATCGTCTGATGCTTGGCGCTGATAATTCTTTCGGAGAGGTTGGACATACTCCCATCAATTTTCTAGGTCCGACATGCACGTGTGGCACCCGAGGATGCCTAGAAGCTTATGCGGGGGGATGGGGAATAGCAAAACGTGCACAGGAAAAAATTCAAGCAGATAGGTCGTTAGGTAAGGGAATTCTAAAGTTCACTGCTGAAAACATAGAAACCATAGAAGCTAAACAAGTCTTTCAAGCATTTAAAGAAAACGATCCTCTTGCAAAAGAAATCATTGAACAAGCAACCAAGGCTCTTATTTCAGGATGTATTGGCATTGTCAATTTGATGAACCCATCGACACTTATTTTAGGTGGGGGTATTTTAGATGGCTATCCAGAATTATTTCAGACCTTAAAAAAAGGGATCGAAGATGGAGCCTTGAAAGCTTCAACTCGATTTCTAAAAATTCTACCTGCGACTCTTGGTCAATATTCTGGTGTTTTAGGAGCAGCTGGTATGGTGCTGTATGATCAAACTAGGAAAGATATCCACGATGAAACCTTTAGAATTTGATACTCTTATTATCGATATCGGTGGCGTTCTTTTAACGAACGGCTGGGATCATCATGCGCGAGAATTGGCTGTTCGGCATTTTAAACTGGATTTTGATGAGTTCAATCACAGGCATTCTATCCTATTTGACACTTATGAAAGAGGAAACATCTCTCTTGAAGACTATCTAAGGTACGTGGTTTTTTATGAGTCACGTCCCTTTACTTTAGAAGCATTCGAGCAATTTATATTTAGCCAATCACAACCCTTGACACCGATGTTAGATCTCATTCATCAATACAAACGCCATTATGCATTGAATATCGTTGCCATCACCAACGAAGGGAAAGAGTTGATGCGTCATCGTATTCGAACCTTCGCTTTGCATGAACTTATCGATTTTTTTATTTGTTCAGGTTTCGTACACTTTAGGAAACCAGATCCCGAAATTTATCAACTTGCTATTGATTTATGTCAAATAGAGCCCTCAAAGTTGATCTATATCGATGACCGAAAGGTGCTGGTAGAAGTAGGCAAAAACTTTGGTTTCCACACAATTCATCATATCGATGTTCCTCAGACGAAGCTCGAGCTTGATACATTACTAAATATAAGGAAGTGAGTATGAATACAAAAGAACTATTAGGAAAAGAATACGATGACCTGATCTCGCATGAATGTATGACAATACCCAAGGAAAAACTTCACCTACCTGGACCTGATTTCATTGAACGTGTGTATAGCCAAACAGACCGAGGGTGCCATGTTTTGAAAAGCTTAGGTCAACTTTTTAATTCAGGTCGTCTCGCGGGAACAGGATATTTATCTATTCTTCCTGTTGATCAAGGAGTCGAACACTCTGCTGGAGCTAGCTTTGCGATCAATCCCGACTATTTTGATCCAGAAGCCATTGTAAAACTTGCCCTAGAAGGAGGATGCAATGCCGTTGCCTCTTCATTGGGAGTATTAGGATCTGTGGCAAGGCGTTATGCGCATAAGATCCCCTTCATTTTAAAGTTAAATCATAATGAGCTGCTCAGCTATCCCAATACTTACGACCAAATCTACTTCGCACAGGTGGAGCAGGCTTTTGAAATGGGAGCTGTAGCTGTTGGGGCTACCATTTATTTTGGTTCAACAGAGTCCCATCGGCAGATAATAGAAACAACAAAAGCTTTTAAAAAGGCTCATGAATTGGGTATGGCCACAGTACTTTGGTGCTATCTTAGAAATAGCGCATTTAAAAAAGAAGTCGATTACTCCACAAGTGCAGATCTAAGTGGTCAGGGAGTTCATCTAGGTGTCACCATTGAAGCCGATATTATTAAACAGAAATTGGCGACAAATAATGGGGGTTACAAGGCTATTCAAAATTATGGTAAAACAAGTGAACTTGTTTACACCAAGTTAACAACAAAACATCCTATCGATTTAAATCGCTATTTAGTTGCTAATTGTTATATGGGCAGAAGTGGTCTCATTAATTCGGGTGGGGAATCGGGGAAAAACGATTTAGTTGATGCAATAACGACAGCAATCATTAACAAGCGCGCTGGTGGAACGGGATTGATCTCTGGAAGAAAAGCTTTTCAAAAGACATTAAAGGAAGGTGTTGAGTTACTGAATGCAATTCAGGATATTTACTTAGACCCCTCCATAACAATAGCATAATCGGTTTTTTGTAGTTATGAATAGAACTTAAATAGTACAAAAACGAGGAGTAGGGAGGTAGTCTGAGCTAACAAAATGATTGACATTCTAATCTTGTCGAGTATACTGACTTCCGTAACATTGACCATTTTGTTACAAAAACAAAATACCTAAAATACCGATAGGGCCATTTTTAAGAGGTGGCTATATATTAACAACTATTCACAATCTTAGCTCATGGAGTTTTAGACTCAGAATAGGCTAATTAACAAAAATTAAATTGGAGTTTCCATAATGAAAGCACTATTTCTATTAGGCATAGCAAGTTTAGCACTCAGTCAATTAGGCGCATGTGAAATTGAACAAGAAAACACAACTATTGAAACTTCTTTGGCATCGAGAGCAGGCTGCCCATGCAAAGAGCGTAAAGAAGAAACAACTAAAGAAGAAACAACTCTTTCTTGCGTAGAATCAGACAAAGAAGGCGAAACAACTCTTTCTT
>JBEPVL010000053.1:0-14914 GCA_041691035.1 Chlamydiota bacterium
TTAGTGTGCGCTTGTTTTTTCCGGATTCATCCGGAATATTTGTATTAAAATTACCGCTTTGCCACTTATGCCATTTAAGTATAGACCAAAGCAGGCGCTTCTTTTTCATGGGAGAATTCCAATGAAAGCAGCTTTGAGATCCCCTTTTCTTCCATAGAAACCCCAAATAAAGCGTCACCCATAGCCATCGTTCTTTTATTATGGGTGATAATTAAGAATTGACAGCGATCACAAAAATGTCGCACCACATTTAAAAATCGCTCCACATTTGAATCATCTAAGGGAGCATCAATTTCATCTAAAATACAGAAAGGAGCAGGTTTAACTTCAAAGATAGCAAAAAGGAGCGCAACTGCAGTTAGGCATTTTTCACCCCCCGAAAGTAACATGATGGAGCGCATTTGCTTTCCGGGTGGTTTGGCTGTTATCTCAATTCCGGCTTCAAGGGGATCATCACTTTCAGAAAATTCCAGATCAGCATCTCCGCCCGCAAATAAAATCTGGAAGTTCTTTTTAAAATTCGCTTTTATTAATTCAAAAGTGGTTTTAAATAACTTCCTGCTTTGAGTTTCTAATTCTTTGATGATGTGGATCAACTCATTTTTTGCTTTTCCTAAATCCTGCATCTGCTGACATAAAAAATTCATTCTGATAGTGAGCTGTTCGAGCTCTTCAATCGAGGCCAAATTGATATCTGTTTCTTTTTCTAAATAGGATTTTAATGATCGTATTTGCTTTTCAATTGATTCTAACCCTTCTTTAATGGGAAGATGAGAGGTGTCAGTCAAATCGATATCGGTTCCGCCTCTCTCTCCCCATTGTTCATCTAATTCCTTTTTAAGGGAGGTGTAATGTTCGATTTGAATCTTGGATTGCAGCATTCCATCATCTAATTTCCTCATTTGATTACTTTGGCTAGTGTATTCTTTTTCTACATGACCCAAAGAATTTCTCAAAACCTCTTTTTCTAATTCAATTTCTTTAAGCGCAACTGTCAGGCAATCAATATTTTGAATTAACTCTTCAAACAACACCTGAACTCGCTTTAAGTCACCTTCTAAATTTTTTAATAGCATCGTCCCCTCTTCAATTTCAATGAAATAGCGTCTCTCTAGCTGATCATGAACACTCTCTTTGCTTTCGAGGAGGTTTAGCTGATGTTTCACCTGTTGGTGGTCTTTTGAAAGTTGTTGAAATTTATGCTCGTCAGATTCAAACAGTTGTCTTTGCGACCTTAAATTCTCTTCATCACGATCTAATTCATTTTGGAGATAGTGTTGATCCTGACTTGAAATCAATAAAGATTTTTTAATTCCCTCTAAGTCAGCTCTTAGTTCATTTAAGCGATATTCTTGTAAAGAAACTTGTTCATTCGTTATCTTTTTATCCAACTCATTTTTTTCAATTTCAGCTTTATATTTTTCTTGATCTTTGATTGCTTGCTGAACACCAAAATTGATTTCCACCAATTTCATTTCTTCCCGTCTCTGCAATTGATCCAAATCCATGCGTTTCACCTGCAGCTCCTTCTGTTGCTTTTCAAAAGAAAGGTGCATGTCATCGAGAATTCTCATTTCCTCCTCTATAAGGGGAACCTCTTTCTCTAATTCTTTTAGTTCCATTTCGCGTGAAAAAAGCTGAATCAAATCCGACGATTTTCGATGAAAATAAACGCCTCGCACGTCAAAAAAATCTGAAGAGTGCAACCAATATTCTTTACCTTTTTTAAGATGATCAAATAGATGAGGGGAGTAATCGATAAGGGAAAGATGGTGGAGGAAGTGTTCGGCAATTTGGATTGCAAGCATCTCATCTGAGAGCAACTTATCTTTCAGTAAATTTTGTTGTTCTTCATTTAGGACTGCTTCTAGACAAAGAATAGAAAAATCTCCAACATCTTCCTGTTTTGACCATTCAAGTAACTTATTGGCAACTTCAATTGATAAAACAACGATCGTCTGTTCATAATGTTGGTAAAGAGGTTTTAATTTAAGGAATTTTCCATTTATATCGAGATTCATGAATTCAAATAACGGCTTTAATTGATTAAAAAAGGGACTATTTTCTTTTGTTGATTCTTGTAATAATCGCCTACTTCCTGAGGAAAAACCTTCAAAGCTCTCTTTCATTTTCAATAGAAGCTTATAGCGAGTTGAAGAAGAAATGAATTTTTTTTGAAGATTCTGTCTTTTCTCTTTGTTGATTTCATAATCAAATTTAAGAGCTTTAATTCCCTCTTCTATAACAGATAGCTTTTCCTTCTGAACATCTACCTCATGAGAAATCTGACAGAGTTTAGCTCTTCTTTCAGTAAGTATACGTTCTGTTTGTTTTAAATTTTCATGGACGTCGGCAACTCTCATTTCATTCTGATTTAGTTTGTCAAAAAGTCCCTCAAGTCGTGTTTCGCATTGTTTAAAATCATTGCTTAACCGTTTTTCTTTTTCCAACTGCTCAAGATGATGACGATGGGAAGTGCGGATTTTTTCACGAAGTATCCTGATAAGCACCTCTTGTTTGACAAGAGCTTCTTTGCATTCTTGGATATCTGAATGCATGTTTTGATATTGGGATGCGATACTTTCACCACGAAGAGAAAAATCTTGAATGGACTTTAACCGACTTTCTCTGGCCACTGTCAATTCGCTTAGCTCACCTTTGATTTTCTTTTCTCTTTCTAATGTTTCTTGAATTCTCTTTTGAGATGCACTAATTTCTTGTTGATGAACTTCTTTTTGACTTTTTCCTTTATAAAATTGCTCTTGATAATGTCTCAAACGTAAATCTGTTGATTTAAGTTTTTCTTTATGATCTCGGATTGACTCCTCATTTTTTAAATAATCCAATTGGGTACTTTCAAGCTCGTTTTGAATTCTCTCGAGCTTTATTTGAAAAGAAGTGATTTTACTCGTTATTTCCTTAGCTTTAAGGATAAGGCTTGCTTTGTCATATATTACTAGTTGATCTTGTTTTTCTTTATAACGGAGGGCTTTTTCGGCTTGGACTTTTAAAACAAGAGTTTGTTTTTCGACTTCTTGATAGATATCTGTTACTCTAGATAAATTGAGATCAGCCTGTTCTAAACGTTTCAAAGATTCCTTTTTGCGATGTTGGAAACGAACAATCCCAGCCGCTTCTTCAAATAGTGCTCTCCTTTGCATTGGAGAAGAACTAATTAATTTATCAAGTTCGCCTTGTTGGAAGCTAGAGAACATTTGATTGCTAATACCTGAATCAAAAAACAACCCCTGAATATCTTTTAAGCGAACCTGATTTCCATTAATCAGATATTCTGAGTCCCCATTTCTATGTAAACGTCGTGTCAACGTCATTTCATCATAATCAATAGGAAGCTGTCCTTGAATATCTGTGAGTGTCAACGAGACTTCAGCAAAATTAAAGGGTTTTTTATCGACTGTTCCAGAAAAAATCACATCAGGCATTTTAGATCCCCTGAGAGATTTTGCTGATTGTTCTCCTAACACCCATAGGAAGGCATCAGCAATATTAGATTTCCCGCATCCATTGGGACCAACTATGCAAGTTACACCTTGATCAAATTGAAGGGTAACTTTTTCAGCAAAAGATTTAAAACCATAAATCGATAACTTCTTTAATCTCACCAGTCCCTCACCTAGTTAAAGAGTATAAACTAATACCAAACAGATATTCAATCTAACTAATCAATACAAAATAAATTCATGAGCTCGATTTTAGCAAACAAATGAAATCTAGCAAAAGATTAAATTACTCTTCACTCTCTTAAAGACGTTTTAAAGGACTAACTATGAGGTATTTGCAAACATTTTTTTTTATTTATAAAAAAGGATTTGACAGATAATTAAAAAAAGAATGATAGTGACCTCGAAATACCCAGAGTTTTGTTTACAGGTTTGCGAGCAGGTAATTGTTGAGTCATTTTTATAACTCAGCATATTGTTTAGGCAAAACGCTTATCGGGGCGAATCGCGTGGGATTGTCGCTTGCCATGACAAGCGCTGGCAACAAAGCCAATTTAGAAAATTTTTGGTAAACTTTAACGTTAAAAAGGAAAAAATATGCGTAAGTGGTTAACCTTCTTAATGACGTTATTAGTAGGGGCAAGTGCTTCCTACGTGAACGCCGCAGCAAATAATTCAGAAGTCAATTTTGAAGCTGGTTATCGTCAAGATAATCTTAGCTGGAAATATAAAATTCCAGCATCCTTCCCTCTTCTTGAGACAAGCAGAAGATTCAAAGATTTGGATATTTTTCAAATTGGAGTCAATGCTAAAACATGGTTAGCATGTAATTTCTATGCACGTGCAAGTGCTGATTTTGGATGGGTTCTAGATGGTAACTTTAGAGAAAGCATTTCTCTTCGTGCTATCAGCGGCTCAAGCATTGAAGAATTTGGCGCTAACTATAGCCATAACGACGTAGTAGATGATCGCTATGTTTATGATTTAAACATTGCAGTAGGATACCCCTTCTACTTCTGTAATTGCTCTATGTCAGTTGCTCCTGTCGTTGGTTACGCTTTCAATGAACAAAATCTTAGACTCCGTCGTAATGACACATTTTTTGGAGGAGATGATAGCTCCCCATTTATCGGTTCCGGCGACAACTGCTGCGAACACAAATTTGTTAACCGTTGGTATGGACCTTTTATCGGAATAGATTTTGACTATCGTCCATGTGGCGAATGCTGGAACCTCTATGCAGCTTTCGAATACCACTGGGCATTCTTCAAAGGCCGTTCTAATTTCGGTGATGGATTCGACTGCGAAAATAGCCGCCATTCAGATGATGGTCATGGTATTGTGTTCAACATAGGTGCTGAATATCAATTTTGCGAATGCTGGCTCGTTGGTCTTGACGTTAAGTTCCAAGACTTCGGCGCTTCAAGAAACAAACACTTAGATATTAGCGATTCTGAACTCGATGTATCTCTACATAAAGAGCGCACAAACAACAAATGGCGTTCATATGCTGTTAGTTTAACATTCGGACGCGATTTCTAATCGAGTCCTTAGTGCAGATGCGCTAATAACGCCTAGAAGGTTTTTCCTTCTAGGCGTTTTTTTTTACCTCTTTCCCGTTAATAACTCCCTTAGGGATACCATGACAAAAATTCTCGATCTGTGCCATTTTCTTGACCTCAGTCCGACACCGTACCATGCTGTTGATGAAGTCATTAAGCAACTCAAAATAGACTCGTTTCAAGAACTGCATGAAGTCGATCGATGGAATATGAAACCGGGAGGTAAGTACTTTGTGACAAGACACCACTCCTCCATTTGCGCATTTATTCTTCCCGCTACATCCAAACCTGATCGCTTAAGACTATTAGCTGCTCATACAGATAGCCCTGGGTTTAAATTAAAGCCAAATTCGGAATTCAAACGCGCAGATGTCGTTTTATTGGCAACCGAAATTTACGGCTCACCATTATTAAATTCCTGGCTAAATCGTGATCTAGGGATTGCTGGAAGAATTTTTTATAAGGATGAATCACACCAAATAAAAATGAAACTCATCAATAATGAATCATTAGTTGTTACAATTCCTCAACTTGCCATCCATTTAGATAGAGAGATTAATGAGAAAGGCCTTTTATTAAACAAGCAAGATCATTTTCATGCAATAGTTGGCTTACAAAATGATTTTAAAGAAGACGAAACCTTACTTTCCGCTATTCTTCCCTCTTTCATCAAGACAAATCAAGTTTTAGCGAGTGACCTCCTTTTATTCCCCATAGAAAAAAGTAGACTCATAGGCAAAAATAAAAACCTGCTTTCTTCCTATCGCTTAGATAATCTTGCAAGTGTCCATGCCGCTCTTGAAGCCATTCGCACTCAATCCCCCCATGAGGAAGATATCAAGATGGTGTTATTTACAGACCACGAAGAGGTCGGTTCTAATTCGACTAATGGAGCGGCCTCCTCCTTCCTTAAAGATCTTCTTTCAAAACTCTATTTTCATCTCAAAATAGACATAGAGGAAGCACTCAAATTGCAACAACACTCTCTATGTTTAAGCATTGACATGGCCCATGCACTCCATCCAAACTACATTGAAAAACACGATCCCCAACATCAAACACCTTTTGGAAAAGGAATTATTTTTAAGAATAATGCACAAAATAGATATGCATCTTTGGGACATTCGTTAGCTCTTGCTAGATGGATTGCAGATGAGTATGAGATTCCAAATCAGATGTCAGTTTCAAGAAATGACATCCCCTGTGGAACAACCATTGGCCCGATTCTTGCAACACAAACAGGCATTCCCACAGTAGACTTAGGATGTGGGCAACTTTCGATGCATTCCAGCAGGGAGTTAATGTGTTGCGCAGATCAGCTTACCATGTTGAGATATCTTGAAGCCGTATTAGCAATTGGAAATTGGCCTAATAGTCGTTCACTATGACGACACCACAGAGCCATTAAGATCAGAGTAAGCAAAAAAAGGTCGCTCAAGATAACGAGCGACCTGGGAACGGAAAGATTAACGACGGAAAATGTGTTTTTTTACTTGTCGCTGCCCTTTTTTAGTAGATTGCTTTTTTTCTACCTTAGCAGCATTTCTTGCTTCTTTTTTTTGATTTTTAGCGGCACGAGCAGCTTTTTTTTGCTCCACTGCTTTATTTTTCTGTAGTTCTTTAGCAGCAGTTTTTGCTTCTCTAGCTACTCTCTTTTGTTTTTTAACAGCAAATTTCTTTTCTTTTTTTGCTTGTTTTTCAGATCTCTTTTGGATTGCTTTAGCTTTTTTTGCAGCCTTTTTCTCTTTAGCTTTTGCTTTCTGAGTTTCTTTTTTTGCAGCTTTCTTATCGCTTACAGAACTCTTTTTAGCAGCAGTCGGTGCTGGTTTTTCTGAAGCTTTCTCTGCAGACTTTTCAGAAGCTTTGTCTGCTTCTACTGCAGTAATTATATCTTCCATTATTTTTTGTGAAACTTCTTTCGGAGTAGAAGGAGGCATTTCAAGCGTTACCTCTAATCTTGAATCAGACAGATGATCTGAAGCGAAGCCGTATGAATGTGCACCTAATGCTATAGTTGATACCAACACTAGTCTTTTTAACATGATCAGTTCCTTGTGTAAATTTAATTTGCGTTTGCTTTGTTTTTGAATTCCTGTTCTTTTGAAAAGGACAGCTGGTCGTTAGTCATGTTCAATACCTTAAGACGATCTTGATCCCTAAACCAAGTTAATTTAAATCCTTAGGGCAGTGAACAAAGCCCTATTACCATCTGGATGTGATTGAAAAATCACTCCACATTCGTGGAAATGAGGATTCCTCACGCACGAATGCCGTTAATATTATAGGCTTAGCTATTTATTCTAAACTAAAATAATAATTATACATCTCAGCATCATCTGTTTTCATTGATGAGATAATAGAGGTCTGTTCCAGTTAATGCTGATGCCCCCACATCTCTTAACCATGCAGCCATTCCATAACCCCATCGAGTGCGACTTGATCTAGTGTAAAAGATATCTAGAGGTAATGTGAAATAGAGACCTTTATCGTGATAGATTTTTCCATTGATAGAGTCTTTGGCATTTGTATATGTATACCAAAAACCCAACTGTAATCCACTTGGAAAGAACCTTGAAACGATAGTACGTAATCCAAGATCATTTGCCAAGAACTTTCCTGCGCTAAACTTAAAGTCTAATCCGGTCTCTTCCCATTCATAATAAAGATTCAAAAAACACTGAGAACCTAAAAATCTTTTATAAGTTTCCCGAAAGTTATCCAACTTTCTGATTTTGTTTGTGAAACCAACTCCAGAGAATGTTCTCTTTTTTAAAAGAGCCACCTCAGCTCCTAGAGCCCAATTTGATTGAATAGGATACCACAAAACCTCTGTGGCAACCCCTCCGTATTCCACCTCAAATAGGCCAACAGCTAACCGAGCGTAAAATCCTCGACCAAAATTCCAAATTTTCTCAATAAAAGCTTCATCGACAATCACAGTCTTCTGCTTAAAATAATTAATAATATCTGTCCTCACATTGATAATTTGGGAGGGATTCAGACGATCAAAATCTGAAACATCCCATAGGTTTGAAAATGCAAACCAACCTAAACTTATCGTATAATAGAGATCATTGAGAATAAAGCCGTTGAAATTAAATGAAAGTCCTAAAGCATATTTAAATTTTCCCTTCGAACTTCCAAAGAGAGTATGAGTTTTAGGCAAAACTTCAAAATTAAAAGCGCCGATGGGTTGTTTAAAAATCAGTTCTGAATCATAAGGATTAGGGCTAGAAGCCTCTTTTAAAGGAGTTAAGAGCATTAATTCATAGCTACCGACCTCATTCGTCTTCCACAAATTTACCCATTTCATGAGGTAGTGGTATTCCTGAATGGGAACAGATAAGCTATTTACTGATACGATAACTTCATCGACATTATTTGGAATTAAAGCTGAGATGAGAGCATTTAAGCGAGCTCTTACATGACTTTCTACACGGTAAATGTTATTAATCACCCTTATTCGCAGCGTTTCATTATTTTCCTCATGCGTCATCCACATTTCAATGATTTCAAATCCTTGTGCATTAAAGGCAACAAGCAGATCTTCGACTAGAACATCTTGAGGTCTCAATTCACCAATCTCTTGTGTATTAATGGGTGAACGATAGGGGAATTTCTCCTCGATTTTAGGGATTAATCCCTTTGTGTGTCCAAAATCATAAAAAGAAGACACTGTGAACGCTAAAGCATGCCCGCGAATACATGCGAGCGATAGATCCACTGAATCCCATAGACGAATTTTAGCGCCAAAATTAAACGGATTTTTCGTCACTCGTCCTTTTGGATGAGGCTCTATAATAATATCTCGATAAGGAATTGCATCATATTCAGCGACAAGGGCAATTGAATTCAAAAATTTATAATCTGAATACCTAAAGGGCATCCATGACACACCTCCAAACCAACCTCTGATCCTCTTTGCACCGTAACCCAAGCTAATTTCAAGATGATACTTTAGGAAAACCTGAGTAAGAACAATATAGTGTGCGCAAAAAGCACTTGTTCCAATGAAGTCTTCGATACCGATAGCTAATCCTGGAAGTTGGTAATGACTCACTTCTGGTTCAAATAATGATAACTTCAGATTAGCGCCTTTATCAGAAAAATCACCAAAGCCAGTCTCTGTGAGGACGGGATCTTTAACGCCTTTAAAAATGCGATAATTTCCCGTCACCTCTAAGAAATTAACAAGTTGAAAGCGTACACTATAAAAGCGATAAGGATTAATTTCACCCCATCCTACAGCCATTTCCCCATCTTTCCCCATCCTTGCTGAAGGCATACTAAAGTACCCTCCTTGAAGCAAGTGATTATAGAGGACTGGAAGACGTTCATTCAGCTTATTAGTGATCTGACTGGCTTTAATGAGATCACTCATCAACCCCGTCTCATTATAGATCGAAAAACTCTCACAATACTCTTGAGCAATTATTTTCGATTCCCAAAAAAGATTGAGGAAAAAGAAAATCAAAAAATAGATCAGATTGAAATTAAATTTCCGAAAAGAAAGCGAGGGAGTGAGGAAACGAATACCCAAAATAAAAAGCCCTTTATAGAAAACACCTCTTTGTGTGGCTACTGAACTTAACTCATCCATGAAAAATATTCAATTAAAACTAAATTCCAAATTTTTAACGCAAAGAAGCAAAAGACGCAAAGGCGCAAAGAAAGAAAACAAAATTTATAGAAGATTATTGGAGCTGCAATTGAGGTTCGCAGATGTAGGAAGACCAGTTAATTTTTAGAAAGGACGTTCATAATGGCCTATGATTAAACTTTGCGACTTGGCATCTTTGTTAAAAAAACTTATGCGTAAAAGCATGTCTGCGTCAGGATCGAGTAGTATTAGAATAAGATTAATGTCCTAAAGTTTTGGCCCATTGATCAATTAAAATAAAATTAATTGAGAAAATAATAACTAATTTAATTAAAATTCAATCTTATTTTATCTAGGCAATCTTAATAGAAAATTTATCATTTAATGTTACAATGGGTAAAATTTTAAAATGAAACCTTCTTATTATGTTACCGAAACACCCTGAATCTTTTAAAACACCCACAGACGATCTACAATTAGCTATCGACAAAATTAACATTTTTGTTCAACCCAATACTTCTCGTTTGGAGATAAATGAAAATGGACATTTAGTCGAGAAAAATCAGTCCTCACTTGATCGCATCTTAAGCTTGGCAAAAAGTTACATTGGCCCTCTTTTTTCTGATAGAAGAAGAACTAGACAACATCGCAAGCTAACAAAAATTAAGGAAGAGATCCTTTGGGCAAGAGATATTATCATTGGTCATTTTCCGCTCATTGAGAAATTTGAACAAGGGAACTCCTCGCAACGCAAGTTCGCAAAATCAGCTCGTGAAGCAATTCATCGATTTAACACCATCGTAGCCATAGATGCAAAAATTCATCCTATTTTTAATTCATTTTATAATTTTGAGAGAAAGCTCCTTTTGCAAGATGTAGAGATTAGAGGACACCAAATCCAACACCCATTTGCAACGAAAGTGACTTATAATTCCCATCCACATTGTAATATTCCGTCTTTAAAACATAGGAATCCTCAAAATAGCCCTATTCATATTAAGACAAAACAATTCATCCTTGACACCTTCAAATTGAAAACAATTCGTATCCTTTCAGAACACTTCAAGCAAGAATTCACTACAGCTGAAATAGTCCATTTCGTCAAACAAACAACTATTGACATGAGCGATCAAACAGAGTCGTCTGAACTTATGCTCAAATTTGTGATTTTCATTGATCCTGGCTCCAAAATTACTGTGAACGGAACTTTTAAACTGCATGAGGCTAGTTCAAAATTTTTAGCTATGCCAGTTCTTAAGGACATCCATTTCACATCTGAAAGCATCCAATCAGGATTCCCCTATCCTTCTCAATATACTGGATGGGGACTTTCTGAGAAACTTACCTTAGCTCATCCTTTAAGAAGAGATCAAGTTCCTCTTTATCAAAAAATGGTCTTAAAAAAGAATGAAGCTGCTCAACTCCTTCTTCATGACCCCATGACAAAAAAGCGCTGTCGTAATCAATTTCAAGAAAAAAAAACACTTTTTGATGCTAATAGACATCTTTTTCTTCCTCTTCACCAAGAATTGCAAAAAGCCATCCTAATCGCTTCCGATGCCTATACTGTTGAAGCGGAAAACATCCTGAAGTTATTTTATGAGCAGATAGAGAATTCCTCATCGCCCTTTACTACATTGACAAGCCTGCAACAAGAGATTTGTGATAAATTTATCGATAGGGTTGCACATAAGCTGGAAAGCGATTGGTTGGATGCTTCAAACCCTTTGCTGCTTGATGAAAATCCTCAAGTCAGGTTTAAAACTGCTTTAGGAATTATAAACGAGTGGATTTTAACTATTACTGCAGAATTGGATTTCAATAACATTTATACCCCTTACATTCACCTAATGGGAAGAATTTTTGGTGAAGCGACTAAAAATATCCTCCTGCAATACTTTTCAGAGAAAATTGGGTTTACCCCCCCTGTTTTAAATGACTTTACACGTAAATTACAGATATCGGCATTCCAACAACAACTTTTATTTTTTGATGAATTCAATCCCTCTTTACTTAAACCTTCCGTTGACGTCGAAAGCTTGCAAAGAAGACTTCAAAGAGACGTGAGGCTTTTTCGAAATGAGTCCGATGACGAGTCGGATATTGCTGGGGCGAGAATTTCTAATGAATTGGAAGTTTATTTTACCTCTCGTTCCTTTCACATGAGAAATAAATATCGTAAAGAAATCTCCAGCGAAAGTTCGCCTTAGGGCCATATGCCTGTTCCTTAATCCACTTTGAAATTTCTAATGAGGAAGACTTAGAAAACAACAGGATTTCCTCATCGGTAAGTCTGTAAAGTAAATGCCTGCTTTTTTCTGAGTTGAGGATAAGTTCAGAAAGATGTTTTAAACATTGATGAAATTGTAAATGTCGATAGAACAGCCGCATCAAAGCGAACACCAAAACACCAAGAGGAACCCATTTAAACCAATCATAAAAATTATGGATGCTTGGATGCTCCACAGAGCCAACCGCAAAGCTTATAATCACAAAAATGCCCATGAGAATAATAAAAATCAAACTCTCAGTAGAAGAGCGTACAATAGGTCCTAGCCATTTTTGAAAAGGAGATGATGACGACTGATAGGCAATGATTTCCTCAAAAATAGGCGCCTGATAAGCAAGACGACTCACATGTGAAAGTTCATGTGCGATTAATTCATCTCGATGATAGATCCCTAAGCACGTGTCCTTGTAACGGAAACTCGAACGAAGCTGTAGAAATGCCGCTGTGGGTTTAAGGGCATCCACTTGGAAAATCCATGCACAACCCCCATGCCAAGGCGCGAGCTTAGAGTTACTGAAGAAAAGTGGAACCCATGCAGGGGAAATTCCATACACGCGATCCGATAAGGCCAGCGCTTTATTTAAAATCTCATGTGATGCCTCCTCATGAGAAATAGAAAAGTCAGCTCCCAATTCAGTCTCTAGTTTCTCTTCCAAAGAAAGCGAATAGTCGACGCGTCTAATGAATTCTTTTTCGCTTTCTTCAGATCCTGGAATAAACCCTGCTTGATTCCATTTTTTCCACTTTTTTAGATCTTCCATCACCCTGCTTTTGTTCACGCTGCAAAAAAAATTACAGTCTATCGAAGAGTTGAGGCAACGACAAGTTATTTGTAAGTTTTTGAACAAAAAAAATGATGCTTGTAGAAAATTTATATCTCACATGCTTAGACCGGAGATCTATACAAAATACTTATAAAGAGATTTTTCTGTGGTAATGGCTGTACCCAAATGAGTCGCTGTATAAACACTTAAATATTTTTTGCAATTCACTCTAATGTTTATTAGAAAAATAGTATTGATAAATGTCTATTTGTATCAATATCTAATTGATTTTGAAAGAAAATTAGTAGATGCTATAATTTGTTTTAGAATAAATTTTAAGTTATGAGGAGTCAAATATGAACGAAATTATCTCATTTTCACCAACAACACTCCCTGAATTAATTCAATCTATAGAACAGGTTTCTGAAGGAAAAGCATTTTTTGGTTCAGATCTAGCACTTTATTCACAAAAGGTTGAAACCTTTACGGATGCAATTATCAGCAAAATGATGGAGGTTTATTTTAAAACTTTAGATCAAACCGAAAATAGAGAAAGCTTACAGGTCGACCTTAACCGATTTAGAAAAGCTTTTTCAAGTTATGCTGGTACTTTAGACACGGTAAATTCTAAATACCTTGCAAATTCTGTAAATGAATTGCTAAAAGCCAACGAACTATTAGTTGGAGAAAAAAAAATGATGTGCTACCTCTTCTCTTAATTACCGATATTGATTCAGGGACTACTCGAGGAGCCATGATCTATCGAGCGGCTTTTGGCATAATCCAACGGCAGACAATGATTATTCCAGGAACAGTGTTAGTTAGCATGATCATAGGATGTCGATTTGCAAAGAGTAATATAGGTCTTCAGGAATCTCGCGAGTTCTATAGTGAGGCATTCCAAGAAGTATCCAAGGGAAAATGGGAATTTTTTCGGCATAAGGAGTGTGATCTTGTCGTTCTTTTACCAGATCCTGCCTTGCACTCCTTACTTCAATTAGAAGATTATGAGTCACTTTCCTTTAAATTTTTCGATCAAGAAGCTTCCAAAGTTATTGCAAACATACGCTACGAAGGCAAACGTTGGTCAAGCGAAGCTATTATTAAAGTCTTAGACACGGCTGTCAAAAAGCATATTATTTGGGCCGGGCATGGGTCATTAGATAAAGAAGCAATGGGATTTACTTTAGAGGAAGTGAGTGGAATCCTAAGTAAACAAAAATCTGTAGAAAATTGGAATCTGCATTCTTGTTTTATTCTTGGAAATATAAAAAAAATATTGAGTCAGGTTGAACACAGGCAATCGACTATTATTATTAATGACGGACTGGTTACCACCACCTTTCCACTGATAAAAGGTGAAGAGTCGTTAAAAATTTATTTTAGACATATATCCCAAGCTGAAAGTCAAGTAGATATAAAGACAGTGCATGTATTCGAAAAACTTGCCCCATGGGTAAGCGGTTTAGACCTAATCAATCATCCCTTTATTATTCTCAAAGAAACCCACCAACTGATCCCGCTTTCCTTTATAAGTATTTCGGAAAATTACAATGAATCTGGAGTTGAGAAAAAAACATATACTGGAATCCATAGACTCTTTCTAGGGCGTTTGTACATTAAACAACCTCTTCAGCTAGAAGATCAAATTAAATTGATTCCAGGAACTGGTGAAAAAAGTAATTTGCATTTTTTTGAGGAATTGATTACATCTTCGTCATTAGACAATTTCATAAATGGATTAATTGCTAGCGGAGACACTTTATATTTAATAAAAAAGCTCACAACAGCAAATGGTGTATACAATAATTTTATTCATTATTCTCATTCTAGGGAAATAGATTTTATGACAAATCTTACGACATCGATTAATCCCTTTAATTTTTTGGAAAAGGATTTATTTTCATTAAATAACCCTCTTACTTTTTATTATGAAGATAATTCATGGTTTACTGTAAGTGCACGTTCTTTTTGGATTCCCCTAAAAGTTAACTCTATCGAAGAGGGCCTAAAAAATGCTATTATCTCCACTTTTCCCGTGAATAGTGACCTAAAAATCGAGCCCTTTTTTGAAATAGTCAGAAGCTCCTTTTCTTTAGCTGATGATTTCATATATCATCCAAAAGAAATTTTAAACAACAAAGTAGAGAGCACTAGAATTGAAAAAAAGGAAAGGCTAACCGGGGTTAGAAACAGCTTGCATAAATCTATACATATCTGATACTATCTATACAAAT
>JBEPVL010000054.1:0-14817 GCA_041691035.1 Chlamydiota bacterium
GTTCTATCACTCTCCTCTGTTATGAGTAGATTTGTATAGATAATAAGTAGCGGTGTGTCATGTTTAATTGAAGAATTTGCTTTGGTTTATGGCTTTAAAATAACTTTAACATAGTTATCTTGTTTGTTATTGAAAATTTCATAAGCATATTCTGCTTTATCTAAAGGCAATGTATGTATCTCAATATCATCGAGGACAACTTTTTTATCTTTTACTAGTTGAATTAATTCATCAATATATTTTTGCACAGGAGCCTGCCCTGTTTTCAAAGTCACACCTTTATCAAAAATTTGACCACAAGGAAAGTCGCATACACTGTTTCTAACCCCTCAAATAAAAATTAAATTTATTTACAGATATTATAGAAAGAAAAAAGGAGAGGAAGGGAGTGGTGAGCTCCTAATACTCTAGAGAATATAAAATGACGTTTAAAATGCGTCAGCCTCTCAATTGAAATAGATGACATAGATTTTATTTTAATACAAAATAAATCGTTTTTCGCTCTGAGTTGAGTTCTTTGAAAAACGATAGTCACCACGATTTTGGACTTTAAGCTGGGTTCTTAGCCTGTGCTATTTTCCAAAGGTTGAGAACCTATAGAACCTGCATCACGCGGAGGGGGTGGAGGCGGCATTGAAGGATCTCTTTTGTGAAGATTATCAGCCAACTTGAGTCTTTCACGTTTTTTCGTCATATCCCAAGTTTTTTTGATGACAATTTCCTGAACATCTTCGCTATCAAGGGTTTCGAATTCCATCAACATTTGCATCATTAACTCAACTTGCTCTTTGTATTCTAATATGATGGTTTTTGCGAATTCATGAGCATCGTCCATAATACGTCTTACTTCTAAATCAATAGCTTTAGCTGTTTCATCAGAGTACGTTTTATCGTGACTTTCACCCATACCATAACCATAGCCTGTTTGGCTAAAATCAGAGCTTTCATCGTACGATACAGCTCCTAGTTTATCGCTCATTCCCCACTTACATACCATTCGTCGTGCCAACTGAGTCGCTCTTTCAATATCTTGTTGAGCGCCACTAGAAACATCTTGTACGAAAATCTCTTCAGCAACACGTCCTCCCATTAGAACGGCTAGCTGATCATGCAGTTCTTTCTTCCAGTAGGAAGTCCGATTCTTTTTAGGGAGAAACATGGTTGAACCTAAAGAAAAACCTCGAGGAATAATGGTGACCTTATCTACAGGATCTCCACTTTTAACGACAAGACCAACGACAGCATGACCGGATTCATGATAAGCTGTTGTTTTCTTTTCATTTTCATCAATCTCTAGGCTTCTTCGCTCTTTTCCATAAATGACTTTATCACGCGCTTCAATTGTTTCTTGAGCTGTCACGGCTGTACGCCCTCTTCTAGCTGCCAGTAGTGCTGCCTCGTTAAGAATATTGGCGAGATCTGCACCAGAAGATCCAGGAGTACTACGAGCAATTGCCATGAGATCTACAGAAGGATCCATTTTTATTTTACGAGCATGAACTTTTAGGATATCGAAGCGTCCTTTAATATCAGGGAGGCTAATGACAACCCTACGATCGAATCGACCCGGTCTTAAAAGTGCTTTGTCTAATACATCAGGACGGTTTGTTGCAGCCATTAAGATGACTCCTTCATTTGTATCGAAGCCGTCCATCTCAACAAGAAGCTGATTGAGAGTTTGTTCGCGTTCATCATGCCCTCCTCCAATTCCTACTCCCCTATGACGCCCCACGGCATCGATCTCGTCCATGAATATAATGCAAGGAGCTGCTTTTTTCGCTTGATCGAAGAGGTCTCTAATTCGGCTTGCACCCACACCCACAAACATTTCAACAAAATCAGATCCGGAAATTGAAAAGAAAGGGCGATCGGCCTCGCCTGCGACTGCTTTAGCGATGAGAGTTTTACCCGTTCCTGGAGGTCCAATGCATAATACTCCTTTAGGGATACGACCGCCTAAAGAGGTAAATTTTTGCGGATTTTTAAGAAACTCGACAATCTCTTGAAGTTCTTCTAGAGCCTCATCTACACCTGCAACATCCTTGAATGTGATTTTATTATCTCCTTTATTCATCAGTTTTGCGGGAGATTTTCCAAAATTCATTGCTGTATTGCCAATTCCTTTCATTTGTCTGGCAAAAACAGACCAGAGAGCAAAGAGAACGAGTAGAATCGGCAGCATTGTCAGCAGATAATTAAAATAATTGGGCGTTGGCTCTTCACTTTTAAAGGTTTTTTCTAGTATTGAATTTAAGGGCTGGTCAGGGGCTCTAAAGATTCCCCCTCGGTTATGAGAAAAATTATTCCATTCCTCTTTTCCCTTTGCAAACCACTGTGCAAAAACCTCAGGTTCTTGCTTCTCAAGAGACCTTGTTGAAATCTCTTGGTTATTAAAATACCATAATACATTAGCAACAGCTTGACGTGCTTTATCGAGTTGAATTTGATTATCGTCTAATCGTGTTGATAGTTGATTATACTCATCAAGCGTTTCTTTATAATTTCTGACTGCACGTAATTTACCTAATTTTATATGATCTTCGTCTTGATCAAGTTCTGAAACAACGGATTGCAGCTCATCAATTATACCAAAATAGGATGAAAACCGTTTAGAAGGGTTGCTTTGGAGTTCGTTTGCTTCAGCTAAAGATTGATCTAGTCCTTTCAGCGTTTGTTTAACTGACTCGGAACCGATGCCCAATGTTGAGGACCTGAACTCTCTAACCAAAGCGGTTAGGGAATTTTGCAACGATTTTAAGGCGTTATCATTAAGGTTTCTCTGAATCTCAAGCGCTTTAGCTTTGACTGCAGGCAAATTTTCTATGGTGGTAGAGGGAATCTCTTTAATGACAACAGAATGATTCTCACTAGATATATTGTAGAGGTCGTCAATAACAACAAATCCTCCTTGAGGGATAGGGATCGCACTCAATTGAAGGAAGAGTGTAGCTGAATCGTTAATCTTTCCCTTTAAGGTCTTGAGTTCGGAGTTAACTTGATCTTTCTCTGCTTTGAGTTCGTGATTAGAGTTAAGTAAATCCAAAAATTTGTAGCGAGTTTTTCCTTCATCCGTCAATCGATCCCGAAATTTTCCGCTGAAAGTGACTAAGTTATCATTGAGAGCTATCTTTCTGCTTTCTTCGGGTTGGATCAGCTGAAGATTGTGTAAATGCTCAAGTTGATAGCTAAAGGAAACTTTTGCAAACTTAGTATCAATGAAGTTTTGTAGCATGAGTGCAAACAGGAATGCCGCTAATAGCAACCATACAAGGCTGTTTGAAATCCCTTTCTTAAAATCTTGCTTATTGTCGTCTGACATAAACATCCTACATTGTCAAATTATCGATCTATTTTTTTGGATGACTGGAAAAACTCAGTCTACTAACTCTAATTTTAAAACACTGTGATAGGAAATTTGAGCTATAACGAGTATATTCCTACAAACAAGAAATTCTAACATACTGCCGATTGTCATTCAATATTTACCGGTTTTTGAAAAAAAATCATATCAAATTAAGAATTGTTTTCAAAATTATGGCCTTCATAAACGATAAGCAACCTCTGTCTTTGTACAGTTACTTTGGTTGATCTTGTCTGAAAAATCAGATGTTTACTTAAAGATAACCAGCCCTTAGCAGCTGCATGGATTATTTCACGGGAAAGAAAGAGTCCGAGTTCCTCGATTTTTTTTCGAATCATCCACTTTAATTCAACAAGATGAAAACAGTGATTTTTATCTAATTCAAAAGCATATCCAGAAGCTTCTCTAATCCATTTTTGCATATCCAGTCTTAAACGGCTTTCAAAATAAAGGGAAAGCTCTTCCATTTCGCCACTTAAAATAGAAATATTCTCATCAATATTTTTTCCAAAGGATTTTGAAAGTTGAGGCAGGAGGGTATGTCGAATTCGTGCGCGATTAAATTTTTCATCAACATTTGTACAATCGATGAAGTAACTTATTTTTTTTTTATCAAGATAGCTAAGAATATCTTTTTTTTTTACTTTTAAAAGGGGACGAAAAATTAAAAGGCCATCCAAAATAGTTTTTGGTTTTAAACCGTTGAAGTGACTCCAATGCGCCCCCTCAAATAAACGCTTCGTAACTGTCTCTACCTTATCATCGAAATGATGTCCAACAAACACTCCAAAATAGCTTTGGGAAAGACATACTTCTTTAAAGAAACGATATCTCTCTTCTCTACAAGCAGCCTCTAAATTCCCTTTCAAAGTGTTGGGATTTAACTTTTTTAAATAGAAAGGAATAGCATAAGAATCTGCCAACAACTTTAACTGAAGAGCTTCATCACCACTGACATCCCGCCATCCATGATCAACATGGGCGATTCCTAATTCAAATGGAAACTCTTCACGGCATCTAAGAAGAGCGTGAAGGAGGTATATAGAATCAGGCCCTCCTGATAAAGCCAATAGCAGTTTAGAATTGGGTAGACACTGTGTACAAAGAAAAGAAACAAGCGATTTGTAATTAAGCATGCAATCTAATATAGAGGAAAATAGCTAATAATAAAACTAAAAAAGCAAAGATAAAAAACTGAAATGGATCAAATCGCATTGTCAAAGTTGCAGGACTTTGACTTGCCTCCACGCTTACAATCCCATCGCCTTCCTCGGGTTGATTGGAGGATGGTTTAGGAATGTCTTTATAAAGATCTTCGAGTTCCTTTATCTTTCTTATCGGAAGCCAAATAGAAAATCCATGCCTCCAAACAAGAGAGTCAGGGGTAATGCGTGGGTGATTACGTAATTGGATTTTCGTAAAAGGGCCCTGTTTGACTCCATCAATCATGACAAACCATTCATAAGACATTTGTTACCCACCTCTTTACTGCGAATGGATGCACTAGGAGCTAATTAAACTATATAATTAGAAGATCTTTAACTAGCTCTTACCTAATTATGCCAAAATATGCTATTATTTCAACCAACTATTCATTGATTTAAGGTCTTATGCCGATTATTTGGAGATACCTAAGCTTAGAATATCTAAAAATTTCTATTGCTTGTATTGCAGCTTTTATAGCCATTTTATTATCAATCCGATTGGATGATATTGCTCATTTTGCAACGCTTGGGGCACCCTTTTTCTATATTTTTCTTTTTACCTTTCATCAAATTCCCTATATTTTACCCATCGCTATCCCCCTCTCCTGTTTGATTGCCTCAGTGCTGCTCATGCAACGCCTTTCTTCTTCTCATGAGCTCATCGCTTTACGCGCTTCAGGGTTCTCTATAAAAGCGATTCTTTCTCCTATACTTTTTTGTGCCTCTTTTCTTGCAATTCTAAATTTTTGGATTATTTCTGAAGTTGCTTCTGAATCGCATTTAAAAACAAATTTGCTAAAAAATGAACTCCGTTCTATTAACCCTTTGCTCCTATTGAATAATAAACACCTTATGCGGTTAAAGGGATTTCATTTTGATGTTCTCGGTCCTTCTCATGTGGGAGAGTCCGCAAGCCATGTGATCCTTGCTATCCCCAATCTTAAATCAAAGCGCCTGAATTTATTTGTCGCCAAACACCTTAGCGTAAACGCAAAAGCATTAGAAACAACCGATGCTTCTTTGATTATTGGCTTCCCTCATGATGAAGAAGGGTCATTTGATGATTTATTCATTGAAAATACAGGATCAGCTCGATCCCAAGTTCACGATTTTGCTGGCTTAATACAAAGAAAAACTCTCACCATTAATAACGACTACCTAAGACACGGACTGCTTACAGAACGGATGAACAAACAAGGAGCAGCATTAAAGTCGGCTCGTGAAAATCGATTACCTGATGATCATATTGAGCAAATACGAAAAAGTCTTAATGAAAGTTATAGCGAAGTCCTTAAACGCCTATCTCTGGCCCTTGCAGTGTTCTCTTTTTCTATGATGGGGGCAGCTTTTAGCATACAGATTGGTAGAAAGAAATCATTTCGTTCTATTTTCTATATTATTGCCCTTACACTACTCTACCTGATTGCATTTTTTCTTGCTAAGGGAGTGGATCATCGTATCCAACTGACAGCTATCCTCTATCTAGTTCCGCATTTGGTCATCATCCTTCTATCTATACTTTATTTACGACGCCTATCTTTGGGAATTTTAGTATGAAGCCAAAAATCTGGGAGCGTTACTTCCTCAAAGAGTTCTTAAAAGTATTTTTCTTATTTCTCTTCTGTTTTTATGGACTGTATGTGCTCATAGATTACGCAAGCCATACAAGCGCTGTTTCTAACCATACCATTCACATTAAAGGACAGACGTTTTTCCGCTACTACTCATACATATTTGCAAGTAGGGCAGAAATTATCATTCCTATCGCTATCCTCATAGCCTTTGTTAAAACGATGACCACGTTAAATATGCGAAACGAGCTTGTTGCGCTAATGGCAGGAGGTATTCAACTTAAATCTCTCTTTCGACCCTTTCTTTTGTTTGCGACTTTGATGTGTTTGCTACTTTTGGCTAATGAACAATTCCTATTGCCTACAGCTTTAAAAAAATTGCGTCGCATTGAGGAGACAACAAAACATCAGAAATCGAAACATGCCGCCCCTCTACCAGCTCATAACATCATTCTTGAAAATGGGTCTTCTGTTATCTTTCAAAAATATGATAGCGAGTTAGAGCGGTTTTTTGATGTATTTTGGGTGGAATCCATAGATAGCATTTATCGCATAAAATATCTATTCCCTAAGACAAGCCCCCCCGTTGGACATTATGTAGATCACATTGAGCGCACACCTCAAGGTGAACTCTTTCAAGTTTCTTCCTACCCTAGTTTTTCGTTTGAAAAAATGATCTTTGCACCCGAGATTCTTCAGTCGGCACTATTTGAACCTGATATCTTATCCCTGTCTGAACTCGTTCAACAAACAAACACCATTTCAGGGAATATGACAGAAAAGGAAAGCAGGGTTTTGACAGCCTTGTACTGGAAGTTATTCACACCTCTCCTCTGCTTTCTAGCTATCATTGGCCCTGGACCTTTTTGCATTAGATTTTCAAGGCAACAACCCTTATTTCTTATCTATGTCTGCTCTCTCTTTGGATTTATTGCTTTTTATATGTTACTCGATGCAACGACAGTGGTTGCTAGAAGGCAGGTTTTGACTCCCTTTATTTCATTTGTGATACCATTTTGGGGAATTTTCTTATTTTTTATAGTGCGTTTTTATCGGAAGATCATTTTTCGGTTTTAAAATAAACCTTTAGAGGGAGTTGCAAAATTCGCTTCTTTAGTGTGCGCTTGTTTTTATCGGATTTATCCGACATATAGTGTTAAGCACAGAAATGACGAGTCGAGGAGAATAGAGAGAATGGATCCCTTTGATTTAAAACTTTGGAAAGGTTTTGGACCTGCTGGTGGCTTCAAAGCAGGCTCTTCAATCATTCAGCAGCTCGTGATTGATTCACGACGGATCAACTCAAGCAACACTCTTTTCGTTTCACTAAAGGGTCAGCATGATGATGGACATGACTTTGTGGAAGAAGCGGCTAGAAAAGGAGTTAAATTTGCCCTTGTTTCTCAAAAATGGCAAGCCCCTCCAAATCTCCCTCCCATCACCTTACTTAGAGTTGAAGACCCCCTAAGAGCCCTACAAGAAATTGCCCAATGTTATCGAGAACATCTACCGGTGAAAATTATAGGAATCACCGGTTCTTTTGGAAAAACCATGGTTAAGGACCTTCTCCTGGCACTTCTCCAAACACAATACCTGACAACAGGATCCCCTGAAAGTTTTAATAGTCAAATTGGCGTTCCACTAAGCCTTCTCACAATTAAACATGAACACAAATTTGCTATTATTGAAGCTGCAATCTCTCAAAAAGAGGAGATGGATACCTTAAGTCAACTCATTCAACCTGATTTTACCATTTTAACGCCTATTGGAAAGAAACATCTTGCTACATTAGAAACAATGGATGTTTTGCTTAGTGAACTTTCCAAACTTATTTTATCTACACACAAATCCGGGTGGACTCTAATCTCCAAAGAATTTAAAATCGAAATCCCTCATCTCAAAAAAATTCATTATTGGGATCTGGTTTCAAAAGAACTTCCTAATGCTGTTAGAGACTCTATTAACCATCGAAATTATACTCTTTCTTTTCCTAATTGTCCGTCTTTTAACGGCACGTTACCTGGATCTTCGAACTATTACATTAACCTCATTAATATCTGTACCAAAGCTGCTTATCTCTTAGGTATTTCATTTGGAAATATCATCAACGTCTTACGTCAACTACGTGAAGAGCCCTCTAGAACTGAATTGTGGAGCTCACCTAAAGGCACACACATTCTCAATGATAGCTATTGCTCCGACCCTCAATCTATGATCCGCTGTCTTAGATTCCTTAACCAATCTCCTTTGCATTGCCGAAGAGTTTTTGCATTCGGAGGGATGCGAAGTCAATCTTCACATCTTCAACAGGAATACGAACATATTGGAGAAATTTTAGCTCATTCCAATATCAAACATCTTCTTCTTTATGGAAATCACCCTTTCGCTTCTTTAATTGAATCTTTTCAGAAACATAAGCCAGACGGGGAAATCCACTCCTTTCCAGATGAGCACACAGCTCTGTCCTTTTTAAATAATTATGTTCAGGCAAATGATCTTGTATTCATCAAAGGCGAAAGAAAAATCCCTTTTGAACACCTCTTTCATGCCTTTAATGAAGGGATCTCTAATAATCTTTTAATTGTTAATCTTTCTGCAATACAAGCAAACTTAAGTCTAATCAAAAAGAAATTACCCTCCGACACACGGATCATGGCGGTGATTAAAGCGTTTGCTTATGGAACTGGTGATTCGCGAATGGCAAAATACCTCATCTCGTGCGGAGTTGATATTTTAGGAGTTTCCTATGTTGATGAGGGAGTATGTTTACGCCAAGCAGGCATTTCACAGCCAATTTTTTCTATTAATGCAGCCATTTATGAGGTTCCCAAAGTTGTAAAATGGGATCTCGAAGTAGGAGTCAGCGATTTAGCTCTTATTCAAAAGCTAGCTGAAAAGGCAAAGGAAGAAAATAAATGCATAAAAATTCACCTACATGTCAACACCGGAATGGGACGATTTGGCTGTCGACCTGAGGAGGCTCTTGAACTTGCCCAGTTCATTACCTCTCAGGCCTACCTTAAACTTGAAGGTTTGATGACTCACTTTGCCTGCGCTGATGATGCTTCTCATGATCCCTTTACCCATTCACAAATTACCCTTTTTGATTCTATCATCGATCTACTGAAAGGACATGGTATCAATCCACCTTGGAAGCATGCCTCTAATTCAAGCGCTGCCATTCGCTTTCATCTTCCCCACTATAACATGGTGAGAATAGGATTAGCTTTATATGGATTGCATGCCTCTAGCACTGTTGAAAAAACTCTAGAATTAAGATTGGCCCTCTCACTCACCTCTCGAATTGTTGGAATTAATATCTGCCACCTTGGTGAGTCGGTAAGTTACGGCCGTAGCTATCTCGTTGAACATGACAATCAACGGATTGCAGTTCTCCCCATAGGGTATTTTGATGGATTCCATCGCAATTATAGCGGTAAGGCTTCTGTTTTAATTGCTGGTCAAAATGCACCCATGGTTGGCAATATTTGCATGGACTATATGATGGTTGATGTCTCAAACATCCCCAACATAAAGGTAGGAGATCCTGTTCTTATTTTTGGCGAAGATGAGCTAGGAAACTACCTTTCCCCAGAAAATTTAGCCCAGTCAGGAAATTCAATTATTCATGAATTGATCACATGCCTCGGACCTCGTATCCAAAGAATTTTTGTGTTCGAAGAAGGGCAGCAGCAGCGTTAATTAATACAAAGGTGGAGAAAATGAACCCTATAGAAAAAAATTTTGAACATTTAATGAGCCTATCGAAACAAATACGTATTCTTGAAGGAGTCACTTCACTTTTGGATTGGGATCAAGAAACTTATATGCCAGAAGGGAGTTCTTCCATTCGTGCAGAACAACTCAAAACTTTAGCTGGGATTACACATCGCTTGAAGACAGGCAAGAAATATGGGAATGCCCTCAGTAAATTAATTGAGATTAAAACAGGTGCCTACAACACGCAATCGATTTCACTTCAACAAAAGGCGGCATTGCGTGAATGGAGGAGGGATTATCTGCATAACACTGCACTTCCAACAAAATTTATTGAAGATCTGACTCAACTCACTTCTCAAGCTATCGTTGCCTGGAGGTCCGCAAAAAAAAACAATGCCTTTCTGCAGTTTGCTCCTTTTCTTGAAAAGATTGTATCGATGAATCGAAAAAAGGCAGACTTACTTGGCTTTAAGGAACACCCCTACGATGCTCTTCTTGATCAATATGAACCTGAGATGACGACAAAAGAAGTCTCGTCTCTTTTTAATTCTCTTCGACAAGCCTTGACCCCTTTATTGAAAAAAATTGAAAATAAGCCTGTTAACAATGAATTTCTTCATGGGAAATGGGACCACATGAAGCAGATCGCTTTCGGCAAGCAGATTCTCAATCAAATGGGTTTTCCCTTAAAGTATGGGCGATTGGATGAATCAGTCCACCCTTTTTCTTCTGCCTCACATCCAACTGACAGTAGGATCACCACCCGTATTCACCCCACCTCTCTGATGAGTAATATTTTTGCCGTTTTACATGAAGCTGGACATGGGCTTTATGAAATGGGACTCCCTACAGAATGGTATGGAACTCCCCTTGGTGACTCTCGGTCTTTAGGAGTACATGAAAGTCAGTCACGTTGGTGGGAAACACGCATCGGCATGAGTCGCCCTTTTTGGAAGTATTTTTTTCCAATTTTGCAAGAAACATTTAAGGGAGCCATCAAAGATGTTTCTTTTGATGCATTCTATCAAGCAATCAACAAAGTCAATCCTTCCTTTATTCGAATTGAAGCAGATGAACTTACTTATCCTTTACATGTGATTCTTCGTTTTGAAATAGAACGGGGATTGATAGAAGGATCGATTAAAATCAGAGAAATTCCAGAAATTTGGAATAGCAAAATGAAAGAATATCTAGGAATTACTCCATCAACTTACGAAGAAGGTTGTCTGCAAGATATCCACTGGTCGATGGGAGGGATTGGATACTTCCCGACCTACACTTTAGGCAATATTTATGCTTCTCATTTATTTGAGACTTTCCAAAGTGAAAATCCATCATGGGAGAAAAAAATTGAGAATGGTGAGTTAATCTTTGTAAAAGACTGGTTGGGAGAAAAAATCCATCGCCATGGAAAGTTCTATGGGTCTAAGGAACTTATTGAACAAGCCTCTGGAAAAGAATTATCTTCGAAAGCCTATTTAGACTATCTTTCCACAAAATTCACCAAACTTTATAAACTCTAAAAGGTAATCATTAGGTAGGACCACCCGTTTTAATTAGGTAGGATCACCCGTACTTTAAAAAGAGAAGTCTCAAAACAAGGATCAAGCCTCTCTTGAATGAGTTTTTTAAATTGATCATATCCCCTCTCCTCAATCGCATTTTCAGTGATTTTTAAATAGTTAATAAATCGCTGAAAATGCTTTGAGATCATCAATCTTTCTCTGTTGATAAAAATAGGTCCATAAAGCAATGTATGGAGAAACTCAATATCATGCTTTTGAAATTTTCCTTCTATAATAAAGGTGAGCATGGTGAATAAGCCTGCGCTCATGCTTATCCCTAAGTCCAATCCATCTTTACATGTTAAACTAAATGAAGACGGCTTTACCAGCTCAATCAATTTTAATTGTAAAAATAGATAAAATATCTCGATAAAATCAATGCGTTGTTCGGTTGAAAGAACATTTTTTCCGGAAAAGAAAATTTGATGAATAGCAGGGAGGGCTGCATCCACAAAATCTTCTAACTTTTCGCTAGAAATATTTTTTGGAAAGTAAAATCCCGACTGACTTCCAAATAGATGTTCTTTAAAAACTTGAAAAAAGACAGCGCTCTGATTGATTTCTGAATAAGGAGGCTCTTGATTTTTAAAGTCTGTGTCGTTAGCCAAAGTAACGACACAGAGAGATTTATTTAGGTCTTCATTGTTTTGGAGTTCTTCCAAAGCGACACACCTTGCATGCTCAAGCCAAGTTGTGCGATTTTGTAAATTAAAGACTAGATGCTTTTTAGGCATGCCCTGGACAGAAAGAAACCGAATAAAAGCCTTAAATTCCTCCACTATGCTAGCACGGTCGATAAACTCTTGAATTGTAGGCGAAGGAATTCTTAAATTGCTAATCCGATTTTCATCCCAAATCATATCAAAAATTTTATACGGAATATTCGATTGAAAAACAGGATCGAATGTATGACATGAACCCTCTTCTAGAACATCTAGTACTTTATGCAGAGGGCCACTTAGAAATTTCTTTGTCCATCTAGACATCTCTCCATACAGATTCTCTTGTTTTTTTGAATTTCTACCTTCAACGACTTCCTCTCCCTGATTTTTCCGAATGAATTCTTGGATCTGTGGATGAATTTCACTCAAGAGGTTTTGCTGAGAGAATATGGCATTACAAATAGCCTGAACAAGTTCAATAATGCTAATTGCTGCTTCATTAGATGCTCCGGGAGGATAGGCTAGCCATCTTTGGAATGTGTTTGAGTGCATTGACTGCCGCAAAAAGGCCTGAAAATCTAGATAGTACTCCATACAGGTTTTAACAGGTGAGTATTTAGATAAATTAGTCTCATGAGAGCTCATCATCAAAGCTAAAAGCGCCTTATTCAATGACTGGACAATATCTAAGTTTTTATACCGCTTTGATGTTTGATAGTAATGGGACGTATAAGGAGCAATTTTTTTTATGATCTGCATTGCTCCTGCTTGAAGCATCCGATCAATCCACTCAGAGAGTGGATCTAAACCTAGTTCAATGTGATCCGGTTGAAATCCTCCAAAGTCACATACCAACTTTAAATTTCTTACAAGGCGTGGATTAAAAAACCTGCTGCCATCTTGTTTGCGAATAAAAAACAATTCATAATCTAAATCTTTTTTTACTGAGTCAAGGTCAATAAAAACGTGGTTAACCTCTGTTGCTTTAAATAGTGGATTGATTTGTTCTTCTAATGAGATAATAGGGTTTTTTTTGAGAATTCCAAATACCCATTCCCCCATGAGTTCTTGTTCCACTTGCTTTGAGATTTTGGATGCGTAGAAGGTTTGCAACTGCTTATATTCCTTTAGCTCTTGAATATCGACCTGCTGATCGAATAAAGCAGTCAATTTTTCTAGTTTTTTTGCGGAATCCCCTACAAGAATCATAATGGATTTGATCCCTTCAATCGTTGCGGGATCTTTTATCAGCTGATGATCATCTCCATATACTTCTCGCATGTAATTATAGATGGTCTGATAGATAAATTTGATGGTCTTCATTTGAATCAGACTAGAAGACTCATCTACCCAATTAAGGGAATGGTTAGGCAGGTTAAGTTGTAGGATATCGAAATTCTTTTCCAGATCGATATTAATAAGGTGAGAGAGAATTTCAATCGCTTCATTGAAGCTTACCTGTGAATGCGTAGTCATATCAGCCTCCAATAGATTAATATCAACAACTAACTAATCTACACACTTTTATTATTACAAAAGAACCCTTTAATTAAGTAGTATTATATTTTCATAATATTAGTTAATAGAATTTGATTAAAAATTAAATTGGGATTACAATGCGCATCTTTTCGAAAAACTTGGGCCTTTTCTCAAAAGAATCAGCCATTTTCAAACAAATTTTTTTTGAATTTTATTTAGTTAATCCTGTTGACAGAAAATCATCTGAACGACTATAAATCATATTCTCTTTGCCTAGAAGCAAGAGAGTATGGCCTTTTACACGGAAGAGTGGCAGAGTGGCCGAATGCGTCTGTCTTGAAAACAGAAGTCCCCTCCGGGGACCGTGGGTTCGAATCCTACCTCTTCCGTTCTTTTCTAATCCCTTTCCACGTCATTCCCAACATGAGTCAGTAATACTGATGCTGTGTTGAGATTTTGTCGTTTTATTCGTTTTTTAGCGATTATGCACAAATCCCGCACAGCACTAACCAATTGTGTTGAAAAAGAATGCACTGAAGACAAGAGTAGAAAATCTTGCTTTACCTTTTGAGGAAAGACTTCTGTAAAAGCTTTCTCCACTGACTTCCATCTTTGAGGTAATTTCTGCCATACCTCCATTTGCTTCTACAACACTCATATCTTTAGCTTTAAACTCTCTTCTAGACATGCATTAAGATAGCAGACGCGTATTCCGAATCTTTTAATTTTTCAATCAAATGTTCTTTTTAACTTCTATAAAGTTTCACTAACTTATACTCTTTTTGGCTAGGTAGATGATTTTGCTAATTTTAATTTTGATTGTATCTAATTGACTACTTTCTACAATTGTAAAAGTTCGCAGAAAGGGATGGTTGACAGAAAACAAAGACCACCATTGAATGACATGTGTATAGTGTGTATAATAGATAGCTTAGGTCACCTCGTTCTCCTGCCACAGTCAATCGTTATTTATCTAGCCTTAGCGCAGTTATTAACCTCGCCGTCAAAGAATGGCGCTTACTTCAAACCTCTCCTCTAAAAAATATCAGTAAATTAAAAGAACCACGAGGAAGAGAGAGATTTCTCAGTCAAGAGGAGAAGGCTAAACTTCTGGAAGTTTGTCAACAAAGTTCCTGTAAACATCTCTTCCCTATCGTCTTATTAGCTTTATCTACGGATATGCGTAAAGGCGAAATCCTGGGGTTAGAAACAGCTTGCATAAATCTATACATATCTGATACTATCTATACAAAT
>JBEPVL010000055.1:0-14720 GCA_041691035.1 Chlamydiota bacterium
CAGCCGATAGGTTATCCCGAAATTACACCCATCAACTTATTTTATTGGAAGAATTTATAGAAATCATTAGCTTCACCCGAATTTCTGATTTGTTATAGCTCTGCCATAGTCCGTTTAGAATAAACCAGGACACACACGACATAGGACCATGCCTTGTCCGTCGTGTGTGTCCTAGTCTTTATTCTAAACAGTTTATCGCAGAATTTAGGGGCCAAGTCGGGGTTTAATAAAAGCCCACTTGATTGAGAATTTCTATAGTAGACTGCTCAACAGCATACCAAGTAGATAAGTCGTTATTTGTTTTTAAAACCCAAGCAGCAATAAATTGTATTTGAATTTTTTCTCCTTTCAACAATGAAAAATGCACTTCTAAACCTTGATCTAGATAACGAATATTATCTGAAATTATTGTGGTTTGAAAGCGATGAGGAACCCAATCATTATTTTTAGCTCGAAGTTCAATTTTCTCTTCATCTTCAGTTCCAATAGATAAGTTTATTGAGTTATGCTCAAAGGATTGAGCAATTAAATGTTCGCCTGAATCAGGAGAGCCTATTAAACTGGTTTCTAAGAGGCATTGTAAACTTATATTCAAATTTTCTAAAGCTTGAATTCTCCAAATAAACGCAAAACATTCATCTACCTTCATATCAGGAGGTAGAACAGGATTAAATTTAGTTCGTAAACACTCTACCTCGCAATTGTTGCTTCTCAAGGAACTTAAATAACAATCTAGTACATTGCACTTAACAATTTCTAAAGAATTTGAATTAAAATGGGCTTCATTAATTGTAGCCTTAAATACTATATTACCTAAAGGTGTTTCTAGTTTTAAAGGATTTTCCATCACTGAATTGAGCATATGATTTGTGCCAAAAAAAATCATTGCTTAGGCCTCGTAGGAACTATATGAGCCTTATTTTTAGAATAATGAATTTTTCCCCACGTAGTAGGTATTTTTTCTCCTGTTTGATCACAAATATTATATCCTATAAATTCTTCGAAATTTATTATTTCCTGATACCCAGACTCTCCGAAATTTCCTCTAACAGGCTTTCCTTTTCCACTATATTTTTTCAGTAAATCTTCTGCATTAGGATGTTCAAAGATACTCTTTCCAGGTTGATAATTATGTTTACCAATCACATGTTTATTCTGTTTATCCCATTCTAGTTTAACATTTTTAAAAAATGATTCTCTTTCTGATGCATGTTTTAATGAGGAGGTAACAACGGCTTCTTTATTAGCATTAGAAACAGCCATGGCCTCTAAGGTACATAGTCTATTAGCGGTACGAAGCTTGCGGTAAGTCGATACACTTTTAACAACAGCACCGCCAGCAAAAAGATCTACACCATATTTACCAATCGTATAACCAATTAATTCCCCTTTTTCTAAATCACTTAAGTTATCAAAACGTTCACCTAATGTTTTAACCTGGTCAACATAGCCTTCTACAGTTTGCCAATCTACATTTTGACAATAATCAGCGACACATTCTGCCATTTCATAGCAAGCGCTAGCAAATTGACTTGTGTTTTCTAAAGATTGTGGATTTAAAGGATGAACAGCCCAAAGTGTTTCTCCGAATCCATAAGCAGAACTGCAAAGGGAAGGAACAAAATCAATGGCTGATTCCGCAGCTCCTTGACATACATTTATTAATAGCGCGCTTGTAAATTCTTTTGTTGCCTCAAAGGTAGATTTAGGCATTCCTTTCCCTTTATCAGAGAGGAGGTAATCTTTAAGTGCTTCATCAAACCGACCTGTTTCAAAATAAGCGGCTGCTCGATGAAAATAAGCTTCTTTATTTTTCGGATCTTTTTTTATCACATCAGATAGGGCTTCTATTGCCTTTTCATATTCTCCAATTTCCAAACAAGCTTGAGCTTTTGTGATGAGTAAATCTGTCGGTTTGATGTCTTTTAGTAGATCATCAGCCATGCCAGCATTAAGTAGATCTGTCATATCTACCAAACAAGCCTCCACATGTCCTCTATCAAAATAAATTTTTCCTCTTTCGAATACAGAACGATAGTTATGATGATTAAGAATACAGTTATTATAAAGATCTAAGAATAAGTCACCGACATCGCTAAAGCCTTTGTTTAATCGATTAGATGCTAAAAATTTCCCTTTTTTATTACAGTAATTAATTCCTCCCTGAAATGTCTTAGAGAATTCGGTATAGGTACAGCTATATTTCACAGCATCCCACGCCATGTCTTGTGCTGTCACAACATACGATCCGATGATATCTCCTGTTAATTTATGGGCTTCAAGCAAAGAATCATAAGCCACCCCTTTGATATGTTTAATCTCTCCTTGATGTTGAGAACAGGCAGGAACTGCTGCATAAAGCTCTTTACAAAATAAGAGCAAGGTTAAAATATAAACAAAAAATTTCATTTTAGGTTCCTTCTTTAATTTTTGATCTGACATCTTATCGCAGTAACAAAAAAATTTAAAGAAATTTCAATAGAGGGACGATGTATCAAACCCATCCTATTACCCATAAGTCGAATTTTTATGTTCTAGAGCATACTAAAGCTTGAAAAGAAACCTTGAAAGATTTTTGATAGTTAAAAAACTTTACAGGAGATTTTATGAGCTGGGTTGAAGAAGAATTTGAAACAATCGACTTAGGAGATAAACGATTAAAATAATAGATTGATTCATAGTATTGAATCTCTAGGGCTTGCATCCGGAAGAATTATTTCGTAATCATTTAAGTCATGAGCAGAGATTAAGGCTTGTTATAATTTGACTAAAAATGATTTGATTACAGAGAAGAAGTAATTGGCTCCTCACATAGAAAAAACAATAGAGCGAATTAGAGAGTATCCTTGTGTTATTGCCTTCAGATACAACAGATATAAATTATACTTCTAAAGTGGCAATGGAAGGAAAGGAAAGGTTGTCCAACAAGCAAACAACTATTTAGTGCATATGGAGTTCTTGAACCATTTCTTTCCAAGAACGAAAAGATTTTTCCACATCTTCCATCATTTGATTGAGCATGAGTTCTTCCTCACAACATGAAGTTAGTGGGGTTTGTAGAGGAAGGTAGTGAGAGAAGAGCGAGATTTGAGGCTGGTTCGTTTCTTCAAGGATATCTGACCCTGGAAGTTGAATTTGAAGATTGCGATCAACAAAAGGACGCGATTGTCCTAAAATTCTATAAGCCTTCAGCCTTTCGCAATGTTGGGTAGAACCTTCCATTTTTTATCCTTTAATTGAACAATTTCTGTATTCTCACTTTTGCTATTTAAATTCAATAAATTTTTTTCGAAATGTGCTTTTTCTATGCAAATGAAATTTCGCAATAGAGTACTTCTAATTTTTTATTTGCAAAGAGACGCATTGCATCTTATATCTGATTCTAAGAGATTGTCCATGGAGGTTGTATGGTTTTAGGAATTTCAAAAGAAAATTATGAAATAGATGGTTCTTTTCTAGAAGGTTTCCCTAATGGAGACAAAAAGGAATCAAGTTATAGCAAATTTGAAGCCTATTTACGTGTAAATTTTAGGTACACGCGTATAAAAGCAGAAACGTTAATCAAAGTGGCTTCTCAAGCCTATTCAATTTTTTTTCAGATGGTCTTTATTTCAAAAAAAACTTTATGTGATTTTTATAAACATCTCATTGTAAAAAAAAACATCTTTCATCCCTGTGTAAAGGACTATTTTCTTTCCTGCTTAGATCAGGGACTTCAAAAAATAAATCAAAGGCAATTCTTTTCTGATAGATCTCCAAATTTAATGTCTTCTCTTGATATTGTATCAAAGGAATTCGTAACTTTTTTAAAGAATAATAAGTTTTTGGATGACATAGATGCCTATTTAAAAGAAATTCCAAAAGAGGAACACGGAAATTTTTTAATCAATTTACAGCAATTCATAGAGATACTTTCTAACAATGAAGAGAGAGTTATCCTTTTTGATTTAATTCGAGGGGATCCTTCAATTGAATTGGGCAGGATGCTTGAGTCAACAGCCCAGATTTCTTGGGGCTATCAGTCCGCTGAAGAAGCTATGGAGGTTTTGTCAGCTCTTGATTTAACACCACAATGTGATGAACTTTTTCCATTAATCAAAATGCAGTTTGATAAAATTGAGAGCTGCTACAAAAAAATTTATTTACTAAGAATAGCTTCACTTTTACCTAAAAATCAAATTAGTGATGAAATTATACAATCTATTGTTTGTTTCATTGATGGAATTGAGTTTGTCGATGTCTTGGAAGAAATTGTCACTTCTCTAGGAAAAAATAGCGAAGGTCACAACCTAAAAATTATCCTTAAATCAGTCGAATTCTCGATCGATCTTAAAATACCCCTCGAGAGGATAGAGGTGTTTAAATGCATTCATTTCATTTATATTGAAAAATTGGATGCAGTTTTAGAAAAAGACCACGTATCCATAAAGACCATTTCCAATGGATATTCAAGAGCCATGGTTCTAAAAGCACTTATTTTATTGGATTCCAAAGACGTGAGCGAGGAGATAGTTACCTCTCTAATTAATCTTTTTCCTAATGAAATGGAACAAAAATTGCGCGATAAAGTATTTAACCTGCTTTTTGATATGCCAAAAAGGGAATTAAAGGAAAAATTGCTGATATCAAAAAATCTATTAGCAAAGATATCTGATAGTTTAGAAATACTTGAATTCGTGGAATTGATTTATAAAAATAAATTTGAGGATATTAAGCATTCTGTGAAATTAACAGAAACCAACCTTGTGTTTATTAGTGCTTTTTATAGTCCTTTGGTTCTATTCACTGTGTTGATAAAGATGATGGTAGAGGATAGGGAAGAGAATATATCACTTTCTAAAGAAGTGATCAAATTGGTTCAAAAGAATGAGTATTTATCATTAGGAATTTTACAGTCCATTAGTGAACTCAAAAGAAATGAAAAAAAAGAAATTGTGGATTTAGTTAAACTGATCATTCACGTAGATGACCAATCATCGCAAATTGCTTCAATGATCAAAGTAATCGGTCAGATCGACTCCCTGATCAGAAAACAAATCGTCACTCATTTTAAATTAGTGATCGAAAAAGTTGGTAGAGGAAAGAAAAACGACAGTTTTCTGGCAGAATTCCCCAATATAGACACCTATCTTAGGAAGCGCCTTATTGATTTTTGTCTCCCATTCTTCTATTTTGTAAAAAATGGTATGGAGAGGGCTCAAATTATTCAAGCAGTTAATGACGCTCCTTATGAGTATCTTAACCAAATTTTAAGTTTGACAAAATCAACATGTCCATCCCTCATCGATGGGTATGAGATTGCACAACTGATTAGATTACTTAGTAGTGGGGGTGAAAGTTCTTTAGAGGAAGTTTTAAGAGGTTTTCTTAGGCTTATACACTCTGTTAGTAATAGAAATCTCAGATTAATGTTAATGAAAGCATTGAACGAAATCCCTGATGATATTCAAGATGCTTGCCTAAATGAATACTTGGATCCTCTTGTTGGAATTGAAAATCCCCTGCATCGTATTTATGTTATAAAAACACTGGGACTGGTTCCAGTAGAAGACCTGACCAAGGATTTTTTTGCCAACATAAAGGATATTTACTCGCAGTTTGATTTAAATATACAAATAGGAGCAATTTATAACTCTCTAAAAAATGTCCATTCAGGCAGGATTAAAAAGTCCTTTTCTCATATCTGTCAAAATAAGTTTAAATATTCAAGTGGTTTTCATCTAGCTTCGCACCTCGAAATTATGGATCTGATTTTGGAAAATCAAATGACCAGAGAAAATATAGAGCTTATTCCTTTTTTGTTTGAAGGGATTGTTGATACAAAAGAATTAGGCTCCATTGTCAATAGCGTAAAAGCAATTAACTTAAAGAGAATGGATGTTCTTTACCTCGCACGCTTTCTTATTCAAAGCTCAGATAAAGCAGCAGAACGGATTGCAATAGTCAAAGCTTTGCAGCAAATTTCTGGTTCGACTGAAAAGATCATTTATTCCCTTTGCCCTCAAATAAAAGAGAAATTTAAAGACGGCTTTCAGCGCGCTGTAGTGGTGCGTCTCCTCATGATTTGCCAACCCAAAGATGTTGTGAGCGAATTGATAGATACCCTCTATTTGCATATTCCTCTTTTACAAACAAAAGAGCATGAAAACAAGTTTTCAAATTTAATCGAAACCGTTTTGAAATCATATAATAGAAAGTTAACCCTTTCAGAATTAGTTGCTTATTTGAAAGTTTTTAAACAGGCTAACTCAAAAAATCAATATGCTTTTATTCCCAGACTTGTTGAAATGGTTGACTCAGCAGATCTCTTTCATTCTGTTGCCTATGCCATCAAATTTATTCAAGGAGTCATTGATGAAGAGACTTTAGAAACGATTTTTGAATTCATCCATCTGTTGCCTAGAAACCAAATAAGAAATCAGCTAGAAGACTATTCCACTTGGCTAGTCGCATTTTGTCCTGAGGATCGACTAAAGATTATTCAGGTTATCACACTTCTACCTCCTGACACACGTAAAAAAGCAATAGATAAAATTTCCAAAATAAAGGCAGACTCCCCACCAGATGTCATATTTGAACTCTTTAATGAGCATAATGATTTGAAGATACAATCTCATCGATATCTTGAGACTATTTTAAATAGTGAAAAAGATGAACCAGATTTAGCTGAAAAGATGGCTAAGGTTATGGTTGTATGGGGGGAAGAACTTCATCTTTACGATTCCCATCCACTATTTCTAAAAGCTGTGGGCGTCTATATTTTACTCGCTTGTCCCACCAAAATGTCCGATCCTTGTTTGTTATTTAAAAAACTAAAAATATTAGAAAAAAATGAAGAGCTTCCCATCATTTCTATGCCCCCTTACTTATTCCAAGATAACATCCCAAATCCTTTATTCGATAATAACCAGCCATTTATTTTTCATTTAGAAGGGCTACAAGGGTTAAAAAATAAATTTAGATTGACCTATGGAGATTTACCCCAGGGGCTGAATTATGAGTTCCTATCTAATCTATTTTTAAACATGGAAAAGCGGTTAAGCTCTTTGAAAGTGCTTGAAAGAACAAATTTAGAGATCTTAATAAAAAATAACTATGGAGCAAAATTTATACAGCTAAAAAATTTCATTTTTTTTCATCCTTATATATCCACATTATTACTAGACGTTAAGGATCCTTTAACCCCAATCTCAAATACTATTTATCATTTAAAGATGATTCTCAGTATCATAAAAAACAAGTCTGATACTGCACTGTCAGGACAATTATCTGAAAAGGAAGAGTCTCTCCTTTCTTTTGCTTGTTGTATGAATGGTTGTTCAACAGGAAAGGATATTGCGATCACAGCTCTCTATTCTGTTTTAAAGGGTTTAAAATCAACAGAACTTATTAACAAAGGTGATCAACATCTAGAAAAATTTATTGTTACATCCATTCAAGAATTTTTTATGGATAAATTCAGAGACCAATCCTTTCTAAAATATTTAACACAAACAAAAAAAATTGCTCAGGAAGCCCATCAAATTCAATATCTACTTAATTTTGCTGGAGGCAAGGTGGGTGTACCCGTTGTCATTAAATTTGATTTACATTCAGAAATGATCCATCCCAACCTATTAAAACTAGATCTTTCAACTGTATTAGGAGGTTATTTCCGTTTTACTCCTTTAGAAGAGCTAGTCAATAGTTTAAAAAATGATTTAAATGCTATAGTTCTAGGTCAAATGCAGTCATCAATAAGTTTCGATCAGATTTATAGCTCTTTAAAAACATTTCTTAATAACAATAAAGTTGATTTAAATGATGGGATTAATAGTTGCTTTATCTTTAATAATCATTTTGACTATGAAGTAAAAGGGATCACCCAAACAGGAATTATTGTCCTGCTTCTCCAATTTGGCCTTATCATAAAAACACCAAGTTCTTAATTCTCTCTAAAACTTGGTGTAGAAATATTTTGAAGGACTACTTAAGCATAGAGGAGATATCCTGCTCTCCTCCTTCTCCTGTTATTGGATATTTCTTAACAGCTTTAGCATTGAAATCAAATTTTGAAAGGTCAATCACTCGAATATTCTGGTTTTCATACGTTTTAAAGTATAATTTAAGTGCTTGGGGATCTTTTACACAGGTGAACATTGTATAGTCAATACGTTCTTGACTGTCAATAATTTCTCTTGCAGCTCCTTTAGGAACATCGAATTGATTTAAAAGATGAAAGGCCTGGAATATAGCACCATTTGCATTGTCTTCAGGAATAGCAGTTTTAGAAAAAATTGTTGCTCTGACAAAGCGTGAAGGAGGGGAGAAATCACCGGGGAGACCCGTCATCCCTGCTCCTAAACCCATTGGTTTAAATGTAAGGCCATCCACAACTCGAGGCTCGGGAGCATTAGGTGACAACTGTATATAATTTCTCAGATTCGTCATATGCCAATCAAAATTGGGGGAGTTTGTAAGGACACCTAAAGGGTTGTCATAAGTGACGATTTTTCCTTTCAGTGGTTCAATCACTAAAGCATTTCCTGCTTTATCGTAAACGATATAGTGAAGAGGGATGGGACTAGATCCCCATTCTTTAACAATAATGGGGGTGAGGACAATTTGATTTAAAGCAGCCTTTACTTCATCGACGGTGGCGAACTGTGTGAGGATCCAATTCGGTAAATCGAATGGGGACAAGGCACGGGACTGATTTTCTTTTGTGACAGGAGTATATTCAGCGAATCCTTCAAAGTAAAAAGCACCAACAGATAATCCTTTTTCATTGATTCCATCTAATACGGCTAACGTATCATATGCGATGCTTCCTAAAACGGCATATTTGGACTTATAAGCTAGTCCGCTACCTAATTCAGTCATTGCCATAAAGGGGAAATTTCTAGGTACTACGACAGCTGTAACATCGATTTTAATTCCAAATTCGAGTGTGCGGCCATGAACAGTCGATCCATCTTTAGAGTTTAATTTTAATCCTGTACAAGCATTTAAACAGGATATGCTGCTTAATAAATGCATTCCTGATAGAGCAATCATGAAATAATTAAACAGCTTAAACATAAAATTTCTCCCCTTTCAAAACGATTCTTTTTGGAGCCATCTTTAAAACAATGACACTCAAAATGCAATCATAATTTTTTTCAATCTATCCAAGGCTTCTTTCAATATCACTTAAATGGATGCGTTGAATGTGCTTTCACTAAAATGAAGAATCGCTATATAATGCTGCGATATCAAGCCGATGTGGCGAAATGGTAGACGCGGTAGACTCAAAATCTACTTCTAGCAATAGAGTGCTGGTTCGAGTCCGGTCATCGGCACATCCCCGGAGACATTTTCAGAAATGACAATGTTTCCGGTTTTTTCTTTTTGTAACCCACTGGTTTTCTGCAGGATAATAGCTAATGCCGGATTCAACCCTTCGGTTCGATATTTTCCATCTTGAAAGATCAATTTTGCCGGGAAGATCGAACCAAGCAGTTTTCTTTTGGCCTCTAACCCAGCCTCTTGAAAATACCAAGTCAAATCCTTCAAAAGACTCATCCCATACCTTGTGTACTTCTGAAAAGCCGTATCTGTGATTTCCAAATCTGCGACTTGGATATTCAAGTTGTCAATCTGTCCCAAAGTATGCGATTTGAGTCGTTGATAAGAATCAGCCTCTAGTTCTCCTGATATAAATCGTTGTTGGTCAATTTTGAGAAGGTTCTGTTTATGCTGACCAATTTCAGTTTTGAGTTTTCTGATTTGTTGGTCTCGATCTCCTTCTTTAGCTTTGAAGAGCACTTCCATCATGGCCATTTGTAAGTCGATAATCTCCGGCGGAGATTGTAAGGTATCCAAAAATTGATAGAATTGTTCATGAGCAATTTTGGCACTAGCTCGAGCATTGCATCCTCTTTCACAATGATAGTAGGGATATTTTCCGCCATTACCAGAAGAAATACTACCTGTCCAATTCTTATCACACTGAGGACATTTCAAATGTCCTCTTAAAGGAAGTTCATCTCGGAGTTTTTCTTTGGTGCAAAGATGAGAATGATTTTCCATTCTGTTCTTTAAAATTTTCTGAACTTTCCAGAATAAATCAGGAGAAATAATGCCTTGGTGGACTCCATTAACTAAGTGAGCCTCTTCGTTCTCTGTTTCAGGAACATAAATCTTTCCCATATAAACAGGGTTTCTTAGCATCTGCCCAAATTGGCTACGCTGCAATTTCAATCCATTTTTCCACGATGCCTTTCTAATATCTTCAATGGGAAATGCACCTGTTGCAAATACTTCAAATGCTTCTTTCACGAAGGGTCCTTGTTCATTCGGAGTGAGCAAAGGGGTTTTCTGACCACCTCGATCCTTAGAATAACCTTTAGGTGATCCACCGTACGGATAAAATCCTTCCTTCAGTGCTCGGAAGATTCCAGCTTTGGTGTTTCTCGAACGAATACGGTTATCAATCTCGGGAAGCGTCATATTTAACATGGTAAGCAAGAAATTGGCTGGATTATCTGATTCCTCAGCATCATCTAAGGTAACAACGCGTGTTCCATGTGCTTGCAGTTCGCGATTCATCAAAATCGTATTGGCAACGTCCCTGGAAAAACGACACCATTTCGTCACGAGTAAATATTGAACTTGCTTCTTATGCCGCTTTAGATAAGCAATGAGTTCCTGAAATGCTAGCCGTTTAAAGTCTTTTGCACTGTAGCCATCATCTTGAAAGTGTTCAAGAATTTGAATGCCCTTTCGGGCACACTCTCTTCGCAAAAGATCTTCCTGGTGAGCTAAGCTAAAGCCATGTTCAGCCTGTTCTTCGGTCGATACTCGTGTGTAAATGACCGCTGTTTTCGGCCTTTGATCTCTCGCAGAGTATTTCATATTCAATTTGACAGAGCCTCTCTATGAACTCTTTGATAATTTTTACTTCGCTACGAGAGTATTTTCTCTCATGATCATTGAGAATTTCCATCGCTCTCTCTTCCGAAAGCATGGGTTCACCCCGACTGACTGTAAGGCTCTTCTGAGGTCATCAACAGAAACCTTGGGTTTTAAAAGCACGATGGTCGACCGTGCGCAATATTGGAGTGTCATTGGGTAGATCCTTTGAGATTCTTTTTTATTGTTCTTGTACGTGAGGTTGTCCGACCATCTACTATATTAGTAGTGATCGCTAAATTCTTATATCCTTGCTTAAGCAAATGCTCTGATACATCTGCAGAAAACCCCTTTTCAATATCGCATCGATAGAGCTTTCCTTTCTCTTTCCTGAAGGTGATCATGTCGAAGTCTTCTTTTACCAGAATCTCTAGAATTTCTTGTTGTTCACACGTAATTCCTCCTTCAAACGGAAATCGTGATCTAACACCTTCTTTGGGCAATAGTTTACTTAAGAGGGGATTCAAATGCACAATGATACAGGAATCGAAGCGAGCCATTGCCAGAGCTGTTTGCAGTTCTTGATAAAAGAAAAAATCAGATTGTAAAGAGGGAATAACAAGAAACGTTGGCTTTTCAAGAAAGATGGCACCCAAAGCATAGTATTCCGCCAAAGAGATTGGACATTCCCAATCGATAATCTCGAAGAATTTTGGTTTTAAATGGCCAATTTTCTCTAAAGACGTATTTAGATGACGCAATTTCTGAATCACAGAGACCCATAGAGCTTCAATCAAATTGAACTTTCGCCAGCCGTCCATGGATTCTCTTTCACATTCAATGAGTCCTTTCGAATCCCAGTGGCTTAACACACGATAAAATCTCCAATCTTTATCCATATCGTAGTAAGCCGTTCTCGTTCTGAAAAGCTTCAATAGGTCCTGAATCTTTTCAGATTTGGAGATATGATAAACGTGGCTTAAAAAAGCATTACCTCTATCGGGGATGCTGATTTCTACATTGTCTTGTCTCATACAAACCTATCAATTTCTCTGTTATCTGATCTCTCAAAAACAGAACCTTACACGAATGTCATATTAATGTAAAAAGAAATTTAGAATAAAGAAAGCGGTCTTTGATTGTCTGGCAACAGAATGACAACGCGATCGCCGAATTGAGCAAGATCTGGTAGTGGCAATTCAGGATCGAAAATGATTACACAATCTTTTGGATCATCTCTTTCTCTATGCCGTTCTTCAAGCTTTTTCAAGCGGCTTTTATTGGAAGTTTTCATCTTTTCTCTGCCGATCTTCCAGGCTTTTGAGACGTTCCTCAAATACATTCGCTTCAATGGCTTTAGCTTGTCTGTCGATGATTCTTGTCAGGATTTCTCCTTCCGAAGGGGATATTTTCCCGTGACAAACCGCTTCGGTCACTCGACTGACTGCTTCCAAAATATCTGAGCCAGCTTTGATAACAGGCAAGTCAATAAATATTAAAGCTTCTTTTTTAGTCGGCAGAATTCGATCCAATACGATCTTGATCGCCTGAATATTGCCTTTCTTAGCTAACTCGATTGCTTGTCTACAAATCTCTTCTGCCTCATTCTCTAGAAGTTTTTCTGCCAACAACATAGCTTTATTCCTAATTCCTTTTGGTCTTCCAAGAGGATTACCGGACTTTCCTTTCTGAAATTTTCCCTGTTTTTCGTCTGTTTTATCAGGCATGTTCAAGAACTATAATTTTAAAGATCAATACATAATAAATTTTTTAATTGTTTTTGCTATGCCACTTTCCAATCCAAAACCCTAAACTTGACAAAACTAAACAAAAGGCACCACCCCAAGCCGTCAAACTTGGATAGGCTCCTATTGCAGAACCAACAAACAGAGGACTCAATCCCATAGCTGCCGCTCCCACAGATTGGTATACACCTAATACTTCCCCTTGGGATTCAGAACTTGCTTTATTTGACACTATGGTTGTTGCAGTTGGATAAGCAAAGGCCAAGCAGCACATCATGAATGGTATTACCCACCAGATATAATAAGAATGATTGACGATACCAAACACTAACATACAAACTGCTGCAGATAACAATGATGCGATAACAACTTTTTCTGGCGTAAATTTATGCACAAACCGAGTTGCTATTAAGGCACCTAATGCATAACATCCTCCTGTAAATGCATAGTACTCTCCAATGTGGCTTAACGTGAATCCAAAGCGTTCACGTAATAACACAGGAACGAATTCATTAAAAAACGCCCATCCAAATGACAAAGCAAACCCTGCAAAGAATAACCACTTTAAGTGTTTAATGAAAAAGACCCTACGTAGGTTATGTATGCCCTCAATTAAATCGAATTGAAGATTTTCAACATTTTTTCTAGTTTCAGGAAATCGCCAAAGCACTAAGAATAGATTCACAAATGACATCAATCCTGCTGCTATAAGAGGGGTAGAATAGTTAAACCAACTTACAATAGAAGGATCTGCAATAATTCCACCTAAAAAAGGTCCAATTGTAAATCCAAAACCAAGACTTGAATTCAGGTATGCAAATCTCTTAGCCTTATTTTTTTCCGTACTAATGTCAGCGAGTGTCGCTTGAGCTACTGCAGCGGTAGCATCTGAAGCCCCTACAAGAATGCGATAAAGAAACAGCAATCCTAATGAATTCAAGTAAATCCCTGCTACAGCGAGAGCATATCCCAAACATCCAGCACTGATTCCAATAATAAGAGCTATCCTACGACCTTTTATATCTGAAAAGGCTCCTAAAATTGGTGAGCAAAAAAATTGAGAAATTGGAGTCAGTGCAATCAATATTCCCAGCATAGCTCCCCTATATTCAGGGGAAGAATCAAAAGGGACAATTGGATGACTGCTATCAAATAAGAGAACAGCAAAAATTGGGTAAACGAGACCTATTCCTAAGTAATCGACAAACCCGATTAATAAGATAATAAGAAAACTTAAATTGGATTTAATTTCTGGGATTTCATCTTGTTTCATTAATCAAACCTCGCGAAATTAGTTTTGAAATTAAATCTTCTACACCAGAGGTGATATGAATAAATGATTTCTCAATAGCTTCTTTTGTTTTGCGGGCTATTACAGCCTCTGCAATTTGCTTATGTTCTAGATGATTTGCACTAATAATTGAATGATCTGCAAATTTATAACTCAGCAAAACGTACCACTGATGCCGACGATATAAATGATTTCGAATTTCCATTAGTGATTTCAGAGGGCAAGCAGATACAAGGGCATTATGAAAACGTAAATTCAGAGGTGACCATGAAAAGAAATCAATTTCCATCGAATTTTCAATTTTACTTAGGGCATAAAGCGCCCCTACAATATTTCCTTCCCATAGATCATCTCCAACGGCAATGGCTTGCTTTAGACATAGAGTTTCAATCTCAGCAAAAGTTTGAACGTGATCAAAGATTTGAGCGGCATTCATTTTAGCAACTGAAAATCCCTTATGTTCTTCAAAAGTCACAAGGTGCGTTGCTGCTAACTTTGAAAGAGCTTCTCTAATTGGGCTCATGCCTACATGATATCGTGTTTTTAAATCTTCACAGAGAAGTCTTTCACCTGGAAGAATTTCTCCATTTAAAATTGATTCCGTTAACATTTCGAAGCATTTTGTCGATAAAGTTTGTTTAGCCTCATCCATATCCTACCTCTTTAAAAAATCCCATTTTATCATATACTTTCTAATATTTCAATGATTTTCGAAAATAAAATGTATATTCGGGAAAATAATGTGATTTTCTGTAAGAAACTGGCGTTTTTTGACAATATCTTGCAAAAAAATTGTAGATTTCATATTCTTA
>JBEPVL010000056.1:0-14341 GCA_041691035.1 Chlamydiota bacterium
TCCGCCATTTGAAAAAATATATGCAAGCGCAGCTTAACCCGCGGAATGTGGGTAATAGCCTCTGAAATAAGGAATTCCCCGTGGTGCTTATTATATTGAGCTTTGAATTCAATTCCTTATATATTTCTGGAAAATAAGGAGAGAGGTGTTTGTTCAGAAATCCTATGGAGTGTAATTGTATCTCCGTCATGCCAGCGTTATAAATTTCAGAATAAGAAAGACACCAATCATACCAAGAATCAAAGCTTTTTAAAACACTGAGAGGGAGGGATTTTCTTAATTCAAAGTAGTTAAAAGCTCTTATTAAGAGTCCACAAATAAATAAAGTATTTAATTTATAGATTTTAGATATAATATAAGATAATTCAATTAAATTAATAGTTCCAGAAATGAGATAGTAAGCAATTTTTATTCTGAAAAATTCCGCTCTTTCTAATAGTCCTTTTTTAACACTATTGGGTTTTGGCTCTATAGGAGCATGATTGTGTCTCTTGATAGGTTGAGCCCCAATTGTTTCGATTAAAAGGTCGATCAGCTCTCTAGCTTCTTCTCCAAAGGCCCAAGTCATAGCAATTTTCGATGCCCGCAGTTGACTAACTGAGATCAATTCAGGAAGTATTTCTAAAAAAATGTGAGGGAAATCCAGGGGGTTAGAGCTCTTACTCTCAGAAGCAACTGTGGGTAAGGAGTCCGTAATGACTGTTTGGATTAACTTTAATTGATTTAGATTCAAGTCGTCATAGGAGTCATCCAATGCCTTTCTTTTTTCAATTAGCACATTGATAGCGTTTAATAAGACGATTCCATCCTGAGAACTTAGGATAAGTCGATTCTGTCCTAGTTGGTAATGCGATTTTAATTTCAGCATGAATGCGTTTATATAGTGCTTCCAGGTAATGAACTTTAGATTTTCTGGATTTTTTAGTAAGCGTCTTAGAATCACCTCTATGGGACTGCTGCTGGAGTCAATCACGGCTTTTGAAACAAATTTAGAATGCTGAATCTTTCCTTCTAAATAGCTTAATAGTCCATTTTCTATCGTTTCTCGATTAACTGCGAAGTTATCAAATCCAGGTTCGATAAGAAGAAATAACAGTCTTTTAAAAAAGTCTTCGGATAATTTATCCAAAGCGATGTTCTTTATTATTTTTGGCCAAGAGTGCTTATTTGAAGAAATCTCTTCATTTAAATATCCTGTAGAATAAATATGGATTGTAAAACTATCCTTTTCACGAAAACATTCAATCCAAAATAAAGAACGGGCAAGGCGTAAATCAAAAGTTGACTCAAGAGTACGCGGGATTGCTAAGTGAAAGGGCTTAGTCATTTCAGAAGAATTTTTTTCAAATTGATTGACGATTTGTTTTACATGGGGATAGATCGAATTAAAAATATTTTCATTAAAGTTCTTTTTTATTTCCTCTTTGTTAGGATCATTAGGTTTGATTTGAATGACTTTTAAGCCACTAGAAATAAGATCCTTGGTGTCACTTAACGAATCGAATGCTTCTACAATTCCTGCTTCAATAAAAAGCCCAAATTCATTCATGAACCCTTTTGGATATAATCTACCACAAAATTTCTCAATAGATCCAAAAAACTCTTTGATAAAATTTGCTGAAAGGAATTGAAAGGAACGCGTGACTGGATTATTGATGATTTCTTGGGTATAATTTGAGATGGCCTCTCGAAGATGTTTCTCTATCTCGATTTCTAAGTGATGCTTATGTTTAATCTTTTCAAGAGCCTGTGAGATTGTTTCAGGAAACACATTCTTAATTTGCTTTGTGGCCTTATGGACAAGTTGTAAGCAACCTATTAGAGAATGGTGCGTATTTGAAAATTCTCCACAATAAAGCCATCTCTCATTTTCCTTTAATAAGGATATGCGTGTAGCCATTTTTTTTGCTTCAGCAGAATAACAGTCCTGTCTCTTCTCAGGAGTTTCGATATTTTCTGGATTTGAAATAAGGGATTGCTCAAAGTCTTGAGAGTCTTCTAATGATTTTTTAAGATACTGAGCTTCATTCTCAAAGTCGACTATCGATTCTTGAGGGTGTAATTTTAAGTAGTCGATGAAAGAAAGAATCTGTTGTGTCTGATCCGATGTATCTTCGACAAACAGTTTTTTAAATGCTTCAGGAGCGTTTTCTGAATCAGTTACTGTCCATTGATTCAGCAGAAGCTCGACCTTAGTAAATTGAGTGAATTTTTCCTCTTCTAGACTTCTTACTTGTTCCTGTTTTACAAATGCTAAATCTTCACTAAGTCTAGGGGGATTTGTTAAATCGGATTGAGTCTCTTTTGCTATTTTATTGAGCTGATGCTGCAGATCTAAAGGAATTTGACTGGTCTCTTTAAATGCATTTAAAGTGGAAAAGGCTTCCAAAACAATTTTTAAGGTATGCTGCCGTTGTTTGTGAATGAGTTGATGATGCAATAGTCGTTGTGTAATTCTCCCATAGATAGATTCTCTACGAATCAAAGATTTCTGATTCCAGGAGGGAATGAAAATTCTATGGATTTCGTGAATAAGAGGAATTTGAGGATTCCTTTTATGATTTAAATCGAAGAGAAGTTTTTTTGAGGATTCTATATTCATTATGTTTTATTTTCGCTTGGCTTCGTCGATAAGGTTTGAGAGAACGGAGTCAACGATACTGCCAGCAAAAGGATGCTTTCCTCTTTCCCTATGAATCCAGGAAAAGGAACTCATAAAAGTTAAGGGGTCATATCTTTGAAACCATTTTGTTAGGGATTTAATTTGAGACTGTTCAAAGAGAACATCACCGTTAAGGAACTTGAGTTGTGCTTCGATTTCTAAAAACTGATTATTGTTGTGCAACGTTTTCAATGGAATAGAATCCCCAGCTACAATAGCCCTAATGTCTATATCGTAAAGAAATGCTTGTATGTTATTTCCAGGCATATTTTGATTTGTTTCTAGTTTCGTTCTCCAACAGGCCATTTCATTTTGCGAAAGGCATCCAACAGAGAGGATTTTGTATGTTGTTGTCTTATCCTCATGGACAGTCCTTTCCATATGGACAAGGACTTGATAAAGGTCACACTGCTTTCTGGAACCAATGTCAATCTTTGCATCCAAGGCAGAATATGTTGGTAAAAAATTATTACTGAACCAGATTTTATCTGAAAAACAGTGTTCAATTGATTTTAAACAGGAATTTTTAAGCAAATCTTTTACCAAAATTAAGGGTGGAAGTTTAATTTTAGACTTGAAGCCTAATTTTTTCGTAGGAAGGATGGATTCTAGCCAGTCTATTGCATAAGGATAGAGTTCAGGCCATTTATCTTCCCTTAATCGAAAATGCCAAGAATCATCTCCCGTAGTCATGCGGCTCTGTTGTTCGACTTCCGTTTGCTGCTCTTGTTCCTGTTCTTGTTCTTGTTCCTGCTCTTGTTCCACTTCCACTTCCTCTTCAAGACTAACATCTGTATCGACTTCCACATTCTTATCAGCATCTATAGAGGCGAGGTAATCGACATCATCGTTTTCCTCTACAGGTAGTTGGATGAAAGGGGGCATAGGGTGCAGTGGGATATTTTCAATCGTCTCTTTTATTTTCTTAGTCTCCTCTTCAGTAAAAATACCTGTTATTTCAGCTTGATTGACCGAGGTGGCCTTTATTCCTGTAACAACCTGATTAATAGGAATCTGCTTCTCAATGCGCTCATAAAGCTTAGATGGATCAGTTTCAACTTTGGAGATAAGAATATCTTCCGACGCTTCAAACATAGAGAGAGTCTTTTTCTTCGTGTCATTAACAATAGAGTCAAGAAGTTTATCGAGAACGCATCTACGAGTGACGTTTGAAACCTTTTGTTTATAGGACATAAAGTGGCTCATTTTGAGGTCGTTTTTCTGGTTTGCGTCTGCAAAGGCTTCAATGTCCCTTAAGGTAATATCTTTGGCATCCTTAGAGGAAAATTTCCCAATTGTTTCTGCAACAGTAGATGTCAATCCAAATTCAACCTGTTGTGTTGTGGTTTTATTGAGACCAGCTATCGTCTCTCTAACATTATCGACGAGCTTACTGAGATAGAATCGACACTCCTTGAGCCCACGCATACGGAAGACTTCCTGAAGAAGGCGATAGATCAAGTGCTTAAGACCAATCAAAACAAATGCCTTTCCATCTGCTTTTTGCTTAAGATTTGCTCCAAAACCATGGAATTGATCAAAGTAAGCAAGGCGCTGATGCAAAGGAACGTGACATTGATCATAGGGGATTGGAACAGGAGCTTCAACAGGCCAGCTCATCAGTTTATCTTCTCCAGATTCATCCCGGAAAAAGAAGTCAATCGTGGCGATATCAGGACGCTGCTTCTTAACAAATTCCCTCATCTCTTTGGCAACAGTATAGGAGTCAATTCCTGTGAGTTTTGCACCCCCATCAATCAGAGCTGTAAAACGAGAATCTTTTTTGGAAAAGTGATTTTCAAGAACTTCCTGTAGAATAGCTTTGGGTTCTTTGCCTTTTAAATGATGCACTGAATGATCAGAGCTCTTATTTTCTAATATGTGGAGAGCCTCTCCAAGTGTTCCTGGATCAGGAGCCATTGTGGTATCGGCAGGGAGGTTCCCTTCGTTATAGGGAGTTCCCGTTTTATAATCATGGGTGGAGAACATATCATGGAAATTATGGCAGTTGGATCTATAGTTGATTGCCCAAAAAAGAATTTGAGGATGAACTTGATTTTCCAGATACCAGAATATTACATCGTCGTGATGCTTGAGAAGTTCCCCAATCTCGTTTTGTTTGGCAAAAGCTTGACTAAGTGGGATTGCTTCTTTTGTCCATATTAAAAATAGCTTTCCACTTGGAGTGTCATCCAGTTTCAACTGCATCTTATCTGACTCTATAGATGCTTTTAAGTGAAGCTGTTGGGTCAACTTGTTAACTTGTGATGGTGCTAAACCGTGATAGTAAAGCGAAAATATTGCTTTAAGTGCAGCTTCATGAGGGTTGCGGATGCTAGAGTTTTCCTTTGGACAGGTATTCGCTTCATAAGGAAATGCAATTTCCTTTTCTGGATTTTTTAGTGATGGCCCAAAGTCGACATCAACGGTTTTTTCAAGAATCGAAGGAAGGTGCTTGGTTAATATGCCCTTCATCATCGAAATTCTACGCTTATAATTTAAAGATTTAGTCCATTGTGGCACGCTTGTTGATTCATTAGTGATGTATGCGATGAATTCTTTTTGCTTTTTGGGGTCTTCCTTACATAAGTCAAAAAGTAAACTCAATCTTTCAGCAAGGTTTAAGATGATTTTCTTTCGTTGATCAGGTGTTAAATCGTTCATTCTGTTTTCTTTAATAATCTTTCGAATATCTAGATCTACTGTAAGATGCCTCACACATTCTATAATGGTTTTAAAATCATTTAAATCTATTTGCTTTGCTTTTCCAGATGCACGTAAAAACTCATCTACTTCATTAAAAATAAGATGGGCCTCATCTCCAATCACTTTTCCTTTCTTGCGGATTGCTAATAAGATCTCACCAATGTCTGTAGCTAATTGATAGGCTTTATCACTACCCTTGGTTTTGGCTTGGTTTAAAAAATCGATAAACATCAGCTCCAAACTTTGCATCTCTTCCTTAGTTTGGCTGATTGTCTCACCTTTCATCCGAACCCGATTCAGAAGATGCTGAATGGTAACATAGGATTTTCTTGTACTGTTTTTATTAAAAGCAATATGATTAACAGGCTGATCAAACAGAAGCTGACTCTGCTTCGACAAAAACCTTATGTTGGTATGGATAAGCGAATTCGGCCAGATGTTAAAGACAATCAGTGATCCATCTGCATCGACAAGATTCTCCAGCAGGGATAGAAGCTCGGTTTTTCCCATTCCCATAATAAATTCAAGAAGTTGATTTTCCTTTAAGAAACGATCTTTAATTCGACAAGCCTGTCTTGACCATGCCATCTTATTCGTCAGTAGTTCTACGATGAGGACTCGTTTCAACACTCTAGATGTCAGGTCTTTATCGGTATAGCTACGTCGTGACTTAAGTTCAGTGATGATCTGCTCCATCTGACGGGCATATTCTTCGCTCTCAGGTTTATAGCGACTCAACATTTCAAATCCATCCAATATTCTTTGCATTTGCTGTAAGCGGGTTTTCTTGATGATGTAACGCATCATTGTTTTCTCTATCAGAGGCAAGTGTTCAGGCTTTATAAATAGGTTGGGTGCTAATTCATCAAACGACCCCTCTAATATATATTTAATGAGATCTTTAAAATTAAGGGGACGGACCAATGCATTTGAACGGGTATTAACCACTTGAAGTAAAGTTTTGAGTTCATGTTCTAGTTCTGTATTCAGCTCTCGAGCGCGATCTGCGACTTGTTGATACAAACTCTTCAGGCTTTCTTCACTTTTCAGAGTCATAGCAACTTTATCCACTCCAACCTTCTCATAGTACTCACTAAGAGATTCGTTAAAAGATTCTTGAGTTTTTGGATAAGAGTCAATTTTTATGTCCTGATAGGAAATCTCTCTAAATGTTTCGTTATAAACTTTGCTCAGAAATGCATCAAAAATAGTATCTTCCCCTTTTATGGATTCGTTTAGAGTACTATCATCGCTTTTAGAGGAAGGAGTATTTTTTCTTTGACTTTTAATTTCATGTAAAGCGGCTTGGTAAGCCATTTGTTTTCTATATATCGATGTCAATTGGTGCCCTGAATTGAGCATGGATAGATGTGTTGGAAGAAGTGTTCCAATTTGACTACCCTTTTTTAAAGCCATTCCGATGATGGGTAGGTTCGTTGCAGCAGAATATATCAAAGGGAAAGCCAGTTGTGTCGATGCTGAAATGACAGTAGTGCTTGCAATTTTAACTGCTATTTGAGTAGCAACCCTTCCGAATTTTATTTGATTATGGTGACTGTCAATTGTAGATATCCATTCAGTTAGGTTACATTTACGACGGGGAATATTAGGGAAAATAAACGGTAAAGTAAGAACAGAAAATAAATATTCAATCATGCGACCAGATTGTTCATCCCACCCACCTCGGTATAGCTGGAGCGACTTCTTAAGGGTCGCACTCTGTTCTGGTGTACCGTGTCCCTTTGCAATGGAATAGGCATGTACATAATCATTATAGAAATCCGTAGAGGAACTCCACTGATCTTTGATTGGCGGAACAGCTTCATAACTAGTATGAGGCATAGTTGCTATTTCGGATGAAAAATCATGATAGATATAATCAGGAAATCTCAATGGGTCTTTAGTTTCTATATCTGACTCTGGACATTCTTTCAGGACTAATTGATTAATTACGGATCCGTGAATGGGTGATCTAAACTGGGTATCAATAATAGCTCTGAAAAGGTTCACCCAGTCCTGTTCAGTGCTCAGATTTGGCTTAAGCTTTAAAAGTGGATTCAAGAGCTTTGTGGGAAAAAATGAAGGGATATTTAAAGATTTATTCCTTTGGGAAGCCGCCACCAAAGCTACGTTAATCAGATCCTGAGTTAACGAAGATTTATGATCTAACTGATGCTTTGTCTGTAGATAACGCTTCTTTAGGGGAGCAGTTAAAATGATTTCTGTAAAAAACAATTCCCAGATTTGAAAGTCATGAATGATATTAAAGAACTGGCCAAGCTTGGGAAATGATAACACCACTTTTAAAACAGAGCGTGAAAGCGATTGGAAAAGTCTCCATTCTTCATCAGCTGTCAGATTATAACGTGGGTCTTGTATCTTTTCCAATGAGCTTAGATCTATATATAGACTAAGCATTTTAAGGAAATTCATTTCCAGATCTTCTTCCTCAGTTCCTGGGGAATGTAAAGATTGATTTTCTTCTATAGCAGCAAATAACTTCCTTCTAAACATCGAAATATTAACTAGATTCGGTGGAACGATGGATAAAATTTGTATGAGTTTAGCTAAGGTTTTAATGGGAACATGTTCCCTTTTAAGTAGACTTTCTAATTGTTGAACCGAACGGTCAATCTGTTCCTCGTTCCAGTGAAGAATCCCCACAATGATCAATTGTGCCAAAATTTCAGGAGATTCAGTTGTCAACTCTCCATTTTCTTCTAAGGAAACAATAGAATAAGGGACATCAGGGCCTTTGTTCTGGGAGGAAAATAAATGGTTAAAGGGGAATTGCCTTTGATTATTTGTGCTTTCTTTGAAACAATATTCTAATAAAAAGGATGAGAAGAGATCCTTAAATAGTCCAAGTTTAGAAAGAAGTGGCGAGATTGCTGATTGTTTCCATTGTTCATGTGAAAAAATGACTTTCTTTTGATTCTGATCGTTTTCTAAAAGAATGTAATTGGAAAACTGCTTTAAATGGGGGTGAGCTTGATTTTCAGCGATATAATATCCGGGATGTAGTTGAGGAAGGGAAGCTCGAAACTGATTTTTTATAAAAGTAATTTGAAAACTAAGCTGATAAGGGAGTAAATCAATTTGATGAAGATGTTTCGTATTTTCGAGTCGCCAACAGATGATGTGCTTAGGAGGGCAAAATTTGCTAAATAGGGACTTAATTTTATGATCCTCAATTGAGATATAAGATAAGTTGTTTTTAATTACTGCAGTGGTCTTTGAGTTTTGTACCTTATATGAAGCATAAAGTTGGTTTACTTTATAGATTAATAGTTTTTTGTTAGTTTCAGGCGTCTTTTCCAACCAATATGAGCTTTCTTCTTTTGATTTAGGCTGTCTTAGGAGCTGGAATGACTTTCCTTGGTATGTTCTACTGACTTCTAGAATTTGGTTTGGGAGGGCTTTGCAAGTAAATTCATTATTTTGATCTTGGAAAATTCCCGTTGCTAAAGTATGAATATGACGGGACTCACCACTAAGAAGTTCAATGAGGGATACAATTTTTTGTTCATCTTTAGTTGTCGTTTGACAAATGTCGTATTCCCCATGAACCCCTCTAACAATGGCATTCTTGATATCAACGATGTAAAATCCGTTTGTATAACCTATGATTTTATTATTCACACGATGAAAAAACCAGTTAGGATATAGAGTATCCTTGATTCCTCTGAATGTTGCTAATTCATTGCATAGTTTATTTCTAAACCTGCAGTTACCATTAGCCTTTGCAAGAAGGAGAGTAACTAAATGTAAATAGTGCTGTTCTCTATAGGAATAAACTGGAGCTGTTTTATAAAGTTCATGCTTAAATTTAAAAAATTCCTTCGCTTTAGCATATAAGTCATATTCTCCAGATAAAGCTAAAGAAGACGTTGTTTTCTGCGGTTGTAAGCATTCATAGATCTTTCCAAAATTGAAATCAATTTTATGGATTCCATTAGAAAAACGATCGAAACCTTCTTGCTGCCAGGGATTTGTTCCTTCACTAGCTAAAGGGTTCATCAGTTTTGAGAAGAAGAGTTCTCTTTGCTGAGGATCTTCTGCAATTTTCCTGATTTTAGGGAGCCAACTCCTGTATTGCATACGCAATTGCTGGGCCCACTGTCGTTCAAGAGCAATTTCTGTATGATCATATAAATGATAGGATTCACTTTCGTATAAATGATAGGATTCACTTTCGTACTTATTTTCTAATCCATTAGGACATGCAAAATAAGCTCGAGCAATGATTTCAGCATAAGATTCAACCTCAGAAGCTTCAGTATGATCAGGATCCGGGAGGCTAATAGCTTTCAGAATAATGCATAGAATTTTGTCATTTTCTGAAATAAAAATACTTTCTTGCTGTTCTAGAAGTTTTTTTATGTTCGGGAAAGAAGAACAATAATCTGGGGCATATTCTCTCGAATATTTTTTAAGGGTCAATGAAAAGTCTGCTAGACTAAAGAAAATTTCTTTAGCAGAATAGTGGATTGCTTGATCAATAAGATTTGATAAAATTTTTCCAAATTGATCTGCGATTTCAGGTTGTGTTTCAAGCTGTTTCTTAAGAGATGTGCCGATAAATAGCTGGTGTTGGCAATGTCTGATGTGGTCTATAAAATCAATCAAATTAGCTTTTTTAATGAGCCCTTTCGATGTTTTATTACTTGTGCTAAAAACATCGTGACATAGAAAATAATTTTTTAAATACCCCATAACGCGTACAGGTGAGTCTTCAGATTTGGTATGGATCAATTCAAACTGTTGATTTTGTTGTGCGTGAAATTTACTGTGGGTATATTTAAACTCACTACTTCCTCTTATAAAAAGAATATTATCGGGATTTTCGTAGACCACATGTTGATCTCGAACCCTCAGCAGACGGCCCTTCGTTTGGAAAGGTTTATAATGGTCTAGAGCTTTACCTATAATTGATATTTCTTCACTGAAATAACTTGAAATATAGTTTTTATTATATAGAGTGCTTTGAAAAAAATTCTCAACAGGGGTTTGTGGAGTAAATATGCAAATTGAGGGATCAAATAAATTTTCAAAATAATATTCTAAAAAGGACAAGCCATAACTTGTATAACTGTTTGATTCTTCAAAGTTGTTAAAGGAAAAGCAGTATGTTTTGGGCTTGCGCGGTTGTGCTGTTGTCTGACAAAGTCGAGACAAAATATTGAGCTTACGATACCCCTGGGGAACACAACTGTGTTCCAATCTAAGTGATTGTCTTAAAAGGATTGAAACAATATGGGATTCCTTAACTTCTTTTTGTGGATTATCCGCAAAAACAAATTCATCATTGGAATTGAGTCGAATTCCTTCTAGTTTAAGTAAGGGTGCATCTTTCTTCATCATAGGAAGGTATTTCTGCAAAAATTTCATTTCAGGACAGGCTTTATGAATTTCCGAGCAGGTGATATAACTTCCCTCATGATAAACAGGATAGAAAAGAGCTGACCGAATCAAAGCCTCAAATTCACGTTTACTTTTTGGCATTGGCTGCCTACGTGCAAAGTATTCCAAGAGTTCATCAATTCTATTGCTGAGTTTAGGGTCGTTAATAGGAATTTGGTTTTGGAAAAATAGTTGATGAAAAAAAATCACCTGATCACCAAGATCACTGTCAGGACACTTTCTCGCGAGCTTATCAATAATTGCTAAATTGCTATATAAGCATACAAGGTTGCGTTGAGAGTAATAGTGGTGGCTGAACCCTTTACCATCTTGTTCTTTTTCATTTCTTGTGTAGTTTCCTACATCAGAAAGTTGATTAAATAAATAATCACAATTGAAAGAAAGCTGAACAAGCTGATCTATGGCTTTAGATGCTTCATCCCAGCTAAGCGCATCCCAGAAATCTTTTTGATTTAACTTTGGAATTGGCAGCATGAGTAAGTCCTGTGTCAATATCTCAAAATAATCAGAAAAAGCTAGTAGATTACAACTCATTCCATCAGCAATATTAAATTGATCACATTTCCCACCGATTCTGTTAATGTGTGATAAAAGTTTAGAGGGGGAGCTCAGCTCCTCAATTTGAAAATGGTCACGCAATAAAAGAGATTGCTGTTTCAGATCTTCACTTATAAACGTGACATACTTGATAGGTTCATTCCATAAGTTCAAAATTGGCATCTCCGCCGTTTGAAAATCATTGGAGAGCTCAAAGTCAACCTTATGTTTGCCTAATAATTGCCTAAATAAAGATTTTCCAGATGAAGTGATGAAGTTAATGTTCGAATTAAATTCCGTTTGTAATTCTTTTGAAAGAATGAGAGGAATCAAATGTTTAACTAGCCAACCAGCAGATTTCAATAGGATCTCATTCTTGAAATCATTGTATCTGTCCATGCAAGATATATAACTATTTATGATTACTGCTGGTATGTATTTTGTAAATCCAAGATAATTAATAAACCTTATCAAAAGGCCATAAATAAAAGCGGTATTCATCTGATAAATTTTTGACAGCGCGTAGGAGATTTGAAATAGAGTAAACGATCCAGAAATGAGATAATAGGCGATTTTTAATCTGAAGAACTCAGCGCGCTCCAATAAACTTTTTTTAGGAGCTTGCTGAGGAGCGTTTGTTGCCATATGAATGGGGGGATTAACAACATGATTTTCAATGGCTTCTATGACAAGGTCAATGAGTTCACCAGCTTCTTCTCCAAAAGCCCATATCATTGCACACTTCGATGCTTTCAATTTTCTTGGAGAAAATAATTGAGAGAGGATATCTATGAGTATCTGCGGAGCATCAAAGTTTTCATTTTTCATTTTACTTAAGGGTGGAGGGGGTCGTGAATCTAATATGACTGATTTGATCAATTGGAGCTGTTTTAAATTTAAACTAATAGTAGAGTCACTCACTCCCTGTCTCTTTTCTACGAGAATGTCTATTGCATGTAACAACTGCATGCTATCAGAAGCATTAACGTCAAGACGGTCCTTGCCCTCTACATAATGCGTTTTCAGTTTTTGCATGAAGGCATTGGCATATTGCTTCCAGAGAGTAATCTTAAGATTTTCAGGATTTCTAAGAAGTCGAGCGCACATCATTTCTGAAGGCGTGCCTATTGATCTAAAACCCTCATTTGAAATCACTTTCGAGGTTTGGATTTCTCCTTCTAAATAGCTCAATAGACCGTTTTCGATCATTTCTCGGTTAACTTTAAGATCGCCATAGCTTGGTTCAATTAAGAGAATTAAGAGTCTTTTAAAAAAGTCTTCTGTGAGCTTGTTTGGATCAATGTTTTTTATAACTTTAGGCCAAAAGTGGTTTTTTGATGATGTCTCTTCGTTTAAATACCCTGTACAATAAATGTGGACTGTAAGTTTTCCGTTTTCACGAAAACATTCAATCCAAAATAATGAGCGAGATAAGCGAAGATCTAAAAGCTTCTCAAAAATAGGAGGGGTTAAATGATGCATATGATTCGTCATTTTTGAAAAATAATGATCAATGTGGCTAATGAATTCTTGTATTTTAAGGGAAATGAGTAAGGAGACTTTTTCATTAATCTTTCTTTCTTTTTCTTCTTGTGCTTCCTTTCCGTGTTTGATTTTAATTATTTCTAAAATACTAAAAATAATTTCGTTATCATTGACTAAAGAGCTGAGTTCTTCTTTAGCTTTTGCATAGATAAATTGCTCGATCTCGGTCATGATTTCTTTTGGATAAAGTCTTCCAAAAGACTTTTCAAATGATTCAAAGGTTTTTTTTACAAAATCATCGGGGAATGATTGCATTACATCTATGGCAGGAATTTCATTTGTATATTCAAGAAAACAAGAAACATGCTTATTAATGACTTTTCTAATTTCAATTTCTAATTGATTTTTATTTTTAATATTTTGTAAAAAATCCATTATTTGAGGAGTCATCTCATTTGGAAATTTCTTTACAGCATGTTGGATTACCTGTAAAGAACCTGTAAGGGAGTTATGTGTATTTGAAAATTCACCGCAATAAAGCCATTTTTTATTTTCTTCTAATGAGGAAACTTGGACGGCCATTTTTTTAGCTTCATTCAAGTAGTGTAACTGTCTCTTTTCAGGAGTGTCATTATTAAGGATGTCGTGACGAAGAGTTTCTTCAAAAGCTTGAGAGCCTTTCAAGGATTGTTTAAGATACACTGCCTCATTCTTAACATCAGGTACAGCTTCTTCAGGATTAGTATTTAGATGTTCAGCAAAAAGTATCACTCCCTCAGTATCGTCAGAGGGATCTTCAATAAATAAACTCTTAAATAATTGACTAGTATTGTTGGTTTCTTTGGTTTCCCAATTTCCTAAAATAACTTTAAACTTTTCAAATTGTTCTTTGCGTTCGCTTTCAATATTTTTTGTTTGTTCAGATTTTAATAACTCTAGATCTTCGCTTAATTTGACAGAAGTATGGGATGGGGAAGTGGTTCTTTCTAGCTTAATTAATTCGTTTAATAAAGGTAAGGGGAGTTGTCCAATTTCCTTAGTGTTTTTGATAGAAGAAAAAGCGTCAAGAACAATGGTAATCGTTTGTTGACGTTGAATATGAATGGGTTGAAATCGAGAAACCGTTTTTTGTGTGATACGGCCATAGAGGGATTGTTTATGAATGAGAGACTTCTGACTCCATGAAGGGATATAAATTCTATGGATTTCTTGAATAAAAGGAACTTGGGAGTTTCGTTTAGTATTTAAATCTAATAATAATTTCTTTGAAGTTACTATATTCATTTTTGTTTCTTTTTATAAAATATTTAAATATAGATTGTATCATATTTAAATATTAATTATCAATTTGATTGATGTTAATTTCGCGTTAAGTATAACAAAAGAATAGGGCGTTGTTAGTAGACTTCTTGCATAATTCATTTTTCTTGCCCTGTCCCGAATGTAGCGTACACTTTAGGCGGTACGTAATCAGATCGCGGAGGATATTATCTAGGAGAGTGCCATCAAATTCTTGTTTTCTGCCAT
>JBEPVL010000057.1:0-13927 GCA_041691035.1 Chlamydiota bacterium
GAAAGATAATATTTTTTATTTAAAAAGTGAATTTATTTTTTGGAAATGGTATTATTATGGATTGCAACCTATCTGTATCCTAAGATTTTATATTAAGCTAAAGCTGGGGTTGTTAATGTAATTTACTAACTTTAAAAGATTTGCGAATGTAATCTTAAGCAAGAGCACTATTATCTTGTCTGGAAAAGTAAACTTCTGCTATAACCTGTCATTCATTTGCTGGCATAGCTCAACTGGTAGAGCACCCGACTTGTAATCGGACGGTTGTGGGTTCAAGTCCTACTGCCAGCATCCTTTTTTTTCTGGGGGTGTCGCATAGCGGCAATTGCAAGGGACTGTAAATCCCTCGACTTCGGTCTCCGTTGGTTCGAGTCCAACCGCCCCCATCTCCCTGGACTGTCCTTCACCTGTATGAATAGGTGAAATGGTTCACGCAGGGTTACAAGCAAGTTTTTACCGTCTAATTTTAAGTTCTGAAATACAAAATTCAAAAGTTGTCGTTTTTCTTCAACTTCAGAACTCTCGAAAATCTCCCAGGCCCGCTTCGCTAGCTGCATCACTTGATTAGCAATCACATGGAACTGTAAATCAGCTGTTTCGTGCCTAGCCAGCTGGTCTCTAAGTTCACTTTGGCGTTTTTTGTAATCTTCAAGCTTCTGACGAAATAATCCTTCATCGATCAAACCATCCAGTTTGTCATCATACATTTGGCTGATTCGCTTTTGAATGCGATCCTGTTCTTGACGAACGGTTTTAAGCTGTTCCTTATGATAGATCTGCTCGGAATCATGAATTGAGCGCAGATAGTTAGTGATTTCTTCAATTGTGCTATCGGGGAGCTGAATCTTCCCAAAATAAGATTGAATCGTCACTAAAAGAACCTCTTCTCGTACATATTCTCTAGAACAATTGTTTTTGGCGTTCGTGCAACTGTAATAGATGTACTTGCCCTTTTTGATTTCAGGCGAGGCAACGCATCCGCATTTATCACAGGTGATTAATCCTTTCAAAATATATGCGGTAGTCGCTGCTTTAAATGGCTTCTTATTGAATCCTGCAAAAACATCTTGTACACGCTGAAAGAGTTGTTGTGAAATTAAAGGTTCGTAATGATGAGGAAATAAGCCATTCTTTGTGTTCATTACACCACTGTAAAAGGGATTTTTCAGCATCGCTTCAACTTGAGATTTGGCCACTTTGCGACCGCTTTTAGTCCGCATCCCCATAGCGTGCATTTTCTCTGCCAAAGCTAACAAAGAGGTATTCCCAGATGCATATTGTTCGAACATATGGCCAATGAGATATTTCAAGTTTGGATCAGGAATGATGGTCTTAGCTCCTTTATCATCGGTCGTGTGCAGATATCCAAAGGGTGCAAGACCAACCCAAATGCCTTTTTTCAGAGCCTCTTCTTTACTTCTTTTGATGTTATCGCTCATTTGAAGAACATAGCTTTTGGCGAACATGACACCCATGTCCCATCGAAGAATGTCGGAGCTATTGGATTTTTGGTTAATGATGAGATTCTCCCTATAGAAGTGGATCTCAACTTTTCCTTCCATTCGCAGTTCATTGAGAATAAATGACTCTTTGAAGCTGCGCTGTACTCGGTCTATCGTATCAGCAATAAGAGCATAAGGATGGCGCGACTTGCGAATGATAGTAAGAATTTTTTCGAACTCTTTTCGGGTTTCTCTTGTTGAAGACTCTGTAATTTGAAAAACTTGCTCAACATCAAACCCTTTCTTTTGGGCATATTCTGTGTGTCGGCGAATTTGGGCGGGGATCGACTGGCCCTCTTCTTGTTCTTTGCTTGAAACGCGAGCGAGTAGTAGAGCCTTCATTATTTCTTTGTCCGATAAGCTTGTTGGGGATGACTTGATTGATGGGGAAATATGTATTCGAGGATTCCTGATTCAATCATATTTTTTAAATAAACTTCTTTTATATACTTTGGATTTCGTTTTAATATCTCCGAGAGTTCTTGAATTCGAAAAGGACGTAGAGAACAAAGATCTTTAATTAAAGATCTAACTTCTTCAATATCAGATTTTTTTCTGAGATTTTCGATTTTCGATTTTAGATCTTCAGGAATGGAAGCAAATAATGAAGATACAACCTGACTAGCTGAACTAGGTAGGTTGGTGCTCGAGCTAGGTAGGTTTGAGTTTGAACTAGGTAGGTTTGAGTTTGAACTAGGTAGGTTTGGGCTTAAGCTAGGTAGGTTTGAACTCTGAAGGTTAGGCTTTATATGACCAGTTAATAATTTGCTGGTTGGAACGTAGTAAGTTGCATTGCTTCGGCCCTTTTGCTCCAGAAGACCTAAATCTCTCAATCTTCTTAGACAAGCGCTAGCTGCCAAGGTTTCAACGCAGTTAATATTGCGATAGTCAGCATTAGTGATTGCTCCCATTTCCCTAACTACAATGAGAGTTCGAGCTTCCTCATCTGTCAAATCGAATTCTTTAAAATTTTTAAGCCATTCAATGTCCTTTTCGTCAAAAAAATGATGTGTCAGTAATGTCAGTGTGAACTTATTAGCTGTTCGATCAGACTCAAAAAATGGGACAGACAAATTAGCCTCTCGCATCGCTTCGCGCATTGCCCGAATTCCTGTTCCTTTTATTTCGGCAATTTGTAAGTCATGCAAAACTTTAGCGATCTGATCATTGCGGGTAATTGATCCAGGAAGTCCGAGTTGATCGTCTGGCTTCAATGAATAGCCAGGATTCAAAAATTCGATGCGGTTGGCATACTGAACGATTTGGATAGCTTGGCCTGCTCGATAGTCACGATGCATGACGGCATTACAGACAGCTTCCCTGATGACAACGTCGGGTATTAGAGGAATGTCTTTCCGAAAAATGTTGTTTGGCTGCATCGAAAAGGCTTGAGGAATGTCCCGCATAATGTGGGTAATCACACGAGGAATAGCTAAAATAAGAGCCTCACTAAATTCATAGGATTGAGAATAACGTCGTTCTGGATGAGGAACCCATTCTCTTCCTTCCACGATGATGTAATCGATTTTTGACGCAATTGGAAATAATCGGCGAAGAGCCATCTCAGTTCCAAATAGAATGATTCCTGCTACGGTGGGTTTTATTACTTCTTTGACCTCAATCGCAGCTCCTAACGCAATAATTAACTCTTGATCATTCCACAAGAGCTCTTTAGCTTTGGGATTAACTTCTTTTCTATAGATTCGATAAGCAGCTATTGCCTGTGGATCAAAATCTTTCCATGAGGCATCCTCAAATGGAGTTTTATCAAATTTTTTCTGCGAACGGAGTTGGTAGAGCATATCGAGATCTTCTCGAGTGCATAATTGATCTGTAGGTCCAATCCTTCGATAAGCTCCCTTCTCTATTCCGCGGCTTTTAATGAAAATAGGTTTTTCATAAGTTTCAACTTCAGAGATATAAGCAACGATGATAGGCCCTTGTGGGTGGAGTAGAACGTCGATAGCAGGTCGAATAGGTTTATTAAAATTTTGACGGCATAAAGTCACAAGTTCGCTTTGGAGTTTATCAGGATCGGAAACCCCAGTAACTTTATAGCGAGGAGCTTTATTAGAATCGTTTTTCGTAAGGCCAAGAACCAGATAACCACCACCCAAACCAGGTTCGTTACTGAAAGCAGAGATAGTTTCTAAGGCGCTATCTCCAATTTTTTCAGCCGATCGTTTGACCTCAACTCGTTCCGATTCGTCGCCATTCTGGATAAGATGCAATAGCTCTTCAAATTCTAGTTGATCCATGAGAAGTCCTTAGGGTTATTTAGAGGTGCTTGAATTGCGAATTGACTTCAGAAGGTTTTCAAGATCCTTTTTCTTATAGAGGCGATAACTATTTATGGGATTGCGATGAGTTGTAAGTTTCCCTTGTTTTTCCCAGTTGCGTAAAGTGCTGGGTGAAATACCCAAATAGGCAGCCGCTTCGTTGATCTGTAGATAATCGTCAATCTTCTCCATGATGGTTTCCTCCATTATTGATTTTAAACAATATCAATGCTTACATAACTTTGCAATCAGAACCTTAACATCTGTCTAAAATCCTCAATCGGCCTGAAACCATTCTTCTTGCTCAAAGTCAAAATCACCTCTTTGAGCTAGACCACATAAAATCAAAACCTCTTTAGTAGCCTCTAGATCTCCCATAAAATGCCTTTCCCATAGATCCAGTTTTTTAGCTAGACTCTCAGGTAGATAAGGGGATTCAGCGCGCATCTTTCGGAGATACTTCAAATGATGTTTATTTGCCTTGGCTATATCAAAGTCCTTATCAAGGCATCTTAAGTCATCCCACATAGATAAAATCCTCCAAAGATACAAGAGACTTTCTCAAGTCATTGATCAAAAGTCGACTCTCAACGCGCTTAGCTTTTGCCTTCTTTGTGCAGTGGCCATGCTTTATCAATATTGCCCCACCGTGCCAATAGCATCGTCCATTTGGCATTGCAGCTTGCCGACAAGGCTGATGATGATTACTTCGTGCTTTGGCTCCGCATCGAGGTAGTTTCCTGAAATCAAACGCCATGGGCTATTCTCCTTTTTTTATTTGTTAATTCGATTCGATGATTGTTTGACTTTTCTCGCGATAGCGTTGAAGTACCTCCAAGGCTTGATGACTTAAGCGAACCATCATCATTCCGTGGCCTTTGGTTGTTCCACAATCATTGGCTAATGCGTTCATTCCTTGAAGGTGAAGAGCGACAAATTGAGCAGCTAAAATAGCTTCAACGGAGTCTCTGGGTTTGACACTTCGAATTAAAGCAACCACTGCATCGAATTCACTACTGTCAACTTCGACATCCGCTTTATCATCAAAGGACCATAGAGATTTTTTGTTATCATAAACCACATTCAATGCCCGTCTTACCAATAGTCTTGCGGTCTCTTGATTGTCGCAATTGATCGCTTCAACTAAAAGAGTGATTTGGTTTGTGATAGCGATCTCTTTCTTTGGATTGGCCATGGTCTTCTCCAGGATTCTTATTTTTTAAAGCTTAAGCCAAGGAACTGACATTACTGACAGTCTTATACATGTCAGTGATGTCAGTTCCTTGACTGGTGTGTACAAATATTCATAGCTTTCCCTTTAGGCTAGGATGAATACGGATGGTTTTTCCATTTTGCTCTATGGAATCTTCTTTTAACCAACCAAAATCAATTAAAATTTTAGCACCTTGATGTACGAACTCTGATGAATTCAACTGAGACCATTGTTTTCGATAAATATCGCGAAGTGCAAAACCATCTTGGATGTCTCCTTTTTTGATTCGATCTAATAAAGCACGTGCAGCTTCCATAGCAGGATCTTTAGCAGAGGAATAGAGACGATGTGCATGGCTTTCTAAATAGGCGCACCATGCAACAGCTTGAGTAGCCGCTTCATGGTTAACGGAAGTTAACGATTGACCTTTTGAAAGTGCCTCCACAGCATAAAAGATTAAAGCAATGCTTGGCATCAGTGATCGATACTTTGCCAAATGGCTTTCTAATGCAGGGAGGAGCTCTCCTTTTCTTAAGCGCAATTCTAGATCTGTGCGCCACGCATTAAAAACTTCCTGTCCTTCTAGAGAGAAACGCAATGCAGGTATTTCGCTTTCCTCCATTCTATGATGATCAACAACAAGCTGATCCAATAGCTTGAAAATTTCATAAGCTTGAGTTTTAGCGTGGTTATCAGGAAAGCGATCAATGTTTTTCCAATTCTTTGGAGCATCAGGCCACACAGTCATTTGAAAACGTTGAAGGAGTCCATCATCTCCAGTACCACCCGCAGTTGCTTGATAAACATAAGAACCAATGGGTCCTGGCTGGATTCCGCCTAAAATTGATAAGCATAAAGCAGGAATATGCAAAGAGCCCCTTCCAATCCGATCAACTGTAAAGCTCCCTGTTCCATTCCATGATTCTAGATAGAATGAGCGGTCACCTTCTCTTCCATAGCGGTCCAACGATTTCAGCCATCCCGTCAGTTCATCTCGATGAACCAATATTCCTTGTTGATTCTGTAAGAGAATCTGTCCTAACATTTCTACAGTGCTATCTTCAGTTTTATAGCGTTTTAAAATTGGCTCACTAAGCATCACTGATTCATTGTAGCTATTGACCATCTCTTCTAAGTTGCTATTATCCTTTTTCGCGGCTTGTTTTAATTTTTCTTTTAATGCCGCTTTTTGGGCATCCATAATCATGTTTTGCTTCTCAAAATGAGATTGTTGAATTTTATGCTCTTCCATCGATTCCAAAATTAATCGTTCAAGGGGTTTCATAACTTCGGCGATGGCAGGCGATTTGAGAAGAGAAGGGCGGCCAATCACTGCTCCCCATAAATTAGGAACAACGATCCAGTTGTCCATTTGTTTTGGATAGATACCAAGCTTTCTGCCGATTAATGATCCCAGAATCACAAACAATGCCGCAGCAGAAAAGTCTGGGGGAATCTGCATCCGTTCAGCAATATCCAAAATCCAACCCTTCAAAGAGTTTGGAAGAAGAGCCTCGTTAAATTGGGCGACCTCTGGCAAACTTTCTGGCAAAGGAATTGGGTTTGACCAATCATTATGATGCGGCACTACTGGAAGAGTCGTTTTAAGCCAGTTTTTGAGATGCTCGATATTCTTATCTTTGCAATGAGAATGGAAACAGTGAAATCCAGCTTTTGCATATCCATTCGTATGGGCCTCAAAGTAATGAGTACCGAAAGCTTTTGTAGTATGAGAAGAAACCCAAGGGCAAATGATTTCCCATCCTCCAGGCTTACTAGGAATAGGATTTCGAAGCATATTTTTTTCTTGTAAAGTTTTTAGAATAGGATCGTTCTCTATACCTAACCGAGATTCTTTTTGAGAAACTGAAGTTACATCCATTTTGAAAGCAGACATAAACTGCTCAACGCCATATGGTTGATGATGATTTTCTTGAATGACATGGGTCAAATATGGTTCTGATTTGCAGTGATGAAAGCCAGGAAGTCGCATGACTCGAGGAAGATCACAAACTTTAGTGTCTCCTTGAAATTGTTTTGCTAAGATTTTTTGAATATTAGTGAACTGATCGAGCGCCAATCCTTGCACAATCCAATAAGCATGGTATTTCCCTTGGCTAGATTGAATAATGAGATGAGGTTCCAGGGGAGAATCGTAGACAGCATCTAAAGGTGCTCCATCAAGATCGACAAATACAGCTCTAACTTTTGTGATGTTAGCTCCACTGCGTCCTCGGCCATCTGTGGCATTAACCGTAAAGAAGATTCCCGCTCCCTGTTGATTCAAACGCAGTAATTCAGCATGATGCTCATCAAATGTTCCATGTAAAATGCGAGTCAGATAAGAGGCATTGCTCGTTTTACAATCAGCAAATGTTTGAAAGGTAAAAAATCCTTCTTCATCAAAGCGAGTCAAAAACTTTAGGGCTATGTTTGGGTGTGGCTCATCAAGCCTATTGATATTTTCAATCACGGAATTACCATTGTTATGGGTTACTTCTTTCTTTACGTTTATACAAAAATTTGAGCTGCCTTCTCAAAAATAGCCTGCTCGATTTCTTTGCTGAGTTCCTTTTCTAAAGGGTGAAAAATTGCAACATTTACATCGCCCACCTTTTTGGTTGGATAGGTGATTCGAAAACCTTTTCCATCAAGTCGTGTGTGGACTCCAATGGAACTCAGATAAAGGCAGTCGCCAATCACAATGCTGGCAAATCCAATCAATCCCTCACGAGGCTTGATCGGCACTATTTCGACTTTTTTGATGTTCATAATTTTTCGGGTTGTTACGTTTGTCAATTTTCATAAGCAAAGCAAAAAAATCATAGATCTGATGCTTGGACTGATCATCGGACGACGCAGCCCAGGCATTTTGAGCTTGAGGTGAAGTGTGATTTTTATTTTTTTGCTTCATGCTTGAAATTCTAGCATGAATATCAGCGATGTTATTCCGTTAGGGAATGGGTTGGAATTTGGTAAATTATGAGGTCTTTTTCCTAGGAGAGAAGGAATTCTTCCAAAGGAATGAGATGGAATTCGTAAAAAAAAATAAAATCAAAAACTGATTTTTTAATTAAGAAATTGAAAAATTGAAGAAATTAGAGTGGGTTTTTTCCGTTTTTTCTATAGGCTTCCACAGGAAATTTTGGAGTTTTTTGTTTTGATTTTGGTAGGGAGGCTAACAGCTCTTCATTAGAAAGTGTGAATGGCAATTCACTAATTTTGACATATTTTCCATTGAAAATTTTTGAATTTAGAAAAAAGATGTCTTTCAATATACCTTTGATTCCTAAGTCATTTCTTTTCCTGGCTAAATCGGCGTCATCAAGAATAGCACCTTTATCTAAATGAAGAAGATGCATTGCAAATTTGTATCCTCTTCCGTCCTTACGCCATGCTACAAAGTGAGGGGTATATTCCCCACTGTTGTAGTGAGAAAGAATCCATATCTGGCACTCAAAAGGCTCTATAAATAGTTCTAAAGCAATAACAATGAACGTTTCAGATTTCAGTTGGGGACGAGTGCTCAAGTTTTCATTTACTGGGGATAATGAAGTTAAAGCACTCTCCTCACGGGTTTTGACTTTAGAAGATGCAAAGAGGAGATGTCGACAAATAGTTTTAAAGGTGTATCTTATTTTGTTTTTGTTGGTGAAAATTTCGAGTTTCTCTCTTGAAACCGAATTGGTTATTCCATTTTTTGTCCATTCGTGGAAGAACCCAATTCTATCCCACGAGTTCCACAAAGACATATCTCTTCTTCCTCGAAAATGCTCAGCATCCCTACAAAAAGTTCTGATATTATCGGAGAAGGTAATTTCTTTAATGAACTTGTGATCATTATTGGATGCTATGGTAGCATAAGGTGTAATGAGATGTTCTGTTCCCCCCCAATCCAGAATGGCATTTAGAAATTTGAGAAATGGTTCTATAAGTAGAAGGGGTCTTTCTTCAATCGGATATTCACCGAGTTTGACCTTCTTCTTAATTTCGGTAAAGAAAGATGTATTAATGGCCTTCTTCAATCTAGGGTAACAGTCGATTTTTTTCTTCAGCTCCGATGTTGCGTGGTGCACATCTTTAACGACAGTTGCTGCGATATTTTCAAAATGTTTTTGATCCTGAATTTTGGCTTTGGATAATTCATTGATACTTGTTTGCAGGTATTCTTGGGAGTTGATAAGGTTGATAAGATCACGAACGGCATGGATAAGATCTTCTAGGGAATCAGTAGATTCCAAGTTTTTCAAAAGATTATTTAAAACATTCATTACATCTTTCATCGTCAAAAATCGTTAAATATAAAACACGGTACTGTATAGAAATTACTCGACTTTTTCAATAGGATTCTCAGCTCTTACAAATGGGGGGGCAATCTTGTGAAAAAAGCTAAAGCAAAACTCTGGTAACAAACCTTATGTAACATTATATTGTAAATTTTTGCTACTTGCCATAGAATGACACCTTAAAAAATATGACAATTTGGTCAGAACTTAAGCCAAAAATTGAAGGTATTGGACACTATTCTTAAGTTGTATTTTTGTCTGCATAACGATGAGGCTTAGATAATGCTAAAACCACTCCAAAAATAAAAGCTTAACTCAAAGATTAGGATATATTGCGATGCCACAAAAATTTTTCAAAGAGGATGAGTCAGAAAGCCTCGACTATAAATTAGAGTATCATAAAAATAATGCAAGGTTGCTACACGACATTTTGTGTCTTTCAAATGCTGATTCAAAAAATGCAAGGCGCCTTATCTTTGGCGTTTCAGATAACCGACAAACATTTCCAGGCGTAGCAAAAGATCCCAATCGTAAGACCCAAGCAAGTATTATAGATTGGTTGCGGAAAATAAAGCTTAATTACATTCCAAATATAAAGTTAGAAAATATTATTATTGAATGCATCGAGTTCGATATACTCACTATCGAAAATTACCCGAAAAAACCTTATTTTCTCACAGAGTATTATAGAGATGGGGATACAACATTGCCTCAGGGTGCAGTTTACACACGTGATAAAGATGTGAATACTCCTATAAATTGTTGTGCCCATGATAATCAAATTGAAAAGATGTACATGGAACGTTTTGGGATGCTCGATGAACATAATAAGTTGGTTAAGACTGTTCTTGAAGAGGCAGAATACAACAAGACTCCAGGGATAGGAGACGAGCGGTGTCCTTTTCGTTTAGATGGACATTATAAGTTACTGAGTTCCCCTTTGTCCAAAGTTTTGTCACAAGATATACTAACTCTCTTGAGAGAAATCACTCGTGGAGGAGGGCTCTGCAATGGAGGAAGAATAGGAGGAGCAGTAGTTCCTGGAACAATTAAAGGAAAAAGTGCTCAGCTATATGAATCTTTAAACAAAGCAGTAGAATTTATATTTTAAGAAATCTTAAGGATAAAAAACACCAAATTTTTGAAGGAAAATTTTTATGAAAATTATTCTAGCATGTCTAACTTGTTTGCTATCTTTCAGCATTCAGGCTGTTGAATATGAGGTGCAGCTTGAAAATGAGCAAGTTCATGTTGCGCGAGCTAAGATAATGCCCAATGAAGAAATTGGATTACATCGTGACGCATATCCACAAGTGGTTATAGCTCTTCAAGGTGGAACTATCACTCGTTTAGAAGCGGATGGCACAAAAACAGATGTAAACTTTCCAACGGGTATAGCCGTGTTTAGAGAAGTAGATCCACCAAATGAACTTCATAAAAGCGTCAATAATTCATCAGCTGCCGTTGAACTTATTATCATTCAGCTAAAAAACGGTCTAAATCATGATTAAATGCCTATTTATCATTACTTTTGTGAGTGCGCTTATGTTTACAGAAAATGCCACAGCTCAATCGTTTTGGGATATGACACCGCATGAAGTTCGAAATTTGATTAATGGAAAGATCTTTGCTATTAAAGCCCCTAGGCCTGATGTTCGTAATGTAAATGACTTAACGATAAAACGTGGGGAGCGATTAATTCCTTTACGCATTTATACACCAAAAGAATTAGATCACCTTCCTATCATTCTTTTAATTCATGGAGGAGCATGGGTCGCTGGTAACTTAGATACTCATGACAACATGGCTCGTTACCTTTGCAAAGAAGCACAAGCATTGGTTGTCTCTGTTGGATACCTAAACTCACCTGAAGGCAAGTTTCCTTTACCTCTAGAGCAATGTTACGATGCGCTCCTTTGGATTGTGGAACATGCTCAAGAATTTAATGCAGACATTACGCGTTTAGCTGTAGTCGGAGACAGTGCTGGTGGTAATATGGCCGCTGCATTATGTCTCATGGTGCGTGATCGAAAAGGTCCGACAATTGAGCTGCAAGTATTAATCAATCCTGCTCCTGATCTCACTGGGAATGGAACAATTCAGCGTCAGAACGATGCGCTTGATCCCGTGCGGTGGTATGCTTCTCAATATGTAGCAGATCCAAACGATGTCAATAATCCATATGTTTCTCCGCTTATGGCTAAGGATTTGACTAATCTTCCTACAGCCGTCATTATTTTAGCTGAAAAAGATGATTTGCGTATGGATGGCCAAAGATATGCAGACAGATTAAGATCAGCAGGAATACCTACGAACGTTTATATTCAATGGGATATAGGGCATCTAGCTGGGAATGGGGCTCGTGCTTCTGTATTAGCGCGAGAATCACTAGATGTGGCAGTAGCATCCCTTCGAGGGGTATTTTTTAGAGGTTCATTAAAGGAAATTCCATCCTTAGAGTCAAAGTAGGTAGGCAAATATGTTAGGAAGGAATTAATGAAGCAGGAAGAGTTAAATAAAGAATGCCACCAGATTTGGGAAGATCTTGGACCATGGTGGGACGCTAGTGTTGAGGATGGTGATTATTTTCATCGAGCCTTTGTATTTCCTAACATTGAAAAATTATTAGAATTACGAGGAGGCGAATTAATTTTAGACGCTGGCTGTGGAAATGGAGCTTTATCTCGCTATATGACAAAAAAGGGGGCGGAAGTTTTTGGAGTTGATTTTAGTTCTAGTCTAATAAAGCAAGCAGAAGAGAGAAGCCAGGGTATTAAATATGAACAAATGGACCTAACAGATGGGGCTAAACTTCGAAAATTGGCCCAGTCTAAGACCTTTGACAGAATTGTTTGTTCGATGGTGTTACATGACATGCCAAATATATATCCATTTTTTGAGTCATTGCGATTTCTCATGAAACCAAAAGGATATTTTGTTTTTTCTATTCCCCATCCTTGTTTTAATTCACCTTCTGTTTTATTTGAGCCGCAAGGATGTTTGACAGTGAAAGATTATATTCATATGGAGACTTCAAAATTACGATCGAAACCTGGCCAACCAATTGAGCAAATCGTCTTTCATCGACCAATTCGAGAATATTTTAATCTCTTAATAGCGCAAGGTATGGTAATGACTGGTTTTGAAGAACCTTGCGTTGATCCAAAAATGCTTCCAGAAAAAAGTCTTTGGGCTCAGCGGCCTGAAATCCCCCCTGCTTTGATTTCACGTTGGGTTTTCCCTAGTCAATAAGTTGAAGTTAAATGTCTTCTTGTGAATGATGCATGTGAAGTAAAAATTTAAGGATAAAAGGATAAGAAATGACGTTTAAGTTAATAGAGGTTTCAACATGGAAACGTAAGGAGTATTTTGAATATTATCTAAACAATGTTCCTTGTACTTATAGCATGACTCTAAATCTGGACATCACTACCCTTCTTAGGGAGATTAAAAATAAAAATATCAAGTTGTATCCTGCTACAATTTATTTATTGTCAGTAGTTATTAATAGGCATGAAGAGTTTCGCACCGCCATGGATGAAAATGGTAATGTAGGCGTTTTTGATTTGATGCATCCCGCTTATACTATTTTTCATAATGACAGTGAGATATTTACAAATATTTGGACTGAATATAATTTTTCTTTTTCAGAATTTTACAAAAATTACTTAATAGATATCCAAAAATATGGCGCAGTAAAACAATTTTTTGCAAAACCTAATGCGCCCTCTAACTTATTCACAATTTCAAGCATTCCATGGGTGAGCTTCACAGGATTTAATTTAAACTTACCTAAAGTAGGCAATTATCTTTTGCCTATATTTACAACTGGAAAATATTTCTACCAAAATGATCGCATATGGTTACCAATATCTCTCCAAGTTCATCATGCTGTTTGCGATGGATATCATATTGCAAGATTTATTAACGAGCTACAAGAAGTTATTAATAATTTTGAATTCGAAATATAAAATATTTGATTTAAAATAAAACTTTTTTTATTTAGTTTTTTCAAGAAATGTTTTCTTTAATGGGCTTTTCAAATATTTTTTACTTTATTAATCATGCAAAATGATTATATGAAATTAAATTTGTTTTTAAAACGCGTTATTAAAAACGCTTGATACGTTGAATCAATCAAAACTAACCTTGTTTTTTAATCATTAATGTGATATTATTTCTAATTATGATTAAAAAATGTTTTTTATTAATATTTGTTTTTAGTATTTTTGAGGCCGCCATGTTTGCGAATGTTTCTCCTATTTATGCTTTGGAAAGAGTTTGGTCGAAGCAGGAGAATGATTTCAATAAAGATCTCTCATTTATCCAGAAGACACTTTTTGAAAATCATCCAGGGATATGTAATGCTCTTGATCCTAATTTTCTAAAAGATTTAGAGAGTAATTTCAAAACAGCTGAGCAAAAACTCTTTTATACTGTCTCAGATGAAGAAAAAGCCAAAATTTTGCAGGAATTAGGCAGAAGTTTTTATGATGCACATCTTTGGATTCGCTATGATTTTAATAAAATAGAAGTACCACTAGCAACGGATGAAGTGCGCTCATTTAGTGTTCAAGAACTAAAAGAAGGGACTTATACCAAATGAAAAAATTAAAAATACAATTCGAGATATGATATAAGAATTCC
>JBEPVL010000058.1:0-13749 GCA_041691035.1 Chlamydiota bacterium
ATGAATCCGGAAAAAACAAGCGCACACTAAAGTGTACGCTACATATCGAATAAATCCGACAGTTATCGTTCTTAAATTCTAAAAAATAGCAAAAGATAAGCTTTCTTTGGCATCAATGTTTCTCGATGATCTCAGTGTCTCAGTGGTAATTTTAATACAAATATTCCGGATGAATCCGGAAAAAACAAGCGCACACTAAAGTGTACGCTACATGTCGAATAAAAATTCGTGATTTAAATGTAGCCCTAAGGGACGGGGTTCCATTTTGTGAGCTTGCCTTTTGGGTCAAGTGTTTGCCTGTATATCCAGACTTCAGGATTCTCTCTCATTAAACGATCGCAACCCAAAAGGAATCCATAAAAAAAACCATACCGTTGCATGGCCTCTCTTGTGTAAGAAGAACTACAGGGAATAAAATGACTACGAGGACCATCAGCAGGTGAAATCACTTCTTGATGGAATTGGATAGCTCTAGCGCCCAATCGAACCACTAACGGGGGCGATTCTTGAATTTTTTGCTTTTGATTGGGTTTGAAATAAACTAAATCTGCGTCCTTGCCCCAGGGATCTGCTTTAAGGCTGACGTCAACAAGGAGAAGAGCTCCAATTAAAATTGCTATCTTCTTTAACATCTATCAAAAACTTGTTTCAAGCATGAGAATAGGGAACATCCGCTTTTCCATGAGAATTTTTTTTGAAACCCCTTCATAAAGTCTATTATTAAATTCTTGAGCTTCAATTCCAGCTCCATTTATACCACCTAGATACCATCCTGATTCAAGGCTAGCAGTCACAATTCCTGCTGCAGGGTAGCCTCTTTTAAAAAACTGATATGTGGCATAGGTGAAGAGGGTGTTAATCACAAAAGAGGTGACTGCCGACTTTGTTAACCCCACATAATAATATCCCGCTCCGGGAAGGAGCGCATTCAGGATACGAGCTTTTTTAGGTGATTTCATATTTTTAGTATAAAGGGTGATGCTGGGTTGAATATCGGCCGCATCTCGATGAATGGCAACCAAATTCTGAGCTGCTTCTAGGGAACCATTTTTTAATTCCATGAATAAAGAAAGGTCTTCTGCAGTTTCGGGAGAACATTTTTGAATAGTCTCCAGTACTGCATCCGCTTTCTCATCAAGGTGAATTTCATGATAAGATTCATAAAGAATGATCAGAAGATTATTGAAAGCAGGAAATAAGTGGTTAACATAAATAAGCTGACTTGTTTCAAAAAGGCTGACGACATCATAATATTTTTGGCCAAAATAATAGGCAAGAAGTAGATCGTATTCAATCTGTAATCTTCTTTCAACCAGGTCGGTTGGGATAAGCATTAAAGCGCGTTTAAAACACGTAATAGCACGATAAAGATCCCACTCTCTTGCAAAACTTTCTCCCATTTTCAACTCTTTCCCCCAATCTTGAGAGAGTTCTTCTAATGAAAGAGATTCGAAAGAGGAATGGAGATGACAGATTCTTTCTGAAGGAGGATTGCAGGCAATCACCGGTTCCAAATGACAAGGCACCATTTGGCACCCTGTCAAAAATATGGTAAAGATGGAAAGAAGGAGTCCAATAACTCTTCTGAATTTACGTTCTATCGGTCCAACACACATTCGATATCGTTAATTTCTGTTTTCTTTACGTTGATAAAATTCAAGAACTCGTCAATTTCAAAGTTCCAAGAACGGTGGTATTTGCTCTTTTCATTCATAATATCTTGTTGACGTCTTGTGAGATTTTCAAGTTGATCTTCTGTATCCACAAGTTTAGCTTGTAGAAAGATCATGAAATTTCGTTTATTTTCTGCATCAGCAAATTGTTTTGACATTCCTCCAAGAAAGGGAACAGCTCCTAAGCAAGGGATCTGATTAGTGGAGCGGCTTTCTGTTGTGCGGATCAATCCGCTCAAAATAGCAAAACAGCCATCAGGGAGATGGATACGTGTTGTTGTTCGGCTTTTTGTTAGGACGGGAACTAAGTTTACATCGACTACAGAACTGTTTCCTGAGGATGAGTTGGCACTTGCAGTTCCATTGGTTACTTCTGTAATGATATCTAAGGTGATGATTCCATTGTTTCCAATAAGAGGAGTGACACGTAAGGTTGTTCCCACATCAATGAACTGGAAGTTATTAGTGATGACGCTTCCTAAGTCGTTTGAAATGGATTGTGTTTTATAGCGGTCAGTTTCACCAACAAAAACTTCAGCAGTGTTATTATCTTCGGTAATCAACTTTGGGTTCATAATGATGTTGATATTACTATAAGAGTGGAGTGCGCGTACAAGAGCTCCTATTGAATTAAAGAGCAGGCCATTATGGCTGATATTTTGTCCTATGATACCCAAATTATAACCCGAGGCTCCAAGTAGTGCGGTGGTGACTCTAGCTCCAGGAACGATGCCGTTGATATTTGCTGTTGGAGTATTACCTAAGCCATCTAGACTTGTACTTAGGGTACTATTTAATCCTAAGAATGCTTGTCCTCCTGCAGTGCTTCCTCCACCAAAGCGTGTTCCCCATTCCACACCGTAGTTTAATGAGTCTTCTATCGTTGTATCCAGAATTAGCATCTCGATAAAAACCTGACCTAGAGGGACATCGACTTCGGCAACGAGCTCTTTAATTTTTTCTAATGCAGACACGGTACCGGTAAAAATTAATGAGTTCGATCCTTCTAACCATTGACTGCTATTGATGGCTGCAATGAGATCTTCATTGATGGTCCCTGTAGCATGTAAGCTAGCCGCAATTTTTCTAAGAGCGATTCCAATCGAGTCACCTTTACGGTATCGGAGTTTATAGATATAAAAGAGTGTTCTTTCAATATGCCCTGCTGGAAGTTCTCTAGCCCATCTTGAAGCTGATGAAATGCCTCCTGGAGCAAATTCTCTTTCATAGTAGCCTCCAGATCGACCTTCCGATCCAATGGTCCCATATTCTCCTAGGGGAGCTCCTGGATAGGTTCCCCGTCCGCCTACTCCAATTCCTCCTAGGCCTTCGCCTGGAAATCCTCCATATTCGCCATAAGGATGCGTTCCACCTGGACCACCGACACCTCCGGGTCCTCCAGGACCATACAATCCACCTGGACCATATGCACCGCCGGGTCCATATCCACCGCCACCGGGACCATACTGACCCCCAGCCCCAGCACCTGCTCCTCCAGGACCAAATCCTCCAGCACCTGCTGCTCCTCCAGGACCAAATCCTCCAGCTCCTGGGAGTCCATTGGCACCGTAAGTTCCTGCACCACCTGGACCATATGCCCCATATCCGGGTGTTCCATATCCTGAGGTTCCGGAAGCTCCGGATGTGCCAGGTGCGCCGTTACCCGCTCCATTTCGAGTGTTTAATCGATCAAGGGAGATAATCTTAGTGTGGCCTTCATTGAGATCTAAATTCTCAAGAATAGCTAAAGCCTTCTCTACGATAAAAGGGTTCGAAACAATGTAAATACTGTTAGTTGCATGATGGGGAACTAAAACAAAGGGGTTTCCTTGGGCGATCGGCTGTAAAATTTTTAAAGCCAGTTCTAGAAGCGTTTCTACAAAAGTATTGCGCACAACATATTGCCCTAGGGTAATTCCGGTATTAGGGGAGTCAAGATTTTTTATCAACTGGGAGATTTTATTTATACTTGTGACAAGATCTGTAATAATGAGATTGTTTGAGTCTCTTAATACTTCCACAAGAGCATCATCCGATAGTAGGGGACGCACGATTTCACTGGCTTTGATGGGGTCTAAGGTATTAAGTCTGTAGACGCGGGTAACGATTTCTGACTCGCGATCAGAGATGGGTTCTTCCCCATCTAAAACAACTCTAGAAGGGGATCTAACGCGTTGATTGCGATGGATGATAATGTTATTTCCCTGCTCTAACAATGAGAGATCTCTAATGCGTAATTCCTGCAGTAAAGCAGCCATAAGATTTTCGACCGACGTTGGCTCTTCAGAAACTATTGTAACGTTGAATTGGAGGTCTTCATCGTCGAAGATAAAATTCTTATTTGTGATGCGGCTGATAAAACGAATATATTCGATCATTGCGACATTATTAAAATTGATTGAAATTTCTTTCTGCATGGGATCGGGCCCTCTATCTTTATGATTAGTAGAGGGTTGGGCTTGTGCTAGGTGGCTATCGGAAGAGTGTGTAGGGGGTGTTTCTTCTGCAATCAGTGTGTCGTTTTGTTTGGGTTCAAAAGTTGTTAAATTTGGTTTGGCTTTGAGGTCAGGATGTGCTGATGGGGCTGTTTTAGATTTTGTATATAAACTTGGATCATAATACTCATCCACCTGCTGACTGACCTGTGAAAAATTATGGTCCTTGGGATTGAGTAAATAATCACCGGAATCCTGGATAAAGTAATCGCTTGATGCATTGTTGAAAAATGCCTCATTATTTATACTTTCAAAGTAACTAGAAGCAGCCTCAGGGGTAGAAAACTCTTGTGTGGAAAAACTCCAATCAGTTGAAGGAGGTGCTTCTAAGAATGTTTCATTAGGAAATGTTGCTGGGAAGTTTTGGGGTAATGATGAGAAGTCTTGTATTTCATTTTCATGCGTAAAAGACTCATAGGGGGTATTTAAATCTACATATCCCTCTAAGCTATTTGAATTTAATTCTAAACCATTATCTGAAGTGGTATTAAAGTTTGTATAGTGTGGTGTAGAGTTTCCTACTATTTTACCTTCGGCCATGGATGGATAGTGACTTTGTTTCTCAGTCATTGAATCAACAGACTCGGTTGCTATGCAAACTTGAACTGTAAAGAGGCTTTGTAAAGCAATTGACAGGCTAAATAGAGTGTATTTTTTCATTTTTTGTTTTTCTTTTGACTCATGTTTGGAATGTTATTCTCACTTAGTTCCTAATTCTGTTGCAAGTCAAAATCATTTTTTCGATTGTCTTCATTTTGTGCATTTTGATGTCTTTAATATGTCTAGGAGAAATTTTTTTCTATATTTTTTATTTTAATTTTCAAAGCCAAGGGAGACCATTACGCATCTACAGAGCATTGATTTATTTCAAACATTGCTATTTATTTCCACAAAAAAAAATGAAATGATTTAGATTTCACGAAAAATATTAAAAATGACAATGGATCTATCTTCATGGGATTTACTCAGTTGGATCCTAAATTTTCTGAAAATTGTATCGACTTGAATTTGAGGATCCTTCGAAAGCGCTTCATCCAATGATGACCGAATCTGATCGACTGAAAAAAGATGCTCATCGAGGGGATCGTTTTGATGGAAGGAGGCGTAAAATATCAAAGAGTCCCCCTTATACCAAGAATGAGAGCTATCAGAATATTTGATCCCAGCTTGTAATCCTATAGGAGGGTTTTCGCTTCCAATTTTTATTGGCTCAGGATTATTTGAAGCAACTAAGAAGAGTTTTCCGCAATTGCAGGAAATAAAATACAAACGATCTTCAGACATAGAAAGAAGAAGATAGCTAAATGCAAAAGTTTGTTTCATGGGATCATCAATCAAAAGAGCATTGAGAGCTGTAGCCATTTCTGCTGGATTTTTGGTGAGTTGGGAAAGTGTCCGTATCATCCCCCTTAATGTGGATGCATAAACGATTGCTGGGGTGCCATGAACGGAAGGCTCTCCAATGACAAGTCCATAATATTTATTTGGAAGAATGAAATAATCGTAATATAAATAGCCTCCACCAATATTCTTATAGGTCGCAATACCCGTTGAAACTCCTGGCCAGAAAGGAGGTGTAGAAGGAATAAGAGAGCGTTCTGCTTGTCGCAAACTTTCAGAAAGATCGCTAAGAGGAGAAATTTCCTTGTTCTCCTTTAGCATTGCTGCTGAATTAAGATATTCAGATAAATCTGTCATAAAATCGACGATATCCTGATAGCGATTCGCCGGTTTTTGTTGCAGGGCCTTAGAAAGTATTTTTTGCAATCCCCGTGGCATTATCCCAAGGTGAATTTGACCATGACTTAATTTCCCCAGCACTAATTCATAGGTAATAATGCCCAAAGAATAAATATCAGAGGGATAAGAAGTCGATTCTGGATTATCTCGCTGTTCTGGACTCATATAAATAGGAGTGCCAATTAACCTCTTTTCTGAACGAGGGTCCGAGTGGATATCAGTCAGCATTTGAGCAATCCCAAAGTCGATCACTTTGATTGCTCCCGATTCAGTGATAAGGATGTTTTCAGGTTTAAGATCTCTATGGATGATGCCATGAGCATGTAGATGGCATAGAGCCATAGAGATTTCCATCACGATTTCAAGTGCGCGTTTGAGGGAGATCAGGTTTCTCAAAAGAAATTGTCTAAGAGAAATCCCATTAATGAACTCCATAGCAATGTAGAGTCCATTTTCCCACTCACCTTGGCCATATAATTTGACAATGTTTGGATGGTCAGCCAAAGCAATGATTTCGGATTCTTTAATAAAACGCTGCACCATCTCTAAGTTGGTCATGTATTCGGGGAAGAGAACTTTGATGGTGATAGGATCTTTTGATTCGGGATGTACTGCTAGATAAAGCAGGCTCATCCCTCCTCTTTCTAATAGAGATTCGATTTTGTAGGGACCGATTTTTTCAGGAAGAGGGAAGTGAATCGCTTTCTTTCTATCTCTTGCAGGGAGAGTGTCTTGTTTGTTAAAATCGGGTCCGATCATATTTTAAACCAGAAGCTCCCGTCCCGGGATTCACAGGGAAAGTATTTAAAGTATAGAGGCTGGGAAATACATAGGTATAGGGTGATCATGTTTGAAATCAATTAGTGTATTTGTCGACCTAATTGAAGCACACGCACACCGAGAAGATCCCCTATTTTAACCAGTTCCCCCTTACCAACACTATCTCCATTTACAGTGAGGTCCACTCCATCTTCTGGGTGAACTTCTAATTCAAGAAGGTTACCAGGTTCTAGTTTTAACAGCCGATCTACAGTCATTTTTATACGGCCTACTTCCACTGTTAGATGAATAGAGATTTTATCAGCAGTGATTGGGCCAGAGTTCTGCTCTTCGCTTTTTTTTCCGGGTTTGGAAATTTCTTTGCGGGGTTGAGCCGTTTCTATTTCGGGTTCAACTTCATTTTGTTCACTTTCTGTAGACTCACTTTCGAACTCTAATTCTTCAGAATCATTAGCCAGCCATTCTTCATCGCTGGAATCGAATTCAGAGGTTTCTTCGGTTTCGGTAGGTTCTTCGTCATCAAAATGATGGTTTTGGTCTTTTTCCTTAGCCATATGAGCATGTACCTCTTGATAAAGCGGGAGTTCAAGAATTTTAACTTGGTGATCTTTTAATTTAGCTCTAAAAGCTTGGCGACCATTTATTGTAATGATCACACGTCCGTTGGTGAGATGTTCGGGATCTAGGGAGCAAGAATCTAGAAGGATAAAATCACCTTCTTCTACAGTTTGCCATTCTTTCAGATTCATTTGCGCATGACCAGCTTCCAAATGAGCGGTTATAAATACGCTTTCAGCTAGATCCTGAAAAAGTTTTGAAGGTCCTTTATTTGCATAGTGATCTACCCAAGACTGACGTAAATCGGGAGAGATAATAAGTCTACCTACAATGACATGTTCTTTATATTTTAATAAGATATCGAAACATAGGGCATCCTGAGGTTCTTGGGCAGGCTGTTTGCTTAAGATAGGAGCGATGGATTTATCAAAGGATATCTGCGAAAGATTATAAAGAACTTCGAGAGCAAAAAAACGGTAAAAGCTTTCTCTTAAGGAGATGTCTTGGAAAGAGAGAGGGTGCGTTTCTTTAGTTAGTAAGATGGCCTCTAGCAAAGCAATCTCCTGCTCGGGCATCACCCAGTCGACCTGACCGCGTAAGGTGGGGATAGCAAAAACAATAGGAAAAGGAGCATCACCTAGTCCTTCAAATAACTGTTCTTTGGTTCGCCAAGTCAACTCTCCGGGTTCTATGGAAATCCCCGGTCTATCAAAAGATTGGCTAATGCGCAAAGAAAGCTCTTCCCATGGAAAAGGAGGAGCTGACCCTGTTAAGGGAATAGCATCTAAGTCCTTCAAAATAGGCTGAATTTCTCTAATCCAATCGTAAGGGGATCTCACTTGTGTCGTCATATCAAATGCTGTTTTATTTAGACTTGTTTAGAAATCTAAACTTTAACAGAAAAAGAATTGACCTGCAAATATGACTTTCTCTAGGTAGTTTCTTCGTCGAATTCCTGACCCTGCCTCTGACGCTGTTGCTGATTCTGTCTTTCTTGATTACGAGCAAAGGTTTCTTGAGTTTCCTGAGAGATGATGACTTGTGGTTCTGTTTTTGTGACCATTGTATTCACAACAACGCCTCTCTGATTTAGCGCATCTCGAAGCGATCCGTCGGATAATTTATCATCCAAAAATACTTTTCCATCAGCAGTCAATCCGGCAAAAGTGATGTTAAATTCTCTTTTTGCATCGGTTTGGGCACTAATAGTCACAGTAGAACCTGCCATGATAGGAGGATGTTGCAGTGTGACAATTGTTTCTGTTTTGTCGCCCGTTTTTATGACCTGAATTTCTTTAGCAACTTGTGCAATGAGATCTTTAAGGGTAGCGCTGAGAGGTGTCTTTTCGGTTTGAGCTTTATCAACAGAGAATTGAACAGGTTGATTCGGCGCAGCCATAGAAGCAATTTCAACTTTTTCGTCATGCACAGCGGATCGAATTCCCTTTGTAGATTTTGTTTCAGTCTCTTTTAAGGATGATTTACGTTCGAGGCGAGTTTCACCTTCAGCCAGAGCACTGGGTCCGTTTTCCTGTCTTGATAGAGCTTGACGTACAGTTTGCTTAGCTGTTTCAGATGGTTTGGGAAGGTCAAAAACAGAAGGAGGATTCGTTTTAGTGACAGCGGACTTATCAGTCAAAGAAGACGATCCTTTTGTCTCTGATGAAGCGACTTCTTCATTTTCAGCGGTTAAAGAAATATCCTCTTCATCAGAATTCCATCCCCCTTCCGTAATGGCCTCCCCACTATTTTGCTCATCTTGAATAGGCGAACTTGATTTCATCGTACTTGCATCAGGTGTATTTTTTGTTGCCTCCCCTATAAGCGATTTGGAAGACTTTTGTGCTTTTGGATTTTTAAGTGGAGGAGATCCACTAGCCACTTGTTCATTTGGCAATTCTTCAGTGACTTTTTCTGGAGGGATATCGGAAGTCGGTAGAGGGTCTTCTTGAAACCTGAAAGTTGAGGGCTTACTTGGTTTTGATTTTACTGGTGAAGCAGCCAAAGAAAATGGCGAAGAAGATCTTTCATCTTCATCGACAATATGATCTGAGTTGTCTATTTCTGCGACATCCTCATTCATTATTTTTGAAAAGTCTTTAGAACTGGTGGGTCTCGGAGCGGGTCGATTTTTTTCATAGAAAGGACCCATTCTATTGACTCGATTATTTGATATTTGTTCGGGTGAGGACATAATTAACTCCTTAAAGGAAAATTATTATACATTATTTAGGATCTAAAATTCCTTTTTTTTATGTTTCGACATGAATATAATCGATCCTAATTCGTCTTGTTCACGAGCCTCCGCGATCGCTAACTCGCGCCTTGCTTCTTTTTCCCACTCTTTCTTATGGCTCAGGATCTTGTCGACTTCTTGGCGTTTGGCTCTCAAATTTTCTTTTGCTGTCTCGAGGTTTTTTTCTGCAGCTTTAACCAAATCTTTTTGATCCTTCACCTTCTTTTCCTCGACCTTAAGCTTCTCATCAACAATTTTAATGTACACTTTCATCTGTTGAACTTCGGTGCTTGTGCACTCGGCATCCAATGTTGCTCTCAGCTGCTTAAGTTTATCTTGGTAGTGTGTTTTTACCTTATTTCTTTCGTTTTCTCTCTCAACAAGTTTTTCGTTTTCTTTATCAAGAGCGAGCTGCTTTTCTCTAACAACCCTTTCTGCATCTTCTACGCGTCTTTGTTTGACTTCAATAATCTGCAACAGAGGATAAACCGGTAAAGAGCTCATAATTTTTCTTATTTAAATAATGATTTTAAAAGTTGTAACGTCTCCTGGTATGAACATTTTTCATCTACAGCTTGTTTAAGAAACTTTAATACCTTCTCTATATTATCGATCGCATAGTCTCCGGCCTTATCGGCTCCTCGCTTATATTCACCAATCTTTATGAGGAGCTCATTCTTCTTATAATTAGCCAAAACCTCTTTCAACTTCCCCACCAATTGCAAGTGTTCTTTAGGTACTATCGATGTCATGACTCGACTTGCAGAATCCTTAATAGAGATTGCAGGATAATGGTTCTGCTGCGCCAATTCACTAGAGAGAATCCAGTGTCCATCCAAAATCGAACGAACTTCATCAGCCACAGGCTCGTTCATGTCATCGCCGGCGACCAAAATAGTATAGAAGGCAGTGATGTATCCCTTATCAGAATTTCCACTTCTTTCAAGCAGTTTTGGCAAAGTCGAGAACACCGAAGGTGTATACCCTGCTCGCGCTGGTGGTTCCCCTGCTGCTAACCCAACTTCTCGTAGAGCCCTAGCAAACCTCGTCACCGAATCCATCATCAAAATAACAGATTTACCTTGGTCCCTAAAATACTCTGCAATAGCAGTGCCTACATAAGCGGCATTCAATCTAAGCTGGGAGGCCTGATCCGATGTCGAAACAATCAGTACAGAGCGCTTCAAGCCTTCAGGTCCAAGGTCCTTTTCAATAAACTCTCTAAGTTCACGTCCCCGTTCCCCTATTAAACTGATGACGTTGACGTCTGCCACAGCATTTCTGGCAATCATTCCCAATAAAGTGGATTTTCCTCCACCAGCTGCAGCAAAAATACCTATCCGTTGGCCAAGGCCGGTGGTAAGAACCGCATCAACGGCCCTGATGCCAACGGCAATAGGTTTATTAATCGGCATCCTTTTAACAGGATCGGGAGGGGACTGGATAACAGGATAAGTCTCCTCTAAAATCAGAGGGCCTTTTGTTTCCTCATCCAACGGTTGTCCCAACCCGTTTAAAATGCGTCCAAGTAATCCTGGACCAACCTTAATATGCAGGGGTAAGTGGGTGGGAATGACTTCAGAAGAGGGGCCTATGCCTGTCATTTCCCCTAAAGGTGAAAGAAGGACTTCATCTTTAGTAAACCCCACTACCTCCGCAAGAAGGGGTTCGCCTTTGCGCTTAATTAAACAAATCTCCCCAATTTTAACATCAGGAACAATGGCCTTAATCAACATCCCAACGATTTCTGTAATCCTTCCATTAATCGTTGTGAGCTCTAATTCTTCTAAATCCCCAAGGAGTTTATCAATTTGGTCATTGTAAGGCATTCATTCACCTTCTTAGTGCTCGATTATTAAATTTGAACGTTCATTATCGTTTTTGTAGATTCTAGCGCTTTGTTCATTAAGGCAGTAAATAACTCAACCTGTTGAGAAATATAGCTCATCTTAAGTTGCAATGCTAACATATTAGCCGGGCTTAAATCCTTGCCTTCGAAAGAGAGTTGTTGGATCGTTTGATCCAAATGTGTCAATTGGTATTGAGAGTGGGTCAGATAGCCCAAAAATTTTTCAATAGGATTATGAGGTCCCGCACTATCTTGGACGGGGGGTGTATATTCTACCCCTGCTTTCGATAAGGCAATGCGTAAATTATCATCAATATGAGTCAGTCGGTTTTGCAGGACTGTTTGGTAGGCAGAGTTAATTTCAGTGTGCTCACCTGAAAGTTGGGTCTTGATATTTTCAAGCTGGGTAATAATCCCTTGAGACTGATTTTTAAGCTGTTCGGAATTCATTCTTGATACTGACGTCACTCGAGAATTCAAACTCTTCACTTCATCCAAAAAAGAAAGAGGAACATCCCCATCGGATTTTCCCTTTGACTTCTTCTCTTTAACAGCGTCGATTTCATCAACTTCCTGATGTTGTTTTTGCTTGCGCTCTTGATCTGTTGCAGATCCGTTTTTTTGAGAAGAAAGATTTTCATCGGTGAAAATCGGATTTTTATCCACAGGCTCAACATGGACATCGGTTCTGTGTGAACCCTGTTGGGCTACCAAATCTGGCCCTTTCATAAGATTGTCAAAGAGTTCTCTGTTAGGAGCGACTCTTTCGAGTTCAGGTTGCGTTGAAGCAATCTGAGACTGCTTATCCATTACGGCTGAAATTTTATTTACAGCCTCTACTTTTTGTTCTAAGACCATGGGACGCCCCCTGATATTAATGATTAATAACGGACATCTCCCGCGGATCGGCCAAATCAGCTGTCGTTGGGGAGATGTCGGCGGATGTCGTCAAACCGTATAATTAAGTTTTAGCAACTCTTCTAATTTTTATTATAACAATTCAAAGTAATTAAATCAACAGACTGAGAGAGATATAAATACCATATTATTAATAAAAATTTAAAAAAGTTATTAACCTGAAAATTCAGGTTAATACGCAATCTCCCACATCCGAAAGGGCCACTTGGATTCCAAGTAGCCCTTTCGGATGTGGGAGATTGCCTTTAGGCATCTAATTATTGTTTAATATTACGTGCCATTGACTGAATTGAAGAGTTCGCTGCCGAAACCACGTTAGATGACATATCAGATAGCTGAGAAAGGTGGTTCATAAGCATTTGCATGTCGAACATATCAGCGATACTAATTGCACTACGACGAGCTTGTAAAATGGCCAACTTCGTTTTAGCGCTTACAGATGCATTACCAACAATTGAGATTAGGAAGTTAATATTAAAAGATGCGCCCTCAAAAGTACCTTGATTGACTGTTCCTGAGGCTCCGCCGCCAATCGATTTTGCAGTTCCACTGGTACCTGGATAAAAACTAGACATAAACTCCTCCACACTGTTCTTATTTTATTTAATAAGCTCAGTAGGGAACTCAGACTTGGGAAATTACACTTCCTGAGGGTGACCCCTCACATCTGAAACGCCACTATTCCTTATACTTGAATGAGAAATTATCTATTTCTCTTTCTAATATTTATTATATCAATAATCTGTTTATTAAATCAAGAGGAAGGGTAACATTTTTTTATAATCGGAGTTTTTATAAACTAAAAATCCACCTCAAAATTAATTTTAATATGTAATTAAAATTAATTTTGAGGTGGTAAGTATAATAAAAAGATTTAGTTTATTGTTTAATATTACGTGCCATTGACTGAATTGAAGAGTTCGCTGCCGAAACAACGTTTGAGGACATGTCAGAGAGCTGAGATAGGTGATTCATTAACATCTGCATGTCGAACATGTCAGCAATGCTTATTGCACTCCGACGGGCTTTTAAGATAGCTAACTTAGACTTGGCACTAACAGATGCATTTCCTACGATTGAAATCAGAAAATTAATATTAAAAGAAGCGCCTACAAAATTACCCTGATGGCCACTATCGCCGCCAATCGGAGTTGCGCTTCCATTTGTTCCTGGTTGGAAACTAGACATATTATAAATTCCTCCACACTGTTCTTATTTTATTTATTTTAATAAGGTCAGTAGGGAACTCAGACTTGGGAAATTACACTTCCTGAGATTCAAAGACCTCAATATCTGAAACGCTACTCTTACTTACTTAGGATGAACATTTTGGTTCATTGGAGACAGTGTAACAAAATCAACGTATTAAATCAAGAATTTATAAATTAAATTTTATATAATTTTATAAATTAATAATTTAAATATTAGATAATAATAGCCTTACAAAAAAGGTAGCCAGGCCGTTTCGGCCTGGTTTTAATCAGATTGTCAACTTGAGAT
>JBEPVL010000059.1:0-13570 GCA_041691035.1 Chlamydiota bacterium
GAAAGATAATATTTTTTATTTAAAAAGTGAATTTATTTTTTGGAAATGGTATAATCTTCCCTGTTCGCAAAAAATTTCTTCTCCGTTTACACCAGTTCCAGCCATTAGCACAACAAAGGCTACATCGTTTGATTTTGCTGCGAGCATAGGTGCTACAATTCCGCCTTCGCTATGACCAACAAGACCTATCTGGTTTTTAATAATTTCTGGTCTCGATTTCAAGTATTCGACACCTTTAGCAACATCATCACAAAAGTCCTCTATCGTTGCGTTATCATAAATTCCAGTGGATTTTCCGACGCCGCGCTTATCAAAGCGGAGCACTGCTATACCATGTCTTGTGAAGTGATCAGACAAAACGAGAAAAGGTTTATGGCCAAGGATTGTTTCATCACGATCTAAAGCTGAAGAACCATGAATGAGAATGACAGCAGGAAATGGTCCGGTTGTTCTAGGCAATGTCAGAGTTCCTGAAAGCGATATTTCAGAATTTCCATAACAGACTTCGTCTACAAAGTAAGGAAAAGGAGGTTTTGGTTCTTGAGGACGATTTTTTTGATTTGTTTGTAACATATGCTCTTCTCCAACAAGAGAATGTAAAGAGAAGGAAAAACATATGAGGAAAAGAGTTGTGAAATTCATATTTTTCATCCCTTTACGTTTAAAACAGCAATAAAATTTTAAATGTTAAGAAATTCTACAAGATCTTGATAAAAAGATCTGTCAGAAATACAGTGTACCCTATCCTGAGGTCAAGCGACAGAACAAAGTGATGGAAAAAGTCATTGAAGCAGAATATTAGTTCAGGTAAATTCAGTGGCATGATGAAAAAATCCAAAGATCAGGACTGAAAAACCAAACGTTAACTACAAAGGGATTTCAGCGTCATTTTCTATTGTGACGGTAGACTAGAAAAAAAAAAGCAAGTTTGCGCGCAACCAACATACTTTTTCAGTCATAAGTTTAGATTCATAACTTTAAAGGAATCCGAGGAGGCAAGCCATACTCTCGCTAAACTACCGACGGGCAACGTTTTCAGTTTTTCATTGTCATATGCTAAAAATTGAATTAAAGCCCGCTTTTTAGCGGGCTTTTCTTATTCAAACCCTTGGACTATGGCAGTCAAGACTATAACCCCACCTACAAAAGATTTTCAATATAACCGCCTTCTTAGGTCGTTAGCGTCTTACAAACAAGAAATATGTAGAATCCCCCTTCGTCGTGTTAATGACTTGTTCTAGGCTGGTCACTAAAGCTACAAAAATCGGCTATGTATGTAGTCGCCTCAGCCTATGGATAGATTCTTGTAAACCATGTAAACAAAATCGACCTTTCTGATTCACAGATTTGATGACGAAAGATTTTTGATATTTTAATGTCATTGTCATTTTAGGCATGTTGTAGAAGCATATTAAAGCCTTTTTAAACGAGGATTTACGTCAATAAATCAATACGTCTTACTTTCTTGATGGGATGCCAATTTTTGTTTACGTAACCTAGGTTTTCACTTGTAAACACATGTAAACAAAATCGACCTTTCTCATGCACATCACTAAAAATTTCCAGGAATATGGACTAACAAACAATTGGAAGGTTGGTCATCCAGAAAGCTGGGTATATGGGAAAAAATCTTTCTGGCTTTAGAGAGGGGAGTGGAGTTTTCTCTATGAAGAAACATATTTTCCCCTCCTCGAACTTTCTAAGTAGCTCAATACAGTGATCATTGAATCAGGATTTCTTTTTCGTGATGGGTATCGTTAAAAAAATTCAACACCTTGAAAACCATTCATAAATATTTGACTTCTGAAACATAATACTGTAAAAGGGTAATGAGACTAACACAAGAAAGTATAGAAAATGGTTGCTCTGAAGCCTTGTATAGGCTGAACGAGTCATTTCATCCATCCAAAAGTGGTGAAATTTCAAAGAGCCGGTTTCTATGTGAATTTATCGTTAGTCATTGATTTATAATTATTTATGCAACATAAGCATGATTATCAGACGTTAAATTAACGACTCATTAGCTCAATTCTTTAAGTTCTCAAATCCCCCCATTTATCCAATCAATCCACTCAATCTAAGCGTGATTTTTTTAACATGGGGGTTTTATGGTTCGCTCTTTTCTATTTGTCTCTCTAATTTTTCTTGTAACTGGTTGTGCGGCAATGCCGGAATTATTCAAAGCCGTCGAAGACATTGCAACAGATACAGCTGTTAAAGTGGAGATCGACAAAGAAGCTTTTCAAAAAGACACTGATGTGACAGTTGCCATCGAAGTGAAAAATAAGGATAAGGATCCGGTTCAACAGGCTCCTGCGAAATGATGCCAACTGAACTAAAACTGATGCTTTCGCAAGCCTACATGACTTATGTGAAGCCCTATCAATTTATTGGTCTGATTGTTATCATTAGTCTGATCATTGGATACATCAGCGTGCTTGTTCTTGGGGATGATAATCCCATAGAGGAGGCTGCCGAGGATGTTATTAAGGAAGAGGCAGGGATAAGCCTAGAACTTACCCCTGATTCAAAGCCTAAATAAGCTCGTCCATTGATTGTGGGACTTCCTCTGGATGGGGCGCTAATGGTGCGATTGCAGTCGCTTCACTAGCGGCCTTATTCTTTCCTTTCTTCTCTGCTTTTTTTTGATCAGCCTTCCACTTTTCAAAAGCAGTCAAGAATCCAGCTTCGTTGGCAACGGCTGAATTGATAATTTGAGTTTCTGTCTTGTTGGTAGCTTGAGCGATTTTACGGACATAAGCCACCTTATCGTCCTCGCGGAAGTGTTTTTCGCAAAAAACCTCGTATCCCTCAACCTTGACATGTTCGATTTGTTTAGGCTCTTCAGATTGTTGAAAAGGTTCAATTTTATGATTACATAGCTGTTGAGGAACTGCTTGGATAATCTCTGGATGATCTTGAACTTCTTGAGGAACGATGGGCATTGTTTCATCGCCTAGCTCACCATGGATATAGACGTTTCCGATGACATCCGGCATAAATTTGCGCGCTCCTCCGGAAAGGCAGCGACAAAATAACATGTCTCTCAAATGTGTCTGCCAATTCTTTTTACCGAGATATCCTGCCTTTTGCGCTTCTTCTACCGTGTATGCGTAATCGATGTGCTCCTTATCTTCACGACGCTTAAACCGGATAACGCATCTTTGTTGGGTAAGTTCGATCAGTTTTGCAGAATGACCCGATCTGATAATCATGGCGTTCATCATTTGGGCGCTGATCGAGACTTTACCCTCGATGTTATGCAACCCTCCATTCAAACATGCCATTGGAGGCAGTCCTAATTCTCTGGCTGTTAAAACAACAGCGATTACCCCGCCAGGTCCGAGCTTTTGATAAAATGGGCATTTACCTAATTCATGTCCCCACTTAAAAATCTCCTCTGCTTCCAAATTTTTTGGCAGCATCTGAGTATCTGATAATGTCATTGCGTAATTCATAATTAGCTCCTTAGTTTTTCACACGCATGGTGATTTCTTCTTTTTCAAAAACTTTTATGCCTGGAATATTTCGAATACCTTGCTTGACGGCTTCATCGATCTTTTTTTCATCGAGAATAAGATATTCACGAGGAATAGATTGTTCATCTTCGAGCTCCCAGGCCCATTTTTTCACTTTGGTAAGTTTTCCATCTTCCACTAGCATTTCTCGCGATTTGCTGATAAAGGAGGAATTATTGGTGGAAGAGGCTTGCTTGAGGTACTCGTCCAGCTTGTTTTTAAGATTGTTTTCAATTTGCTCTAATTTCGATTCGTACTCTTTGACGATTTTGTTTACAGCCTTTTGAAAGTCAAGATGCGGACGAACAATGGACAATCTTGTTTCATCCAGCTGCTTACGGATTTTACGCGCTTGCAGGCTCATAGAAAGTGCTTGGCTGGCGCTCTCTTCATTTACCACTTCATGTTCCGATGCGCGGGAAATGAGAGGAGTAAGATCAAGCTTTTTACTAAGCAATTGCTGAGCTTGCCCTACCGTCATGCCCCCTGCTTCGATTTTCATTACTTCGTTTTTTTTAATAGCCTCATTGGCCTGTTCAAAATCAAACATGTTTTAACTCCTTAATCGAAAAATAATATGAACAAGAGTGCTAGAAGGCTTCCCGCTCCAGCCTTTCTTTGCCTCCCGCTTTTAGTTAATGGGACTTTAATTGCTCGGGAGATACTGCTCTTGGCTCTGCTAAGCCCGATCAATTTTTTCCAGCTAAAGCCGCCTTTATTCATAATCAACCTGCTTTTTTAATTGTTGGATGGATTGTTGTACAGAAAGCTGGGTATATGGAAATCTGGTTTTCCAGATCTTCACCCTCTTCTTCATAATCATGAGCATTTTCTTCCTCCCATTGATCAACACACTCATCTGAACAAAAGCACAATTTCGAGTCATATTTGGTTTCCAAAGCATCATCAGAATTGAAATCCTCCTCGCACATCGCACATTCGATTGCTCTTGGCGCATACATTTCGTCAATCATTCGATCTGTTTGTGCTTCGTAAGCCATTTCCATTCTGTCAATCCAATCCATCTTTCTCTCTTTTTTAGACTCTACGATCTGTTATACACAACACGATATGTATTTATCGATATTTTTCCTAGAGAAAAAGAACAGTTAAAACTAAAAAAATTAACCTTTGGAGGCTTGTGCGTACATTTTTTTTAAATATTGCTATTTAAAAAAGTGAAAGAGCTCAACAGCACTTAAAAATAAGCGCTCATCTGCCTCATGATTGGTGTATTCTACAATTTTTGGCAGCCTCCCTTCTCTGTCTAGGAGAAGACAGATACGTCTTGAAATATCAATGCCCTGGCTGGCGCGCATCAGATATCGGTAAGCTGCTGTTTGCAATTGCCACGATGGGCTTGCCTGCTGAGGTGTTTTTAAATCTACGAGAGTCTCGGTTTTATCTCCTTTAATGGTTGCTACCATATCGAGCTTGCCAGTGATGAGATACTTGCTGCAAGAAAGCCTCATTTCGCTTACCCATACGTCCTCAACCATCGTATCAAACCATTGAATAAAGCTCTCAACGTAGGGCCGGCAATCATCCTCCACTTTTTCAATGAGAAGATTTTGTGTGTACAGCTCGCAGTATTTGTGAACCCGAGTTCCTCTGTCTGCAGCCTTTGCAAGGACTACAGGATCAATTCCATCAAATGATGTGTACGGTTGTAGAATCTCTGTGACCCTGGCATATCCAGGGAGGATCTCATCTGAATCATTCATTTTGTTCCTTCTCTTTATGGAATCATAAAAAGAGGACGCGACTGTCCTCTTTTCATTTTTGTTTCTTTTTCTTTTCTAAATCCTTTTCATAAGCAATTGACAGCTTGCGGAATTGGGATCCTAATTTTTCTAGGTCAATTAGAAGCTGTCGGACTCGAAAAAGACAGGAAACTGTATATTTTCCAGATTTTTCACTATCCCTTTTGGCTTTAATGAGGTCGAACTTGAACGTCTCCGTTAATTCAAGAATCTCGCTCATTGAGCTCTCTAGGGTTAGTGAATCTAAAAACGCTTTATCTATTTTTTTCCTGTCCATAATTGAGTCCTTTTTTGCTTGAGGAATTGGTTAATTTAAGGCTAGCATAATGCCAATCCCTGTAAAAATTCCTGATAGGAATAACAGCGGCATAGGAAGAAGCATTTTGCGGAATTCCACCTTTAGGGGGGCTGGTCGCCAAACTTGACCCCCTAATTTTATTCTGCAACTTTTATGCTTGAGGGATAAATCCACTCTACCTTCGGCGTTTACGCGCTGTAGATCCATATTGTTTCTTTGTATTATTTCCTTTATCATCTTCAACTCTCGTTACTGATTCAATTTCAAACCTTAAAGCTACCAAGGGGAACGAATCCAATTGATCGCAATAGAAATTGCACAAATGAAGTGCATGTTTGAATGAATCGGCTTCGATACCAATTTCGTGTATCATAACCTTTTTCATTCTTATCTTGAAATCCATTTTTTTTGCCTTTGGAGACTTGTAGACAGAAATTTATACGGAATGAGATTTTAAGCAAACGAAAAGATTAACATAAACAATCTACCTTGCGATATACTTCGCAAAATTAAGGGGAGGCTGAATAGATATGGAGCAATGTATGGAGCTAGAGCGCTGGTTGAGAAAAAATAATATGGAAACTAACGAACTTGCCAGGCTCTCCGGATGCACCCGTCAAGTTATTTGGAAGGCAAAAAAGAATGAAACGATAGACGACGAAACAGCTCAAAAAATCTATTTTATTACGGGCGGACAAGTGAAGCCGGTTTCCCGATCAAAGGGTCGTCCAAAAAAAATACACAAACAAACTTTACTCAATTAATACAAAAAATATAAAAGGCCAAGCATCAATTCATGTCTCTTCCGCAAAAATATAAAGTCAATGATGACGAATGCATAGAATTCAAGAGAAAAGCTATAGCGCGCAGAGATGTGGCGAAGGCTTTGAAAGAAGGGAGGATACAACGGCCTGCCTGCTGCGACCTTTGTACTTTGGAACATAGCAAGCTCGAGGCGCATCATGTCGATTACGGAAACCCATTATCTATTTATTGGCTTTGCAGTACATGTCACGGGGTAGTTCATAAAAAAAACCATCCGTTGAATCCGAATAATAACGTTCAGACTCCAGCCCTTACTCATTGGAGGCGGGATGAGAATCAGATCGTTTCGTTCTCTCTCCCATTTGAAAACTTCATTGTGATCAAAAATCTTGCGGATGAACAGAAAATTTCCATTCCCAAGTTTTTGAGGGGGCTGATACTACGAGAATTTCCCGTGGATGATGATCAGATAAATTTTGACTTCAAGGTAAAAAGGATACATGACGACACACAAAATGACCAAATCCAAGGAACACAAAACTTGGATCAGAATCAAGATGCTTTGCTACAACAAAAACGCGAAAAGTTACAAGAGCTACGGAGGGCGAGGCATTGCAATGTGCCCCGAGTGGAAGAGCTCCTTCATCAAGTTTTTTGAGGATATGGGACCTAAGCCTGAAGACTGCGATGGCATAGAACTCATCAGCCTCGATCATGATTTTTGCAAAGCAAACTGCAGATGGGTGGGACCTCATAATCGGAGGCCATTATCTGAAATGCCTGGCAATAAAAAGAAGGAAGGGAAAAGAACCTTTAAAGAGTCAACCATGGTTTGCATCAGAGTAGAGAAGGACTACCATAAGTTTTTGAAGCGTCTTGCAATCGAGAAGTCAAGAGAAACAGGTGAAATTTATTCCGTATCGCAGCTGATTCGGGAAATAATAGAAGAGAATGCACCAATGCCATTGCCACAATAACAAGGTGTATTTAATGCAGAAAATATTTAAAATGAATGTGCACCATAAGCATCGAATTGGAGTTTATTATGGCTAAGCCCCCTCTAGATGTATATTCGTTGAAACAATGGGAAGGCGCAGATAACAATTTTGCTGTTCTTCTCAAAATCAGCTCTAAATGGCAGGTGAGAATCGGAACAGCTGACAACAGCTTTTCGACGGATGAAAATGCGACTAGGGTTGCCGAGACCGGAAGGCCGATTTTTTACTCAAATGCAGCCAGGTATTTCCCCGATTTTCTTGTTAAAAGCGCTGATTATTTAGAGCCTTTAAATGGACAAAATCCATATCCATGATGTTATTGCCGAGGCAATGCTTAGGGGAGCTTCTTCTTTTTCCCTCTACCCAATTTCTCTTCAAAAATTAATCCTGCAAAAAATGAAATTTATCTTTGTATTATTAGGGTAAAGTCTTTATTGTGAAAAAGTATCTATGCAACAGGGCTCTGTTGTGGATGCTCGGTTATGGTGGCGTCGTTCCGTTATGCGGGGGTCAACCAAATCCGAAAGAGACTAAAGATTAACAAGAGGAAATCAAGAATATGGAAGACTCCCAACTCGAATTCTTAGCTTTCGATGAGACTCCTGCAGAAAAATATTTAGGGGTTGCAAGCATCAGATTTTTCGGTCAAATTATTTTGCGATACAAAGTCCAGAGAACCAAAGACGGCAACGGCATATTTATTGCTGCTCCGAGCTTTAAAAAGGTAGATCAATCAGGTGAGCATTGGTGTCAGTGGTTTATGTTGGACTCAATGAGTCAAAATGAGACGGTCACCAATTTAATTAAAACAAAAGTCAAAGCGCATTATAATTCCAGATCCGGCGGTTCTTCCTGTGATCAAAACGGTTTTGGTGGGTATAGTCCGTCTTGCGCTCAAAAAGCTGCTCCTGCGCCTAATGGATGGGGTTCTCAATCACTATCCCCTAGGACTGCATAAGCCCCCAAGACTCATAAGAACTCAGTTACTCCCCTCCTCAATTACTCCTGTAAAATCAAGCTAATATCAGATTTTTAAAAAGCAACCATTGCACAAGGCCGTCCCATGCCGAATGTTAGACATGAGGAATCACTCGAAGGGTTTGCGATACCTGAGTTTATTCAGGTCGTTTCGCCGCCTCCGGTTCGTCAAGAAACCGAAGAGGATGCTTCCCCAAAAAGCGATAGCTGTTCTTACAGCGCGCAATATCGAGAAGACCAATAAACGGTCAATGATCCTCTTTGTTGACATGCGTCAAACCGCCTTAGACTTTGATCAAAGGAGTGATTCATGCCTATTCCAACCAACGTTTTTGATCAGATCAATAACCTTGCTTCCACTCTAGGAACAAATGATTTCTATGAGCAAAGACTTGATAATGACAGCGCGGGAAGGCCGCTGTATGTGGGGTTTTCTGCAATCCCAAATGAAAGCGTAGATAATACGACGTGGTTTATCCGCAAGCTTAGCTATGACAATAATGGATTCATTAATCGCGTCCAGATACCCGATGCAGGAGCTGGTTTTACCTATAGTTGGACCAATCGGGCGACTTATTTTTCATAGGAAAGATTATGACAATTTACGGATATAATCCATTTACAAACAATCTTGACAAGTCAGGAACTGGCGGTGGCAGCACTGGCAATGTCATCGGTCCCAATTCCTCCGTTCAGGATGACATAGCCACCTATGCCGATAATACGGGAAAAGTGATCAAAGATTCAGGAACGAAAATTACTGATTTGCTCGCAATGGCGAACAATCTTTCAGATGTCGCCGATCCTTCTACTGCATTTGACAACATATCTCCGCTTACAACCAAGGGAGATTTACTAGTCAGGACAGCTTCAAATAATGTAAGGCTTCCGGCAGGTCCAGATAATCAGGTTTTGACGACAGATTCTTCCACTCCTGAAGGTGTTAAATGGGTTCCTCAGGCATTTGTATTCCCTTTTATTGAAGTTACAAGCACTTCTCAATCGATGGCAGTCAATACTGGCTATATTGCAAATAATTCTGCGCTTGTAACAGCAACTCTCCCTTCTACATCATCTGTGGGAGATCTTGTCTGGATAGTTGGAAAGGGTGTCGGTGGATGGAAGATTGCTCAAAATGCAGGCCAAAACATTCATTTTGGAAATCAAGACACTACAACAGGAGCAGGAGGGCATTTAGACTCTTCTAATCAATATGATGCCATTCAGCTTCTTTGCACTGCAGCAAATACTGATTGGACATGTACAGGTATTTCTCAAGGCAATATTGGCGTAACTTAACGCGTAAAAAGGAAAAATTAAAAAGGATAGATTGATGGCTAAAAAATTTCCAAAATGGCGTGTTGGATTATCCTTCACGCAATATTTTATGGTAGAAGTTGAAGCTCCTACAGAAGAAATGGCAATAGAAAGAGCCTGGAAAGGCGCGTGTCACGAGAGTGATAAAATGGAGACGGGAAGCGCTTCAGCGGTAACTTCTGTATTCATATGCGATAGAGAGGCAAAAGAGTTTGCACACTATGTTCCGGAAGTCTATCCGAATGAGGAAAGCAACAAATAAGTTATTTAGAATATATCTACGGAACAATTCTATAAAATCACAGATATGGAAACTGTTGAGTTTCTTTCGGTGGAGCACTCATGCAGGAGTTTTTGTAACTATATGGCTTGCTTAGCTCCTGGTCTTCTTTGCTCTTTGCTTTTCTGCTTCGCTATAAGCAATAGCGACTGCCTGCTTTCTCTTGTATCCTTCCCCTATCAGCTTCTTTATATTTGCATGAATGCTTTCTTCGCTGCTTTCTTGAATCAAAGGCATACCTAACTCCCTCATTAAAGATCAGTTCTACTTTACATCAGATCGACGAAGAATAGAATGAGAATTTTTGAAAAATCGCGCTTCGGTTGAGATGAATTAGATCAGTTCTTCAGGACGAATTGAATGCATTCAGAATTTTGGATTGGAAAATTTGAACATGTCTGCTACTGTGAAAGGAAAATTTTAGCCTTACCTCCAACATCTTCAGTAATTAAAAGGTAAACAGATGAGAAAAACTCTATTCTTCATGCTCACATGCCTGTTGAGCTTTAACGGAGCTATTTTTGCTAATAGTTCTCTTGATACTCCAGTAAGTTGTAAGACGTCCATAGTTGGTGGAGGAATTGTTGGTGCGCTCGAGTCGTATTATGCTTATAAGGATGCTCAAAAGGATGATGCAAAAATTTGCATTACCGTCTATGAGAAAGGCAATTCTTTTGGTTCATCAAGCACAAATCAATCTTCTACAAACACCTCCTACAATATTGTACCTAGCCTCACTATTGATGAAATTTTAAGTGTAGTCCCTCGCGGTTCTGAATTAGTTGAAAAATTAGCTATTCTTTTTAGTCAGCCTGGGGGAATCCGTGTAGATGATGTAATTGGAGTCAATGATTCTGAATCTGCAGTTAATTTCAAAGAAGCTGTAGCCATTTATGGCTCGGACAAAAATCATGATGACCGCACATTGTCGTTATTAATGCTTGGCAAAAGAAGTATGGATTTATGGCAACAGATGTACGATGAAGGGGATGCTGAGCTTAAAGCTATTCTAGAAGCATCTAATTTCAATCCTTGTCGCGAACCAAGAAGCAATTCTAACAAAGTTTTACATGATGGATATCGAATCGATTTAATCTATGGCATTCCAAATGCGCAGAAGCGTGCGCTTAGTATGCAAGCTGATTATGAAAAATTAGGATATAAAAATTGCGCAATTTTATCTCCCGATGAGGTAATCGCTATCGATCCATATTTAGCTGATTTTTGTCATGAGCATTCTGATGTAGACACTAATATGAAACGCATCTGGAAAAATGAGAGTGTCGCTTTATGGAGACCAGGTGGTTGCATTGACACTCGCGCCTTTTTACCTAACTTTTATGCCTACATGAAGAAAGTAATGGGACAATATAGAGACACTAAAGATCAAATCCAGGATTGCTTCCAGCTTCAGTTTGGCAGCGAAGTAACAGCTATAGAATTCGATCCTGATTTAGAGGATCTGCGCATTATTGGATTAAAATTTAGCGATGGATCGCATCAACATGATAATCAACCTGGAATCGATTCTCGATATGTATTTTGTCCTGGAGAATCTGTTGGGACTCTTCATAATCTTGGATTTAATGAACCCGCCTACGCTGGTTTTGCAGGTGCTTCATTGTTAATGTCTATCCCCCTTTCAAAAGATCAGATAGAGATGTACAAGAATTTTTCTCATTGCATGGAAGTGCATAACGAAGGAATTGTTTTGGCTTGGCAAGCTAGATTTAAAGAGAATAGTATATTTATTGGAGTCGCTGGGACAAAAGCGTTTTATGGTGACAAGCAACCAAATAAAGAGGAAGCGTTTGCCAGAAATAGAAATCTTGTACAATTAAACATGATTAATAATGTTTTACCTGAATTTATCTCTTCAGCCTATGGCTATAATACCAAAGGAAGAGGGATATCTGCTGAAGAATTGACATCTTTAGAGGATAAAGGTATTGCACGTCGCTGGGTTGGAAGAAGGGCAGTGGCTTATGATGGTTTTCCAACAATTGGCTTTCTCTATTGCAACAATCGCAAAGTGAGTAATGCACGCTGCACAACGCACCTTGGGTCAGGTGGAGTTTCATTTGGTCCAGGAGCTGTTTTCATAAGCCGTAGCTCGGAGCAGGGCAACAATGATGTTTTTGTGCAAAAGATTTTAATGTACGCAGATTCAAGGCGTATTGCAGAGTAAATAACTGGAGGTCTGATTTATTCAAGGACCTCTTTCACAACTAAATAAGGGACATTCATGACATCTATTTTTAAATACTCTTTGATTGGAGCCTTAACAGTTTCTTCTGCTTTATGTGCCTATAGCGATATTATTGAAGTGAGGACCGAGGAAGCCCCTGCTGTCATTGGACCTTATTCTCAAGGAGTTCAAGCAGGTCAGTATCTTTTCATATCAGGGCAATTGGCAATAGAGCCTGCTTCTAATAAGTTGATAGGAAGCACGATAGAAGAGCAAACTTGTCAGGTTCTCAATAATATTGAATCTATTTTGCGTGCTCAAGGTTTATCGCTAAAAAACGTTGTAAAAGCAGAAGTTTATCTAAAGGACATGAATGATTTTAAAGGGATGAATACTGTTTATGCTGAAAGATTTTCACATGCTATTAAACCTGCCAGACAAGCTATGCAAGTAGCTAAACTTCCACTCGATGCACTGGTAGAAATTTCTTGCATTGCGTTTATAACGAATTAACATCGCCATTAATTGCTACCTAAATTAAATAATGAAAAATCGAGAAGATAGTTGAGTCATTTATCAACTATTTAATATGAAATTAAATTTATGATTAGTCTCCCAAGCTTTTCTTGCCTATTGAGATGGGGGAAAGCTTTGCGAGTGGGGACTCGTCAGATGTAAGATTCTTTACTTTTTTTCCTTGTAAGTCACCGATTGAAGAGGAGGAAGTGTCTTTGTTCATTTCATCTAGATGGTCTTGATACTGTTGATATTGTTTAATCCTTCTACCCCGCTTTAATTCTTCCTCAGATATTGGATCTACCATGATGGCTACCTATTTAAAAATTTTTAATTTTTTTAGAGACAATCAAGGGCATGGCTTATTTGAACATTTTCAACACCCACCTATTTTATCAAAGATGCAGCTACATCAAAGGCCCTTCCTTCTGGGACCATGTGATCTGGAATAATACCTTCACCTTCCCAATTTCCCTTTTGAATTGGATTCACTGCTTTTCCAGTGGGAATAAACACAGTAAGATCACTGCTGATTTGAAAAGGGCCTCCTGGATTCGCTCCTCCACCCGATGGCTCACCAACAAATGTTGCTCTTTCCAATACTTTCATATTATTTGAAAATTCTTCAGCAGCAGAAAAAGTTTGCGGACCAATAAGGACATAAATTTTCTTGTTTAGCAAACGCTTTTCTTGAGGCAGTTCGTCATAGGAAAGGGTATTAAAGTCTTCACTTTTTGAACCTTCTTCAGTTCTCCATTCAATTCTATTCAATGGCGTTCCTTCTTCCACAAATAGACTGCATAACAGCTGTACTGCAAATGGATCTCCTCCCCCATTGTTTCTTAAATCAATAATTATGGTTTCCGCGTCTTTAAGTTTATCTACTGCGGCTATATAATACCATTTCCAAAAAATAAATTCATAATACAGCCCAATTTCTAGAGCACAA
>JBEPVL010000060.1:0-13555 GCA_041691035.1 Chlamydiota bacterium
TTCTATCACTCTTCTCTGTTATGAGTAGATTTGTATAGATAAAAAGTAGCGGTATGAAGTACCTTATCTTATGCAAACTGTACCTGTGATAGGTGCAATCATTTCTGTACCAACAGCACTTTTTTCTGGAATTGTGGCAATAGGAAAAATTGCTCAGGCAGTATTTCAAAGAATTAAGAACGGAACTCCTTTTTTTCGATCGTTAGAGGAGAAAAATCAAAGACATCCAAAGACTTCTATGGAAAATGCAATTGATCATAGCATAATATTTTTAAATAATGTGATTAATATAGGCACTTGGGGCATTTTAAATAATATAATGGTTAATCATGTTATATCCTTTATTCATTGTGGCGGCGGTAATGACTGAACGCAAGTATATTAAAGTTAATATTAAAAAATAATTTTATTTTCTAAATAGCTTTTTTCTGCGTCTCCCCGACTCTCCGGCCTCTGCGTTGAAATCAATCTAAACGTCAGGAGGGAAATGGAATTATCTGAACTGTTAACTATTTTTTAAGGCTAGGAGTTCCTTTAAAAATAATTGAATTTCAAGCTCATTAGTATAGGAAGATTCTTTTGAGGTAAGAGTTTTTAACTTATCTGTAATTGATTTGACCCGCTCTTTCTTAAGTCCCATAGCGAAGAGTCTTATTTTTTCCGAAAGCATAGCCAGGAAATTAAAATCAATGTCTTCATTTGGGTATCTTTCGTTCCAGTATTTTTGATAAAGAGGAATTAACCACACGTCACGGAGATTTGTAAATAAAAGTTCGTTAGCTAATCCAAGTTGGTCACCATTACTGCCAGCTGTTAAGAGATCAATTGAGGCACTTAAGACTGCCTTCATTTTTGGTAAATTTGATTTAATTAGGTCAGGAATTGAGGGATCAGTTTGACTGATTTGTTCAATTTGACTGATTTGTTCAATGAATTTAATATTTTGTAAAACCTGTTTAACTTCGATTCGGAGCTCATTCCTTTCCTTCCTATCCCTTCCTCCTTCCTCTAACATTAAGTTAAGAGTGGGAATGATGTGCGCTGTATAATCATGAAAAAATTCTATGCCAGTGGAAAGTAGTGCATCATTAGTAAAGAAGATATCGATGAATTCTTCGTCGGAGGCGATTCCTTCACTCTCATATATTGAAAGACTTGGCAAATTTTTATTTTCTTTTTGTAAGTTCGCCCATTTAGCTACTAAGTTATCCTTGCTAGGTAATGACAGGATAAAATCCCCATCTTTGTTTTTTATCATCCTAATGCCTAATTTATTTAAAGTTTCTCGCCATTTATATTCAAGGGTTTGTGATTGAATAAGTTGGATTTTTTCCTTAGAGAAATTTATTTCAACTTCAATTTGCCTTTCGGATCTATCGATGGCTGTTGTATCAGTTATCAATTTAATCACTTCATCAGCAGAATAATCTGGGTTTAAGAATAGTAAATCTAAGGTGTGTAATTCTACCGCTGGGAAGATCTCATATGTCCTAAGGGTATAAGGCAGGCCTCTTTTCGTAGAAAAAAAGTTATAGAAATCACGAATTTTGAATTCGTAGGAGAATTTTCCTGTTTCAGGATCCTCAATTCTGTCAATACATTCCCAAATATGGCCAGATTTTTGTTTGATATCTTCTTCCTTAGGAAGGACAGGGATTGTTTTTGAAACTGACGTGACCTCGATAGCTTTTCTTTCAATTCCATCGACATCCCATAAGAAGAAACCATCTTCAGATAGTTTCTGAGTTAACCACTGGTGATAGCCCAACGTATTAGCTAGGTCATCACTTAAGGCATCGAATCCACGTAGAAGTTTAGCAAGCCTTAATTTTAATGTAGATTGAACCCCTTCATCTAATTGAAATGAATTCAATGTGGATAATAAATTTTCAACAATTTGATCGGTGTTATCGCGTAGAAGTTCATCGAAGTAAAGGCTATCCATTATTTCATTCAGAAAAGTGGAATTTGGTTCTTTAATGCCATATAAGATGGCTAAAGCTAGAGCTGAACTATAATTTACAGATTCTAATTCATTCCGCCATCTTTCTCCCATATGAAAATTGTGTTCGTAAACATTAAATAACTCGTGCACGAAAACCGATAATTTATTCACTCTTAATTCAGACTCTGCTTTTTCTTCGGGAGAGCTAAACTGACGTGTGATGTCTATAGATTCTAGTAATCTTAAAGGTGCAATAATTTCAAGGTGTCTTTCAGCTACTAAAGTACTCTTTTTAATTGATTTGATAAAATCAGTATTATTTAGTTCTTTAGAACTGAGTAGCACTAGAGAAAAGAGACAAGTTTTTTCGGCTAATTGGGTTAATTTTCTTTTGTCTCTTTCATTAGGAGAAAAGACATTAAATTCAGATATTTCATTTTCAAAAGGCTCTAATTCTTTTTTGTGAATTTGATTAAAAATTGATGATAGAATTTTTAAATCCTCATCTACATCAGATTTCATTAATTCTTTTGCTTTTAACAATTGGTAGATAAGTGAATTTTTTAAATCGAATTTAGATTGATATTGACCATGAATATTGAAAGCATTGAATGTATGACGAATGGATTCTTTTGCTATTTTGTCATAATCGAATTGGGGATAAATCTTCCCATCTTTTTCGGTTGTTGCAAGGAATAGTTCGGGATTAAAATCAGATAGGTATTCTTTAGGGAATGAAGATCCTTGGAGATCCATAAACACCTCTTATTTACTAGAGTAAAAAAAAGTTATTAAACTATTTTATTATATTTAATTATTTAATATTATTATGTTTGTTGTCAAATATATCTATTTAATGGAAAAAGCGTTTTTAATTTTATGGTTTTATTCGTTTAAATTTTGTTAATAATTCGATATGACCCTGAGTATTCTGCCATGGCAATAGCCTCATTCAAATAAGGCTTGGCATCAAAGGTATCTTTAGAAAGGAAAATATCGACAATTTCACTATTTCCTACTTCGCATGCGGCAAGAAAAAGTGTTTTTAATTGATCGGTTTTTATGGCGCAGGAGTGGATTCTCCAAAGCGTATGTCAAATTAGTTTTTTGATTATCTCTGTATTTTCCAACAACGATGAGAAAAATGATCTTTAAAATCAATCGCGATTGTCTTCGAAGTGATTTCTTCAATTTGACAAGAAGAGAAGAGTGAATGATTAAAATCAAATTTTTTTAAATTTGTACTAAAAAAGATAATTCCGCCTGGATAAAGCAATTTTAAACTCTTTTCAATTAATTGAATGTACCCAATTTGTACATCAAATAGTTCATCCATCTTTTTTGATCTGGAAATTGTGGGCGGATCGATCACAATCACATCATATTTTTGTTCGAGAAAAATCTCGTCATCGAGGATCTTAAGGCAATCTGCTCTAACAATGGGATTTGTTATTGCTTTTGCGTGATTAATGAGAAAATTCTTCCTTCCCCAATCCGTATAGGTATTGGACATATCCACACTTTTTGTAAACGTCGCACCCATGGTTGCAGCTTGAACGCTAAATGAACAGGTGTAAGCAAAGAGATTTAAGAGTCGTTTTCCAACTGAAGCCTGGGCAACGTATTGCCTTGTTTCCCTATGATCTAAAAATAAACCGGTGTCGAGATAGTCAACGAGATTAACCAAAAATTTTACTCCATATTCCAAGACAACAAAGAACTCCTTAACCTCATTCCTTTTTTCGTATTGGCGTGTTTCTTTTCTTCGCATCCGCATCCGCCAGTACAGTTGACTTTTTGAAACACCAAATAATCTCGCAAGTATGGATTCTGTTTCTTCGACTAAGCTTGCAGGAGGCTCATTCTCTTCTTTGGATTTAGCAAAGTATTGAACACAAAATCTACCTGCATAGTAGTCTATCACGAGAGGAATATGGTGAATATCTCTGTCATAGATACGAAAACAGTTCGTATGAGTTCTTTTGGCCCATTTTCTGAGATGTTTATAGCTTTTTCTCAAACAATTGGCAAAAGGAGATGATTTATCTTCTCCCTCTAAAAGGGGAAGAAGATTTTCTATTTCAGGATGCATTAAAACCTATTTTTTAAATTTGGATTTCAAGTGAGACAAAGTAGTGGAGAGGTAGGGTTTAATTGCATGAGCAAACTTGTAGTTAAAGATCACATCATAAATTTCTGGCAGAGACAAACTTCCAAACGACTTAACAGAGCGATCGATCCATTGATCGCTTGTGGAAAGGTAAAGACCTTTGATCAGCATTTCAGACCAAAACCACTTCCAACCAAAATACTTATTTAAAGAGGATGAGTAGCTTTTAAAAGAAGAAGAGCGACCTTTTAAATAGTCATCGATGGCATTAGCTGCAAAGCGCCCACTCATCATCCCATGTCTAATTCCTTCACTGCCTAAAGGATTGATTGCGGAAACCGCGTCGCCAATAGCAAGAAGGGGAGCTTCATGTAATTTATCTTTCTGACCCATCGTATAATGTATCGTTTTTCCATGCTTATCAAGGACTTGTATTGAACCCATTCCGCCTAGCATCTCAATAAGTTGATTAACATAATACTGATAAGAAGGGTTATAGGGAAGTCTAAATTGATTTTGAAAATAGCGAATGACCCCAATTTTAAGTTGATTTGATGAGTGGGGAAATATCCAAGCATAGCCTTGAGGCATCCATCGATGTCCTAAATAGAAATTTAAAGATTCACTATATTTAGTATAGATGGCTGGATCCACCTTGATATGGTACTCAATGCCTGTCACACTACAGGTCTTCATTTTTTTTTGAGGAGATCGATTTAAAACTTTTCTTTCCGATCCGGTGGCATCCACGACAACACTAGAAGAAATTTCATAAACAGATCCAAGATGCAAGTCCTTAATTTGAACCTTAACAGTACCTCTCTCTACACTATGGGATTGATAGCAATGTCCAAGACTTACCCTTCCGTTATGTTTAGTCACTTCATCAGAGAGAAATTGACGGAGTTGATCGAAATGAAGCACGGGTCCAAGTGGAATAGGGGAATGCCATGAGGAGCTTTCATATGTAGAGTGGATCTGAAGTTTGCGCCATTTCTGATGTGCGATTCTCTCAGGAAGATTAAAGTCGGATAATATTTCTAGGGGTGCGCCTCCACTTGAATAATTATTATCTAGGAATGACTTTGCTTTATCGATCAGAAGAACACTATAACCATTCTGCGATAAATCCCTTGCACACTGTCCTCCAGCTGGACCTGCTCCGATTACAATCACATCATATTTGAGCATATTAGCGGTCCGGTTTCTTCTGAAAAGGGGGAGGAGGAGGGCTATTTTTTGAGGTACCTTTAGACGATACAAACGCATCAAAATTGGCATAAGAATCGCCTTCAATTGCTTTAACCCGATCTTCAATGGAAGGATGAGTGGCAAAAAGTCGATTCCAGAAAGAAGGTTTTTCATTAAAAAAAAGGTGAGCGAAAGGCTGACCTGTTTTTGGCATATCATAAACCGAATACTTTTCAATTTTTCTTAAAGCGTTTGCCAGTCCTAAAGGATTTCTTGTATACTGTACAGAACAGGCATCAGCCAAATATTCTCTTTGTCGGCTGACCATTGCTTGAAGGATGGAGCCAAAAAACCAGGTTAAAGCTCCCGCTATTAAAAAGATGATCGCTAAAATGGCTGTTGGATTTCCACCGCGTCTTTCGCCATCGTCTCGAGATCCCCCATAGAAGCCAGCTCCATTGAGAAGTCTTAACCCGATATAGGTAATCACGAAAAATCCGGTGACCATGGCAGCGACGCGCATTCCCACATTCATATCTTTATTGTAGATATGACCAAATTCATGAGCTAAAACGCCTTGAAGCTCATCTCTTTTCAATGCTAAAAGACACCCTCTTGTGACTGTTACAGCTGCATTTTCTGGTGAGGTCCCCGCAGCGAAGGCATTGATTTCTTGGACATTTAAAATATAAACAGGAGGCTTTGGAAGAGAGGTTGCTATTGCAATTTCTTCCACGATATTAAGGAGCTGCTGTTCTTTTGGATCTTTCGTATAGGGATCTACTAACTCGGCCCCCACAGATTCAGCAACATAGCTTCCCCCTGCGTGCAAAAACTTGGAGTAATTGTAACCGGACACACCAAACGTAATGGCAAGGAATCCCAAGCCTACATAAGGGAAGTCTGGAATCCCGTAGCTATCCATAGCAAACGTTCTCATTGCCCATTCAGCCATAAACGCTGCTGTTAGGGTTAAAAGCAAAAAAATCACTAGATAGAGCGTCGTTTTTGTTTTTGCATGCCTTTGGGCTTCCCAAAAATTCATTGCCATTGTTTGCCCTTAATAAAAATATTAAAAAGACACCTTAGGGGCTGCTTTGATATCTTGACCCTCAACTTGAAAAAGTTCAACTGCATGATGACCAAATGCGGAAGCGAAGAAATTGTTAGGGAATTGTTGCTGAGATGTATTATACGCCATGACAGTATCATTATAGGCCTGTCGAGAAAAGGCGACTCGATTTTCTGTTGAACTGAGCTCTTCTTGTAGTTGCTGCATATTTTCGCTTGCTCTTAATTGAGGATAGTTTTCAGCTAAAGCCATGATATTTGTCACCGCGCCTCTTAAAGCTGCATCTGCTGTGGCTAGTTCCTTAATTGAGCCTTCTGTAGGTCCACCCGCTTCTTCTATTTTTTTTCTTGCGGAGCTTGCCTGGTTACGTGCTTCAATGACAGCTTGTAAAGTTCCTTTTTCATATCCCATATACCCTTTAACAGCTTCAACTAAATTAGGAATAAGATCATAACGTCGTTGTAATTGAACATCAATTTGACTCCATGCATTCTTCACCTGATTTTTCAAAGTGATCAAGCGATTAAATATGGCTATTCCCCATAAAATGAGAAGGGCTGCAATCCCTAAAATTACAAGCACGGTTGTTGACATAGTCTCTCCTCTGGATTTTTCCTTTAGGTTCAATACATTCTCTAAATGTTAACGTATGCCATTTGGGAATATATCCTTCAACTTAATTTAGAGACGATAGTAGTACTATTTTTTCACGTTGATTAAATTCAAGAAGATCGGCATCCTTAATATTGATTTTAACTTTTAACAGAGAGATCTTATGTCTACTTGTGGTAGTTGTGGTTCAACAAATAAGAAGTATGGTGCTCATATTCATTTTCATGATGGTATTAATGTAGAGGGTCCAATAAATAAGACTGACATTAAAAATATTCATACCTTTCCTAAAAGGGAGACTTGGTCTGATTCTTTCATCAATAATGTAAGGAAAATAGACTTGGGTGAAAAACTATGCGGGGTCTTTGCTCATTCTTTTGAATTCCTTGCACCCCAAATTCAAAAAATTACGCCAGCTTTATTCTTTCAAACTTTGGATAACACTCACACTAGTGCCCACCAGTTGGAAAAATTCTTGCATGTTTTCTGTCCATTGGGCAGCTTCATAAAAATTCTGAGCGGGAGATTCATCGAATATAAAGAAGAGGGAAGAAAGGGGAGTGGCATAGATTGGCTAAAAATGAGCGGAAAGGTTTGCTTGGTTAGTGCTCAGACCTTATGTAGCGCTAGCTGTTTGAGTTCGATGGGGCTCTATCAATCTAAAAGAGTAGAACTTCTTTCTGAAGCTAATCTCCCTTTAAAGGTTTTGGGACATGGCTTGAGTATGATTTATTTAGTCAAGAATCGTTTTTTTAATTCCCATCCCCATGTGGACTCGGAGATAAAAAAGCACTTCTATACTGACCTAACAATTTATCTTTCCGGATTTGTTTCTTCCGTTGTGCAATTAGTAGAAGATATGCCAATAGCAGCTTCTATTAAGCCTCATTTACAAACTATTGAATCGGCAGCTAGTGTGATTAATGAGCTAGCATGTATCAAGCGATTAATGCCAGAAGATGATTTTAAAATTCATCCTCTGGATATTCATTTTATGAAACACCATTACTAAGTATCAGTCATCCAAACTTCTGTTTGGGTGATTTTAATCTAATCTTTAACAAACTTCTCTATTTACTTTCTTTTCTTAACATAAATTTAATTTGAAATTATATCTATTTTATGAAATAATTTAGTTATGAAATTAACATTATTTAATGAATTATCTTAAAAATAATAAAATAGAGTAGGATATGATTGAAAAAATTAATTATAGTGGAGAATATGGTTTTATTGAAAATCTCACAAGGTTTTTTAGTAGTGACTATAAAAATAAACAAGATTCTGCTACCGCTAATTTAGTATTAAGGCATTTAGAAGAATTAGCTCAAACACAGAAAGGTGAGGTGCTTACTCCTGAGCTTGAAACTGAGTTAGCTAACACAAAAAAATTATTGACTCGTTTAAAACAGCAATGGTTTGTAAGTAAAGAAGTCAGAGATTCGGCAAAGAAACTCAGTGGTTATGTGACCGCTGAAAGGATTTCAAAAGACCTCCATATTCCTTTTAAAACTTTAGCTGAAAATGAAGAGTTAAGAAAAATCATTGTTGCTAACCACCTGCATCATAAAATTACAAAGCAACATCAAGCCATAGATTGTAGAATCAAGGAAACTGATAATGGTTCTCTCTTATTTCCTGTGGCCACTAAACAGGAAAATCCAAAAAATACCTTAGATTCACACGTAGCCATCACGGAATATGTAACATTGGAGGAACTCAAAAAACGTTTTGAAGTTAAACCTAATGGAAAAATAAAAGATGTGGAATTCATGGCAAATGGGCTAGAAGTGCATCCTGCAAAAAAATGGGAAGATCTTCGTCCTTCTTATCGTCTTGAGGTAGAAGATGGATATTATGTTCACATTGATACACTGACTGGTAATAAAGAAATCATCGGTAAAGAGGGCGAAAACCATGTTCAACTTATAAATGTGCAGCCGTGGGGCTGGAATCCAAAAGGCGGAGCTCTTTTTGGACATACATGGATACGATTTGTCATTGATGGGCAGCTTTATCATGTGGGGGGAAACCTTCAAGGCGATATTCTTAATCCCGATTTTATGGCTGCCTTATCTATGAAAAATAAAAGTGTTCAAACCTCTAAGTGGGCAGCTATGAAAGAGGACAGGGATAAGCATGGCAATTCCCAAGCAGAGCGTGTCTTGATTAAACTTGAAGGATTACAAGCACATTTGACAAATCATCTTCTGCCTGAAAAAGCAATACCTTATGCAAAAGTTGTTGAGGAAATTTATAATGAACTTCGCAATAAAGAGGGAGGAACTTGTACTTCGGCAGCCACTCGATTTATTAAAGAATTTGGTCTTGATGAACTCAGTGACCTTGAATCTGAAGGCAAAGATCGGATAACAAAAGTTGTTTTTAACTCGTTTACAACACGAATTCTAGATGCAGTTTGGGGCATCCTTCCTAAATCTGTAAGAAGAACACTTATTCAACCTTTTCAAATTTTTACGAGAGGGAAAAAACCGATCTTCTTGAGAACAAATTCTGGCGGCGAATCTGGCAGCTGCGAGTTAAAGAAAAAAGCTTAGTGCGGAGTTCCCTTGCGGGAGTGACAGCGCCCTGCACTTGCCTAAACGTAGCGTAAAGTGTACGCTACAAATCTACGTGGTTTATGGAGAACGCGATCTCTCTCAAACTCAGTATTTATCCGATTAACTTTTTAAGACCGCAGAGTTGCGGTCTCTTGTTATTGTGACTGTTTTTTTTTTCCTGCTAAAGCCCAGGGATTGATTATCCCCATTGTACAAAAGAAAAAGTCGTGTATGATGAGAGGAGCCACAAGCCCCCTATATGCTATGTGATTAAGAGACCTAAATTTACCACATGTCAAAATCGAAAATCCTGCTGTAGGTATTCCAATGATAGCATCTGCTATTCTAGTAATCACAAGAGAAATTCCCAGCAGTCCGAATATCAATCTAGATACGATATGCCGTTTTAGAAAATAATTTGAATTCAGACAGTTGTTAATGTTTTTTTTTGCGGGTTCGTATAAGCAGCTTGATAAAAGTCCATTTGGCATGGATTTCCCGGCTTCACAGAAAATTGCTTGAGGATTAATTGTTTTAACAATATATCCATAGGGATGGGCTACAAGAGCATGCGAGCTTTCAATAAAATACCTAGCATCTTGAACTTTCTCCTTATACATACCGAAAGTGCAGATAGATCCTAGCCCTATTCCTAAACCAATCATAGTTTCTAGCGCACTAATAATCAAAGAAGTCGGAGCTAAAATTAAGAACCCGCCTCTTGCTAGCACCTGCTTTTTTAAAAAATTCGTTTCGTTAGAGTTTACCCAGTTCTGGTGAATGTAACTGTCGACTGGTTGTACTAATAGCATAATATGATTCATTTGTTTTCCATTTAATTTAGTAAAATATAATAAAAATGTTAGATGAAAAAATATATAATTTCAATAAATCTTTCATGTGGAAATAAAAATAACATTTTGGAAAATTTTTCGTGCAATTTTGATTTTCCTGAGTAGAATGGGATTAAATAACTTTGTTGATAAGAAATTCATCAGGAGGAAAGCATGAAAGAAAATATTTGGTTGTTGGTAGCTAATAGCAGCACAGCGCGTCTATTTAAAATTGAAAAGGGGCGTTCGCTTGTACTTATGGAATCCTTTGAACATCCCGAAAGTCGATTACATAATCGCGATTTAGTTTCAGATAAGCCGGGAAGAGCCTTTGAAAGTATGGGTCAAACCAGGCATAGCTTAGAAGCCCACCACTCCCCGAAACATCAAGAGTATACCGTTTTTGCACGAGATCTTGTCCGGTTCTTGGAATCAGCTAGAATGAAAGGAGAAATTGGCCGCCTCTACATCGCAGCAAATCCTGTTTTGTTAGGTCTCATTCGTGAATCAATGAGTCCCGAACTTTCAAAGCTAATTGAAAGCGAATTAGATAAAGATTTAACCCAGATTCAATCTCAAGAGATCTTATCCCATTTCCCTGCCTTTCAATACTAATTAGGTAGGCAGCGGTGGCTTCTTCTAAGCTTCGTGAAAGCGATTGTCAAATTCGAGATCGAACGCAATTTGAACTCAAATCAGAATTTTTTATTAATCCTCTTGCTGACATTAATACATATAGGCAAGAGGTTTATTTCTTCATTCCAAATGCACTCCAAGTTGACTCCCAAACGTATACAAAAAAGAATTTCTACTTAGATCAAACCAGCTTCATTCGGTATAAGACACCCATTTTAGAATTAAAAGCTTTTGTGGATCTACATCAAATAGCATCTCCGTTAATTCGATTGGATTCTTTGACAAACTCTTCAGAGCCTTTTTTGGATGTCAAAAGCATTCCAGATGAATTAAAACTATTTGGAGATATGTATAAAGCAGCGTTGCGAGATCGTGTGGATGTGTTACTCAAAGCGATTCATTTCTTGTCTCGCCAAGACTGGGCTAAACATGCGGCACAAATTTTGCTTTTATGCTCCGAGGTCAATCAAGTACTCGTTTTTTTTCGTAGCATCAAAAATAAAATGCTCGCATTGCAAGCTTTTCAGAATTTAAAAATTAATTTTAAGTATGTTGACGAATTTGTGAGCAAGATGACGGATCAATATTTCATTCAATTGTTACAACAGTTGCGTGAATGGGATCCTAAAGGCTTTTTAGAAGCTGAAAAACCAATCTGCAATCTTCTTTCAAAAGAGAAATTATATCGAAAAAAAAGCCGTTTCAAACCAAAACGCTCTCATATAAACGTTTTCACCAGTGAGTCAACACTTCATCGTGAGGAACTTTTAAATAATTATATGTTAGAGGCGTTGGCCCTTACCAGCCATCGTTTTTCACTCGAAGAGATACATGGGAATATTCTCGGTGCGATAACAGCTGGCATTGCGATGTTTGTTTACATGATCCTTTTGGTTTGGGGAAGCAATACAATTGTCATGAATTCCTTTCCTTTTATTCTCTTTGCTGTATTTTTTTACATTCTTAAAGACCGCATAAAAGAGGGTTTAAAACGAATTTTTTATCAGCATGCTTGGCGCTGGTTTCCTGATTTCTCCACACAGATTTTTAACGCTAAAGGATCGAAGATAGGGAATTTAGCTGAGAATTTCACTTTTCTCAAGCCCTCTCAACTCCCACCTGGATTTATTGAAATCCGAAAATTTCAGTTTCATGAAGAATTACCCGATCTTGAAAGGCATGAAACCATCATCCAGTATAAGCGAGAGGTGACCCTTTTTCATCAGAAAATCAATGCTGAAAGCAGAAGACGAGAACTGTCAACCATTTTTCGCTTCAATTTACAACGCTTATTATTAAAAGCGAACGACCCCCTCATCCCATTTTATCGATTTGATCCCTTTTCGCATGAGATCCAGGAGATCTTCTTACCAAAAGTTTACCATCTAAATCTCATTATACGCAATTTATCACAGGGTGCTGATTTAAATGCAAAAAGCGAAATCAAGCTCTATCGCTTTGTGATGGATAAACAGGGGATTATTCGTTTAGATCAACTTACACCCCCGAGTTAATTGTGAAAGCAGTTAAATTAGAATTGGATCATTATAAAATTTTGGATGCTCGCTTTCGTGACCTTCAAACATGCTTATCCAACTACTCATTTGCGAATCTTTATCTTTTCCGAAAAATTCACGCGATCGAAGTGATCATGGAAGAGGAAATCTTTATTAGAGGGATCGCTCGCGATGGAAAGTCGTTTTTGATGCTGACAAATCGACCTGAAGAAAGAATTTTAAATCGCGCCTCTCCGTTTCTAGAAGAGGTCGACTTCCTTTTTCCAATTCCCACGGTTTGGCTTTCATATTTTGATTTCTATCATGCGAGAGGAACCCTTCTAGAAGAGGAAAGCGATTATCTTTATGATTTAAGTGTAATAGAAACATATCCAGGACGTCATTTAAGTAAAAAGCGAAATCTTGTTAAACAACTTTTAAATGAGCATACTGTTGAAAGTCGTCCTTTCGTTTTTCAAGATCAAGAAGGGGCTTTGCAGGTTTTAAATGCATGGCAGGAGGCTTCTCAAAAAGATCAGAGTGAAACAGACTTTTTTTCTTGCGAGGAAGGGATTCTATTGAGAGATCATCTAAAATTAGAAGGGACAGTTGCTTTAATTGATGGCACCCTTCAGGGTTTTGTTTTAGGAGCCTGGGTCAGCAATGAGACATTTGTGATTCTATTCGCTAAAGCAGGCAAAAATATTCATGGCATCTATCCTTATTTATACCAACAACTTGCCCAACAGCTACATGGGAGATGCAGGCTATTAAATATGGAAGAAAACTTAGGTTCCATGGCTTTAAAACAGGCAAAACACTCCTACCAGCCTGTTAAGATGGGGCACAAATGGCGCATCAAACTAGTACCATTAAGCCAATAATAGACTTCGATAAGTCGGGCATATAAATAATTGTAACTTAAACCATGTCGGATAAATCCGACAAAAACAAGCGCACACTAAAGTGTACGCTACAAATGAGCCAAAGAATATTCGTCTATTAGTTTGAATTGGGTTGCATTTTGATTATGTCCGACAAGTCGGGTTCATCCGGTTTTGTAGGACTCAACTAGAGAGAAAAGCATAAAAAAAATGAA
>JBEPVL010000061.1:0-13338 GCA_041691035.1 Chlamydiota bacterium
GTATAGATAGTATCAGATATGTATAGATTTATGCAAGCTGTTTCTAACCCTTAAAACTTCCCCATGCATATTCATTTACAAAACTATTGGGAGTAATGTCCGCACGTGTTGAAAAGGCGCGCAATTCGCTCATCTCTTTATCAGTGAGATCGCGATCGATGGCTTGAAATTCATAATATTGATATTCACTCATAAACATCCTTTTTGGAATCGGGATTATAGAAGAAAGTAGCTATTTTGATCCACCGCCAATTGCCTCCATTCACCGCATTTTTGGGTGTACAAAGGATCATAAGCGACCCCCATTTAACCGATCACTACTTTTATCTGTTCAATATTTATTGAACAGTGTAATATAATGAACAACTAGGTGGTGTATAATGAGAGGTCGATTTCTGTTGGGTTCAAAGGAGACCATTGTAGAGGGGAATGTCTACGCTGATAAGTCGTCCCTCATCCTAGATTGGTTATTAAAGGTGGGAATAGACAAAGAAGAATTCTCGTTGAGAGAAGTGGCCAAGGATAGAGAGGTGAGTGTAGGTTTAGTCCAGCGGGTTTTTGGAGTATTGGTATTAAATGGGCTTCTCAAGACTGAAGGAGTGAGAACTGCTAAAAAATTTTCCTTCAAAAAACCGAGTCTTCTTCTTAAAAGCTGGCTTGAACAGTACAGTATCGTGAAAAAATGTAAACTGAGGACTTATCGTTCTGGGTTTCAAGGAAAAGATGAATTACTTGAGGCGTTGAGGAAAACAAAATTAAATCAAAAAGTAGCATTAGCTCTTCATTCTTCAGCAGAGGCCTATGGATGTAAGAATACCAATTTGAACACTCTCGAATTATACTTACTGGATCCGGCTGCCAGGTCAGAGCTCGAAAAAGCCCTTCAGTTGGAGCCTCAGGAAAGAGGGTATGAGGTTTTACTGATTGAGCCCTATTATAAGAGCTTGCTCAATCTGAGCACGGGCTCCGGCAGGAATGTGAGAAACTGCTCAGCTCTCCTAACTTTCCTTGATCTTTATCACTTCCCTCTGCGCGGACAAGAACAAGCAGAGTTTATGGCTGAACGCATCCCTGAGTTAAAACGCATCTACAAGAATGCTGGAACTAGAAATGAATAAATGGTTTATATCCGATACCCACTTTTCTCATAATAACATCATCCGTTACACCGGACGACCTTTTCAATCTGTCGATGAAATGAACGCGCGACTGATTGATAACTGGAACGCTCTCGTTAAGCCCCAAGATACGATTTTCTTCCTAGGTGATTTTGGGTTGGGTACAACAGACTTTCTTGCCAGTCTTTGTGCAAGCCTCCATGGCAACAAGATTTGCATCAGAGGCAATCACGATGGTACGCCCACTAAAATGCAGACGATTGGATTCTCTCTTGTTCTAGAATCTGCTTTCATCAAGATTGGTCGCCACCAAGTTGAGCTCGTTCATATTCCCAGCCACCCTACGCCTCCTCACTTTCAGCTACATGGTCATGTACATGAAAAGCGACCTAACAAACTGGTTGATCATCAACTTAATCTTTCCGTTGAAGTTTGGGATTACAAGCCTGTTCCTGAAAAAGTGATTATTGCTCTGCTCGATCGTGCAAAACCGTTGGAGAATTTTTCGAAGCTTTAATTCAACCTAAAAACATGTTAATATGAAGATTACACAAAGGAGTAAACTATGACACTTAGTGAAGAAGCTATGAGTTTTCTGGAAGAACATATTCCGGAACTGGCTAATGTAGCATTCAAGCAGGCATATTGGGCAGCTCTGGCATCAGGCAGTAGTGTGCTTATAAGTGAAAATGGGAATCTTGTGGAGGTGTTTCCTGATGGGAAGCAAAAATTCATCAAACGTCTACCCCCATCAACGCCGGTAACTCGCGGTCAGAGGTTGGAAATTCAATGAATAAAGGAATTCCTCGTCTTCGTATGTTCGCAGGTCCAAATGGTTCCGGTAAAAGCACATTTAAATCCATAATCCGTCCTGAACTGCTCGGAATATATATTAATCCCGATGAGATCGAAAAAGAAATTTGCGATCGTGGTTTCCTCGATCTTCAAGGCTATCAAGTAACAACGACTGCAAAAGAAGTAATTGATTTTTTTATCCATTCTCCGCTTCTGAAAGCAGCCGATTTGCTGGACGATGCGCATAGCCTGCGTTTTAATGATGAGAAATTAAGTTTTCATAACGTGGGAGTCAATGCTTATTTTGCCTCAGTTGCAGCAGATTTTATCCGTAACAAGCTTATTGAATGCTCAAAATCTTTCACCTTTGAGACTGTAATGTCATTTCCCGATAAGGTGGAACTGCTTCGTAAGGCACAGACAAAGGGGTACCGCACCTATCTCTATTATGTAGCAACGGAAGATCCATCCATTAATATTTCCCGTGTCCGTTATCGGGTAAAAATGGGCGGCCATTCCGTGCCGGAAGATAAAATTGTAAGCCGTTATAAACGTTCTCTTGATTTGTTGATGCAGGCTGTCCAATTCACCAATCGTTCTTATATCTTTGATAATTCGACTCATGAACACATCTGGTTGGCAGAAATCACTGATGGACAAGTGCTGGAAATGAAAACAGATCAAGTGCCTGAATGGTTTAGAAAGGCTTTAGGAAGCAAATTCAATATAGAAAACAAGAGATAGTTCACATAAATGCAAATTGTCCAAGAACTTATTGAATAAATAGCGTCAAAGGATGTGGAAAAATATCAGCTTCTAAGCAGTTTTGTCTGAACCTCACTATGACTGCTCTAAATACGTTCCCGATCCAAACGTTTTACAGTCACGAGGAGCTCGGGAACTTGGAAATATATTCGAGAGCTGCCTCAAATTCAAATGGGGTGTGAAAGATTTTGATTCCTGTGAGGGCTTCTAATTCAGCTCTTTTCGACCAGATATCCCCTTTATCTGAAGTGAGAAAAATTTTGCATGCTGTCTTGTGTGCAGAATCGAAATGCAAAACGTCTCTTCGACTTTCAGGCCCTATGCCTATGATTGCCTCTATTTCTGGATGAAGAGTGCTTCCTTTAAAATCACCCCATGTTATTTCTGAAAATTCCATCCAGGCGGCATGACAGTCTCTCCATTGAGCATTAGAAGGTTTGGCGAGCAGGAGCGGCTTTTTTGGTCGGTCTGGCGAATCATAAGGGAATTGGTAAAATTCACATTTTGTGGAAATCTTTTTTAGCTTGGAAATATCCGCGCCAGAATCACAGTAAATTTGAATCTTTGTCATTCATCCTCTAAATACTAAATTATTAGATTTTCCACCGACGCCATTTTTCCCTCCAACAGTTTACGATAAAATTCAAACATTTACAACTGATCTCGTGCTATAACAATAGGGGCAAAGCATGGAAAAAGTAGAAATATCGGCAAGCCTTAGAGGCAAAGCTGAGAATGACCTGAGAGGAATTACAATGCGGACGCATAAGCATTCGCTGTCTTATCGGGTTAGGATAAGGATGAAAGGCGGACAACATTTCGATAGGTCTTTTAAGTCGAAAACGTTGGCTAAAAAATGGAAGAGGGATATGGAATCTGCAATTGAGCATGACAGATATGAATTTACAAACCCTGCTACAAAGCACACTCTTTCAGAGCTGATTGATTTGTACCTCGAAAGGGTTTTGCCTTCCAAGCTCAAAAATGCGAAGAATACTCGCAGGCATCTCCTTTGGTGGAAACAGGAACTTGGGCATCTTTTATTAGCGCAGATAAGACCAAGTCTGATTACTGAAAAGCGAGATGAATTGCTGGCGGGTATTACAAGCACTGGTAGATTACGCTCGCCCTCTACTGTCGTCCGCTATTTGAGCAGCCTTTCCCATGTTTTTTCAAAAGCTGTCAAAGAGTGGGAATGGATTAGAGAAAATCCGGTCCTCAAGATTGAAAAGCCAAGACAGTCACAGGGACGTAAGCGTGTATTAGATGAAATAGAGCAAAAGAGCCTTCTTAAGGCATGTGAAGAGAGTAGTTCAAAAGATTTATTCCTTATCGTTGCAATCGCTCTTGGAACTGGAATGCGAAAAGGAGAAATTATGGGTCTTCGCTGGAAGGACATCAATTTAAACCTCAGCGAAGGGAAAGGAATTATTTTCCTTGAGAATACAAAAAATGGGAGACCAAGACCGATTCTGTTAACTGGGCTTTTACTTGAACTATTACAGAACAAGCGTACAAATCAACTATTGGAACGTACAAAAGCAAATCGCGGGAATCCTGCAAGAGTTAATCAATATCGGAGAAGGTAACCCCACAGAACTAGCCACTCTTCAATCGCAAATCATCGCTTTCGAAGGCAAAGCTTCAACTACCCATCCGTTGGAAAAAACAGAAATTCTTTCTTCAGAAGATTTAAACGAGCATAGAAAAATGTTCTATGATTCTCTTTCGAAGGAACAACTTACAGAAAATCTATCACACTCAGGAATCATCCCCCTGGATGGACAAGCTTTTTCAAGTCTATATATTGATCACTTCTATCGTTTTCTTATCCAAAGAGATTTGTCGGCTTCTTACTTGCGAGTCAAAGTTTATGATAATCATTCCCTTGTCCACGAAGAAAAAATCACTATTCCTCTTCAAAATACACTCTCGTGGGACCATTATATTGCTTTGGATCAAATGATCTCTATTCCTGAGACGATTCTTAAATTACACTTTGGACTCGATCTACGTTTGACTGTAGTCTCTGATCCCTACCACAATTTTTCTCTTTTGATTGCCCAAAAAGCCACTCAAACTAATTACACGTTTACTTTCTTTCTTGAAGAGGCTCCCTTATATGAATTGGATTTTACTTCTCCTCCACCACGCCAACTGGAATCTCTGCGTAAACCCTCAGTATTCAATGCAGGAAAACCTTTGGAAACAGTTTCATCTTTGATCCCTCTTTCCATCATTAATGAAAACTGTCAGGCTGGTCCTGAGCTAATGCAGAATTATCGTCTTAACGAATTCGTTAAGGAAATGAAAAATGATCCATTGGCTTTGGCTCAATTCGTCCATAATGAAATTGAATTTAGTGATCCATTTCTAACTAGAAAAAATGGAGTTTTCTTAGCTCCAAGTATTCATCGAAGTGCTTATGGAACATTTCTGGAAAAGCAAGGTTCGCCTTGGGAACAATGTGCTCTCCTTATTTATCTCTTACGTCAAGCGGGTTATCAAGCTCTTTATATGGAAGGAACATGCTCTCTTCCAAATTCCGTTGCCGAAAAACTACTGTTTTTGCAATTGCCGGGAGAAAATGAAGTTTCTCTAAACTATCCAGGCGTTCTATTTTTTGATGAAAAGCTCCAGCAGTGGATTAGCTTATATCCATGGATGAAAGAAATAGACACCTATGAAGGGCATGATCTCTACTCTTTTATGCCGTCAGAATATGCCAATGCAGACCTTTGGATTAAAAGGTATCTATGTAACGATAAAAAAATTCAGGAGCACATCAGTTTTGATGGTGATGATACAGCAGGGATTTTGTTCACTCGATTTGTCGAAAAACAGCTTCAAGGAAAAGGACTTTCTTTGCATGACGTGGGGATTCGTAGAACAATTCACAAAAAACAGTTTGCCTCATGGAACGATTTCCCTCGTCCCACAGTCAAAGAGGATTTCATACCTTCTGTTAGTTTAGCTAAACGTCCAGAACTCTTTGCAATATTGTCGATTAAATTCAATGGAGGCACACATCCATACAAGTTAGCGGCGATCAACTGTAGAACGTTTTTTCTGGATTTTTCTTCAAATGGAACCCAGTATAATGTCAATCTGACGACACCGGAAGGGTGGAAAATGTCTTACCCTTCAAATGCAATGGGAAACTTCAATATTGGAGTTGTCTATCACGAACCAGTGAGTGGATCGGTTCACGAAAATACATTCTCTGTTGCTGTAGGAACGAGCGCTGCCATCTGCACTCAATTTGGGAAAGTGACTTCTGAAACTGTATCCCATTTTGGCGAACAACTTACCCAGAATAATGCACAAAGCAATGGGCTACAGGCGTTGTTTTCATTTATTGGAGCAGCTTATTTTGAAAAATGCAGCCGCATGGAAAAGGTATTGGCTGATTTGCACAAGATTGCTCCAACGACATACATACGCTTAGGTTTGGTTAAACTAGCACCGGACATTTCAAGGAAACCTCTTCAAGGAAAACTTGATCTAAAATTTCCTCAAGTGGATATGTTCAAATGTCAACATGCTCAAAAACATCACACCCATCCGTTTTCCTTGTATCAGGAACCTCATACTGCATTTAGACAATTCTCAGCCTTATGTTGTGTCAATGATTCTGCAAACGAACATCAAATTTTAAAAGAAATTTACGAAGACCCTTTTGCAATTTCTACTGTCAAACTTTTACAAATTGCTCATCAAGAGCATCAACAAAGTGGAGGATCAGGATCTGGATTTCTTGTTCTCACCAATAAAAATTTCGAAGATGCAGATACTCAACCAGAAATAGCACGTCATATCCACTTTTCTCATCTAAAAGGGACAGATCTTCGCCATCTTAAAACTTCAGCAAAGGGTCAGTGGAAACAGACAGCTGATATTCTTAAAAATACAGACACAAATATTAGCAACTTTGCCTACGCTTACATGACTCCAAAAATCGTCCAAAGCCAGGATAGTATAGAGTTACGTCCTTCTTCCTATCGTGGGTACGGTACCTTGATCATCAGTCCCTACATCAATGCCGCCCTAATTTCTGATGGATCCATGACCCTTAACGGAGGCTATGGTTCCCGCTTGCCTGATTGGATGACTGAGTCTATCAACAAAAATAAATGGAATGTGATCACTAATGGTGACAGCTATAAGATAAGACCTACAGATTCTCTACCAGGAATGCCGATAACTTCCAATCCAAACAATAACAATGTTTCCGACAGTACTTGGTGGAAGTTGGGATCTAACAATATTCAACCGATTCAAAATCAGAACTCATCGAGTAGTTTGAATCCTGCAGCATGGAAGGCTGAAGTAAGGCCGGAACACAAGCCGTTATGGAATACGGTTGCCGATCCTGTTGATGTCATCACAGGTGCTTTTTATGTGGATGAAGTCGACCTAACATTGCTGGGACCATTCCCACTAGAAGTGCGCCGCAATTACAATAACCAAAATCCGCTTCCTGGAGTATTTGGGTGTGGTTGGAAATTGAGCCTTAATCCTGTTCTCATGGAAGAAGATAACAAACTTTACGCCTCGGAAAAGGATGGAACTGTCATTGTCTACACATTTGACTCTGCTTCTTCTCGCTGGATTGTCCTTCCTGATGAAAATCCAGAACTAAACAACTTTAATCAACAAGGGATTGGCAGCACTGCAAATCCATTCCATGCTTATATAGAAAAAAAAGATGGATATATTCTCCACAGTCCTGATGGCTCGACTCGAATATTTCATGATAATCTACTCAAAAAATGGACAGACCATTCTGGAAATTCTTTAACTTTCTCGTATAAAGAGAACCGTCTGACACAAATAGAAAGCTCAAATGGAAGTTTTCTTGGATTTCACTACAACCATGAAGGAAGGATTTCTGAAGCCTATGCAAAAGATGGTCGGAGAGTTTACTACCGTTACAATTTCTTGGGAGACTTGGCAGCTATTACATTGCCAAATGGCGCTATCATTTCATATGACTACGATCAAAATCACCAGATTATTAGAGAGTCAAAACCGCATGGACGTATTTTAGAAAACCATTACAAAGATGGCAAAGTAGTCGAACAGTTATCTCCTGTGGGACCTCAACAGAAAATGATGGTCAATGCCTCATTTTCGTATATCGATGGATTAACGACAGTTAAAGATGCGGCTGGCGGTTGCACAGAATATAAAATTTATCAAAAAAAGATCTACAAAATCACTGATCCTGCAGGAAATATTACTCTCCAATCATGGTTCATCGATGACAAAACCTATTACGATGCAGTAACGGCGTCGATACAGTCGTGGAACCAATCCGGAGCTCATCCACGCAGCTTAAAATCTTCGACCGATAAACGTGGACTCACGACCAATTATTTGTACGATGCAAGAGGAAATCCGCAAGAGATTTCCCTTGCTGGAGAAGATCTCACTGGTAAAGGAGACTCCACTGTCACCAAATATTTCATCTATAACAATCTTAACCTCTGTGTATTGGAGGCAACCCTCGATAATAAAACCGTCACAATTTTTGATCCAGTTCACCTCTATCTTCCCAAACGGATCGAAAAATATTCTGGAGATACTTTGGTTTCTTGCATCGATAGGGAATACACGGAACGAGGACAAATATCGAAAGAAACCCACTCAGGAGCAGTAACTCTCTGGACATATGACCTGCGTGGATTTCCAGAATCAATGATCCAACAAACAGAAACTGATGATCCAGATGTCGTCACACGTTTTCACTACAGTGACCAAGGACAGTGCATCGATCTCATTACCGCTGATGCTATCCAGCATCACGAATATGACATCATGGGAAACAACTATTGTTCTGCAATTTCGTTACCATCAGGAAAAATTATTTCTAAAACGTATGCGCGTCATGATCTCAATAATGAAGTCATTTGGCGTCAAGGGGACGATAGTAATGATACTTTACACCTCGATTACAATGCAGCAGGACTCCTCCAAGCTGCTAGTCAGAGTCTAACGAAGGTGAATGGTTCCTTAATCGAACCTGCTGGTATGGCATATACGCTCTATGAATACGATGCTTGCGGCCGTTTGATCGAGGAAGTTGACCCTCTAGGAAACTGTACGTTTCGCGACTATGATGCTTTAGGACGAGTTTTTTGCGTGACCAAGGAGGGCGTAGCGACAACGTTCTTATACGAGGCCGGAGGTCTCGTGGCTTCCGTTACATCTCAAAGTGGCGCAACGACAACTCGCATTTACACAACAAATGGACTTCCAATCTCTGAAGTCTATCCCGATGGCACAAAGACTTCATACATCTATGATTTCTTTGGTCGTCCCGTCGAAGAAGTCAAAAATGATAACGTTCTGACAATTCGCTACGATGACGCTGCGCATCAAGTGATCCGCTCGCAAGGAGAACTCACCGAAGTCGAAACATTTGACTCTCGTGGCAACCTCATCTCTCGCGTAGATCCTGCCGGACATGAATGGAAAAAAACTTACGACGGGCTTAATCGTCTCAAAACTGAAATAATGCCTTCAGGCGATACAACCACCTGGAGTTATCGCGGCGACACTATTACCTGCACCCTTCCAAGTGGCGAACAAATTATCGAACGCTATGAAGCAAGCTCCCTTGTTGAAAGTCAAACTCTGGATTCACAAGGAACTCTCGTTGCTTGCACTCGTTATAACAAGCTCCCAGATCAAAGCATGATTCAAGAAACTCGTGGCGACATAGTCACTACGACATGGAAGAATACTCTAGGACAACCTATTCGCATTCAACAGGGCAGCCTAATGACGACTCATTACTATGATCCTGTAGGTAACTGCATAGCCACCGTAGATGGTGACGGTCATCTTACCCAACGAAAATTTGATGGGTTAGGACGTATCGAAAGAAAGACTCTCCCTGATGGGGCAATCATTGATTATAAATATGATGCAGATTCAAATCTCATCGCATTCCAAATGCCTGGCAACCTCACGTGGGTGGCCGATTATGATCTCATGGGCAGAAAGAGGTTTGAAGAACTGCAGGCTAATGAAAAAATCTCCCAACATTGGGATTATCTCTACGAGAATGGACAGCTCAAACAAGCCAAAGATCCTTTAGATAGAACTCATACATACGCTTACGATGCACATTCCAGAATCATCGCCGAAAATGTTGGTCAATATGCTCGTACCTATGAATATGATCCACGAGGACTTCTGACCTCTCTAAAGGAATCAGGAAATGATATTTCTCAAATAGAACGAGTTTACGACTCGGCTGGACGTCTTATACAGGAAGAGATTACTCTCAATGGAGAAACTGTTCAGCGGACTCAACAAAGCTGGACTCCATCCACTCGAACTCTGGAAATTGGAGACCATAAACGAGAATTTCATTACCAAGCAGGTCGTCTCAAGAGGCTTGCTGTAAAAAAATATGAGCTTTCCTATGACTATGCCATGAATGGATTGCTCACTAAAAAAACCTCTCCATTCAGCACCGTGGATATTCGTTACAATACTTCAGGTCTTCCTGAAACTATGCATACAAAGCTCACAGGTAATAACTATCAAGAGACTCTTGGATGGACAAATGCAGGGAAACTCTTGACTCAAGAGACCACTTCTTCTAATTCTAACAATAAAACTTACACTTACTCTTCACGAGGACATTTAAAGAGCGTTAATGATAAATCGTACACGTTTGATTTTGATCAGTCAGGTCGGGGTATTCGCACAGCTTCGCCAAACTCAGAAATTCCAACCAATGGCCTGGATCCATTTGGTAAAATCCTTGCTGAAACAATTGATGATGAAATTATTGATACCGCCTACGATAACATGGGAGAAGTTATCGCTCATGGAAATGATCAGCTCGTTTGGGATCCATGGGGAAGACTCATCAGCGTAAAAAATGATACTTATAACTGGTCAGCCTCTTACGATGCTTTGGGAAGACGACTCAAAACCTACTACGCTCCATTAAAAAGTGATTCTCCTCATGATAAGCAGAAGAAACCGCTTATCATGACCTCATTCTACGATCCTGAAGATAAGTTTCAAGAAGTTGGTATCAATTATAATGGCAGAACCTTTTGGAAGCTTTGCAAAGATGCCAGTTGTGATGCGATCATCGACGAGGAAGGAAATGTCGTCACGCTCGTGCATGATATTCAAGGAAACCTCTCGGCTGTTGTTTCATCACAAGACATTGTTTGGAATCAGTACGAACCATCGCCTTATGGTCCCTTGAGCACACCATCTTTAAAACCAGAGCTTTTCTCTGTAGCCCAAGCCCACATATGGAAAAGTAAATGCGTAGACCAGACTGGACTCATTTGGCTAGGTGCTCGTTACTACAATCCGAATGAGGGCCGATTCTTCAGCCCCGATCCTATCAGCCATCCCGTCTGTTTAGATCTTTACACCTATGCCATCGGCGATCCGATCAACAATGCTGACTTAAATGGTCTTTTCTCTTCTCCTGTATATGGTACGGTGCCTGCTACCAATATTAAAAATAGATCATCACTTCCTACAGTTACTTTCAATGAGGCTTTTGAAGAAACATATGCACAAAATAATCGTTCTCGAAGATATGACCTTGGTAGACCTGAATTACCTAATGGTTTGCGTATAAGCTATCTTAATGGCATCGGTAATGAATTCGCAGATTCGAGAAAATCTGCGATACATATTTCAGATTTAGCAGGCGGCTATAACGTTCATGCGATATATGGGTCAACAATGGGTTTTATAAGGGATGTGGATTCATATAATAGAGCTAGAAATCATGAAGATACGGGACGTGTACGACTTCTACATGAAGATTGGAATGAGCATTTTGATAAATACCCTGAAGGCTATATTTTGCAATATTCTCATAGTCGAGGATCGATGGATGTGTGTAATGCATTATTGTGTTATCCTGAACATAGAAGACAAAGAATTTTTAATGCAGCCATTGCTCCTGGAGGATACATCTACAGTGAGACCTGTGCTAAGGTTACACATTATCGAGTTCCACGTTTAAGAGATTTTATTCCTTATAAAGATTCAGAGGGGGCAAAAAGAGAAAAGGACACAATTGTAAAGTTAGAATCCCATGAAGATGCCCCTTGGCATGATCATACAATTATGAGTCCTTCGTACATTAATAGCATTAGAAATGAATACGAACTTTTTATTCAAACTAAAGGAAATATAAAATGAGTAAATTTGTTTTTTGGTTGTTGTGTAATTTATTTTTATTTCAGGCAAATTGTAATGGAGTTGATAACGTGAAAAATCAAAAAGTGTCTGCTGATTTTACTGAGGTGGTTAATCAATTTTCCATTCAAGTACAAGAAACATTTGCTAAACGTTACAACGCCGAAGTCTTAGCCGGTGATTTTGGAATGCTTACTTGGGCAACTAAACCAACATTAGAATTCGAAATTGTAGGTCCTTTTACAAAAAATGAGCTTCGTGTCAAATTAATAGATAGTATAGATCAATTGCTTGTCTTAATTAACTCTAATGAAAAACTGCGTCCTTTTCTAAAAAATCATTCATATTCACCTAATGAAATTATTATCGGAATTTCTCTAGTGGATAAAAATAAAAAAACAATCTATTACCCTGATATTTTTTCAGCTTCTTTTGATCGTGGCAAATTGTATTTTCATACATTAGATAAAAATAATGAATATGAATATAAAACAACAGAGATTGAGGAGTACGAAACAGCATTAAAAATCGTCAGAGATAATAAAATTAATTAGAAGGTCGACATGCTCAAAAGAAATGGCTGAGAACTAACAAGCAGCTATAGAGATCGTCAGAAGGTTAAGAATGATGAGTCTGTTCCTTTTCCTTAAACTACATCAAGTTACAGTAGTTGACTGCAGCCACTATACAGCGGAAAACCCCTTTTCGTCCATACCAACTTGAATTGGTTTGACGTGACTTGCTGCCCTTATTTGGTCTACCAGTGGTCCACCGATTTTGCCAAGGATTGAACTGTTCAATATAAATTGAACAGTTTGAATGAATGAACAGGTGGAAATAACTCTCAATGATAAAAAATGTCTACAGAAAGAAAAAAATGTCTACGTTTTTATCATGATCGATCTAAAAAATTATGGATTTGGTGATGAGATTGACGGTGAAAAAACACATCACCAAATCATTCGATTTGGTGATGTATATAAATTAAAAGACTATCTTAGATTGCTTCAGGAGTGCTTTTATTTTTTGATGCCTTATCAAAAATGCTGATTAATGTAATTTCAGGAACGGGTTTGTAATCCCAAACCTCAACACAAAGGTTAAGTTGATTGTTAATTAATTTATTCGGTCTTTTTTCGTGAACGTGTCCATGAATCTGAAAATGAGCTGGGGGCAAGTCAGAAGGAATATGAATGAGCTCAACAGAATGTCTGCCTATTTTCAAATGGGCAGACTCTAAAACAACATTAAACCCGATCTTAGTCATCCAGGTTGCATTGCGATCATGATTTCCTAATATGCAAATTTTATTTCCATTTAGCTCCGAACAAATTGTGTGTAGATGTTCAACATCGCCCAATCCAAAATCTCCAAGGAAAAATACTTGATCATCTACACCCACACGATCATTCCAGTTATCTATCAGGGTCCTATTCATCTCTTCAACGGTTGCAAAAGGACGACC
>JBEPVL010000062.1:0-12841 GCA_041691035.1 Chlamydiota bacterium
ATTATGTACGAGGCAATGGGCTAATGTGTAATTTTAATTTTTTCATTTGGTATAATGGCTATTTTAATGCCTAAAGGTTTGGCTTGGGGCCTTTTCACGAAATTAGGATTCAAAGCAGTTTGTGAATTTCCATTTTATGTATATGGAGCTTCTGCTGAAGAGTTGGAAAAATAAGCTCATTGATCTGAATCGTTACGCTGTAAGCTTAATTATTAAATCTATATTGAGACTTTTTTAACTCAATTTTTTGTGATGGTTGCAAGCGTAGCTGCAACCCAGCTTGGAGAGGGATCATTCTCAAAAAGAGGAGAGACATCAACCAATTTCAAATTCAGAATTTTGGGCTTTGCATGACTTCCTATTAAGTAATGAATGGTAGCAGTGACGTCAGAAGGATCTCCAATCGCATGTAGATGCATTCCATGTTTATAAAACTCAGCATATTTATTTTGTTGTAAAAGTGAAAATCCATTTTCAATTTGCTGTCGAGCAAACGATAAAGCTTGTTCTCCCATATTAATGGCAGAATTTTTAGGAACTGCATAAGCAACACCATGATGACAATAATCTTCAGTACCGATAATGACTGCATCTTTAGAGAGTTCTTTAAGCTCTTGCATACCCGGAAGCCTTTCTGGATGTCTATTAACTAGATTAGGGTAGCGTTCAATTAGGCGTGGAGCCTTCTTGCCTCTACGTTCAACTTCAATTTTCCATAAAGACTTAAAGAGGTTTAATGAGAACTCATTTTTAAGAAGGATTTTTCCATTTGCAGATTCTGGATCTAATACTCCATACGAAGGTTCTTGCGAGATATCTTCGCTATTAAATTCTTTGATACGAGCTTCAAACAAACCTGGAAAAGGATGGGCAGTGCCAAGCACAATAACTTGATCGGCGCCACTATCTAAAACAGCGTGAATTACTGCGCCCATCTGTTCTCCACATTTACTAAAGAACGTATGAGGAAAAATGGCACCACCGCCATTATTTAGAGTTGAGGTTATTTCATTTGACCACTCTTTTCCCCGATCGAGAATTTCATATAACTGATGTCCTAAGGAGGTAAATTCACCATAGTACTGATCTAATCCATTAGGTTTTGGTTTAGTCATGGAGAGTATTTTTATGAATGGGTATTCTACAGCATGCATTTATTTCAATGTCCTTTTGCTACCATGGGTATACTTTGGCGTGTTGAATTAGAAGAATGGTAAACAGTCACACGAGCTTTTCGATTGCGAGGTTTAGATTTAACAATAATATCCACATCTTGGCCAATCTCATTGAGAAAATGAATTAAACGCTCGATCGAATAGCCTCTGAAGCGCCCACTTAAAAGTTCAGACAATTTAGGCTGAGAAATACCGAATATTTCAGCAGCTTCTGTTTGTGTAAGCTTTTTTTTCTTAATGACTTTACTTATCTCCATAACCAGATTGGATTTGGTTTCCATCTCTTCATGATTTTTATATCCGAGATCAGCATAGATACTTCCAGAGCTTATTTCCACTCTGTCATTGATCAGCTCTTCTTCATGTATTACTTTCTTTTTCATGTTTTCCTCCGTTCAAGCAGCCATGCTTCATATTTTTGTTCTGCCAACTTAAAACGACTTTTAATCAAATCAACATCTTGTTTTGGCGTTGCAATACCTTGTTTTGATTTCTTTTGAAATACATGCAATACAGCAATGGCTTCTTTAAATTTTACTGTGTAAACAGCTCGATATGTGCCTCCAGAATCGCTTTCTACAATTTCCAAAACTGCAGCACTTCCAAATCCTTTAAAAGGCTTAGCTTTGTTACTTTTTTCTCCCTTTTGAGCTTGGTAAAGGGCATGTCCAATTTCGTCTTGTACTTCATCAGGAAGAGAAATGAGATCACTTTTAGTTGATGCGACCCAGATAATCGGCTTAATTTGCATAATTCTGTCTCCAAATTCAATTATCCCCAATATTAGGGATAATTACAAGTAAAATTCTAAACGAGACATAGACAGTAGTCATTCCCCAATTTTTCCCCACTTGTCCACAAAAAAGCAGCAGCAACAGCAAATATCGGCAAAAGATAAATTTGTATAAACTTTTAATGGTATTGTTGTTATGATCCGCGGTGTGTTGTAGCTTGTGGAGGTGCTGAGGACTGTAAATCCCTCGACTTCGGTCTCCGTTGGTTCGAGTCCAACCGCCCCCATCCACTTACTCTCAGTAATTTACGATGATTTATCAATCAAAAGTAAATTCTGAAAGTTCATTTTTGTCCAACCCCTGTCCAACTTTTTTATTTCTCTATTTTTTATTCAAATCAATTTGAACCGAAGGAAAACAATCCATTATGTTAGTTGGTTTAAACAAAAATGTTCAAAATAGACTTTTGGGTTCGGCAGAAGGAGCCTTCAAAAGCTTATTCTCATTGATTCCTCCTTTTAGCATTGTTTTGGGAGCTTGGGATGGGTATCAAAATGCACGCTCTGCTGAATTTGTACAGGACTTATCGAAAAGAATTGCTCTTATCGAACAAGATAAGATTGATGACACATATATTCGTAGTGAAGAATTTTATGATTTAATTCAAAAATCTTTCCAAATACGTCTTCAACATCGTTCTAAATTGAAGGCTAAATTCATTGTTAATTTAATAACAGAGTCCGTGCATAAAGAACGAGATCGCCGTTTTGATACCGATATTAAAGAGACATTTTTGACTCTATTAGATGGGATGTCAGATCTTGAGCAAATATTTCTCAGTGAATTTGCTAAAGGTAAATATAAGGATAAGTCTAGAAACGATGTCTATCAAGGCAGTGATGATTCCAGGGCTATCGCACTAGACACTTTATATACAAAGGGAATTCTTAAGGATAACGATACTTGGAAGAAAGCAATAGATGTCTCTATGTTAGGAAGAGAATTCATTGAGTATATTACTATTTTAAGTAAGCTATCTTAAGTCTTTGGGTTAAATCAGTCGATGTAGATCTAATTATGAAGCATTATGCCGATTCAATTGAGTTTTGTTCCCCAGTGGTTCAAAAAGTATTAGGAGATCCTAAAGGAGTAGTTACTGGAATAGATAATCTCCGCGATTATTTCTCTCGTCAATTGCAAAAATTTTCTACTTTAAAGTTTCAGCTCCTTGATGTGTTTACTTCACCTCAGAGCATAGTCTTGTATTATAAAATCAATCGCGGACTGCTAGCTGCCGAAGTTATGATATTAAATTCTGAAATGAAGGCAATCAAGGTTTATGCAAACTATGATAAGAATGATGTGGGTTAGATTTTTTCAAGAATGTCTAATCTGATAGGTAATCGTTTACTGCTCTCATTCCGAGACCTCTGATAACAGAACTTGAAGTTTTGTTTTCAGGGGCCGAAGTTCGCGCTTCACAACCTGCCATGTAAGATCAAGATCAACATCGAAGTATTCATGAATTAGAATATCCCTTATTCCAGCCATTTGTTTCCAAGGAATTTCGGCATAACCTGCCTTGAACGATGTAGGAATATTTTTTGTAGCTTCGCCAATAATTTCAAGACGCCGAATGATTGCATCTTGTAAAGCTTGATCTTTCTTAAACGTGTCTGTTGTTAATTTTTCTGAGTACTGTTCAATTAACTCGATTGATTCAATGATATGTCCAATAAAAACCTTAGGATCTTTTTTCACAAAATCACAACCTGTTCTGCAAGAATTTGTTCCTTTATTCTCCAATAGATTGAATTATATGTAATGATGTCAACCTTTCGTCCTAAAATCTCCTCTAGTTCAGATTTAAGATCTACCAGGTCGAAAAGGCTTTTATTTTTAGATTTATACTCGATCAGGAAGTCAACGTCGCTTCTAGCTTTAGCCTTTCCGCGAGCAAAGGAACCGAAAATGGCAGCACGCTTTACATCATGACGTTTAAAAATCGGTAAAGATCGTTTCTTTATAGTTGAAACTGTATCTACTTTTTCCATCGCTTCCTCACTTTTTCATCAGGATACCAGATTACGCAATTTTTACGCACTAGACAGAAAAAAGCTGGAATAAAATGACGTAAATAAGCAAAATCAGAAGTCTTTTAAACCATTGATTGTATTGCGCCTATGTATGCTTATTTACGCCAGTGTGTGGAGCTACAACCGACTGTAAATCCCTCGACTTCGGTCTCCGTTGGTTCGAGTCCAACCGCCCCCATCCACTTACTCTCAGTAATTTACGATGATTTATCAATCAAAAGTAAATTCTGAAAGTTCATTTTTGTCCAACCCCTGTCCAACTTTTTTAACTCATCAAGATAAATCTTAAACCGAAAAAAAATATCAGGTTATCGACCAAATAATATAGAGTTAGGGAAGAGTTTATGAAAGATCGTGACGAAGATGAAATTATTCATGAGATGTATGTGCATCTATTATGGTCTACAATAAGTCAAAAGCCGCTAATAACGTCTTCTATTGTTCCACACCTTTACGATTATTTATGTAATTCGACATTAAATGAAGGATGTCATCTGATAGGTGGAAGTGTGCTTTGTGATCATATCCAATTGGTAATAAAATTTACCCCAGATACAATATTTTCTGATTTGATCACAAATCTGAAAGTTGCCTCTTTTCTATGGGTGCGGACAAATTTTCTCGAAATCGGAAGTTTCGAATGGCAGAAATCTGATTTTGGATTTACTGTCGGCATGGATGAAGTTGGAGTTTTGATCGAAAGAATCAAAAAAGCTAAGTTGTTTAAAGAAGAAGTCTTTTCTTTATTGGATCAAAATGAAATGAAATACGATCCTCTCGAAGTTTTAGAGTAAAAAACTTCGGACTTGGGTTTGGCTGCAAATAGAATCAAAGAAGATTTTTAATTTCCATAAATCGTTGCTGAACTTGACTCCATGTTGGAAATTCTCCAAAGCACAATATTCGGCATTGTTTCTCAAATTCTACTGCAAGGGCAGTCTCTATATTTCCTATTGGAAAAATAGCTTCGCTTTTTGCAAAGTTCATATCTGGAGGAGCTACATAATCGGCTTCAAAATGCTTTCTACTAACTCTGTCATAATCGACCTTGATTGCCTGGTATTCATTAGAACGTAACATTGCCAAAACTTCTGGACGTTTTGTAAGGCAAAAAAGATCGTAATAATGACGTGCATACCCACCAATCCCGACGCCCGTCTGCTTGAATTTTTCAACTTTAGAGTGAATGGCAAAAAGCTTTTCTACGAAAGTACGGCGAAAATGAAGTAAACGCATTTCGAAAGAACCTTCATCCTCGGCTCCGAGGCTTATTCCTGTCTCGTTGAGAAATTTTCCTACATAAGATTGAAGTTTTATACATTCCGTTGGTTCTGTACCACTGGCGGTACCAACTTCTAGAAGAACGCGATTTCGAATGTCTCCAGAGCTTGCAAATTGCTGGATATATTCAAAGTGATCACTACGACCAAAGCCGCCGATAGTTCTGCTTTCTTCTTCAATAAATTTGAGTCCTTGATGGCCTTCAACAGCTTGTCGTAATTTCTTCAATTCACGATTAATTGCATTTTCCCCCAGGGGTGGCTCGAATGCTATCGGATCAAAAAAAATGTCAACGTCTTCGGAAAATCTTTGGATGATGTTCCATCCTTTTGATAGGCTAGTTCCCCCTTTAAAAATGACTTTGTCTCCAGCTGTCTGTTGGATAATTCGCAGTGCTTCTGTTACATAGTAATCTTTTTCTATCACTGCTTCACGCATGCCAGACGAATGGAAATGTTCAGCTGCGCGGATGATTGCCTGCTCAAAATCGGGGTGTTCAAATAATTTCAAGTTTTACGTTCCTTTCGCTTGCCATTGTCTGGCATATTTCAGTGCAATGAGATGTCCAAAATCAAATTTAGAGAGAGGATTCAAGTTTTTTCGCAAATAGATAAGCTGCTTTTCGGAATATCCAAGTTCTTGTCCAATGGCACCAAGTAGAGCGCGAACACGTGGAGGTTCTGATATTGCGATTTGAAGTAGATGCTTAAATCGGCCAACTTCGTCAAAATGCTTTAACAACTTATTAACTGTTTCTTCAGGAGAAAATTCGCTAAATGATCCTCTTTGACGAAGAAAGTCTAAAATGGCGGCATCTTTATCTGAAAGTTCTTGCCATGATTCGGGCCTTCGCGTGTGTATGATTGTTTCTTTGCCAACAAGCAAGCGTGGTAAACTAAGGCCATTTGTCGCGATTTCTAATTTTGCTGCATGCTGCGTGCTGAATCCAAGGAGATTCGCCGCTGCACAGCCAGCAGGAAATATTCCTTTTCCTAGGATGGGTAAAGAACGTAATTGACTAGGATTTGGTTTACTCGGTCCAAATGCTGTTTGTCTTGGTTTGTAATATAGACCTTTACCCAGTCTTTGAATGATGCCAAGGCGAAATAGACGAGATAAAGCCTGCGCAACTGCTGTAAATGGCATGTTTTCAAAGTCAGTTAACCGCCAAACTCGTTCTCCGCCAGCTTCAATTTGATTTCGAACAGCTTTAGCTATGCTAACATCAGATGTGATTTTCTTTTGTTTGTTATTCATAACCTAATTATCACCCAGTATTCCTTTTTATGTCAAGTTTTTTTGCTGTAAAACTTGACGTTTGAGCCAGATTGTTGTGGATAAGAGAACAAAAAAAGTAATCTGTACAAATTTTAGTAATGGGAAGAAGCACGATTTTAAGTTGTTTAAAGAAAGCAAGGTAAGGTGGACAAAAGAACCTGTTATGAAGAAATTCAAATGCACCAAAAGGCCCCTGATCAGCTGAAATATCGGCGATTCGTGTTTCTTGCCCAGCTTTTGCTTTCTTTCCATCTTCAAGCATGTGTTGTGCAAGGTTTACTTCTCCTATTGAAAGAAAAAGACATCGGAATTTTGCCCTATTACGTGCTTCTCCATTTTTATCCGCTCTACCTTTACCCATACCATTACCAAGCATATAAGCAACTTCTCCGGCATCTTTTGGACTAATTTCCCCCATTTCATCTAATGGCAGTAAAAGATCATTATACATCTTTGCTATGCCTTCAATGCCATTGGAAGTAGCCTTCCACCGTTGAATATAATCTTTACCTCCAAATACGGATGCTGCGACATGAAGACATGTGGTTTTGCCAGTGCTACTTGCTCCTACTAGATGAAAGCCCCCATTCTCAAAAGGATGAATAAAAACTAAGCGGTGATGAACTCTTGCAGCCATCTCCACAAATGTCAGTTCAATAGGATATTGCGACCAAGAGGAAACTTCTAAGCTAAGCTCTGCAAGTTGTGTAGGTATTAAAATGGGGCTAGGATTGCAGCTTGTAATACGTTCCACGCGTAAATTGGAACTGACTGAAGTAGGGATAAACTATTCGTTTCAGTGCAGGCGTATTCTTGAGGAAGTAGAAGCTGCTTCTGATTTAATCTCACAAATAAAAATTGTTCCTAATGGGGTTTTAAAGGTTGTGAGCGGCAGGCATTTTGCTGCTTCTTATATTGTGCCGCATATGAAAGAATTTCTCTTGAAATATCCTAGAATTGAGCTGAATCTTGAGCTTGCTGAGCGAGTTCCGGATTTAAGTATGGAGACGATAGATGTTCTTATTGGAATGAGCATTTCAGCCAATGAGGATGCCATTCAAAAACGAATAGGCACAACATCCTATTCATTGTGTGCATCTCCCGACTATTTAAAGCAATTTGGAATACCAGAAAAACCAGAGGACTTAAAAAATCATCGATATATTGCTCACAGTATGCGCAAGCCAGATAATGAATTAATATTCCATAACAAAGAATCCATCACTCTCATACCATATCTAAGAGTGAACGATGCAGAGACTATGCTGAATTTTGCATTAGATGGATTGGGTATCGTAAAGCTTCATCATTATGTTGTTAAAAAACATCTAGAAGAAGGTTCATTGCATGAGTTGTTAAGTTCGTATAATACTTCAGAAGTCCCCATTTATGTGGCATATCCACAGCGTCGTTTTATTGCTTCAAAGGTCCGTTGTTTTATTGATTTTATTACTGAAAAAATGTTTCCATTGCGTTAGTAGTCATTGTCTTTTAAAGGTAAGAAAATTGGTTTGCCTATTGTCTGTTCATTAGGTAGACGGTAAGGATTCGTGTAAAAAACACACATAGGTTTAATTCCTAGCGTACGTTTTCGTTTCTCCGGGACTTTTAAAGTGGCGGACCTGGCGATACAAGTGTTGAGTCATTCTCTGGAGGAAGCTTTAGCTCATATCAAATTGATCAAGCATGCGTTGCATCTCTTGTTTTAAATAAGAAATGAATGTTTTAGATTTTTCCTCTTCAGATTGCGAAAGTTGTTGCTCTATCAGATCCTCAGGATATTGAGTAGAAAAAGTTAATGTAAATGCGCACGTACTGGCCTGTGGCACAATACTTGGATAGAGTTCATTAGCCAAGACTTTAATTGTTTGACCGTCTAGAAGTGTGGTTGCACCTGTTGTGAATTTTAAAAACATTCTAACTTCTTCTTCTAAAGTCTCTGGATGGACGATCCACTCTTTTATGTGCCTTACATCTGCAATAATTTTATCGTTAGATCCTTCATAAATAATGTACACAATTGCTAGAATCTGTTGGATTTTGCGATTCCAGTTGAAGTTGGCTTAATAAACAGATATGGTATCACTATTGGTCAAAAACCACTTTTTCAAAATTTGAATTATAACGAAACAAGGAGTTAGTCATGAATTGTATTATGAATTCAGCGCCTATTTTAGGAAGACTGAGTTGGGGTATGGTAGGAAAATCAACAATACCAATGCAGCCCAAATTAATAAAATTATTTAGCTCAACGGTTTTTTATCAAACTTATTTTTCATTTTTTAATCAGCAATTAAACTATAATTCTAAGGTGTTTCGCCCTTTATATTCTTCTTTATTTGCCATTCAAAAAAGAAACGTATCTGATAGAAAAATTGAGGCATACTTTTCTCATTATTTATCTATGCCACAAGCAGAGCAGATTGAAGAGTTTGAATGTATTTTAGGTAACCTAAAAGCAAAAATAAACAGCCTAGCTATTAATATTGAAAATAATAGTGAAATTAAAAAAAATCGTCCTGTGCTTTATTATATAAGAGAGAATTTATATGATATCGAAATAGGTCGCCTTATTGCATTGTTAGGTGCTAAAAGAAGATCTTTAATAGAAGATAAGGAGATGTTTACTTTTGATCCCGCGAGAACGAAACGATTTGGAGATAGAGTTTCTAATTTTAATAATATTATAAAGACTCTTAAAGAAAAATGTACTTTAGCTTTTAAAGAGGATGACTTGCATGATACAATGGATAAAATGCTAGATGGAGATCTTGATCGTTGGGATTCTAAGTGTGATAGTCTTCAAAAGGCTCTTAGAGAAAAGTGGCGTATAGATTCTGATTCTCTTCTAAAGGCTCTTGAAAATAAGTTGGGTTTAGATCTAGATAAGACACTCTATTCAAAGTTCAATCGCACTTATTATTTCACATATCGAGTGTATTCGGGAGAGCGCATTAATAGAGAGAGTTGCTCCATTGAAAAATGGCAACAGGATGCCTTTTCCTATGTCGGGTCTTTAGATGCTTTAAAATTTCATGAGAAGGAAAAAATTCCTGTTCCCTCTCATTTGAAGCATATCTATATAGAAGAATATTTAAAATATGGAGATATGGAGTGGGTAGAGGTAAAAAAAAATAAATAAGCAGCTAAGGGACTTGTCTGCAAAGAAATGCATATAATCATATGCATTCGCAGCGGAGTGGAATATCATTTTCAAATACAGCATACCTAAGAGAATCCCATAAGCTCGGTTGCAAAAAGTAATGACGCTGGAAAAATCAGGCCGAGACGGCATAGGCATAGGCATCAACAAACCAACGTCATCTATAAAGTTGTAAGCTGTAATGACTCTTCAAAAAGGGGTGTGTCATGCCAATTGTAGGCGTTAAGACATGTGGAGCTCGTTGTCGTACCAAAGGAGGAGAGCCTTGTTTAGGTCCTGCGATGAAGAATGGAAGATGCCGCATGCATGGAGGTGTCTTTTCAAGACTTGAAAAGCATGGGCGAGCAACATTGAAGGCCAAAGCAGAGCGAAAAAAGGAAAGAGCATTTCTAAAAGAAATGAAATTTTTAAGTCAATCAATCGAGAGAATTGTGAATGAAGAAAAATAAAAAGGAATTAATGATTAAGTATAGACCAAACGCAATAACTTAGATGAAATTCATCAGTTTTTTGAAACATTATTTACGAAATGTAAAGAGGTTGGAGTTTATTCTGTTGTAGAGACATCTGAGGAAATGGGCATACCCTATGAAAAAATTAAAGAGTGGGCTAAAGCTAATGGGGATTGGGAATATTTCTTAGAAATGTCACGCTGTCACTGCGCATGTCATATTGGGCCTTCACAGCAATCTTTAGTAACCATTCCAAAGAAGGAGTAGCCATGCCGAATCATGGAGAAATAATAATCCAGGAAATCATTCGTTAGGTCCATTTGCTAGACGGAATGGGGCAATTGGGGGAGCAGGAAAAATACCAAATCCAGAAAAGAAAGATCTTTGGTTTGCAGTTTATCCCGATTACGAAACAGGAAGGAAAGCGCAGGCACTTCGATTGAAAGAAGGTACTATGTATATAGACTGTACGCTTAACGAGTTTGTCAGGACATATACAGGAGTTAAAAAAGGGACTCCAGATACTGAAGAAGTTATTAATTACAGAAAAGCGATAAAGTTTTTTACTAAATTTGATATGGAGCGCACTATTCGTTCCTTGAATGATGAGGAATATGAAAAACTTCTTGATGCAATGAAAAAGCATGAAGGATGGAGGGAAGGTCGAGAGGAGTATACTGAAGTCAAAAAAGTTTTGGGTGTGCATCTTAAAAAACATACTGTTTCTGAATTTTTAATTGGAGATTCAACTGGTAGCGAATGGATTTCTAAAAAAGACGCTATAGCTCTAGCTCAGGCTGGGATATTGTATGCTATTGTTGTTCATGCCAAAAGTGGAGAGCAAGCTCGCTACTTTGTAGAAAAATATTTAGCGACAGCTACTCCTGTCACATCAGATGCCGAGGTATTAAGATTTGCTTCCGATTTGGTGAAATTAAAGGGGCTGTTTATCGAGTTAGGTGTTTGTACTGGAAAAACAATTAATTTCATTGCGGGACTGAACCCTCACCAAAAAATTTATGGTTTTGATTCTTTTGAAGGATTGCCAGAAGATTGGATAAGGGACGACAAGGTAATCACAGCGGGCACTTTTGGATTTAAAAATCCTACTCTTCTTCCGCCTGTTTTACATAATGTAGAATTGATCAAAGGTTGGTTTAATGATACATTAATCGACTTCATGAAAACGCATGATTTTGAAGAACCTATTGCTTTTTTACATATTGATAGCGATATCTATTCCTCAGCAGCAACTGCCTTTAAAATCCTTGGCGACAGATTGAAACCTGGAACTATTTTAGTTTTTGATGAGTTGTATAACTATCCTGGTTGTGAAAATCATGAATTTAAAGCTTTTCAAGAATTTCTGATTACTTCTGGTTTGAAAGCGCGATATCTGGCCTATAATATTTACCATGAGCAAGTGGCAGTGCAACTTTGTCAATAGATCGGGGGAAACACCTGCAAACACAATTGTTCTTGTGATAATAAAATGGGTACGCAAGGACTTCTAAATCATCTACCTTGTTGGCAGCAGTACAAAGCCACTGTTTTCGTATGATTTCTTACAGCAGCTTTACTAGCGGCATATGCTGCAGCCCCTGGGATGCCAACTAGACCTGATCGTGACGAAATGTTAACAATTGCTCCATCATCAAACTGTTTCATTGTTTGGATAGCATATTTACATCCAAGAAATACTCCATCAGAGTTGACTGCATGAACTTGCCTCCAGCTACTTAATGATGCATTTTCTGGATCTTGTTGACCACATCCTTCTTGGAATCCTGTCACTCCGGCATTATTCACGAGAACATTAAGTTTGCCGAAGCGTTTTTATGATGATTTCGATAGCATTCTTCCATTCATTTTCTTCTTGGACATTCAAGTGAATATAAATGCAGCTGCCTCCAATCTGCTTTGCAACCGCACTCCCTTCTGAATCATTGATATCAGAAACGATCGCCTTACCTTCATCTGTGCGCGGTCCTGTTGATTTAAGGGCATTATTGGCTGGATGTCTAATTCGTTTTTAAATTAGGTTTGTTGTAGGTATTCTTTTCGATTTTTTAACGAAGGATGATAAACGTCAAAGCGAGCTTCACCATCTTCAGTGATTAAGAATCTTCTCCATACCTTTGAAAGATAAGAACCTTCTTCACCATTTCTGTACTCAATTTGAGATATTCTTATTGTATCAAAACAAAGAGGAGCAGCTTTTTGAGCGGCATTCGAACAAATAGAAAATCCTAGCTTATCAGCACATTTCTCTCTCCATTTAGAAAAAGCGAGGAAAGCAATACCGGAAACTGATAGACCTACTACTGCTGCAGGAGAACTTACCATAAGTGTCGCTATGACAATTGGTGGAAAATAAGTCGCCGATGAAGGGAATAGAATGCTCATTGCTAAAGTCGTTATAACACCAGCGATGCCAGGAACTGTCTCCAACCATATAAGATCATTTGCTTTTATATGTGAAAGTTCGTGTGCTACCACAAACTCCAACTGTTCTTCTGATATTCCATTAACTAAATCTGGATCGATGGCTATACCTGCTCTGCCAGAAAAAAATGCAACGCCTTGAGCTTGTGCACCTCCCGTAAGACCGCTACTTTTTATCTATACAAATCTACTCATAACAGAGAAGAGTGATAGAACG
>JBEPVL010000063.1:0-12401 GCA_041691035.1 Chlamydiota bacterium
CTTGTGCTCTAGAAATTGGGCTGTATTATGAATTTATTTTTTGGAAATGGTATGAGTTGCTTAGAAGCTATGAACGATAAAATTTTGATTGTACGATCTACTACGTTTATAAGCTAAATCTAGCCAATAGTCATATAGCGTTTTACAGACCAACGCCAAAAGAGATTTGCTACAAGAAGAGAGAGCGTAGCTACTGTTAAAAGTGCCGGTAATGCCCAGCTGTCCGTGGGGTCTACAAGCACCCTAGTTGGAAAGCTGGCTATCATACCTACAGGGATAATCAGCAAGATAATATAGCGAATACCAGGTCCATAAAGATGATCAGGTCTTTGGCCCATTTTAAAGAAAGTAAAATAAAGTTCATGAAAATGCTCAGCTCTAGTCATTAACAAGGCTACTGTACAAAATATCAGTCGAGTTGAATAGAAGATAGAGAGAGCGGCTGGCACGACGATAAAAATTAGCAAAGAACGCATCCAAGGAAAACCTTCCGGCAGCAATGAGAGGCTCCATAGCAACCATAATAGAGCAAAAATAGCATTTAATAGGAAGCCACATTGGAGTTTTTGTGATGTCATCAATTGCTGTGAGCTTACAGGCCTTAACAAAAGAAGATCCAGATCACGATGTACAATTTTTTCGGAAAATACATCGAAGTTATGAGCAAATAAGACCATTTGAAATGCATCAACAAGAAATAGTACACCTAAGAAAACGCGCATCTCAGCAATGCCCCAACCACCTAAGCTGTCGACATGAAGATAGAGGGCCTCAAACAGGATTATTTGCATCGTATACCATAGGATGTCATTTACAAATTGAAGCCCTAGATTAAAAGGGACCTGCAAATCAGCCATGGCACTTAATTTGAAAAAGGTCCATTCCAAATTCAACATTTTTTTTAGTGATGCTCTCATAATCCTATGCTCCTGTTCCGCTATAACGACGCAACCCTTGTTTCCATACGAACCGAGCTAATAGGCCAAAAACAATACCTCCAACTGCAAGACTGATAAATCCTTTCATAAAGGCGTTTGTATCGATTCGCCCAGAGAGATATGCCGCAGGCATGTAAATTCCACAGCTAAATGGAAGTGCGATGACCCATTCACGTATCGGTGATGGCAGTAAGTCTAAAGGCATCAACTCACCAGTAAGAACCCAGATAATCATATTTTTGGAGTTATTAAGGCTATAGACGTTGTCGAAGAAAAAGGCCATCGAAGCAACTGCAAAGTGTAGTGAGAAGAGGAGAATCACATAGCAAATCCCCATCAAAAAAACCATTGGGAGCCTTTCTGCATGGAATGGAAGATCCCATGCCCAAGCAATAAAAGAGATAACAGGAAGCATCACTAAAGCCGTGATTAACTTTTGTCCTAGTAGTTGTCCCATGTGATACTCAAAAAATGAACTAGGTCTCAGCAATAAAGCATTAACAGCTCCACTGTTAATTTCAGCAATCATGGCACGTTCAAAGCGCCAGTTCATACTTCCTAGTTGTAAAATTGTATAAAGAAAATACCCTACATAATAACGTGCCGGAAAACCGCCTAAAAGCTCATTTCCAGAAGCTTCAATCAAGCCGGTCCAAAACACTGCCTCAACTAAAAAATAGCAGAGAGGAATAACTGCAATCGCCATAAAAAAGTCTATGGGATAGGTTGTCCTAGATGATATTCCGAGCCTTATGCAAGCTAGATTCTTTTTCAAGAAAGATACGTATGACATCTTCAAAATCCGGTTCTTCTATTTTTAGATCCCGAATAGGGGTCTGGGAAGTAATTATTCTCAGGGCATCGAAAAGCTCTGCAGATGATAATGAGTGGTCAAATGAAAGAGCCCCCATAGGGATCTTTAGGTTTGGTGAAATGGTTAATTCTTTTGGCAGTGGCATTGAAAAGTCGGTGACTAAACGCTTTGTCGATGGTGTTAAGGACATGAAATGATCGACAGTGCCATCGTAGGCAATATCTCCGTGGCTCATGAGGAGAAGACGGTCTGCCAATAATGCAATATCATCCATGTAGTGACTGGTAAGGATAATTGTTACATCTGTACCCTTTAGTTCTTCTAGAATGAATTGGCGTATGTTTGTTTGCGCAACAACATCTAGGCCGATAGTAGGCTCATCAAGAAAAAGAATTTTTGGGGAATGCAGAAGACAACCAATAAGTTCCATTTTCATGCGCTCACCTAAGCTTAGACGACGCAAAGGTACTTTCAACACGTGCTGGCAGTCTAAACGAGTGGCAAGTTCATCAACACGCTTAAGCGTTGCGATCTTGTCAAGGTCGTAGATAGCTATCAATAGATGAAAACTGTCCCTTGCTGGAATATCCCACCAGAGCTGGTTTTTCTGTCCTAAAAGTAGGCTGATTTGTTTTAAAAAAGAATTAGGTCTTTCCCAAGGTGTATATCCTAAAACTGTTGCTGTCCCATTGGTAGGGAAAATTAGGCCCGACAGCAGTTTTAATAATGTCGTCTTACCTGCTCCATTGGAACCAACGAGACCTACAATTTGGCCACGAGTAATCTCTAAATCGATAGGCACTAAAGCGTGCTTAATTTCGGACGTTTTAGAAAATAATCCTTTCATTGCTGCGATAAGACCAGTTTCTTTGCGATAAGTTTGGTAACTACGAGCGAGTTGATTTGTTTTGATGACGATTTCGTTCATATTATCCACTGATTATTTCGACGATGTTTCCAAATTACGGCTACAAATATTGACTTATCATCCTGCCTAAGCAACGCAATTTTCATATTTGATCGCAGCAAAGAAGAAAGTGGAGGCGAGGTAATTGCGAGATAAGAAATAGAGAAAACCCCTGGGTCCCTTAGGGAATTTTAAAGGTTTAGGAAATTATTAACCATAAAATAAATGTATTGACAGCGATTCACAGTAATCAAGACTGAATGAAACTTGTCTATTAAAATCTCATTGACCTATGGTCAGAGAGCCTTTAATATTTTGAAAGAATTCATATCAAAAACAAAAGCTCTTTTGAGGTTCGAATGCCTGAAAATACAGGTGAAATACAGGAAAACGGACGTTTTAGAAAAGGTAAATCCGGTAATCCTCAAGGTAAGCCAAAAGGAGCTAGACATAAGGCTTCGATGATGGCAGAAATGCTATTTGAAGAAGAAATTGAATTAGTTTATCATCAAGTAATTAACCAAGCAAAGGAAGGTAATTTACAAGCTGCTAAAATTATTTTAGATCGATTGCTACCGCCAAAAAAAGATAGACCGATTAACTTCAAACTGCCAATAATTCAAAATGCGGCTGATGCGTTAAAGGCAGGTAGGCTGATTTGCCATGCCGTCGGGACAGGAGAACTGACTCCGGTTGAAGCTGAGTCGTTATCTAAAATTGTAGAAATCCAGGCAAAAAATATTGAGCTGTATGATTTTGGGTTAAGGCTTGAGGCTATAGAAAAGCACATTAATGAGAAGCAATAATGAGATCCAGCAACAAGAAGAAGTTGAAAAAATACGAATCAATTTTTATCCCAATTGAAAAGCCTAATAGAGGGGTTGTTATTTACAATCCGGATATTGAAATTTCTGATATCGATTGCCATTTCTTCATAGCTCTTCCGGATAAAGGGCTTGATCCAGAATTGACTAAAAGAATTGGAAACAGCTACGTATTGATTTAAGAAGAATGGCTGCAAGATTTATTAATTCATTAAGTTCTCTTTAGAGTTTATTGTATTGGAAAATTCCGTCTGCGATCCATTGACGAATGTTGATTCCATTTTTACAAGCATCTCCAGGGCTTTTTGTAACGGGAACGGGCCAAGCCCTCAGATTGGAATAGCTTTGCCGCCAAAATCCATATTGCTTTTTCCCTGCTTCGTCAAAATCAAGGGCAAACAGAATTAAAGGAACATTTCTTAAAAAATCATGCGTTGCTGCATCAGCTCTTTTGGCTGCTCCCCCTAATGCAATTGAGTTGCACAAATCACAGGCTTCTTGTTGTATGAGTATCGCATCGAATTCAGACTCAACCAAAACAGTAGGCAGATCGTTGTCGTATCCAAATAACGAAGGCTTTTGCATGCTCCCTGTAACTTCAACATATTTAGGCAGCTTATCATTTGCATGCCACTCTAATCGCCGAATCTTTAATTTTATGATTTGACCGTTGCACTCAAATGAAGGGATAATCAATCCATGAGGTAGCCAGAGTTTTTTGATTGCTCCATCTATTTTGAATTCTTCGGAAAGTCCCCATCTGCTTCTATGAAGAAAAAAATCCTTGGACAGACTTCCTTTGTAGTTTATGCATAGTCCGAGGCGATATTTCTTGATCGTTTCTACACTCAGCATTCGATCTTGAAGCATAGAGAGATGCTGGGGGCTATTCATCAAATTGAGATGAGCCCAGTTGGTAAAGGACAAAGCATTTTCCTGCCATGATGAAGGAGGAGACTCGGCGATTTTTAACTCCTTAGTCTTTGAGAGTACTGAAAGGGAGATGTTCTTCTTTTCCAAATTCAGTTTTTTACAGGCTTCAGAATATGACAATCCGAGAAAATCTCTGCAAAATTGAATGGCATCTCCATGTTTTTCACATTGTCGACACCAGTATTTATTGCTAGGCCAGATTACAAAGCGATCTTTTCCTCCGCAATTAGGACAAGAGGATGAATAGGATGCCCCAGTCCGTTTAAGGCTCATCCCAGTTTCTTTTGCGAGTTCGATGAGATCCATAATATTATTGGCGTATTTTGTAGTGAGAAAAATGAGAAATGTGAGAACCCTTCGATATTTCTAAAGAGAAGAGCCTGTCGCCTTCGAGAGAATGAGGAGAAATATTCCCATAATTCTCACAAAGGCAATCAAATATTTTAAGGCACATAACTCCCATTAAACCAAAGTGTTGAAGATCCAATCTCATCATTCTCACAATTCTCACAGGTGATTTTCTTCAGTGACCCTTGAAGTAAATCGATAGTACCTATTCTTCACCTTGTTGACTGATACGGATTCTGTTCTAGTGGGTTTGTTATCTGTTGATGGGAGAATCAAGCCTTCCTCAATGCACCACGTTGCAGCGAGCTTTACGTCGAGGCCTGCACAGATTTCATTCCTAAAAATGAAGGGATGTACAAAAAATTCAATATTTCCCTGCTGGTCATATTTTTTGAAACTTGAGCGCTCTGCCGAATCTTTATCAAGCTTGGTGTCCCAACTGTGGAATCGATGAGGGTTTAAAGAGAAAAAACCTTTAATCTGCCTTAAAGCGTTAATTTTTTCTTTGCTATCTACGCCTCCTCTAGCATCAAGCCAGTCAACAAAGCACCTACAAGCACCTTGCATGGCAGCACCTATTGGCCAGTTGGTTAAACCGTATTCCGTGGCCAACTCACCGCCTGCTGCAATTATTGCAAAACGCTTTAAAACCCTAACAACTTGCCCGCTAGCTTTCAAAGGCTTGTTTTGAGTGATGAAGCTTTTTATGATATTCTCTGCAAAGTCTATTGCAAATTGCTGATTCTCAATAATTTTATTTAGATAATCGATCGAAACAGTGCCATAAAAATTGTCACAGGCTGTTGATATAGCATCGGCAAACTCTTCGCCTGTGGCATATTCGTGCAAGTTCTCAAAACAACCAAATTTTCCTGTATCGGCTGGGACATCAGCTAAGCGGACTTCTTGGCCACCTTTGGATTTTTTTCCGCATTGCTGCATATGTTCATCCAAGCTTATTTCTCCGTTTGAGAGAAAAAGAAATTTCCATTTATGTTGTTCAGTACTGCCGCCTGTTTTTGTGGCTCTAAGTTTTCCCTTTTCATTCGATAAAAGATATGCAGTTTCACCTGCAAAGATCGGGTCGATTTGAGCAATCTCATCTAAACACAGCAGCGTATCATTATACCCCGAAGCAATAGCCTCCAAACCGTTTAAAGTTGCATTCCATCTTTGAATAAAGGATTCATCACTCCATACCGACCCTGCAGCTCTTAAAATTTTCGACTTACCTAGGGAGCTAGAACCTTTGAAATGAATCCCTCCCCCTTCTGTGTTGAGAAGGCGCAAAAGTGGGCTGGCAAATGCAGCGGAAACGGCAAACTCCAAACGTGAATTATTTATACATAGCCTTGAAACATTGTCATTCCATTCTTTTACTGTGCCTTTTTGAGTAAAACGCGGGCATAGAGTATTTGGATTTTGGAAGATAAGCCTATCTTTGATTTGAGTGCCGAGAATGGCATCAGGGAAGATAAAGTTCTCTTTATACCAACCAAGGTGACTTATGCTTCTAATCCATATTTCAGGCTTGGAGTTCACTAAATATGCTGATAAAAGTGTCTGAGCGTTCCGAACTGTTGATATTTCCACGCCTCTGCTTAATAATGCCGCTCTATATTTAACCCCATCTCCAGCTATGAGTTCCATTGGTATTGCCCATTCGTGAATATGATTTTCAGGATCTTTAAATCTTAAAAGCTTTCCATAATTTTCGTTTTTATCGTCTCTAATGTAAGCCATGACTTCAAGCTTAGAACAGATGTAGATCTCTGGAGTTTTTTGCGACAACGGTTCGTGCATCAACTTTTCATTATCAAAAAAGAATCCGAAAGGAAGTTTGTTGCTCTCAACCTGCTCATCGAGTTCTTGAGCTCTTTGTATAGAAAGTTCTTTGAGATCATTTGATTTATATTGATCTTGAGATGGATTGTGAGAAGTGTTATGATACATTGCATTCAGTTCCTTTTGTATAACAGCCCATCAAATTGCGTTTTTGATGGGCATTCTTTATTTTCATTTGCTCGTTTTAAATTTAAACTTTCTTTCTTCCAGCCATTTAAAAAACGCATTCTCATCAATCAACCAAACGCGATTTGGCCGTTTGAGAACCTTATCAAATCCATTTTCCTCACGTTCATAAATTAAATGACGCAACCCCCCGACTGGTGGCCAAGAATGGTAATTCTTCCATTGCGTTACAGGGATAAATCGATTCATTTTTTGCTCTTCCATATAACCCTCCTAAGGTCTGTTTGATTAAATAATGGTAATTTACTGGAAAGAAAGGGCGGAAAACATTCATTCAGATGTGGCAGGTTTTTTTTAAAGGGTTAATGCCAAAATACCTGGCTTAACCCTTAAGAAAGATTAAACTTCGTTCGGAAGGTTTGTATGTCCTCCTTTTTTCCTACGAGCAATATTTGCCCACGTTAGCCATCTAACTATGACGATAGGACTGTAGCATTTTGCTCTTGGGTATATTTTCCGTATTTTTTCTTCTATTTCTTGTTTGCTTAACTCAAGATTTTCATGAAATAGCTTTCTTCCTAATTCCTGGATGTTGTCTATATCTGCTGATTCATGCAGAGGTCTTGTGTTTAATTGCATTCTGGAATTAGCTTTTTTGGATTCAGAGCCGATAGATTTTTTGTTCCTGAATTTTGGTAGAAGATATCTTATTTTTGGACGGTGCAGAAAATTAAACCAAGCGTCCTGTATTCCTGGGGTAACCCATAAATTATTTTCCATAGCCAATTTAATCCAATACATTGGTTCGGCCGATGTAATCATTTTAGTTTTATCGTCCACATTGACCTTTCCCATTCTACCTTTTGAAAGACGCTTTAAGGCAGTGAGGGTTTCATCAATATCAGGATAGTTTGTTTTGTATTTTTGAAACGCCTGAAGAAAGTCTGGATCGGTAGAATCATTTTCCAATAATTCTTTTAGTTTTTTTTCATAACCTGGAGGAGGATTTTGAAATTCATTAAAGTCTAAGAGTGCTTTACCTGAAAGATAGCAAGCTGCTTCAAATTGACTCCAAGATACGGCATTTATTAACTCTCTTAATTCATGTAGATCTAACTCTTTGGCGCGAATCGGATCGATCAGTAAATTCGTATTCATATAAGTTCCTTTTGTTTTTAATTAATTGAAAATTTTAGATTGTAGAGTCATAGCTGTTTGCTGCAAATGCCGATCCGAAAGATGAGCATACCTTTTCGTTGTTTGCAGCGTCTTATGGCCTAAGAGTGCAGCAATTTCAATAAGACTTGCGTGTTCCATTGCCAGATAAGAGGCTGTAGTGTGTCTTAATGAATGAAAGACGCAATCGTCAATCCTTGCCTTTTTCAGTGCATTTTCCCAAGCCTTTCTAATACAAATTGGTTGAATTGAGTTTTTTGTATTTGAAAAAACCAAGCATTCCTTTGCTTGTCCATAATATTTCGACTTCAATAAATCTAAGGGGACTCCAATAAGCGGGACATATCTTTGCTCTCCATTTTTTGTTTCCTCAAGCCAAATCGCGTTTGTTTCAAAAACAATATTTTCCCATTTGAGATTAAGGATTTCTCCCCTTCTCATACCTGTAAAGATCGCCAAAACAACAATCAAATATAAATCTTTAGATTTGCTAGTTTTGCATGCAGCGAGCAATCTGTCTTTTTCATCCAGACTTAAAAAACGGAGACGGCCTTTAGCAGGTTGCGGCTTTTTAACTTTAAGAACAGGATTATCACTTATCAACTCCCATTCTTTCACTGCTACTGAAAATGCATGCGATAAAGTACTCAGATATCTAACGACGGTTGTAGGAGAGATGATGGTTTGTTGTTTTGTTTTTTTCGACAGAAGCTCATCTCGCGATTCTGCAATGAGATTTGGTTTGATATCTCTTAAGCGCATATGTTTAAATTTTTCATTCCACCACATCAAATGTGCTCGTTTATTTCGAGCATTTTTTGGGTTTTGAGGAAGAATGGTTTCTATGTAACGATCAACTAGATCACTAAACATTTGCTTTCCAGGCAGCTTGAAATCGACTAGAGCACTTTCAATTTCACTTTCAATGCGGTATTTGTTCTTTTTGGCTAAAGTTTCTGTTCGATAGGTATGGGAAATTTCTTTTTGCCCCTTTTTTCTTATTCTTATGCGAAATCGATCGATCCCATCTTTATTTGGTCTGATTTCGATTCCATTTCGATGGATTGGGTTTAAAGCATCTTCTTTCATGAATGTATCCTTGTTGCATTCAAAGGTGAATTCCTTTGAATGCACTTAATTTACTGCTAACTGTCGTAGATAAACATTCATTCAGATGTACAATCATCAAAAAGTTTGTTGTTGAGATTTTGTGTCATTGAAACTAGATGAGAGTTTGACAAATGAGCATACCTTTTGGTCATTTGGACTGTTTTGTGGCCTAATAAAGTCCCTATCTCAATCAGGCTTGCATTATTCATAGCTAGATATGAAGCTGCCGTATGCCTCAAATCATGAAATTTGAAATTAATAATATCTGCTTTTCGAAGTGAGCTTTCCCAAGCAGAACGGATATCAAGAGACTGATTCGAATTATTAGGGGATGGAAATACCAGCATGCTTTTTCGATTAGCATTCAGCCTTTTGATTAGCTCCAAGGATAAACCTATCAAAGGGATCTGTCTTCTTTCGCCATTTTTAGTGGATTCTAGAAGAATTGTGCCTTGTTCAAAATCGATGTCTCCCCAAGTCAAAGTTAAGATTTCTCCTTTTCGCATGCCTGTCGAAAGAGCCAAGACAACAATCGGATATAGGTAATCTGAATTACTGTGTTTGCAAGCCTTAAGAAGACGATTTTTTTCTAACTCATTAAGAAACCGAATACGGCCCTGCGGCAACTTGGGCTTGTTAATTTTTTGAATTGGATTTTCTTCCATCCACTCCCATTCTTTAACGGCAGTTGAAAAGGCATGTAAAAGGCTGGCGATATAGCGGACAACAGTAGTTGAAGAGCGAGGCTTTTTGTAAAACGTGTCTTGAGAAAGCAGTTCATCTCGCTTTTGAGCTAGTTGACTGGATTTTATTTCCAAAAGCAATTGGAAGGATAGTTTCAATGTACCGATCTACAAGTTCAGCTAATGTGTGTTTTTTTTCTAAAGAGGAAAACTGAAAGCGCCCTTGCTCAATGGCTGATTCGGTATTGCGTTTCCATTTTTTTGCTAATGTTAGCGAATTGAAAGATTCGCTAATGGAAGGATGGCCTTTGATTCGGACTCTTGCCCGATAAGTGAAAGAGCCGTCTTTATTGGTGCGTTTTTCGATGCCTGGCATAGTCTAATCCTTTTGATTGGATTAGCTGTCGCCATTGACGTTATTGTGAATTGCCGGCACTTGTTGTTTGCCAGTGGCCCAAATTTGCCCCATGAAGGAAATTTAAGGGTTTTGGCTTGCTATGATTTTATAGCAAAACAGTCACTAAAGTGACTCTAAACTAACATGTTAAGCCGAAAGGGAAAAAGTGGGGCAAGCTGGACTTGAACCAGCGACCAGCGGGTTATGAGTCCGCAGCACCGCCCCTGCCATTTAGCAGCTAACTACCCTACATCATAGCGAAAAGTGCCTTTTTCCATCTACCGCGAAGTGTTGTGATTTATCGCTCTTTTTTGTATGCCAGTGGTCCACAAATGGTCCACGGAAAAACTCTGCTTCAGAGATCCCCTTGTTAAAAATTAGGTGATCCCCTGATTTTTATGATTGACGTATTGCTCCAATTCCATCTCATAAAAATCAAAGTGAAAATTTCCTACGGGGAAGCAAGAGACAGTTTCATCCCAAACACTTAATAAAGTTTCATAGGCAATACGAATGGGAAGCCCTTCTGGCAAATCAGCAAGATAGTGGTAAACAGCCCATACATCTAAAATCTTTTCGACAATTATTTTAATTTCATCATCTTCTAATTGTGTTGAAGCTGGAAATAGCTCTTTGCTGACACCGAGGTGATCACCAAGAGGCTTTGGCATATACTCCATCTCCATAACTTGGGACATAACATTTTCATCATTGGACAAATATTCCCAATCTTGTGGCACATGAGCTTTTGCACGATCCAAAGCTTCTAGTACTTCTGCAACACTTTTATTTAAATTCATTGTCTTCTAACCCCTCTTGGTATCTATGGAAAGCGTTCTTTTTTATCGATCGCTTTGAACATTGATTCTAATTCTCTTTTGACGCAATTGGAATATTCATCATAGGACAGTCCGGTACTCTTATGAAGAAACTGATTCCAAACTGCACATTCTTCAGCAAACAATGACGTATGTTCTGGGCAGAAATACTGAATTTTTATCGCCTCTCCGCCGGTATTCAAGCCTATCCATGCAATAAAGGCATGTGAATGAGAGAGCTCAGCCTCTACAGATTTGACAGGAAAGTCATTCCAATAAAGGTTACAAATATTCACTGATGTGGCTCCCTGCTTTTCTAGCATAGAGCGAATTTCTTGATCTGAAATGGAAAAAGTCTTTGAATCTTTTTGTGCAATATCCCAGCTCCAGCTGACATAAAAAAAACCGGAAATAGGCTTAAGGTTAGCTTTAGGATCATTTTCATACTGCTGCCATAGATCCTTAATTGTCGAGCGTTCCCCACAAAAAAATCCAGGATCTAATCCTATTTCTTTATTACGGTCGGCAGGAAGAACAACATAGTGCTCTGGAAAAACCATTTTAAAAGGCAACCAATCACCTCGATCTAATTTCCTACGGTAATTCAGCACCTCCCAAATCTCATCAGAGAAAGGATTTTCTGCATATCCTGGATCAACCATACAAGTAATAGATGCAATTAAAGAAAGAATCCAAATTCTCATTATTTCCTCCGATCAGATGATTGGCCCTCGATTTGAACTGTTTCCATTTTGGAAATAGTTACCTCTTGGCTCAGTTTTTTTCAAACATTTGCTGTAGAATCAGAAAGGTCAAGATTGCGCAAGCGTCCAATAAACGATGATTTACTAGAATGTCGTTGTTTTAAAGCATCAAATTTCAATACAAATTCGCGGCGATCTCCACGAGCAGCAAGATCACGCAAGTCAATTAACAACTCTATGGCTTTATCATAACTCGCAGCTTTCTTCTCAGAAGCGAACGATTCAATCTGATTCCATAATATAGACTCACGGCCTGTAATTTCATTCAGACGTTTTTCCCGTGCAAGTCTATTTAACCTTTGCCGTTCTGCTTTTTCTGCTGCAGCCTTTTCGGCCTGCATGCTCTGCCGTTGTTGAGTCGTATGTTCAGCTTCTTTCAAGAGTTCAGCGACCGTACGCTGCTTGCTTTGTTTTCCCATTTTAGGACGTTGAGATTGCCACATTTTATTAAAGCGGTGAACTAGCTGCATGGCCGGTGTCTGATCACCTTTCATACTACCTAGTAAAATATCTACAAGTAGAGTTTCTTTCTCGCTTGGAGATAGTGTAGCTAGCCATGCCCGAAGGTCATTCGGACTAGAAGTGATTTCTTCTAAAGAAGGGCTCGTTTTTGAAGCGGCATCGATCAGATCAGAGTCAATGCGCAAAAATTCCGCAAAGTTGATATACTGGTTTAAATTTACATTGATAGGACAGCCATGTCTAAGGCTTCGGTAAA
>JBEPVL010000064.1:0-11760 GCA_041691035.1 Chlamydiota bacterium
TAAAGCCTACGCTACAATTTGGCAATAACAAGCGCAGGCTAAAGCCTACGCTACAATTTGGCAATAACAAGCGCAGGCTAAAGCCTACGCTACATTTTGGCATAACAAACGCAGGCTAAAGCCTACGCTAAATGATTAGGACTTGCCAAAACGTTTACGCTCATTTTCAAGCAGATATTTCTTTCTCATACGAATGCTATCAGGTGTCACTTCAATAAGCTCATCATCTTGGATATAATCGATCGCTTGTTCTAAGGTGAATTTTCTTGCAGGAGTTAAAATGATGTTTTCATCAGTACCAGATGCACGAACGTTAGTGAGCTGCTTTCCTTTTGTGACATTGACAATTAAATCATTGTCTCTGCTATTTTCGCCAACAACCATCCCTTCATAGACGTCATCGGTTGGTCCGACAAATAAGACGCCTCGATCTTGTAAGTTAAAGCATGCATAACCGCTCGTTTTGCCTGGGCCATTTGAAATGAGGACCCCTCTTGAACGACCTGGAATAGTTCCTTTCCATGGAGCAAAACAGTCGAAAACTGAAGTCAAAATTCCCAATCCACGAGTAGCTGTTAGGAATTCATTGCGATATCCCATAAGCCCACGTGTAGGAATGAGGAATTCGATCGTTGTGATCCCATTCTCATTAGTATCGAGAAGTTGCATTTCTCCTTTTCGACGGGAGAGCTCTTCAATCACAATTCCGGAATAGTCTTGAGGAACTTCGACATGAGCACGTTCAATCGGTTCAAGTTTCTCACCCTTTACTTCTTTAATGATGACCCGGGGTTTTGAAATGCTGAATTCGTAGTTTTCTCGTCGCATTGCTTCAATGAGAACAGCTAGATGCAGTTCTCCACGTCCGGAAACAGTGATTTTATCCTGATCATCTTTATTTTCTTCGATGCGAAGGGAGATGTTAGCCTTCTTTTCTTTTTCTAAACGTTCTCTAACTTTATTCATCGTCACATGCTTTCCGCTTCGCCCGACAAAAGGACTATTATTCACCATCATATCGACCGATACGGTAGGTTCATCCAGTTTAATACGGGGAAGATGCACGACATTCTTTGGATCGCAGAGAGTATCGCCAATAGTGACCTCAGGAATGCCAGAAAGGATAATGATGTCCCCTGCGCCGGCCTCATCCATCTCCACTTTTTCGATACCTAGATGCCCTTCAATACGTGTAATGGTTGCTCGGTTTTCATTTCCTTTATCATCAACATGGATAATCGACTGTCCTTTTTTCACGTGTCCTTCTAGGATACGTCCACAAGCTTGACGACCGACATAATCATCATACATTAATGTGGAGACATGCATGAGGAAAGGATTCTCTAAACTTCCTTTTGGAGGGTGAACAGCAAAAGAAATTAATTCGAAAAGTGGGTTTAGGTTGATGCGTTGATCATGGAGGTGATGTATCGCGAAACCAGAGATTCCTGATGCATAGCAATAACGAAAATCTAACTGTTCATCAGTTGCGCCTAGTTCAGCAAAGAGGTCGAATGTCTGATCAAGCACCCTATCTGGCGTCGCATGCGGACGGTCGATCTTATTCAACACGACAATTGGTTTAAGGCCCATTTTTAGTGATTTAGAAAGAACAAAGCGCGTTTGAGGCATGGGGCCTTCTTGAGCATCGACAAGAAGAAGAACAGAGTCGACCATTCCTAGGATTCTTTCTACCTCTCCGGAGAAGTCGGCATGTCCTGGAGTGTCGATGATATTAAATTTCATGTCTTCAAAAAGCACAGACGTGTGCTTAGCAAAAATTGTAATGCCTCGCTCTTGTTCTTGATCGTAAGAATCCATGACTCTTTCTCGGATTAGTTGATTGTCTCTAAAAACATGGGATTGTTTGAGAAAGGCATCTAGGAGTGTTGTTTTCCCATGATCGATGTGAGCGATGATGGCTATATTGCGAATTTTATTTGGATTAAACATAGGATCACTTCGGTTGTTGTAATTTTATTTTTTGTTCTAATCTTCATACCACTATAAGCTGATTCTTTATAATTCTCAACATTAAAATTAAACTTTAATGCAAAATAAAAACGAGCACCGTTGCAATTTCACTTGTGTATAAGTTAAGCCCTTTGATAACCTGGTAGTTCTTCGGGAGATACTTCTGTTTTTTTCATAGGATCTTAGGATAGTTATGGTCAATCAACCTATTTCAAATGAGGATACGAATGATGGAAGTGATGAAATCATCCTTCCAGGTAATTTAATGAGCTCCAAAACGAGCCAACTAGATGATGCCCTCAATGAAAAATTGGAAGATGCTTTTGGTCAAACGATCCCTCAGTTCATGCTCCATGATATTGCAAAAATTGCGAGTGAACACGATCCCATAGACCTAGCTTATGCAGTTTCTCGTATTCCCCCCTCTGCAAGAGTGCTTTTGTACGAAAACCTCCCCGATCTCCAAGCTAAAATCATCTTCATGACCAATACGGGAAGGAATACCCGTTCAGTCATTTTTTCTCAACTGGATAATAAAGAGATCCAACTCCTCATTGATCATATGCCTCCTGATGAGGCCATCTGGTTGCTTGACGACATGTCTGATCGTCGCATGAAACGGGTGTTAGAGATGCTCGACCCTAAAAAAGCTGCGCGTATTCGAGAACTCTATAAACATGATCGACAGAGTGCGGGTCGTTTGATGACCAATGAATTTTTTGCTTTTCCTATGAATAACACGATTGGACAGGTTGCGACTGCAATCCGAGACAACCCCGGCATTGACTTAACGCGACGGGTGTTTGTGTTAGATGAACAGGATCGTCTGATAGGTTTTGTTCCAGGTCGAAATCTTATTGTCAATCCCCCATCGACACCTATTCGACAGGTCATGAGACCCGTCCTTCATCAGATTCATGCAGATGCCTCCCGAGATGAAGTTGTTGACCTCGTTGAAAGGTATAAGATTCCTGCCCTTCCTGTCATTGATGAAAACGAACGTTTAGTAGGAATTATTCCCTATGAAAGGGTTGTAGAAGCTCTTGAGGATATTGCAGATGAAACAATCGCAAGCATCGCAGGTACAGCTGAGGATGTCAGAGAACATGAGCCTATTCTTAAACGATTTTTCGGGCGGGCGCCTTGGCTTATTGTAACTTTATTTGCCGGATTAGTAACAGCTACCGCCCTCTCCTATTTTAAAGAAAAGGACTGGTTTACATTTGTTGCACTGTTTGTTCCCTTAGTTGCTGGGATGTCTGGGAATGTTGGAATCCAGTGCAGTACGATTCTTGTTCGTGGGATGTCAACGGGTGAACTATCGAAAGGATCTAAGCGAGAAGCCGTTTTAGGAGAACTCACTATCGGTTTATTAATTGGAATCGTCTTTGGAATTCTTTGCGGCATTTCTGTCTATTTCTTGAATCGCTTTGACATTCATTACACTGGAAGCAATCCGGCATTATTAGGATTCATTGTAAGCAGTGGTCTTTTGGGGGCGTGTTTAATGGCTACATTGCTAGGAACCCTCTCCCCTTTCTTTTTCGCCCGTTTTCGAATAGACCCAGCAATTGCTTCCGGACCTATTGTCACGGCGTTCAATGACGTCTTATCGACTGTGATGTACATCTTCATTGCAAAGCTAATCAGCTCCTATTACGCAATCTGACAGGAAGAATGGGTTCTGAGCCTTCTAAAAGAGGAGCTCTTTTTATTTGTTTTTCTCAGGTAATAGGCGTTCGACCTGAACCGCTAATTAGGGTGGGTTTTGTTCATGATGAATCCTCGGACGATTAGAATGAGTCCGAGTAAAATGAGGGGTAAACTTAGGAGTTGGCTTGCCAGAAATGAGCCAGTGTTAATAAATGAAAACTGACTTTCCTTCCAAAATTCTAAAATAAAACGGCTAAATAAGGCAGAGACGAGGAGAAGGCCAAAATAAATTCCTTTACCTTCAGGGAGCCTTCTTTTTTTCCAACAATACCACAGGCAGCCAAAGATGATGAAGTAAATAGCTGCTTCATAAAGTTGGATGGGATGCCGTGCTTCAATAGAGACATTTTCCATTGGATTACCAAATATCACTCCCCAGGGAAGTTTCGTGGGTGTGCCAACAATTTCTTGGTTCATAAAATTTCCAAGGCGAATAAATCCACAAAGAAGAGGAGCTGTGATTGAGACAAAATCTAAAAGATTGAGTAAAGTGAGGTAAGGAAGTTGTTTTTTGAGCCAAGTTTGATTCAGAGCCAAAGCAAAAATAACTCCCAGCACTGCTCCATGACTGGCTAATCCCCCTTTCCAGACTTTAAATATTTCAATAGGATGGGTTTGGTAGTAGGGCCAATCATAGAAAAAAACATTTCCAAGTCTAGCACCAATTAAAGTGGCTAAAATAACGACCCAACAAATGCGATCGGCTACACGAACGCTAGTTTCCTGAACTGTTGAAAGAGCATTTGGCATCAGCTGAGCTAACTCATCCCTAGAGATGTTTTGGATATAGAGAAATTCATTGATGAACTTAAGAAGACTGGCTTTAAAAGGTTCGTTGATAGGCGTGGGGAGAGTCTCTCTAAAAAAAGGAAAGTGTTTATTGAGGAAATCTTGGAGGTTCTTGACAATGAGATGGCGAGAAGGCGATTTCAACTGATCAACAAGGAGCGGCCAGCTTTTAATGTCGATTGGAGCGAATTGATTCTGTTGTTTTAAAAAACGCTTGATAATGGGAATGAATAACAAATAACAGAAGATGAAACCAGTGACGAAGAGAATTCCATACCAAACAACTGGGTGGTCGAAGTAAGGGATGTAGAAAGCTTCTTTGGAGGGATTCCAGTAGAAAGCAAGCACATGACTTAAAGGAATTTCAGTCATATCAACATCGAATAATGAGTAAAAAAAAGCCCTATCTTTTATGATAGGGCTACGATCGGAGCAGAGGGATTTGAACCCCCGACCTACTGCTCCCAAAGCAGCCGCGCTAGCCAAGCTGCGCTATGCTCCGAACATTGAAAACACACAATCTAGCATACACTCTATTTTCCCTCAAGACCAAAATATGAAATCTGTTTTCAACCCATTTAAAATTGCTTTATCTTATTGAAATTCAGTACACTTCGAAAAATATTCGAAAATTTTTATGGGAGAGAAAGCAGGGATATGTTAGATATTTAAATCACTTAACCATGAGGTAGGTACTATGTTAACAAAATCAATACTTGTTTGGATTTATGCTTTAATTGTTCTAGTTGGGGGAATTATGGGATTTGTGAATGCGCACAGCATCCCATCCCTTGTCACTTCATTATTTTTTTCATCGCTCTTAGGATTTTATGGTTATATGATGAACGAAGGAAAAAAATATGCGAGTTCAGCCATAATGGGTCTGTTGGCCATTTTATTGTTATTTTTTGGAACCCGTTTTTTTAATTCAGGAAAATTTATTCCAGGTGGGTTGATGGCTCTGCTTACTCTTCTTCTGCTTGGGTATATGTGGGTTCAGTGTGGCTGCTGTTGCTGTCCTTGTCCAACAAAGAGAGATGATGAGAGAAAAGACAAAATGGAATAAGCTCCTAAGCTTTAGCTAGGATAACTTCTTTCCATTTTTCGCTTCTAAAGCGCATGAGATAAACTCCACAGGTGGCCATCACATAAAATGCAATCAGCATCCAGGTCACCTCTGGGGGCGCTCCCAATTTGAAGACAAACAAATAGATGGGCAGAAGAGCAACTAGCCAAGGCCCAGCTCCTCCTACTTTCATGATAAAGAGAGTATCTCCTGCCGCGGTAAGTAATCCAATTAAAAACCAATTTAAGCCATCGAATAAGTAGAAGATCCACACCCAAAACAGGGCGCTATGAATAGTTTGGAGTGTTGCTGGACTGATACTTTCTCTGTCTCCTAAAAATAGAGTAAGAATCCATTCGGGATGCCAAGTAAAGAAAACACCTAGAAAGATGAAGGAGATTAAATAAAGTATGACCCCTGATTTCAGTAATTTCCAGATTAGATCATGTTGCTGAGCGCCAATCAGGTTAGAGGCAATTGCCGTGGCCCCTTTTGAAACTCCCTCTGTGATGAAGGAAAATAAAAAGCAAATGCTCTGAGAAATAGTCACAACTGTAATGTAGTCAGAACCTAGCTGAGTCATCAGGTGAAAGATCGTTACCCAGGCCAGCAGTTCAAGAGAGTGTGCGATGGCGTTGGGCAATCCAATTTTCAGAGAACGCATGACCAGCTTTCTACTAAACTTCCAGTTGCCTGTTCCAAAGTTGAGGCGATTGTCCTTTTTTATAAAATCACAAAATAAGACAACCGCCTGGAGAGACATTGCAATTCCTGTGGCATAAGCAGCACCTTGAATACCATATGAAGGAATCCAATCCCCCCATCCCCAGATGAGGATATAGTCGAAAGAAACATTGGTGACATTAGAAAGAATCATGACAAAGGTGACAAACTTAACTCTCCCCTGTCCAATATAAAACGAAGAGAGAGAGGCCGATAAGGCAGCTGCAGGTCCAAAGCACATCAAGATTTTAAAATAGTCTATTTCCATCGAAGCATTGGGATCGGCATGAAAGAAGTAAGGACCGAGAAATAATCCAGCGGGGATGAACCAAAAAATAGTTCCTAATGATAACCATATCATTTGCCAAACTGGTTTCCCCAGTTTTTCCTTTCGCCCAGCTCCATTATAGCGTCCTACAAATACTTCGGCGATGCAAGCGGTAGAGATACACCAAAATTGCATTAATTGAATGAGCATTCCTGCATTGGCGGCTGCATTTAGAGCCTCTAGTGAATAGCGGGATAAGAGAAGACGATCTAAAAAAAACATCAAACTTACAGACATGAGGGAAATCATAAGCGGAAAGGAAATCCACCACAACTCGCTTATAGAGCCTTTAGGATAAGGTGTAAGGCTATTTCTTTGTGTTAGCGAAGTGAGAAACATAGTCTCCTATTTTTTTAAAAGAGGCACCAATGACTTTTATCCGACTAAACCAACCCTTATCTATAGCTTTTTTTATGATATTTGACTAGGAGGCTAAAAAATACATGATTATGACTGACTAACTGGCTTTTATTTTACGAGCAAAATAATAAGGGAAATTCTTAGCAAATTGATGTGGGTCTGATTCCAGGGTTACTTCTACCCAGGGAACGAGATCCTCTTTCCAAGGGCAGCTTTCACAATCTTTAAATAGCAAAATTGTTCTAAAAAATAATTCTGCGATGCTGGGATCCCCTAATTCCCATGGCTTAGCTTGACATAATAACCAAAAAATTTCGCCTAAGAGTTTATTTATTTTTTCTGGATTTGTTTCTTGCATCAGTTGAGGATAGAGAGTTGTTTCGATCCATGATAAGATTTTTTTTATGTTTTCTGCGGGGGTATGATGGACTTTAGGACAATAGGTTCGGGTCGTAGGTTGATTGGATTCTTTAAAATCCGGAGGAAATTCAATTTTTGATAAGTCAATCCATTCATCGTTAATTTTTCCTCTAAACTGCAAAATATTTTCTCCTATAATTTGCAATGCTCCCTTTTCTATCTCTAGTCGGTACATGTCTGGATGGAGAATGAGATCTTGTTTTAAGCCCCATAATTTTTCACCAAGAGCTTCATAAGGACCTGTGCACAAAGTGAGTACTTCTTGCTCTCTTGGAATTCCAATACGTTGCCATTCTGGATGTTGTAAGCGAACGCCTATTGTTTGCCTCATTTGAGCAAAGAAATCTAACAAATCAACGAAACCCCACTCTTTGTCTTTTAATTTTTTTACTCCAAATAGAGCACAATCATGAATCCAGGAGCCATACTGCTGCTGACTGGATTTTCCATAATTAGTATTCCAATTTCCTTTTCTAACTACATAATTATCCCATTCATTATTGATTTGATCTTTCAAAATTAACAAGTTCTCTTTTGGAAGTGAAAGAAAAAATTCAAAAGATTTTTTCGAATAACTCCAATTTAAAGCAGTTATATAATGGTCTCTATCAATATTTCCTATGGGGATATCATATAAATACCAGGAGGAAGCTTTTTCACCTCCAATTTCTTCAGGATTTAAGTTCATTTGATTTAAAAAGCGATAACTCTCAAAAGATTTAAAGTTGAATTCTGTTAAATGTTTTGCGAGCACAAGTCTCTCATTTACAGTTGTGCCTTTTTCAAGTCTTTTAATTCCAAAAAATATATCGATAAAAGCCCTCCTTTTTTTGGGCTCAATTTCAAGGCTTGTTTTAATTACAGTATTTAATTCAGAACTAGGATGCTTAAAGAAAGTTTCCATAGGTCCTTGGGAATAAATGGCGAAGCCCTCTTCGTCATCACGTTGAACAATCAAAGAAACAAAATTATTCTCGCAAATAGCAATTAAAAGTATCTAAATCTTCCTCTTTTGCATGGGAAATCCAATTCATTAAAGTAGGGGTAAATTTTTTTTTAGCTGTTTCAGTAATGCGTGCATCCATCAAATACCGACTGAATTGATGATAATAATCTGGGTCGTCTTTTGGGATTTTGCCAACGATTTCAGCCACTCTTAGTGCAAACTGAGGCTTGTTTTGAAAAACCTGAAAAAGTGTCTTGAATTTATCTATTTGCCCTTCACAGGTAATAATAAGTGCATGGAGTGATTCCTGATCTAGGTGAGGAAGAAGTTTGCTAAAGGAATTAAGAAGGTGACTATTTAAAGGAGATGAAATTAAAACTTTTTTAATTCTGACTATTTGCTTACCAAAATTAATTTCAATTTGTTTGTTTTTTAAAGAATCAACAGATAATATTTCCTTTTTAAAATCAAAAGTAACAATAATTCTATCATTTTCGGGTTGATCCAAGTAACTTGTGATGTTAAATTCTTTAAAAATTGTTAGAAATGGATCTTCAGATGAAGCAATTGCTTCCGAAGTAACATCAAGGTCGAAATAATACGAATTAGATGGTTCAATTATATTAATTCTCATAATAATAGATATTTTATTATTTAAATTCATTTTTTATTATACTCAATATTTAAGTATACAATCAAATTTATAATATAATTCTTGGTCTAATATGAAGCATAAGATGAAACAGCGCAGGACAGAACCCTGCGCTGAAATGAAATTATCTGACGATCAGCTGATCGTTGACTTGCTTGACACCGGAGATATTTTGAGTGACACGGAAGATTGCATTTTTTTCTTGAGCTGAGGCAACAGTTCCACTTAATGTTACAATACCGTTATTTGTTTCAACGCGGATATTTTTGGCATCATTGGAAATCATGTCATTGCTCAGAAGTGCATTTCTAATATTTCTGGAGATAGACTGATCTACTGGAGTCTCGATTATTCCTGGAGCCGTAGCACTTTGATTAGCGAAACGGTCTTCTGCGGCTTTTGAATTTTCATGAGCAAGGTAACTTGCTAAGAGAACTAATGGAATACCGGCGAGGAGCAGCCACTTCAATAAAGAAGAGCTATCATTCTTTTTTGAACGAGCAAATTCATCTTCGCGAGCTTGATTAACATAAGATTTTTCTTGAGATGAGTATGGACGTTCGCCATAACTACGTTCTTGACTTGAGAATGTCCTGTCTTGATTAAATGAACGGGCATTTTTATCGATCACCCATTTGCGGAGTTCATCTTCTGCTTCCTCTCTGCTATATCCATAACGTTGCTGAAGTTTTGCAACAAGCTGGTCATAACGACCATTAATTTGTCTTATATCTTCCTCTGTGAGACTGCCCCATTTATCACGGAGGAGTTCTCTTGCTTGCACCCATTGGCTCTCTAAAAGTTCTTTATTCATAATTTTTCTCCTTTAGTTTCTTCGGGTATATTCCAAACATGATCGAGATACCCTACATCCGATCTTAAATCCCACATAACTTAATGATCTTTTAAAAAAAAGAGAGATTATTATGCATAACTGAAAAATTAACCTATAAGCACATAAAAATTAAGCACTTAAAGAAAGATAATTTATTTTCATTTAATCTAAAATATTTAACGAATCCAATTTGTTAAAAGTTCATATCCTTTTTCGGTAATTAAAATCGTATGTTCCCATTGAGCGCTTGGTTTGCCATCTTTTGTGCGAGCCGTCCAATGATCGTAGGGATCAATAACGGCAGTCTTTACTCCGGCATTAATCATGGGTTCTATTGTAAAAATCATTCCTGGAACAAGAGCGATCTTAGAATAATTTTTATGATGGGGGATATGGGGTGCTTCGTGAAATTCGATTCCCACACCATGGCCGACAAATTGGTTAACCACAGAACATCCCTTAGACATTGCATGATTTTCAATGGCATCGCCAATCGCGCAAAGAGGCACGCCGGGCTTTAATACTGAAATAGCTTTCATCAAACATTCGTAAGAAACATCCGTAACAAGCTGTTTGACCGGATCCACTTTGCCGATAGTCACCATGCGACTACAGTCTCCATAATAACTATCCAGGATGCAGGTGACATCTACATTGAGGATATCGCCTTCTTTAAGCGGTATATTATTGGGTATCCCATGACAGATCACCTCGTTTAACGAGGTGCAAATACTTTTTGGAAAAGGAGGGGAACCATATCTAAGTGGCGCTGCAATCGCTCCGGCTTCTTTATGGAGGCGTACCGCTAAATCATCTAAAGCCTGTGTAGTGACCCCTTCCTTGGCGATGCTACAAATCTCATCCAATAGCCTAGAAGCTAATCTTCCGGAAGCGCGGATTCCCTCAATCTGTTCTGGAGTTTTAATTAAAATCTCATATTTTCTTAGATAGTCTTGCGCCAAACTTTCCTTTGAGGGACTCATCATTTCAGGGTTAGGAGAAATTTGTGGAAAATGACATTTCTTCCATTTATTTTTACTTCCACACCAGCAGTCGTCATTTCTTCCAATCATAAATATTCCTTTAATAGGAGTTTCAGCTTAAGCTATCCTAACCGAAAGTAAAATTTATTGCTATTTTAAGATATTAGCCTTAGCATTTATTATTCTGAGTTATAACGACAAGAACATAAAGTAAGAGAACTTGAATGCCCTCCGTAAATTCCAATTTTGGGGATGTCCCTGTTTTTGCTGTTTTTGATTTTGACAATACACTGATTAAAACAGACTCCCTCCTCCCCTTCCTCATCTTCTGCTATGGGAAAAAAAAAGTCTATCTTGGATTACTTAAGCTCTTTCCAAGCTTTGTCACTTTCGTGCTGAAACTGAAATCACGACAGTCGATTAAAGAAGATATCCTTACCTATTTTTTTTATCATATTTCCCGACATGATTTGCAAAATCTGGCCGATCTATTTTCATCAACGGCACTTGAGAAATACGTTAAAAAAGAGGCTTTAGAGCGATTACGATGGCATCAAAATCAAGGCCATCGTTGCATACTCGTTAGTGCCTCAATTGATGTTTACTTAATTCCTTGGGGGAAGAAAAATGGATTTGATAGAATTTTGGGTTCTAAGTTAGCTACAGATCACGAGGATCGAGTCACTGGTAAGCTCTTAGGAGTCAATTGTTGGGGAAAGGAAAAAAAACAACGCTTACTAGAAATTCTTCCTAAAGAAAATTATGTTCTTTATGCTTATGGAGATAGCGCTGGAGATCAGGAACTCTTGGCCATGGCCGACTATCCTTTCTATCGCACCTTTCAATAGTTGCATCATTCATTCATTTTCTTGCCAGTGTAGCGTACACTTTTCCTTTCCAATGTAGCGTACACTTTAGAGGTGATTCCGTAATTACAAAAAAAATGCGTTTCTTTTATTTTTCCGAAATTT
>JBEPVL010000065.1:0-11591 GCA_041691035.1 Chlamydiota bacterium
GGAATTCTTATATCATATCTCGAATTGTATTTTTAATTTTTTCATTTGGTATAAGGGAGAGTTTGCTTGTCCAGTAAAACTCTCCCAATTTCCTCAAGATTTAATAAATTCAGCGTGATGTCATACATTCACCTATATTTGTGAGTCATAATTAAGCTTCTTGAGTGTGTGATATGGCCTCCCAAAATTTTTCTTCATTGATGAGAACTCTTCGACCGACAGTAATAAAAGCTTCTCCAAAGCCATTTTTAGGTGATCCTGCTCGTAAAGCCCAAATCGCCGATTCACTCTCGGGCCAAGTTCCTTGTTTCTCATTTTTTTCCGCAAATTTCTTTACTGTAAAAAATCTTCCAGCGGATGCAAGCTCTATTCTACTTGCATCTTGTTCTATAATTTGACTCATTGAAGCCCCCTTGGTTCAGTTTGATTTAAATTGCGCTGATTTTATGCGATTTAAATTAACCCAGTAAGGGGTCAACGAGAAAACAAGCTCTGGATGAGGGGGTATTGAGAGAGGAAAAAATATTCTGACTAGAGGGGTAAGTCAGCTGTGAATGAGGGGGTAAATATTAAATTTTTACCCAATCGAAAGTTTCCCAATGAGGTTTTAAATCGATAAATTTTCCATTTTCAAAGATACGAGGATCTGTAGCTTTTATTGCTTTAAGTGCCCTGGGAATTCGATTTTCGTCTTTGCTATACAGAGAAATGCTTTTTGGAAGTACTTTAAGAAGTTCTTGAGCCAAATTTTCAGTTCCGATTTTTCTCGGATGTTTACAAGTGGAAAGCGCTTGTTTCCAGCTGTCCTTAGCAAAGGAGATAAGTGTCTTTACATCTGCATCACACTGCTGTGTTCTAAAATGGTCTTTTGAAGATGAATTATCTAGGGGGCAAAGAGATGCATTAGCCCTAACCTCTCTTTCTAAGAAAAAGACAAAACGCTTAACTAATCGACTGAGTTCCTCAATGTTAAGTGGATGTTTTGTTATATCTGACGATTTAAATAAATTAAGATAACACCTTACATGTATTTGATAATCACGATCTTCTAATTCCTGTAAATTTTTTGGAGGAATCCAGAAAGATGGATCGGAGCTTAAGGTCAATTGAGGGGATGAATCATAAAGGGTAAGCATTTTTAAGAATCGATAGAGAGCCAACGAAGATGTGTCAGCTTTTTCTTTCCATTCATAAATCTGATCTTGTAATGGCGGTTTTTCAATTTCATCAGTTAGGAAAGTTGGAAGATCAAAATCTAAAATACAAAATTTGTTTGGTTGACCTAACTGATTTTGAAAAACTTCAAATCCCACACGTCTAAGTTCAAAATGTAGATCGCTTAAGTAGCCTCTAGAGCTCAAAGATATCACTTTATACGCCAACAGATTGTTGATATGGCTCATCTGCCAAGAATCTTTCGCCCATGAAGTAAGATGGAGTAATGATCTAATTTTAATTTGAAGTGAGTTTACGGCCTTTTCATATAATTCAAAAGCTATTTTGTCTTCTTCTACGATTTGATTTTCTACTTGGATGATGACTTCTTTTACAGAGGGAATAGTTTCAAGATTTTTCAGCAGAAAGCCAAAATCCTTGATTGCTCCACCAACTGTGTTATTTGTTTGCATATGGTTGAAATAGGGCTGGATAGAATCCCAAATATTGATTTTGACTTGAAATATCATCCTTCACCTTCTTTCAATAAATTCACATGCATACGCTCCATAAGTGTTGCTACATGCTTTTGGCTATAGTGAGCATAACGTCTAGTCATAGCAGGGCTTTTGTGTCCAAGAATAGTCATCAACTCTCCTTGAGTGGCACCATTCATCGCTAAGTAAGAAGCTGAAGCATGCCGAAGGTCATGGAAGCGAAAGTCTGAGATTTGCGCCTGCTTAAGAGCCTTCATAAAGGCATTTCTGATATCCACAACACCATTTCGATTGGTGGGACTAACAGGTTTAAAAATGAGGTCAGAGGCTATATCCGTCTTCCGGAAAAGGATGAGTATTTTTTCTACAGCATCGGTCAAAGGGAGCATCCTTCGCTCACCGTTCTTTGTCTTTTCAAGTGTGATGATTTTGTTGGGGAAATCAATATCCTCCCATTTTAAATTGACGATTTCTCCAAAACGCATACCAGTCAAGAGCGCGATGGAAACAATGGGGCATAAAAATGGGCTAGGAGATGCTCTACAGGCTTGTAATAGCCTGTCTTTTTCTTCAATACTAAGTAAGCGATTTCTCCCTTTTCCTTCAGAGGGTTTACTGACTTTTCTCATGGGCGTGTCATCTAACCAACCCCACTCCTTTACAGCTATAGTCAGCGCTCTTGAAAAGGCTGCTAGATATCTGTTAACTGTTGAAGGATTGCGAATTGTTTGCCTTGGCGTTTTCTCCGCAAGCAAAGCATCTCTAGCTTCTGCAAGAACAACAGGAGTGAGATCGGAGAGTAATAAATGACCTAACCTATTTTTCCACCAGGCAAGGTAAGATGTTTGCCTTACAACTCTCTCAGGAAATTGAGCTAACCATTGAGAAATGAATCGTTCTATGAGATCTTTAACAGTATGTTTTTTTGCTTCAGCAGTGCGAAAGTATCTTCCATCCCGAATAGAGGATTCAGTGTTTTGAATCCATTCTTTCGCTAGGGTTTTTGTTCGAAATGACCCTCTTTCTGGAGGAGCTCCTTTTAAACGTACTTCTGCATGATAGCTGACCGAACCATCTTCTTTTATATATTTTCTGATTGTACCCACAGGAACCCCTTGTAAAAGGGGATATTCTAGAAGAATCCGCAATAAATGCCAACAAAGAGATGACTAATCTCTCCACTTAAGACATTAGCGCCCTCGAAGATCAAGGATAAATCTGGGTTTTTCGGAATGAATTACGCAATTTTAACGCATTTTAAGAAAAAATTGTCACAAATTTCACAGTTGTAAAATCGGAGGGTGTTGGAGAAATTTTACTATGTGTCACGGATTTCACAGCTTTCACAAAAGAAGTAGGTTAGACTGTGAGATCCATCTTGAAGCCAGTACGTTCAATGCCATTTCGGACAGTTGTATGTCCAGCAATGACTCTAAACCCATGTTTTTCAAAAAACTGCCTTGCAGTAATGCTGACTTCAGAAAATATATGATGAATACGATCGTTTTTTGCTCTTTGAAGAATCTCTTTCATAAGAGCGTTGCCTATACCCTTACCTATCCAATCATGATGACAAAAGAAACAGTCAATATGGCCATTCGACTCGAACTCAGCAAAACCAACAATTTCATTCTCAACAACGGCAACAATGGGCTTTGTTCTGGTAAATTTCTTTGCCCAGCCTTCTATTTCTAAGCTTGAAGCTGGTGCCCATTCATCTACTTGTTCTTTTGTATAGTGTTGAATGTTGATCCGATGAATCGTGTTGTAGTAAATACTGGCAAGAGCTTGGGTGTCTTCGGTCCGGTAATTTCTTATATGTATGTTGATGGTCATAATGCGTTATCCTGCAGTGCAATTAAATTCTTTTTCAAATTGTTCGATCGTTTTTAAAATTAATTCCCAGGGAGGGATTTCTCTGAAAAACATGGATTCCATCAGCGCATAATCTTTTTCAAGTTCTGTTAAAATCCGAGCAGGAGGAAATAGCTTTAAAGTTTCCTTTTTAGCTGTTTGGTAGCTTGCCCAATTTGATGCAAAATAAATGCTTTTGTGAGTAGCAACACGTTCAAGTAATGTGATTTCAAGAAGGGCTTTTTCCTTAATTTCAGAATTTAGCAAGCGAAAGAAATCATAATAATGCCTTGAAATTCGTGAAGGAAGCTTTTTATCTTCAGGTAAATGGGCATATTGATGGAGGATAGTTGCTTTTTCCCAGAAAGTGCGTTCGGCATTCAGTACACGAACTATTATTTCAGATTCATGGATTTTTTCTTTTAATACCTCTTTAACATAGCTCTGAACTCGATGATTACTGATAGGCCAGTGTTCTGATCTTGCGCCGATTTCGATTTTTACAAGCGGAAGAATATATCCAGCTTTTGAAGTTTCACTTGGGTATGCAAATAATAATGTTTGTGCATCTGGATCTTTTTTATCAGGGAAAACTTGCCATCCATCGGTTGTTCCAAGTTTTGCAGCAAAAATGTCTTTAAGATCGGCTAGCATTTCTGTTTGCACATAAGTAGAGCATGCTTTTGAAAGATTATCGATGATAGCGTTTTGCTTTTTCTTGGAAGGCGCATTTTCAGGGTCATGGGGAGCACCAAAGCCAAAGAATTCTCTTTCAATTGAAAGGTCAATATCCTCTGAAAATCGATCAATTAATCCATATATTTTTGAAAGAGATGTGCCTCCTTTGAAGGTGAGATAAGGCTTTAGCTTTTCAAGTGAAAAAAGCCCCTCTAAGACCCATACAACCCAATAATCTTTCTCAATAATTTCGAGAGGCATTTCCTTAATATCACTTGCAGTTTTAAAGAAAAGTCCCCGTTCATTTTTAGATAAAAGATGAATCTCTTTCACTGTTTTAGCCCCATAATTTCAAAAACAATGACTCTCATCCATGCAGGAGCAAATTTCATGTTTTCTCTAATTTCTTTTTCATTCGAGTTTTTAAGGAATTCTGCAATTCGTGCACGTGCTATCTGGTCAATATGATCTTTTCCTAAATTTTTCATGGCTTGAATCAAAAGACCTTCTTTAGTGTCTGCCGAAGACATAATTTTTTTTGTAGTCTTTTTGAAAACGATTTTTTGATTCCCTATTTTAACAGTCCTGGATGGACCTTCAGTTAAAAATATAACCCGCCCAGGAACCTGGTTAGAAAGGCCAACTAAATTAGCCGCATGAGCTCCGGCGGGTTGAATTTGAACCCCGTTTTTTTCTGCGATAGCCTTAGCGACCTCATTTAAATCTGGAGGAATTATGCCTAAAAGGTCATGCATTATCGGGTAATCGTAGATACCTTGCGCAAGTCTTCGGATGAAGTTTTGTTTTTGAAGCAGAGAAAGAGCTTTTCGGACAGAGGGATCGCTACCTAGATCGGAGAAATGCATAGGAGTAAAGCACCACCCTCGACCATGGTCGATAATTCTATTTTTTACTGCAATTTCAACGCTGTGTCGCATTTTTGTTGCTCTCCATTTTTCACAAAAATAGCACACATTTGTGAAAAATTGCAACTGAAATCATTTGAAAATTCACAAACATAGCGTTTTTTTGTGAATTTTAGTAATTTTTAAATGCATAAATCTTGTCGTCAAATTTTTCGAATGTTGGAACTAAACTAAGATGGTTATTAATATTTTTATTCATGAAAAAATTAAATGCATTAATGTTGTTAGAATAAACGAAGCGTTCTGATTTTGCATAAGCTAGAAGATTGGGTAGTTGTATTTCATTATTACTCATTAAATATAATTTAGATGCAAAACCTATTATATTGGTAAAGCGCTTTCCTGACAGTAATAAAGAAGGAGTTATGGGAAAAAAAACATAGTCCGCGCTCCCAAATCCGATAGGTTTAAAAAGATCATTTCCTGCAAGCATCAGTGGACGATCACTAGTAATTAACGCCCCTTCTTCAGGATTGATAGAACTCAAAATCCAACTAAATTTAAATAAATTAGCAACTATACCATCTAGTGAATTAGATAGAATTTTTATTTTCATTGCATTGCTAAAATTTACCCTGAAGTTTTTAGAAGATTTACGAAATTCTTCTGGAGTTATTTTTGCTTGGGATAATTGAATCAAATGCTGGAGTTGAAAATCAGCTAAATCTCCTAAACTATCATGGTGTTGTTGAATGGCCAAGTCTAAAGAAGTTTTGTTGCTCGGGCACATAGTATATATCCATGCGAACCATGAAAATAATTTTTGAAATTGTTCTGTTGTAACGTTTGAAATACTTTTATTTTCAATGATTTCAAGAAGGATGCTTGAAACCGGCCCTTCCATTTCATTACATAAGATGTTTGCATTCTCCAAATAATTGGGATCGTAGTTTAACTCTTTGAAATGTTCGCCGCCCTCTAATTTAAAAAAATCATTTCTAGCGCATTGACTTTTAAATGTAGGTTGGAAGGAGCGATTTTGTTTTTTGTCAAAAGCAACTAATTGTTTTTCATTAAAAGAAAAATTTTTAAGATAAAATTGAGGTATAAAATGAGACCAAACCATAGTTTATTCTGTGACCTTATTCAATATAAAAGTTTTTGAGTTTCTTCGGAATTACAGTTTGAGGTTGTTTAATGGGGCTATGAGTCACTTTCTACTAATTCTGTGACAGTGCGTTTGAAATGTGGCATTATTTCCAGAAAGCCACAGTTGTCACAAGTGTCACAGCACTATAGCAGTCAAGCTAGAAAAACGAAATAGTTTTACTGCAGTTTAGTCCACTCTAGTGCGTAAATACTGCGTAATTGAGCTTTAAATACCAAAAATTTCAGATAAGAATTTTGATGTATAAGTCGCTAAAAACAAAAGGCTTCAGTCGTGAAACTGAAGCCTTTTATCTGATTGGAGGTGGAGAGAATCGAACTCTCGTCCTTGGCAAACTACGAATTAACCACTACATGCTTAGCACTCTGTAAAATCCCAAGCCTCAATGCAGAATGCGTCAATAAGGCCTGTTTACCTCGTTTTATCTTAGAAATCATAGCCCTAGAGATGTCGGTCTATGATTCAGTACCAAGTGAATATCGGTAGATCTCAAAACCCTTGGTCCAGCCTTGAACTACCGTGCCGCTTTAACTATTAGGTTTAAGCGACAGCCAATTCTTCACCAACAAAAGTTGGTTCGTCGAAAAGGTTTACTCGTTTAGAGTCTGCAATTGTTTGTTTTATCGGATTTTTAAGGAGGCCAACCGATAATCCTCCGCATGCAATCAATTTTTCGCTTCCTAGTCGAAACCTTTACACCCCCTACTCTTATTATCTGCTATGGCCATTTTTTAGGAAAGATAAAAAGCCATTCATTCAAAAATTTTAAAGTCTTCTTTTTAAGAAAAGGGCAATATAAAACAAAAAAAAGATTCAATTTAGCAAGCAAATGGAATTTCTAAAGAAGTCTAATAGACGAAAACAAGGAAAAAAAGTAGACTATGCTTGATATCCCCGACTTATTTCAACCCTACACGAGACACACATGTTTAAGCCTGTCCCCACCGAATCCTTCAATGATAGAGAACTGCGTGTTCTCAAACTTTGGCAAGAAGGCAAATATTTTGAAAAATCTGTAGACAATCGGAAAACTTCACCGGTATTTACCTTCTATGACGGTCCTCCTTTTGCGACGGGACTTCCTCATTACGGACATATTTTAGCCGGAACGATTAAGGATGTAGTCCTTCGTTATAAAACGATGAGTGGATTTTATGCCCCGCGTCGTTTTGGGTGGGATTGCCATGGACTCCCTGTTGAAAATGAAATTGAGAAGGATTTTCAGTTATCAGGAGCTGCCTCCATTGAAAATTTTGGTATCGCGAGATTCAATGAAGAGTGTCGTAAGATAGTCTTAAGATATACGCACGAATGGCAGTCGATCGTCAATCGAATGGGGCGGTGGGTCGATTTTAATCACACCTATCGGACTATGGATATGTCGTTTATGGAGTCAGTTTGGTGGGCTTTTAAACAACTTTATCAAAAAGAGCTTGTCTATGAAGGGTTAAAGGTAATGCCCTTTTCTGCCAAATTAGGGACCCCGCTTTCTAATTTTGAAGCCTCAGAAAATTATCGTGAGGTAGACGATCCTTCTCTTACAATTGCCTTTCAATCACGTGATCAACCCCATACATTTTTTCTTGCCTGGACGACAACGCCATGGACGTTGATTTCCAACTTAGCTCTTATGGTTGGGCCCATGATTGAATATTCTGAGGTGGTAGACCATGGATCTCGTCGCCATTACATATTAGCAAGCGAGCGGCTGTCTGCCTATTATAAAGACCCATCTGAATATACACTCATTCGTTCATTTCCTGGGATGGAGTTAGAGGGGCAGCGCTATCTCCCTCTTTTCGATTATTTTATCGATCAAACGCATCAGGGAGCTTTCCGTATACTCCTCGAAGATAGTATTTCTGTTGAAGATGGAACAGGTATTGTACAAACAGCCCCTGCCTTTGGTGAGGTAGACTTCTATGCTTGTCAGCGTGCTAAGATCGATCCCGTTTGCCCAGTAGATAACAACGGTAAATTTACTTCCGAAATCCCTGAATATGCGGGATTATTTGTTAAGGATGCCGATAAAGAAATTATGCGTCGACTCAAGGAATTAGGATGTGTGATTCATCAAGGAACTTACAGGCATAGATATCCCTTTTGTCCCCGTTCAGACACACCTTTAATCTATAAAACTGTGCGTACCTGGTTTGTTGCTGTAGAGAGTATCAAAGAAAAGTTGCTTCAGGCAAATGAAAAAATTCACTGGACTCCTGAGCATATTCAGTTTGGTCGGTTTGGGAAGTGGCTTGAAGGTGCGCGTGATTGGGCGATTAGTCGAAATCGTTATTGGGGGACTCCGATTCCTCTATGGCGTGCAGATGATGGTGAAATCATTGTTGTGGGAAGTGTGAGTGAATTAGAATGTCTCACAGGAACAAAAATCGATGATTTACATCGACACTTTATCGATGAACTCACTTTCGAGCGCCATGGCAAACAATTTAAGCGTATTCCTGAAGTATTTGATTGCTGGTTTGAATCAGGTTCGATGCCCTATGCTCAAAATCACTATCCGTTTGAAAATAGAGCTCTCTTTGAGTCGCATTTTCCAGCTGACTTCATAGCTGAAGGCTTAGATCAAACACGTGGTTGGTTTTATACACTGACAGTGCTTTCAGCGGCTCTTTTTAATCGAAATGCATTTAAAAACGTCATTGTTAATGGTTTGGTTTTAGCTGAAGATGGCGCAAAAATGTCGAAACGCTTGAAGAATTATCCTGATCCCATGGAGATGGTTAATCATTATGGAGCAGATGCCATTAGGCTTTATATGCTGCATAGTCCTGCTGTTAAAGCTGAGGACCTTTCTTTTTCAAAATTGGGCGTTGAAGTGCTTTTAAGGCAAGTCTTATTGCCACTATGGAATGCATATACCTTCTTCATTACTTATGCAAGACTCTATGATTGGAAACCAGGGGATAGTGAACCGCAACCAGAACAAGTCATTGACCGATGGATGATTTCTCTCACGCATCGGCTCATTCATGAAGTGAAAGAAGGAATGGATGAATACGATCTATCCAAGGCTGTGGAACCTTTTGTTGCGTTTATCGATCAGTTGACAAATTGGTATATACGCCGTTCAAGAAGGCGTTTTTGGAGCGATCAAGATTCACCGGATCGTTTTCAAGCTTTTCAAACCCTGTATTATGTTCTGGTTCAGTTAACTAAAATTGCTGCGCCTTATATCCCTTTCATTAGTGAAGCGATCTATCAAAATTTAAAAAAAACAACCATGCCCGAATCTGTTCATTTCTGTGATTTCCCTCTATATCATTCAAACTTAAGGGACGAAAAACTAGAAGCAGAGATGATTGCTGTTCAGGCTGCAGTAGGCTTAGGCCATCGATTAAGAAAAGAACATAAACTGAAAGTGAGACAACCCCTCCCTGCAGCGCATATTGCGTCCCATGATCCTCATCTGCTTCTCTTCCTTAAGGATCAACAGCATTTGATTGCTGATGAATTAAATGTGAAGAAAGTGATATTTAGTGAGGATGAGAATCAGTTTGTCTGCTTAAAAGTGAAACCTAATTTCAGGACCTTGGGGAAAAAGGTGGGAAAATTAATGCCTCAAATTCAGGAGAAGATCCAAGAATTTGATCAATTAAAATTAGATGCCCTTAACGCAGGTCAAACGATCTTTGTAGAAATTGGAGGTCATCTTCTTCCCATCACTTCCGATGATGTTCAAATCGAACGTGTTGTGCATGATGGGGTGATAGCAGCTAACGAAGGGGCCATTACTATCGCTTTAGACACAAAATTGGATGATGCTTTGCTTAGGGAGGGTATCGCTAGGGAAATCATCAATAAAGTGAATACACTGCGTCGTGATTCTAATTTTGCTGTGACGGATCGGATCAAATTGAGAATGCAGGCTACAGATCGGGTAATTGAAGCTTTCAACGAATATAGAGACTATATTAGCGGAGAAGTGTTAGCCCTTACAACAGAATTCGGGCCTTGCGAAGGGGTCGAATGCGATCTCAATGGGGATCAAATTGTCATTTTAATCGAAAAAGTTCCTATGAGTAACTCAGGTTAGTAGGATTCAAATCTAAAAAATTGAGGGATAATGGAAACACTTTCGGTGGAAGAAGCTCTGGAAAGTCTAAGAAAGCTTATTTCCTATGCGAATAAGGATCACACTCATTTTAGGATTACTTCCGACGAAGGCACTATTGTTGTGCTGTCGGAAGAATCTTATCAAAACCTCGTAGTCACCCTTGAGGTTTTAGCGACTCCTGGTCTTTTGACCGGCATTCAATCTCTCAATGAAGAATTTGAAGAAGAGTATCCTCTTTAGAAAAAATTCCCTTCCAAACAGAGTTGGGAATTTCATATAGTTCTAGATGAAGTAAAGGGTAGTGTAATAGGATGAGGAAAACAAATAGTTCTAATTTGTTTTAACATCTAATTTATAGTCACCGTTCTTAAAATGAACCCCATCCCTATCGAAAAATTCATTAAATAAATTAGCTTTTTTAGCATGCTTTTTACATTCTGAATCACCCTGACTATAATAAATAAGCTGATTGATCTTACGATTAAATCTTGGAGTAATATTGGAACCCTCTTTTTCAAAGTTTTTAAATTCTTGAGTTAAGTGGGATAACGCTATTTGGGCATTCTCCTTTCCAGGTTTAATGTAAATAACAATGAAAGGCATATAGCCATTCTTGCTTTTAACTAATCGTGGGTTTTTAGCAATTTTAAAACCAGATATACTTTCACGTAATAAAGAGGAGTTATCTAGTGCTTCGATTAACTTATTGCCAATTTCTTGAATTTTATCCGGTTTTGGCATGAGGTGTATCTTGTATTCCTTAGATGCATTATCGATTTCACTCTTTATTTCTTCTATTGGTATAGAATTCTTTTTTTTGGTATTTCTTTGAAAGAGAGATGTTAATAGTGTAGAACTATGCTCAATGGATAGATTTGAATTATAAAATATTAACCAGCTTTGGGATATTGAATTTTCTTCATTGAAATATTTCAAATAAAATTTTTTATTTTTTAGAGGAAAAGATTCAGTAGAAAGATCATGTCTATTTCTGACAACTTGTCTCTTCGCGGTAACAATTTCATTTTCCCAATTAGGTGCGATTTGTATGTTAAATTTGTGAATTTTGTTGTTTAATTTATAGCTAATAAATTTTTTTCTTATTTCAAAATAGATATCGAGTACGCTTGATAGTAATTTTATAATAGAGTTTGCTATACTAGAGATTTCTTTAGTCCTGTCTCTATTATAACTTAAGGTAAACTGATATTCATTAAAATGATAGTAATTATCTATTAAACATTCAGGGGTTTTTAATTAGAAAGATTTGATAAAAAAATTAGTAACAATTTCTGTTA
>JBEPVL010000066.1:0-11518 GCA_041691035.1 Chlamydiota bacterium
AAGATAATATTTTTTATTTAAAAAGTGAATTTATTTTTTGGAAATGGTATTAGTTAAGGTCTCAAACATTAATTTTTCCTATATTTTTGGTTTGTAGAACAATGGAACAGAAAGCCGGCTTAAGGATTTAAAGCCTCCTTTAGTTCATCTGTAGTACTATTTTCAGTCGATCTTCTTAGAATTCGATATACGGATGCTTCCCCAACCCCGAGTTGCTTAGCAACATTTGCTTTTGGCATACCACTCATTACAAGACGAATTACCTCACGCTGTCGATCCATTGTTATTGGTTTTCTTCCCTTATACTTCCCTTCAGCTTTTGCTTTAGCTACTCCCTCTCGTTGCCTTTCCAGCATGATTTCTCTTTCAAATTGAGCAATCCCACCAAGTACTGTCAGCATCAGCTTACCTGTAGGAGTACTTGAATCTATTCCAAGATTGAGAATGCGAAGCCCAACCTCTTTTTTTTCCAGACTCTTTATAATTGTCATCAAGTCAGAAATAGATCGTGCAAGGCGATCGATTCTCGTTACCACAAACACATCTCCCTCTCTAACAAATTCAAGAGCAGACTCTAGCTGCGTGCGGATTGCTATAGATGATACCTGCTCACGAAATATTTTTTCGCAGCCTGCTTTTTGAAGTTCTTTGATTTGAGACTCAAAGCCTGAAACCTGCTCAATAGTCGATGTTCTTGCATAGCCAATGATCATTTTTAATCACATGATTCTAAAGTTAGTGATAGAACGTCTATCATAATTAAATATGGACTTTATTGATAGGGTTTTCGTATGATCTCTTCATCAACCTTTAGAGCAAGGTCTATTGATAGACAAATAATAGGAGATTTTAGGTGCCTGTAAGTTTTCTCACAGAAGTGCAACGCGAAAGCTACGGCCGTTATACCCAGACACCGACATCGGAGGAACTCGCACGTTTCTTTTATATCAGTGATGATGACCGTATATTGATTGCTCGTCGCCGGGGAGACCACAACAAACTTGGGTTTACTATACAGCTCGTCACTGTTCGTTATTTAGGAACATTTCTTGAAGATCCACTGGATGTCCCTCTATTGGTCTTGCAAACAATATCCAAACAGTTAGGAATTACAGATTTTGGTGGTCTTGATGGCTATCGTATTGGAGAACAGCGCTGGGAACATTCGACAGAAATCCGTACGAAATGTGGCTACCATGAAATCACTGATCCTATCATGGGCTTTCGCCTAATTCGATGGCTTTATGGACTATGTTGGAGCGGAACAGATAGACCTAGCGTGCTTTTCGATCGCTCCAGGATTTGGATGCTAACACACAAAATTTTGCTTCCTGGAATCAGTGTTCTTGAACGATTAGTTTCCCGTGTGCGTAGTCGTGTTGAAAACAGGATATGGGGAATATTGATCAAACAAATAACTAAAGAGCAACGCGAAAGCCTTGAGAATTTATTGACCATTCCTGAAGGCAGCCGTGTATCAGTAATAGATAAACTACGTTCCGGACCAGTTAGAGTAAGCGGACCATCGCTTGTGCAGGCTCTTTTAAGAATTCAGACTATCCGAGATATGGGGATTGTGCTTCCACTAACGCCGCATATTCCTCCTGTCCGCTTGGCATCTATAGCACGATTTGCCTCAACGGCTAAGGTAACGGCAATTGACCGACTACCTCCTAAGCGTCGTCTGGCAACACTTGTTGCATTTATCTACTGTTTGGAAGCCAAGGCTATTGATGATGCCTTGGACGTCCTCGACATGTTGTTACAAGGTGTATTTAGGAAAGCTGCGAACGAAGATAAAAAGAAACGTCTCCGAACATTAAAGGATCTTGATCGGTCAGCCATATTATTATCTAAGGCTTGCAAGGTTATTCTGGAGGCAAATGGTCCTGATAAGATGCTACATTCTAAAGTTTTTTCGCAAGTTTCTAGAGAATCTCTTTTGCAAGCCGTAGAAGCCGTAGAAAAAATGGTTCGACCAACAGATGATGTATATTTCAACGAGCTTGATGAGCACTATCGAAGTATTCGGCGTTTCTTGCCTACGTTATTGAAAGTAATCAGTTTTGATTCAAACATTATAGGAAAACCTGTTGTAGTGGCTTTCGATTGGCTGAGAGATAATGAACAGAAATCAAAAAACACAGCTGAGGCGCCTAGGGACGTAATTCGTAAACATTGGCAACCCTATGTTATCAATGAAGATGAAACAATTGATCATCGAGCCTATACGTTCTGTGTTCTTGACGAATTGCATAAGGCCCTGCGAAGAAGAGATATATTTATGACACCAAGCTGGCGTTATTCAGATCCGCGTACCGGTTTACTTCAAGGTGCTGAATGGGAATCCGTTCGACCTGTGATTTGTCGAGCGCTTGGGTTGTTGACCGATCCAAATCCAGTTATTGACTCATTAGCTAAAGAACTTGATGAAACCTACAGAACAGTTGCAGATCGTTTATTGAATAATGCCGCTGTGCGTTTTGAAACTGTAGATGGAAAAACAGAACTGATTTTGAGCTCTCTTGATAAACTGGAGGAACCACAATCTCTGATTGCATTACGTAAAACCATTGCTGATAGGTTGCCGCGTGTGGATCTTCCAGAAATTTTGCTTGAAATCGCAGCGCGAACTAAGTTTTCTGAATCATTTACACATGTTACCGAGCGAACATCCCGAGCAAATGACTTAACGATCAGCTTATGTGCTGTATTGCTGGCAGAAGCGTGCAATACTGGAATAGAACCTCTTGTATGCGATGACCTTCATCCATTGAAACGAGATCGTTTATCTTGGGTAGACCAGAACTACATTCGTGACGAAACCTTAAGCAATGCTAACGCTCGATTAGTTTCAGCTCAAAATCAGATTCCTCTTGCTCAACTCTGGGGAGGAGGAGAGGTTGCCTCCGCAGATGGCATGCGCTTTGTTGTACCGGTTCGAACGGTTCATGCAGCGCCAAATCCAAAATATTTTGGAATCGGCCGTGGTGTTACTTGGTACAATCTGATTTCCAACCAATTTAGTGGTTTGAATGCCATTACAGTTCCAGGCACTTTGCGTGATAGCCTTGTATTGCTGGCTGTTGTTCTTGATCAACAGACCGAGTTACAACCTACTCAAATCATGACGGATACGGGTGCTTACAGCGATGTAATATTTGGATTATTCCGTTTGCTTGGCTATCGATTTAGCCCGAGGCTCGCCGATATAGGTGGTACACGATTTTGGAGAATTGATCCGAAAGCCGACTACGGCGCATTAAATGCCATTGCGAGCCAAAAGATCAACATTCAACGAATTATTCAACATTGGGATGATTTGCTGTGTTTGGCTGGCTCACTAAAACTTGGACGTGTGCCAGCAACTGGTATTATGCGAACATTACAAGTTGGCGATCGCCCTACAGGGCTTGCAAAAGCCTTGGCTGAATTCGGCCGAATAGAAAAAACATTACATATTTTGAATTATATTGATGATGATGAAAAGCGCCGTAGCACATTGAGCCAGCTCAACCGCGGTGAAGGACGACATAGTTTGGCTCGTGTAATTTTTCATGGAAAAAGAGGGGAATTATACCAACGATATCGAGAAGGGCAAGAGGACCAATTGAGTGCTCTTGGTCTGGTTGTCAATGTTATTGTATTGTGGAACACGATATACATAAATGCTGTTATCGAACAACTTCGGCAAGAAGGGAAATCGGTTCTGAACGAAGACGTAGTACGGTTATCTCCATTGATCTATGATCACATTAACATGCTGGGACGCTATTCAATCGCTGTACCAGACTCCGTTATCAGAGGAGAATTGAGACCTTTGCATGATCTGACAAACGAATAAAAATAAATTCTTTATTGAATTCAAGTATAACCAATGGGAAATAGTGACTCTGAGTAACAGTAGATGAGTTTTAAACCCTTAAGCCGGTTTTCTGTTCCGTTGCTCCCCAAACCCCTATTTTGGGAAAGAGGATAGAAAATGGACCATCCAGAAGACTATGTGAAAAGAATATTAAAGGTCTTAATTTACATCGAAGACCATATAGAAGATGAGATTTCGATCGAGGAGCTTGCTAAAGTAGCTTGTCACTCCCCTTTTCATTTTCATCGGATATTTCACATGGTGGTTGGAGAAACCGTTTATAAATACCTGAGAAGGCTAAGACTGGAGAAAGCAGCTTCAAAACTGCGTTATACTGAGCACCCCATAACAAATATTGCTATGGATACCCAGTATGACACCCCGTCTGCATTTACAAGGGCTTTTAAGCAGACCATTGGACATTCTCCGAGAAATTATCGCACGTTATTTAAGGAGGTTAATGCGATGAATAAGAAAATTTCTGAATTTCCTAAAATTTTGCCTGACAAAATAGAAAAAACGCAGGATCTCGATCTTCTTTTCATTAGAAAATTAGGAGAGTACTCAGAATCAGGTCCACAAGCGTGGGAAAGTATGCATGCTTTTATCAATGAGCATCACTTGGATAAAACCAAACTGCGTTACTTTGGCATTACACATGATGATCCTCATGTGACAACTGAAGACAAGCTTCGCTATGATGCTTGCATTTTAGCTCCAAAAACCGTCCAGCCTAAAGGTAGTGTCGGCAGACAAATCCTTAAAGGAGGAAAATATGCGATCTTCACTCACAACGGATCCTACGATAAAATAGATGAAACTTAAGACAGGATATTTTTCAAATGGTTACCTGATAGTAAGGAAAATGTCGATGAGACACGCCCTTGCTTTGCCGAATATTTTAACATCGAATTTGTTAAGACAGATCAGAGCAAATTAGTGACAAAAATCTATATTCCTCTCTCGTAAGCAGAGTATTTTTATGTAATATTAACACCCAGTCGATCTGATTGGGTGTTTTTATTACAAAATTGCTCCCACATCATATGTAATTCATTGATATTTAGAGACATTTCTAGTAAAATCACTTTTCTGCAATATTTTACTTCTATCAATTATGTGGAAAATAAAGAAGGTTAAATTGAATAAAAATCTTTATAAAATTATGTCTTATTTTTTAGCTTTTGCTGGTTTAGAAAATAGCATCCTCGCCACAGAATCTTTGTCATTGACGACGACGATAGAAAAAAATATGGCAACTGCTAATCCCACGAAGGACTGTGTTTCGATTGTAAACGATGCAAAAGAAACGCGCTATTCTCGGTACAACCATATCTCTCAACATCTCGAAAAATTGAGTAACGAGAGTATGTCAGCTCTTCTTGAGCAAGGAACTTCTTTGCATTCAGGATGGGGATCATCGGTAAAATTAGAGATAAATGGAATTCCAATATTTGTAAAAAAAGTGCCTTTGAATAAGGTTGAAGGGAAAACAGAAAATATTAAATCGACGGAAAATTTATTTGACATACCACTCTACTATCAATATGGCGTTGGTTCTGGTGGTTTTAGTGTTTGGAGAGAGCTTTCTGCTCATATCATGAGCACTGAATGGGTTCTTTCTGATGAGAACAAAAATCTTCCTTTGATGTACCACTGGCGTATTCTCAATAATTCCGATGAAAAAGCTCCATTAGATGAAGAGGAATTGAAAAATTATGTCAAATACTGGGGTGACTCTTCCGCTATAGGAGAAAGATTCAGAGCTAATCATGATGCTCCAGCTTTTGTTGCGTTATTTATTGAATACATCCCAGATACCCTGAATACCTGGCTTCGCCAACAATTAAGCAAGGAATACGGCTCTATTGACAAAGCCATTGAAATGGTCGAACGCAACCTTAAAGATACCGTCGCGTTCATAAATGCCAAAGGAATGTTACATTTTGATGCTCATTTTCACAATATTTTGACAGATGGTGAGCAGCTCTATTTTTCTGATTTCGGTCTTGCAACAAGTTCTCAATTTGCACTTTCAAAGGAAGAGTTGCAATTCTTTCAAAACCATCAAAATTACGATCGTTGCTATGTGGTAACGACATTGACTTCCTGGATCATTTCCAGAGTATTTGGGAAGGATCATTTTGATGAAGTTTTAAATGACTATGCCAATGGAAAAACTCCAATTTTATTGCCAGCAACATTAACCCCTTACCTTTCATCGATTGTAAAACGCTATGCACGCATTACTCTTAAAATGAACACTTTTTTCAAAACACTCAGAGAGGAAAATAAACAGGCTCCTTATCCAGCTGAAGAGCTAGACCAGCTTTGGATTGAAGCAGGTTTAAACCTTTAAGCACACTCTCAAGGCCCCGCCGGCTTGTTAGTTATGATTCAGAACATTCTTTTTCAAAAAGTGCCAGAATAGCATCGCAAGCAATCAGTGATCTGTCAGTTTTCCTGTCTTTTCGCAATCGATGAATGTAAAGTTCGGTAAAGGCTTGCTCAGCCTCTTCCGTTAAATAAATTGTCGCTTTGATCTTTTTCTTATTGCGTCGCATTATCGATTCATTGACTTGATCATCCATCTCTTTCGCGTTTTGCTGGTTTATCTCTTCTGTATTCTTATCCATAAAACAACATGCCTCTTTAGTGTCTTGATATAATCAGAGCATATGAAATAAATGGCTATACTGTCAACAATCTTTAACATTTTAACAGCTTAACGTGTATATAATATAAGGACTATATAGCTATAAGGTAAAATCGTCTCAACCACCAAAACTTTGTGTTGCCATGAAAGGAATTTTGAGCTACATTTTGTTGTTTATAATGCCAGTTATAAACAAGTCGAGGTGAAGATGACCAAACGAAAGCAAAAAACTCCGAAAACACAAGAACTTCAGATCCAAGCCATCAAACTGAAAGGCAAAAGTGAGCTTGCCTCTATTGATCTACCTCCACGTTTTCCATTTGAAGAAACGGTATGTCTCAAGGAGCATAAAGAATTATTTGAAAGCCTATTCAAAGGAAAAAAACTGACATGACTTTAATGCCAGCGATTCTTGAAACCTCTCTTTCTTTAGGATTGGAAACTTACGAGCAGGCAAAAGCATTTCAGACAAATGTGATATGGAACAAACTGGATGAGATCACATTGGAAGAGGCGCTTTCCCATTGGTTATCCACTTTAAGTCATAGAACGCAAATTAATTATCGATCAGGTATTCGCAAGCTGATTGAATTTGGCCTTCTTAATCCTTTAATGAGCCTTCAAGCATTTGCCCTAACGAATCATGAAGCTGTGATTGATCGGATCAAGTTGATACAGGACTGGGCTGAGTCAAGCCGGCAATCACGCGCAGCTTGCTATATCTCTTTTACAGGTTTTTTACAGCGCCGCCTTCAAGGTGTTGTAAAAAAGGCCTTACCGAATAAGGAAGGAAGCGCAAAAACGTTCTTTAGAATAGGTGAAAAGGTCAAAACATCAGCAATGACTCAGGCGCAATGGATATCCTTCTTCAAAGAGTTAGAAAAAATCAATCCACGTGATTGCTTGATTGGGAAGGTAATTTTGCAGGGTGGTAAGCGTGTAAATGAGGTCTTGTCTTTGCAGATTCATCAGATCGATTGGGAGCGCTGCGAAATCACATTCCCTCAGTCTAAAATGAAGGGAGTTTACAAAGAGACTGTGATAACCTATTCAGAGAGTATTATGAAAAGGCTTCAAGAGCATATTGGCGAAAGAAAAGGATATGTTTTCATTACGAGATTTGGAAAGTCTGTGATGATTAATCAAGTCGCTGTGACATTTGCTAAAGCAGGGAAAGATGCAGGGATTCCGTTTAAAATCACTCCTCACGTCTTGAGAGCCTCCGCTGTCACTTATCTCAAACAGCAAGGATTCCAAGACAGCGATATTATGCGCGTGACTGGACATGCTTCCTCGGAGATGGTCTACGCTTACGATAAATCCGCTCGGTCAGATAATGCCAGCAAAAAAGTTAACTTAATATCATAGAGGTTTGAATGAATGCTAAGAAGAATGAGATCATCGATCCCAAGAGCTATGCCCAGTTTTTAGAACACATCAAAAAGGACATCCAAGAGTCGCAACTTAGAGCAGCGATGTCGATTACGAAAGAGCTGACAGCTCTTTACTGGCGTATAGGCAAAATGCTTTTGGAAAAGATTTCTGTAGAAGGATGGGGGGCTAAAACAGTTCATAAACTTGCTAAAGACTTAGAATCATCATTTCCTGATGTAGCCGGATTCTCATTGAGAAACCTTCAATATATGAGGAAATTTGCTGAATCCTACCCTGATTCAAATAGTGCAACAGCTGTTGCACAAATTCCATGGGGACACAACATTGCGCTCTTAGAGAAGGTCGACAAGATTGAAAAACGTCTCTGGTATGCTCAAGAAGCCGTTGAAAATGGGTGGAGCAGAAGCATGCTCGTCATGTGGATAGAGTCTGATCTTTATAGCCGACAAGGTAAAGCAATTACTAATTTTCATGAAGCGTTACCAACAACAGAATCTGATATCGCTCATCAGATTATGAAAGATCCATACAATTTTGGGTTTGTCTCACTCACTAAGAAATATAAGGAGAAGGAGTTAGAGCAGGGTCTTATTGACCACATTCAAAATTTTCTTTTAGAACTCGGTCAAGGATTTGCATTTGTTGGTAGGCAAGTCAAATTAAACTTTGAAGACCGTGATTATTCGATAGATCTCCTTTTTTATCATTATAAGCTTAGATGCTTCATTGTCGGGGAATTGAAGGCTACCTCATTCTCTCCTGAAGACATTGGCCAAACGAATTTCTATTTATCGGCCGTAGACAGCCTTCTCAAGCACCCAGATGACAGGCCGACAATTGGAATGATTTTCTGCAAAACAAAGAATAATTTTACGGTTGAATACGCTTTAAGAGGCTTTAAAAATCCGATTGGAGTAGCGACCTATGAGGTGACAATCGTTGAGTCCTTGACAAAGGAATTAAAGGGATATCTCCCATCCATTGAAGAAATCGAAGCTGAGTTTGCCGATGAATCCAAAAAAATCGAAGAAAAACCGAAAAAGAAATTAAAAAAGAAAGGAGATTCATAATGACCTTAAAGACCACTCAATCCTCTGTTAAGGAAGTTGCTGAAGAGTATGCAAATAAAATTTGGAATCAAAAAGAAATTGGCACTATCGATCGATTAGTTCACAAGGATGTCCTAATTCATAGTCTACTTGGCGATTTTCGAGGAACACAAGCGATGAAGGAAGTGGTACAGGCATGGCTTAAAGGCTTTCCTGATTTATCAGTGAAAAATGAATTGATCATTTCTGAAAATGACATTGTGAGCATTCAATGGAGTGCTAAGGGAATCCACAAAGGTGAATTTAAAGGTAAAAAGCCAACTGGAAAATCAGTCTCTTATAGTGGAGTTACCGTGTACCGCATTAACAATGGTCAAATCGTTGAATACTGGGCTTACTTAGATATGCAACACTTGCTCGGTCAAATTGAATAGGATATATCCATGACATCAAAAAATTTAGCGCTGATTACCGGAGCATCTTCTGGAATTGGAGCAGCCTTATCGCGAGAGCTGGTCCAACGTGGATGGTCTGTCATTGGAATGGCTCGCTCTCAGGATAAACTTGCCGCCCTTCAAAAAGAGCTTGGATATTCATTTACTCCAGTTATATGCGACATATCGCAAAAATCAGAAATAGAAAGAGCTTCTAGAGAAATTCTGGAGAAGGAAATGTGTCCGACTCATTTCTTTCTGAATGCTGGAATAGCTGGAGAAAAGGTGATCGAAAATCCACAAGCTTTTGATCTATCCATGCATGAAAAGATCATGGCAGTCAATTATTTTGGTGTGTTGTCGTTTGTAGAATTTTGGGAAAAGCATGCTCAAAATAATGGTGGAGCTAATTTTATCGTCACGAGTTCTATTAATGCTATCTTTGCACCGCCGACAGGAAGCGCTTATTGCGCCTCCAAAGCAGCCATCTCCAAAGCTTTTGAAAGTTTGTCCTTAACATACCTTGGAACGAATTTGAAGTTTTCAACCATTTATGCCGGACCTGTAGCTACCGAAGGTCTTAAAGGCGATCTTCCTTTTACTTGGAAGCCTGAAAAAATGGCCAGATATATGGCCGATTTTGCTATTAAGGGGAAGTCTCGTGGAGAGCCATCTCTCTTCTATGGAGTTGTATGCCGCTTCTTAAGAGTACTCCCCTATCATTTGACTATGAGAATCCTAAAAAAATTATGAATCGTTTGACTGATCAATACAAACAGCTGCTTAATCTTCAAGATTCAAGATTCTCTCTCATTGAACATGAAGATGCTATGGTTGCGGTTGTCTATAAAGTAACTGTCACATCTGGGAAAGAGTATGTTTTAAAAGTCTGTTCTCGTCTGGGTGACTATCTACGCGAAACCTATTTTTTAAAATCCTTTGAAGGAAAAATCCCTGTCCCTCGCATCGTTCAATTGGTAGAACCAGAAGTGGATATTCATGGAGCCATCTTGATGGAGTGCTTACCAGGAAATCTCCTGAATGTCGCCGCTATCAATGAGAAATTAGCCTATGAAATTGGCTGTATCCTTGCAAAAATTCATGCCTCTAAAGCTCAAGGTCACGGAGATCTTACTCAACCGAATCAATTAAGCGTAGATCCACGCATTCCATTTACTCTCAAGTTTGAAGAAGGAATCGACGAGTGCAAAGATCATTTACCTGGCGGTTTGATCGATCAATGTCGCATAGCTTTCGATCGACAAATCAATCTTCTATCTGGAGCCGATGGACCTTGCATTGTTCATCGCGACTTTCGCCCAGGTAATGTGATGGTATTTAATAATCAAATTCAAGGAGTCATTGATTGGTCATCTGGTAGAGGAGGATTTGCTGAAGAAGACTTTTGTCCTATTGAACAAGGCGAATGGTCTCAAAATCACCGCTATAGAAAAGTGCTTCTTACCGGTTATGCAAGCATTCGACCTATCCCTCATTATCTCGAGTTGATGCCGCTTTTACGTCTAAGCAAGGCTATTGGAGTTATTGGGTTTACAGTTAAGCGTGGAATATGGGATAGCACCCATTCTCGTTTATATCAGTGGAATAGACGACATCTTGAAGAATTGCTTAAAGATTTTTAAGGAGAGTAAAATGAAAATTGGAGTGATCTCAGATACACACGATCAACAGGAATTGATTTTGCAATGTGTACAAAAATTAAATGAAGCTGACGTAGGATTAGTCATTCACTGTGGGGATTGGGTTTCTCCATTCATTTTACACTCATTTAAAGACTTGCGCATGCCCATAAAAGGCGTGTTTGGCAACAACGATGGAGATAAGTTTCGCCATCTGAAATACAGCCAGGATCTTAATTTGGATGTCACTTATGAAGATCGTTTTTTAGAGTTATTGGTTGATAATCGAAAAATTGCAGTTTTTCATGGGGACTACCAAGAAATCGTTCAAGCATTAGTCACTTGTGGTACATATGACGCCGTTTTCCATGGTCATACACATCACAAGGTAAACGAAACTGTTGGTAAAACTCTTTCTTTGAATCCTGGTTCTCTTATGAGGAAAACAAGAGACGAGGCTTTAGGGGCAAGTTTTGCGA
>JBEPVL010000067.1:0-11037 GCA_041691035.1 Chlamydiota bacterium
ATTATGTACGAGGCAATGGGCTAATGTGTAATTTTAATTTTTTCATTTGGTATTACGTAGAAGTTATGATCGGCCTTTTCATGTCTGGTCATCTGTTCTGTGATTTCAACCTGGCGAGCTTTGTAGTCTTTAACCTTATCGAGATACATCTTTTCATCAATGAGCCCATCAAGCTTGTCATCGTACATTTGGTTAATTCGCTTTTGTATCTTATCTTGCTCCTTTCGCAGAGCGATTAGGCTATCGGCATGGAAAGTACTTTCCGATTCATGAATCTTCTTCAAATAGCTTGTGACCTCGGCAATTTGTTGTTCACTTAAGGTTATATGATCAAAGTACTCCGATAGAGACTCAACCAAAGGCTCTTCGCGGATATAGACTTTCTTGCAAATCCCTTTGGCATTGGTGCAGCTATAGTAGATATAGCGCTTTTTATGAACCTCTGGAGTGACGGTACATCCACAATGCGAACAAGAGATCAGACCTCGAAGAATGAAAGGCTCTGAGATTCTCTTACATGGCTTTTTATGGTATCCAGCAGCAATATCCTGTGCCTGCTGATAAAGTGCTGGAGTGATGATGGGCTTATAATGATGCTCAGCTAAGCCGTATTTCGTTCGCATCATCCCACAATAAAAGGGATTTTTAATCATAGATTCGATTTGCGACTTGGCGACCTTTTGCCCTTTCTTGGTTCGTAGACCCATTTGTTCGGCCTCTTCCTTGAGTTTGAGGAGAGAATGGTTTCCAGCTGCATACAGTTCAAATAACTTGGTGATAAAAGCTGCTCTCTCAGGATCGGGAATAATATTCTTCTCACCTTTTTCATCTAAAATGTGGATATATCCTAAAGGGGCTAAACCTATCCAACTTCCGTTTTTCACTGCCTGTTCTTTACTGCGCTTAACGTTATCACTAAGCTGGAGAACATAGCTTCGAGCAAACATGACTCCCATATCCCAGCGAAGAATATCCGACGAATTAGACTTGAGGTTCAATACGAGTCCTTCTCGCATAAAGTGAATTTCGACTTTTCCTTCTTTGCGAAGCTCTTCCAAAACGACAGATTCCTTAAAGCTGCGTTGCACCCGATCAATGGTATCAGCCACTAAAGCTAGGGTCTCTTTGGATTTTCGAATGATTTCAAGAATCTTTTCAAATTCCTTGCGTGTATCCTTAGTAGATGACTCAGTGATTTTAAAAACTTGGTCGACAACAAGCCCCTTCCTATCGGCGTACTCACGCAAACGTCGTTCCTGAGCTGGAATCGATTGTCCTTCTTCTTGTTCTTTGCTTGAGACGCGAGCCAGTAGTAGAGCCTTCATGATTTTTTTGTCCGATAAGCTTGTTGAGGATGGCTTGATTGATGGGGGAATAGGTATTCAAGTGTTCCTGATTCGATCATGCTTTTTAAATACACTTCTTTTATGTATTTTGGATTACGTTGCAATAGAGCTATTATGTTGTGCACAACATAATAGCTCCTTCACGCCTTATAGACTTTTCTTCAAATGATTATCTCGGTCTTGCTAGATCTTCTCATTTAAGTAATGCGGTTATTCAGGAATGGGACATACATGCAAGCCACTTCAATGGACTCGGATCCACAGGCTCTCGCCTACTTACAGGAAATTCTACCTATGCCCAAGACTTAGAAAAGACAATTGCCACATTCCATGGTTTTGAAGCAGGACTTCTTTTTAGCTGCGGGTATATGGCCAATGTGGGACTGCTTTCCACGATTGCGGATTATGAAGACACCATTTTTTTTGATTCAGGAGTGCATGCTTCTACGCATGATGGTATCCGCTTAAGCCGAGCTAAAGCATTTCCTTTTAAGCATAACGATTATGAACATCTTGAAAATCGTCTCAAAACCAGTTCCACTCAAGGAGATCGATTTATCTGTATTGAATCTATTTACTCTACCGATGGTGCGAAAGCTCCACTGTCCGAAATATGCCGACTTGCAAGGAAATATGAAGCCCACTTAATAGTAGACGAGGCGCATGCTGTTGGTGCATGTGGACCGAATGGAAGAGGCCTTGTAGCAGAGCAAAATTTAAGCTCCTACGTCTTTGCTCAGGTTACAACCTTTGGGAAGGCTCTTGGTACTTATGGAGCTATCGTTCTTGGAAATTACACCTTAAAGCATGGCCTCATCAATTTTGCATCATCCTACATCTATACCACCGCATTGCCTTTTCTTTCTCTTGCCGCTATCAAGTGTAGTTATGATTTATTCCCCCAGCTAGAGTCTGAAAGAAACCATCTTCGCAAGTTAATTCAAATTTTTCGTGGAGCTCATCCCGAACCTTCCGAAACTCATATCCAATCTGTGAAAATTAAAGGAAATGAGGTAGTGAAGTATGTGGCTCAAAAGCTGCTTGAAAAGGGATTCGATGTAAGACCTCTTATGAGTCCAACAGTACAGAGAGGCCATGAAGTATTACGCATCTGTTTACACGCTTTTAATACCGAAAATGAAGTTACTACTCTCTTAGAGCATATCGAGTCTTATAGGGGTCGTTATCATGAATAATATTATTGTCGCAGGATCAGGCACTGACGTCGGAAAAACCGTTGTTGCGGCTATCCTTACCACTCTCTTAAAAGGCGATTATTGGAAGCCTATTCAATGTGGTGATGAAGCAAATTCTGACACAGTCATCATGAAAAATTTGATCGATACAACCAATCATCATATTCACCCACCTTCTTACTCTTTCAAAGCTCCTTTATCACCGCATCATGCAGCTCGTTTAGAAAATATTTCAATTAATTTAGGTTCTATTATCCCTCCAAAAACAACGCGCCCATTGATCATCGAAAGTGTAGGCGGGGTTTTCGTTCCTTTATTGACAAATGTTCTAAGCATTGACTTATTTAAGCCTTGGGACTGCCGATGGGTTGTCGTTTCAAAACATTACCTTGGTAGCATTAATCATACTCTACTTACCATTGAAGCCTTAAAACGGCATCAAGTTTCAATTGCAGGCGTCATCTTTAATGGCGAACCCAATTTAGACAGTGAAGCCGCAATCTTGGAAAATTCGCAGATCCCCTTTTTAGGGAGATTGCTGCCAGAAACATCTTTAACCCAACAAACTATTCAAAGGTATGCAAAACAATGGCAGCAACAAGCACATCGCTTAATTCCTTAAGCCAGAAAGATCGCGCATGTATCTGGCATCCTTTTACTCAAATGAAGACTGCCCATCCACCGATTCCCATTGTTAGGGCTAAAGGAGCGTATCTCTATGCTGAAGATGGCACTCGTTATTTAGATGGAATTTCTTCCTGGTGGGTTAACCTTCATGGGCATGCTCATCCCTATATTGTTGAGAAAATCAAGGCTCAAGCTGATCTCTTGGAGCATGTCATTTTTGCCGACTTCACCCATGCTCCGGCCATTGATTTGGCATGGCGGCTACTTCCTATTCTTCCTGGTGAAATGTCTAAAATCTTCTACTCTGATAATGGATCAACCGCTGTTGAGGTTGCACTCAAAATAGCCTTGCAGTTTTGGCATAATCAGCAAATTCCTAAAACTAAAGTGATATGTTTTAAGAATAGTTACCATGGTGACACCTTTGGAGCAATGTCCGCTGCTGGAAGAAATGAGTTTAATAAACCTTTTTGGAGGCATCTTTTTGATGTTGAATCTATCGATCCACCAATAATGGGACATGAAGCAAAGTCTTTGTGCCAGCTCCAATCAATTCTACATAAGGAAAGTGCTGCTTGCTTTATTTTCGAACCACTCGTTCTGGGATCTGGCGGTATGATCATATATCCAGCAGATGGACTGAACAATTTGATCAAATGTTGCCGAGAACACAATGTCTTAACCATCGCCGACGAAGTGATGACGGGATTTGGACGTACAGGTACTCTTTTCGCCTGCCAACAGCTTAATGAAAAACCCGATCTCATCTGTCTATCCAAGGGGTTAACAGGAGGCTTTTTGCCTTTAGGAGCTACTGCTTGTACTGAGAATATTTGTAACGCTTTCTTGGGAGATCATCTCGATCAAGCCTTTTTACATGGTCACTCGTATACAGCTAATCCGCTTGCTTGTAGTAGCGCCCTTGCAAGCCTTGACCTTCTATTGGAAGAAACTTGCTCTTTACAAAGAGAGATGATTGCATCTTCCCATAAAAATTTCTGCCAAAAATGGCAATTCCATCCAAAACTCAAGCGCTGTGAAAGCCTTGGAACCATCTTGGCTTTAGAATACCAAGCTGAAAGCTCCTCCTACTTTCAATCGATGCGCGATCGCCTGTATCACTTTTTTTTAAGCAAAGGCATTCTACTTCGCCCTCTGGGTAATGTACTTTATATTTTACCTCCTTATTGCATTCAACCCGAAGAACTTAAACTCATCTACGATCAAATCATTCTTACACTTGAAGGAACTTTATGACCTCATTTGCCTCCTTTACTGAATCGATACAGGCCCTGCTTAGCAGAATTGTCGACTCCGATCCACTGCACGCCAAGTGGCTTAACACTCTTTCCTATCTAGAAAATTGTGGAGCCAGAAAAATTGCTGCTTGTGAACATCCAACGTTGGTTAAGCAAGAAATGCTTAAGCATGCAGCTGAAGAATTTCGTCATGCTCATCATTTAAAGCGTCAAATTGAAAGAATTTCATCTGATTCCATGGACACTTACTCGCTTTCTTACATATTAGGAGGGATAGCCACGTTGCACTATTTGACAGCTTTAGATTTAAAAGCATCGCGCTATCTTAAAACGGTGGGACTCTCCAATAATTCTATTAAAGAAGCAGCTTACTTACTCGTTACCTACGCGATTGAATTGCGAGCCGATGAACTGTATCCGATCTATGATCAAGTCCTTCGCAAGGCTGGATCCCGCGTTGCTGTCAAATCGATCTTGCTTGAAGAAAAAGAACATCTCAATGAAATGAAAGAAGGACTCCACCAACTCCCTTCAGGATTCGTGCATGCGCAGCACATCTGCGCTATAGAAAGCAAATTGTGCAAGACTTGGTTGGACGCTGTTTCACGAAGCCTATCGTCTACGCCATTACAGGCATGATATCAATGACTTGCAATAAAAAGTATTCATGCCTTAATCTTTTCTTTTCCAATGGATCTTACAATCCGTTTTTTTTTATCATGAGGAGATATGGAAAAAAGTAAAACTGTCATAAATCAAAATGTTTTTAGTTTAATGGAGCCTCAAGAAGCTCTACAAATATTAAAAATATTGAGCAATGAGGACAAAATTCTTGCAAAACGTATTGAAGATTTATTTGCTCAAAGAGCTCATGAAGTGGACGTCGAGTCAATTGCTTCCGAGGTGTTTTCAGATTTGGATTTTCTCGATGTAAAAGATTTGTGGGATGGAAGTGGGGCCACGCGCGATGGTTATGTGGATTGTGGAGAAGAGTCTTGGAGAATGGTTGAAGAAGTTTTGGAACCACATATTAATAAAATGAAACGCTATCATTCTATGGGAATGTTTTACGAAGAAATGTTGTTTTGCATGGAGATCATTTCTGGACTTAACAAATTTGAGAATGAATCCAAATCTGAATTTAAAGATTGGGCTGCGGATGTTTCTGATGGCCTAGCTGATAATATTCTAAATGATTGGAAAAAAGCCTGCAAAGATCCTAATTTAATGAAAGCTATGGATGATTTCATAGCTAGCAACGAATAGGATGATCACTATGCCAAGACCAGGAACCAAAGACAAAAAATTATATTTTCTTATTACAGGCGAGGAATTGACTGAACTTCAACGCCAATCATGGAAAATGGCCGAGGCATTTGGCCTTGATAAGCGGATCGAAAATTACCAGGGAAAACGACCTATGGACTCTATAGTTGGGATTTGGAATGTCTTTTATGTGTTATGGAAAATACTCTTAAGAATGATCGAAACTATCCTGACAGGAATACATCAGGATTTCAAGCACTTGAAAGGCTCTTTAAACGAGTTCAAGACGAATATCGCAATAATTTTGGCTGAGAACATTAAAAATAGCTAGATACAGCAAGGCTTGGGCTGATGTAAACCGAATGTTCAACAGCACTGAGTCTTGAGAAAAGAGCAGGGGGAAAATGGCTGAATATAATGAATGGAATCAAAAAGGCGCGACGCTAAGCGATGTAACGGCAAAAACTGAATATGGGATAGATCACGAGTTCATCGTCAAAGGCATAAAAGCTGGAATATTGGAATATCGAGAAGGAACGGTATGGGGAAACCCATTTCTAAGAGTTTTAAGAAGTCAATTAGAAGTTCTGAATGCGTCCAACAGCCCAAATAACTAACTTTCAATGACTTACGATCATTTATCGATTTAAATTTGTAAGAAAAACACACCAACATTTCTTACAAGAAAAATTTCCTATATAATGGCAATCCGATTGCAAAAAAGACCGAAATTCGGTACATTGGGGTTTTGCAATACAATAGCAAAAAAGACCGAAATTCGGTCTTATTTGCAATCACACTGCAAAATCAGGTGAAAATGGATTTAAAAAGTTACGTACATTCCTTGTCTTCCAAAGGACGGTCATTTTTTACCGAAGATGAAGCTTTGCAGGAAACGAGATTATCTAAAACTGCATTAAAATCAGCTCTAAAGCGTTTGAAGAAAAAACAAGAAATAGCGGCTCCTTTACAAGGTTTTTTCATTATTGTTCCACCTGAATACGAATCTTTACAATCTCTTCCGCCAGAGCAATTTATTGACGGACTTATGAAATATCTCAAAACACCTTATTATGTTGGCCTGATCAGCGCAGCTCAATTTTATGGAGCAGCCCATCAAAAGCCACAAACTTTTCAAGTTATCATACCTAAAGCGAGAAGAGATCTTCAGGTCGGCAGAGTTAAAATTTCGTTTACTCGTAAATCAAACACTGAACAATCTGCTGTTCGTCAATTTAACACTTCAAAGGGATTTGTACGAGTTGCAGATCCCGCTGCAATAGCTATTGACCTTGTATTATTTCCTCAAAAAGTAGGAGGCATTTCTGCTGTTTTTGAAATACTATCTGATTTGTCCGAGCTTCTCAATATAGAATCTATTAAGAAAGAAATCCTTCAAGTAAAGCAAGCTCCCCTTTTACAAAGGCTGGGGTATTTTTTTGAGATTCTTGACATGGAAGAACTCGCGCAAGTTTGTGAAAACCGTCTAAAACAACAAACATATGTAAGAAAAGCACTGCTAGATCCGCAAGAAAAACCAAAAGATGCTCCCCTCAATTCCAGATGGCGTTTGATTATCAACACAGAATTAGAGATTGAAAAAGATGATACCTAGAAATTTCGTCATTGAATGGCGTCAACATGCCCCTTGGATATCAGATGCTCAAGTAGAACAGGATTTAATTATTTGTAGAGCGTTGGTAGAGCTGTTTTCTTCAGAATTGATTGCAAAGACCTTGGCTTTTAGAGGAGGAACTGCTTTGTATAAGCTGTATTGCAACCCATCACCAAGATACTCAGAAGACATCGATCTTGTTCAAGTCGAGCAGACATCAATAGGCGAAGTAGCCTCTGAAATCCGAAGTATTCTAAATCCTTGGCTTGGTCAACCCAAATGGAAACAAGGGCAAGGACGTTTTACCCTCACCTACACCTTTCAGTCAGAAGAGAATCCTCCTATTCCTATGAAATTGAAAATCGAGATCAATACCTGAGAGCATTTTTCAGTAAATGGGTTTATTCATAAAAATTTCAAAGTCGACTCTGGTTGGTTCCAAGGGAATGCACCTATTTTAACCTACCATTTGGAAGAGCTCATGGGAACCAAACTGCGTGCTCTTTTTCAGCGAAAAAAGGGACGCGACTTATTCGACTTCTGGTTTGTTCTCAAACATCATCAAATCGATCTAAAAAAAGTTGTCAAAGCATTCCATCATTATCTAGACAAGCAGGGTATTCAAGTATCTAGAGCTCAATTTGAGCAAAATTTAATCGAAAAAGCTAGCTCTCCTAATTTTGTAGACGACATTCGCGCACTACTATCACCAGAAGTTGAGCCTCAATGGAGTTTAGAAGAGGGTTTAAAAATGGTACGAAACCAATTATTTCCAAATCTTTCTGGAGAGGCTTGGAAAGGAGACATTTCATAAAAAATACTGGCTTATCGCGCCACCTAAATAGAGGTGTACAGGTTAAACACGCCATAAACGCGCCAACACATCTTCAATAAAAAGAGCTGTAAAATATCTTCGTAATCATTCGAAAATTAATCGAATTTCCAACTATTTACCATCATGAGTACTCTTCGGTGGTGGTGAGCCGTGCATGCGTGATAAAGAGTTCCTTTTAGCGAAACTTCCTGTTTTATTTGATCTGCTGATGGTTTAGAATCTGAAAAGACCACTTGCAGTTCACGGATACCTTTTTCAGGTATATTAATAACGTCTTCTTCTAGTTCAGTATTTTTTTTGAGCTCAACATTTATTGGCTCTTTTAAAGTTAAAAAGACTGCTTTTTCAGGGCGATCGCCCATTTTCACACTCGTGTATTCAGGAGGACCTGGATAAACTTCTTCATATAATATACCACGGAGATTAACTTCTTCAGGCTCGTAGAGAAATGTCTTTAGTTGATGTGACAACTGGTCGCTATCCAACGCGGTATCGATATGAAATTCGATTTCATTATCATGGGGATTAAAAGTTTTCCGAAATGTTCCGCTACACTGCACGTGCTTTTCAATAAGTGGTAGAAATTCCTCAGGAAGATATACATCAATATGGGGATAGGTTATTGCCGCAGAAGCAATCGGCTGTTTTTCTAATAAGATGGAATGATTAAGAACCAAAGGTTTGTCTGTGACTAGAACAATACTTCTTTCGATTTTGTCTTCTACTTTGCCATTCTCTCGTTTTGTGATAGTCCTTTCAGCTCGCCTTAAAACTCCGTCTAAAACGACATTTTGCTCAAATTCCCAAAAATATCCAGACACTTCGCTAAAGATGCATAGGAAAAAGAAAAACGACAGAGAAAGATTTTTTAGCATATGAGGTCTCTATAAGGTGTTTCATGTGGATATGGACGAAGATATGTGTGTTTTTTATTGTGTACGACAACGGCACGTAATAGCTTTTTTTCGGCTAATTGAATAGCTTCTTCCCGAGTTACCCATCTTTTTTCCGGCGGATTGACAATCAGATATTCTGTGACACGATGATGGCTTATTTTAACCCCACCAACTTTTTGAATAGGTATGTAATCTTCACCATCAGGCCAAGGCCAAGGATGCCAGCCTTCATAATTTTCCATCTTTTTGATTAAAGTGTTGAACTCATTTTCGGATAGAGAACGGATAGTTCTTTTCATATCAAACTTTGTACTTGTTCGCAAAAAATCACGATAAGCAATGGCTTCTTTGGTATCTGGTTGGCCTTCTTCAACACCCGTATATTTTCTGGGCAAATCTTCAAGCGTAAGTTTTAAAAATCGTTCTTCTTTAAAGAGAGCTATCATTGCCGCTCGACCGATTTCATAGCTGGGAAAAATGGCAAACGTGTATTTCTTTTCTTTACCTTTTTCATCAATCACAATGTATTCAGCAGAACCAATCGCTCCATGTTGGCGCGCGTGGGGACCTATTACCAAATTACCCGGATTATTATGACGCCATGCTTTAGAACCTTTTAGAGATTTTGGAGTAGGGTCTTTTCTGCGAATCAACTTATTGCCTTCTTTATCGTAGTATTCGATTGAAAGCCCCTCACCTTTGCTAGCCCTAATCCAGTTGATGTTTTCTGACGACGGTTTCATAGCTACGCTTACCCCTAAATAATGCATTATGGCTCAATATTGTGAGATATTGTACGGTTTTGTGCAAGTGATTATGATGAAGCTTATTGTCAAGCAGCAATTGCGGGTGAAGCAGAACAACAGGGAAAAAGTGTTTTTAAAATAATAATTATTCCTAAGTCAATCTTGAAGTACTCTTGAGTGGATAAAAAATGTCCTTTGTATAAGACTGTTTTTAACCAAAAAAACCAGTCTGCATAACTACAAAGGACATTCTCATGTTATCCCAATGTACCGATAATAGCAATCCCAAGACCGCAGCTTGCAACGCAATTTCTGATTCCTCTGCAAACCTCGATATTGCAATATGGATACGCTTTCTTCGACATCTTCGTTTGCCGCAACTGTTTGCAAATCTAAGTGATCATCGACAACAATCAAAAATTAACTATTCAAACGCCTCCTTGGCTTTATGGGCTTTTTCCGCTTGTGCTTTCAGGCAGGGATCCAAAAACGCATTGAATACCACTATCGATAATTTGAAAGGTAAGAAGCGTGCTAGCATGGCATCTTTTCTACAAATCGAAGATCTAAGCCTTCCACATTCAAGCACAATAGACGATTACTTGCGTCATATAGAACCTGAGGAGCTGAATCAAATCCTGCTTGAAATTTTTAGATGGGGACATAAGAGCAAACTTTTTTACAACCATGCGGCATCTCTATTACCCGAAAATAGTTACAACCTTGGCTGTGATGGATTTTGGACCCATACATATACTCAGCCCCATGCGGTTGATGAGTATGGAAATAATACCTGTCCCTACTGTCTGCCAAGAAGACGCCATGCAGGAACCACTCAAGAAATAGTCTATTGGGTGCATGTCTTTGTCACATTTGTTGTAATCTTTCCAGGTGGGCTGAAGATACCTCTTTATGTTTATCCCTTGAAAGCTAAGCAAGTAAACACGGCACAAGGCGATGACGACTTTAAGCAAGAATGTGAGCTTTTGGCAGCCCATTCAGTGTTGCCAATGATAAGGCGTTTATTTCCTCGTCTATCATTTACATTCAATGGTGATTCACTATACGCCAATGGACCCTTCATTCAACTCTGTGATGACCTATGTATTGATTATCAAATTGTCCGCAAAGAAAAGTCCCTCAAGCTATTAGGAAGGCGTTGTGACGATCTATCAAAAACAGAGCTTTACCAAAGGGCTTATACCAAATGAAAAAATTAAAATTACACATTAGCCCATTGCCTCGTACATA
>JBEPVL010000068.1:0-10485 GCA_041691035.1 Chlamydiota bacterium
CCAATTCTTTTATTGCGTTACTTGCTTGTTGCAAGGTAAGTCCGTAGCCCTGAGCGCGTGCATCGAAGCTGTTATCGCGCTCATAAAGGGTAAAAGGAATGCCACGATGCAAACAAGCTACAGCCAGCGCCACGCCTCCTATTCCTGCACCAATAATTGCTACATGTGGATAGTTTTCTGAATCTGCTATGGGATGACTCGTAGCAGGAATCAAGCCAGATCCGCTGCAATTATTGCATAAATATTGAGTAATCTTAGGGCGAACCGAAGCCATTCCTTCCGCCTGATTTTTTTCAAATTTATTATTTGCTATTTGGTAGCGGAGTCTTGATTTCTTGCGAAGCTTCAAGTTTTTTTTGCCGCGTCCATAACATTTCGGACAAATAGTCCAGTAGGTCTTTTTATTTTCCACTTTATTCAATCTTCTTTAAAGTAATTAACTATCTCAGCTTATATCTCAGCTTAATCTTAAGTTCAACCCCATCGCCCCGCACAACGAAACCAGCGTATGCCATTTAGGATTACCTGTGCCAGAAAGAGTCTTATAAAGACTTTCGCGGCCAACGTGAGCTTTTTTAGCTAATGCACCGACTCCGCCTTGCGCTTCTGCCACGTTTCTAAGAGCGACAAGGAAAAGATGCTGCGACTCTTCATCGCCTTTAAGGCTTTCTTCTAAAGCCGCGTTTAGGTACGCGACGGCTTCATCGTGATCTGCTAAATGCTCGAGCAGAAATTCTTGATATTTTTTACTTCTTGCCATGACCTATCTCCCTGTTTGATAATCTTTTTACCATTGCATTGGCGGTTTTGTAGATTTCAATGTCGACCTCTTCCATATAACCCTATTGTATCTTTTGGGATACATTAATTTCAAGTGAATTCTAAGCTTTTAATTATGATAGGGTTAAAAATTCTTGAGAGAGAAGTAGTAGAAAGTTCGAAGTGGACCCAGCAGCTGGAGATATGCCCATTTGGCGATATCCCAAACAGTCATAATTAGTCTAAACTATCTGAAAAAGCCAAATTTATAGACGAGCTGAATTCCTACTGAATGGTTATTAAATTGACAACCTCCCTGATGGAATTTGTATTCCAAGGCCAGTTCTGTATTGCAAAAAATCTCATAGCCTAATCCAGCCATCAATTGCCAAGAAAAATGGTTCCATTTTTGATGAAAATCAATGCGAGAATTTGAGGCATGCATTTGTTGGAAATCATAGCCAATGCCAGCTCCGACAAAAGGTCGGATATTCCCAAGCGCACATCCCCAAGAAGAGGAGGGAAGATTCCATAATAGATTGGCCATATAAGAGGAGGTTTGGAAATGTCCATGATTGGAAGAACCTTGTCCAGGGAAGTGGATTTTTTTTATAGCATTTCTTCTATAGGCATATTCACCTTCCGCGCGTAAGCCATAACACCAATGATACCCAAAAGATCCTTCAATGATATACCCTGTATCATATTTTGGTTTGTTTCCATTGAGTGAAGTGTTTTGCAAAAAATTAGCACCCGCAAAAATCCGGCCATAGAAATGCATCTCATCCAAACAACAGCCATCTTCATAGCAGCAGTTTTTTTGAGCATACCATTCTTGCGCTTGTGCATCAGCAGCTATAAAAAATAAGAGTGTCATTAAAAATAGAATATTTTTTTTCATTTGAAGTTCTCACTGTTTCTTTTCATCGCAAGATAGTTTTTAGAATTTCACTAGTCCTCAGCCCGATCATCATCGCTGGCGCTGTAGTATTAATGTCGGGAATCACCGGACAAATGGAGTTGTCTGCTACATAAACGTTCTGTGTGCCATAAACACGTGTATTGCCATCTACAACACCTCCTTCACTCAATCGCGCCATCTTACAGTGCGATACAAAGTGGTGTATGTCCAGTGATAGATTGCTGTTATTTTTTACGTACTGCTCAACCACTGCATCATTATAACCAGAAAGGATGACCAAGTTGATTGGGTCACTTAAAATAGGTTTAAAATAAGGTGAAGGAAAGGGGTACAAGAGACTTAGTTGAATTAATAGATTGCGAATATAGACTGAAACAGCACTCTTCATATTTGCTAGGTCTACAGGATCTTGATAAAAACCATCGTCTGCTGCAGCTATCTGAAATGGGTTATCGCTTTGAATGTTAACACTTCCTTCACTCACTGGATTCAAAAGATCAAATCCAAGGGCCAATAGCGGGGGAGTCTGTGCAGTAGCTGGTATGTATTCGAACAAAATCTGTAGCATACGCGGATCGCTGGAAGTACCACCCACGACAGGTAAGTAGATATTATTGATAGTAAATGCATATGAAGCTCCGGCTGGTACACCACTAAGTGCTGGATCTGCTAACATCGTAATAAAGATGAGCGGATGGTTTTGGAGATGTTTTCCTACGTTCTCATTGATGAAAACAGGCTTAATTCCTGCCTTCTTCAAGACTCGAGCAGGACCTATGCCCGAAAGCTGTAGCAACTTGCTACTATTGATACCGCTTGCCAAAACAACGGCTTTCCGGGCTTTTGCTACGTAGGTTTGACCATCCTTCACATATTTAACTTTTTTTGCACACCCATGTTTATCAAATATTATTTGCACAGCTACCGAGCCGAAAAGCATATATAATTTATGTTTATTCACTCCTTGACCTTCCGGTGTCATGACCGTGTCATTTAAAAACGCTGTCGCGCTGCTCACTCGTTGGGTGCCTGAAGGATCGATAAACCACTGCGCACGAGGATCTATGCAGTTCTCCACAGTTGGATCATTATAGTCTACCACTATGGGAAGGAAAGGGAATGCTCCCTGCGATGCTGGTAATAGTACCTGTGATGTAACCTGAGATATAGTAGGGGTCTGTAGCACATTGACAGCGCCGTTAACTCCTCGTTCTCCTGATGTGATTGTTAATCCTTGATAGTTCTCAAGGGTATTGAAAGTTTCCAAAATTTTGTTTAGACTCCAATTAGAGCTGCCGGAAATACCTTCCCAACGCGAATATACTGCATTCGTACCTCGACCATAATATAATCCATTAATCGATGAGCCCCCGCCCAATAGCATTCCTGTTGTCCAATCACTTGTTCGTCCATTGAGACCTGGCATAGGTAAGGATTGAGTCCATCCTGGCCAAAAAAACTTAGCTCTCCCTGCTGAACCAGGCAATAAAAATGCTGGAAGACCTACTTGCTGTATTGCTGGGTCCGCTGTTAAATTTAGTCCTCCTTCTATTCCTAACACTGAAAAGAGGCCATTCTTTGACAGCTCACTCATCAGAATGCAACCTGCTGCCCCTCCACCTATGACTATGATATCAGCCTCAAGTTCATTTCCCGACATTTTGCATCGATAAGGTGAGGATTGACTACCAAAAAGGTGGGCTGTTACAGTTACTAAAGATAAAATAATAAATTTAATTTTCATAATTGAGTCCTTTAAGAACGAGAATCAATAAAAAAATTTATGTTGTCAATGAATTTGAAAAGAAAGGAATTTTTGTGAAATTCAAAACAGTAACCAGAGACCGTTTCCTCAATATTTGACTTCCGTCCATTACCACATCATCGTTCAATTTCAGCAGTATTGGGATACCAACTGATCTTAAATAGGCGACAAGTCGCACACAGGGAAAGCGGTGACATGTCACTACGCTTTTTAAAATTGCTCAACCCAACCTATAGAAAGGTATACAGAAGTGCTATCATTAATGCTCTGACTGGCAAAAAGAAGCTGCTCTCCAGGAGCTAAGCTCACTCCATAATCGGAAAGATTAATTAACATAGATCCACTTGATAGATAAAATGCAAACAAAGCTCTTCCTGGAGAGTCAATAATTCCTGAAGTATCGTAGGATACGACTGACGTGGCTCCGACAGAATTAAATACTTCACCGGAAACTGTTGGATTGAGATAAAGCATAAAGACAACACCATTTCCAGAAGTGTTGAATAAAGTTAATAAGTCAGGAAATACCATGACTTGATTTGTCTGCCCAAAAAATATAGGGTCGTTTTGAATGATAAGGGTGTTGGCAAGCGAGGTACTGACTAAGTTCGGCCCGACACTTAAGCTATTCCTTATCGCTGAATGAGCAAGATTTCCTTCTATAAATAAGCCCATGGACCCAATTTCTAATTGGGCAGGCCCTCCTGAGCTTGTCACTTGTGCCATTAGCTGCATACCAGGATTTGATAATGATCGCTCAACAGAGCTATTGGCATATTCGATTTGATGCACCAATATGAACTCTCCAGTTAATGGAGATTCAATATAAAAATTAATATTCCCAAAATCCAGTTGAGATTGGATTCTAAAAATATTCCCTTTAGTGTAATCAATCGTTATTCCGCTTGGCCCCGTTCCATTCATGGGGTCTACATTCCAAGTAGGTTGAAAAATTACTGTATCAATTAAATTATCTCTCCATAAAATACAAAGCGTGGAATTTGTCACTCCGAAGAAGAATCCATTTGTATCGTTTCCCATCCCAGCAATTTGACTAGTTTCTGTCGCTCCATTTCTGTATAGGGCAGCAAATATACACGAAACACCTTGTCCTTGTTGAACATTTACCCTAGCTTTACTCGAGAGTGTAACGCCATCGCCTGAATCAAAAACATTTAAAACAGCCATTCCGCTGCTTTGCAATGCTAAACCGCCTCCAGAAGTTTCAATATTCACCAAGTCCGGAAGTAAATTATAAGTAAATTGCAACTGTGACATAACTCTCAGCTGAGCCGTAAGAACTTCACCTTGGGCAGATATCTGAGCATCCCCAAAACCAAGCATGCCAGTAGCTCCTGTTGCTCCCGTTGAGCCAGTAGGACCTATATCACCTGTTGCACCAGTAGGCCCAGTAGCTCCTGTCGCTCCTGTAGGCCCAGTTGCTCCTGTAGGACCAGCTTCGCCAGTAGCCCCTGTCGCTCCTGTTGGTCCTATTGCTCCTGTGGGTCCTGTTTTCCCAGGATTTTCTCGCCACCTCGGCTTACATCGCATTTCATGGCTTTTTAAAGGAGTACCCTCTATCGAAAAAAGAGATGAAGAGTTTCCTAAACTGCTAAAATACACCAGAGTGAGAAACAAAAGTTTAAATGTCTTCATGCGGTATTTCCAATTAAAATTGTTCAAGCCAACTAGCGGAAACATATACAGTGATATCAGAAGAAGCAGCAGTGCCAGCAAAGACTAATGTATCTCCTGGAGATAATTTAAGGTCATATTCAGTCATATTGATTGAAATGCTTGAACCGCTCGATAAATAAAATGTTCCCAATAAAATTCCACCATTAAAAGTCGTTCCAGTTGTATCATATGAAACAACTGAATTAGAACTTATGTTCGAAAAAAAGGGATCATCAACCACGGGATTAAGATACAATGAAAAAATTGCATCTCCAGTGCCTCCTGGACTATTAAATAAACTTAGCTGATCAGGAATCACCATGGATTGGTTAGCTTGAGTTTCGAAAACTGTGTTATTCTGAATCGTAAGAATGTTATTAGGAAGAGTACTTACATTCTTACTTCCACTTACAGTATTTCTTATCCCAAGATAGGGATTAACCTCTCCTTCTATGAATAAACCCATCGAACTAATATTTAAAGCTGTATTCCCTCCTGAACTTACAACCTCTGCCATTAGCTGAAGCCCTGTGTTTGTCAAAGAAGGACTTGTATTTGCATTCGCATAATTAATTTGATGGACTAATATTAACTCCCCCGTGAACGAAGATTCAACAAAAAATTTGATATTACCGAATTCAAGTTCCTGATATTGAATCTTAAAAATATTTCCAAGAGTAAAATCTAAATTCATTCCGCTGAGACCTGTTCCATTCATAGGATCAACATTCCAATCCACTTGTGGAATGAACACATTAACTGAATTATTTCTATATAAAATCCCAAATATAGAACTATTGCATTCGAAAAAGAACCCATCTGTATCATTTCCAATACCGGCAATTTGGCTTGTTTCTTCTCCGGATCCATATATTGCTGCAAATACACACGCAACGCCCTGTCCTGCTTGATCGTATGCACGAATAGTGTTGGATATTTTTGCACTATCGCCGTTCCCATTAACTTGCAAAACAGCCATTCCATTTGCATATAATATTGAGGATGAACCTGTGACGCTTTCTATAGCCAAACAGGAATTAACATTATAGGTAAACTGCATCTCTGCTATTGGATTAGAGACAGCAATCAATAATTCGCCATAGGCTCCCGTTTCCGGATAATAAAGAGTACATGAAATCGACTGCGCAAAACACATAGAAAGAAAAAAGAAAAAAGATGAGTACAACCTCTTCATGCGCTTCTCCTTATTTATGAAACGAAAAATATACCGAGGTTAACTCAAAAATTAGTTTCTAGCTTTGCTATAACCGTAAATTTTGAATCAAATTTTGTATATAGCATGAACTCATATTGCCGCAATGATAAAAAAAAATTAAAATTAGGGATCGCATCGCTTACCTATCTGCAAGCCGTACAAAAACACGCTAAACTTCAAAGTGAACAATAGATTTTAAATATTTTTCTTTGCATTTTTTTATGTTTAAAGTATTAGAGGATAATAATTAACAAGAGGAACAAATTATGAATACGTTTTTTTGCCAATTAACTCTTGCTTCTTGCATCTTTTTTAGCTCTATACTATCTGCTACTGAAATGACCCCTCTTGAAAAATTAAAGCAGGGAAATGAAAGGTTTGTTAAGTCAACGACAGTTTGCCATGAAGACTGGACAGCCAAGCGTACCGCAACTGTCGAAAATCAAAAACCTTTCGCTATCATTATTGCCTGTTCCGATTCTCGAGTTCCACCTGAGATCGTCTTTGATCAAACTCTCGGGCATCTTTTTGTCGTGCGTGTGGCTGGAAATATTGTAGATGATTTCGCCATCGGCAGTATCGAATATGGTGTAACCGTCTTGGGTGCAAAACTAATATTAGTTCTTGGCCATGCAAACTGTGGAGCTGTTGATGCTGCCTTAAAAGGCATGAAATTCGATAACCATATCCAAGAAATTTTAAACGACATCCAGCCTGCCATTACATCAATTAAAGGAAAATCCGGCAATTCTCTTGAGCTGGCGATCAAACAAAACGTCCGCAATGTTGAAGAAAAGCTCAAAGCCTCTAAACCAGTACTTGCAAAACTATTCGCAGAGGGAAGTTTGAAAATTGAAGGTGGATACTATGAGATTGAGACCGGCAAAGTCGAGTTCCTTCATTAGTTGGCGACTTTTCTGATCCACTCTTGAAAAAAGGCAGACCGGTTAAAAGTTCGAAGTGTACACAGACTGGAGTCTTTTATAGATAGGTAGTTACGACGTGAGTTGTAGCTGCCACTTTTGTTTAATGGTGCACTCCCGGTGCACTTGCGATAATGCTGTCGAATTCGATCAGGTGTCAATTTTAAATTCTTATTCCGGGGGGACCGTTAAAAAAATCGGCCTTCACTCAGAAACATACAGGAGTAAACTTGGACTTTTAGATAGAAAAAATTGACCTTGAGCATATCCTTTAATGGTTGGAATATTTGTCACTTAAAATCTTTTAGGGCTTTCTTAAAATCAATGATTTTAGATTTGAAATCATCAAACTCTACAAGCATCTTATAATCTTCTATATGGGTTGCTCTTATTGCTTCATGCATAGATTACCTAAACTAAAGGTTGAATTTTATTCAACGTGAAAATAAGACGGAGGGTGGTCTAAATAAAACATTTTTATAACTATTCCTAAAAATAGACTTATTTCTGGCATAGCACTTTCCTATTACTGTTGTTCTAAGTATGCCATAAAAACAATAAATTAAGCAATGTAGTGAAACGCCTGTTGTTCAAATTATTTCTTATTTTTATCACCTCTTTTTTCTGTACAGATTGGTATTCTCCGCTTTTAATAGGATATACAACTCATTTTCTTGCAGAAAAAACGTTTGGCTAATGGCAGAAATTAATGCTGATGCTTTCAAGTTAAAGTATATTCATATAATAATTATTTTGTATTATTATTTTGACTTTTTTTCATTCCTTAAATAAGCTTAACAAGCTTTAACAAATATAATAGGAGCTGTATGTTTTCAAACCTTCTCTCAATGTTGGGAAAAAGTTATTATCCAATAGTTGATGCTCTTTATTTGGCGAATCATGTTGTCCCATTATCGGTCGGAAAACAACTAAGACAACCATTTCCTGATCTAACAGACGGCTCTTTATCTTCGCATTGGGTTGCATTTGCGTCAAAATTTCCAAATGGAAAAACCGTCAAATTAATTCCCGGATCTTTACCCACTTGTCCCACTTGTGCTCTTTCTTTAGGAACTTTCTTATTTAAAAATTCTCCGAAAGTTATCGTAGTTGATATAGGTTTACAACGTCTTGATTCAGAAGCTGCTTCATGGTTTTGTAAACATGAATTTGCACGCATCAACCATAGTGATTCCATTAAACAATACCTACCTTTACTAATAACAAGTGTCACTGCCTCTTTTTTCTGCACAGATTGGTATTCTTCCCTTTTAATAGGATATGCAACTCATATTCTTGCAGAAAAAACGTTTGGCTTAAGGGCAGAAATTAATGCTGATCACTTGGCAGTAGAAAATGCTGTAGAACAAGAATTGAAAGGTGCTATCAGATTTTTTGAAGCCACTATCCAAGCTGGGCATGAGCTTTGCCCACAAAACTCTTTTTCAAATACAACAAAAAAATTTGTTGTAGAATTATTAACTAGACGTCCTTTCTACAAAGAGAGGATGGAAAAAATCGAAGCGGTGCTGAAATCTAAGTTTAATTATACGCAGAAAATGTTAGATGATATTAAAAAGGATGATCGCGTACTTAAGTTAAAACAATACACTGTATTTAGAGCCACAACTCCCGTTACAGATCCAAAATATGCAGAGAAGGCTATGGTACTTTTAAGTACACTTGGGGTATCCTTATAATTTTTTAGCTATTATGAGATAAGCCAGTTTTGTCAATCATAAAGGTAAGGAATAGACCCGCCAAAAAACCTCCAATATGAGCCATGTAGGCAACGCCACCAGTGTCTGCCTTGCTGGTAGAGGCAAGGGTCCCGATTTCGCTTACAAATTGGATTAAAAACCACAATCCGATCACAATTAAAGCCGGCATTTGTGAGACGGAGCGGCCTACTAACACATTAATTTTTCCCTTAGGGCGAAGATAAAGATAGCCCCCAAGTACACCGGCAATGGCCCCAGAGGCGCCAAGATTAGGCAGATCTGAAGTAGGATTTAAGACTAGCTGTGCAAATGTTGCAGCTATTCCACATATTAGATAAAAAATGAGATACTTGATTTTTCCAAAATGATCTTCCAAATTATCTCCAAAAATCCAAAGATATAACATATTTCCAAAGAGATGAGCAAACCCTGCATGCATAAACATTGAAGTAAAAATCGTGGGAATATTGGCGATGGGATTCGAAAGAAAATGGCTAGGAATAAATGACCAGTTCATAATAAAGGATTCGCCCTGAGAGAGCTCTAGAAGAAAGAAAAGTACATTCAAGACAATTAAAGCATATGTAACTACCGGAATAGTGCGAATTTCACTATTATCATCTCCCATAGGCATCATAATTTAATCTCTCTAGTTACTGATTTTTCATGGACTGCCCATTCGGGCAGTATTCAGGGCCGTCTTAGCTGTGGTATCTTCTATACGAGCTAGTGTTACGAGGTTGTCTGCGTTGTTAGGTGATGCATCAAAGCCTGCTAACGTCACTCCTACAATTAGATTACCATCTAATAAACCGAGGCCAATGTGCGTTTCTGCATTCATGGTTACAGTGCCTGCAAAGGATTGTTGCCCTAGATTTGGTATAGAAAGAGAAACAAATCCCGGAAGTTTACTTTTTTGAATAGCTTGCTGATATGCAAACAATGCAATACTCGAAATTTCATATTGATCAACAGTAATTGTTATTTTTTTTGAACCGTCGCCGTTCGCGTAAATGACAATTCTTGTGGCTTTAGGATTACCAACAGCAGTTAAGTTTATACCTGTATTGCTTTCTTGAGTAATTTCAGGGAAGAGCCGATTGACTACACTCAATGGGACGATGACATTTCGAGGAAGTATTGAGCCGGATGTAGGAGGAATGTTGATGCTCAATAAGGAAATAGCCGGTAAGGAGTGTTCATATGCCACTAGTGAAAATAGTGAAATTAATCCAAATAATGGAGCTATAAACCGTTTCAAGCTTGACTTTGTATTCATAACAATCTACTATTCTACTCTTATTATCACGCTATCAGTTGAATAAATATATTAAAGTAAGATCATTATCAATCTATATTTGAACAGTTAGGCAATCCCTACGTAAGTGAAGAGCATACTGATTTTCATCTTTTTCTCAGGTCGGTGTAAATTTAGAAACCAATTAGAATTTTAGGTTCATCCGGTTTTGTAGGACTCAACTAGAGAGAAAAGCATAAAAAAA
>JBEPVL010000069.1:0-10437 GCA_041691035.1 Chlamydiota bacterium
TTGTGCTCTAGAAATTGGGCTGTATTATGAATTTATTTTTTGGAAATGGTATTATCTCCTAATGCCTGCTCTTCAATAGATTCTTTTTTGAGTTGTGAGAATCAATTTCATCGCAAAGACTACGAGATGTATCTCCAATCCCTTCAAAACCATATCCATGCCCAGTTACTGAAAATACAAGATGCTCAATCACGGGCAGGTCATAAGATTCCAGCTTCTCTCTCACCTTCTCTGCAATCAGAGGGTTTAACGCCGGCAGATAATGACAGAATTGAACGGGAAAATTTCATTGTTGAACATGCAAAAAAATACTGGGTTAATTTTCCATTTGCAACTCTCCCCATGGTCTTTAACGATTATACAAAAGTGTGCTCAAGCAGGCTTAGATACGCTCAAACAAAATGGAAAGAGATCATAAAAAGCAATAGTTTGGATCCTCGAACGCCTGAAAAAAAGAAATTGGCAGCCGGAAGGAAGCCAAAAACAGCTTAAAAAAACCAGTCATCAAATTGACTAAATCCAGTCAGAAAAATAGATCTGATTTTCACTTCTCCTCGTAATAATTCGATCACAATCCAATCAATTGATTTTCAGTAACTTATATTTGTGTTCTGCGTTTTTTTAATCCGATATAATCAGAATTATTCAAAGCAATATCAAACATGAGGAGTTTGTAATGAATAGGTCTGAATTTCCAAGCATCAACGATATCCCAATCACCTTTAAAGGTTTTCATAAAAGTTACGAATACCCAAGTTCTGGTGCTCTTAGAAAAATGGCATTTGAAAGTGAAATAAATGGACTAAAAGGAGCTTTTTTAAAGATAGGCCGCCGCAGGCTCGTTCTTCCAGAGACTCTTTTTAGGCTTCTTAAAGAGAAGGGTGCTCAATGAACTATCTAAGTAATGCAGAAGGGTTTTTAGGTAAAAGCCCGAAGGTAAAGAGTCAAGGTATTGAGCGTATGCAAGAGGAATTTAATCATGTCTGCAAACGATGAATTTGTCAGTGATATGATGATCACTTATCTTGATCAGTTTAATTATTGGCTTTCCCATTTCGAGGAAAGCAGAGACATCGAGCATTTTGACAATGCAGAAAGAAACGCTGAAGTTGTCAGGCTCTATTTGCCAACCTGTCTTCGTGAATTAAACTTTACCGGTCTTAGAAACGTATATTGGAGCCTATCGGCTAAACAGGCATCCAATGAATTAAAGCAACACTATGAACATGATTATAAATAAAATGCCTATCGAATCACAAGAGCAATTTCGAGCGGAACATTGCGCTGATATGAGGGCCTTACAATTCGACAAACTCATCAATGAAACTCAGAGAAATCTGAAAGTTTCAAAAAATGAGACCTTTGAAGGCAAACCAGTTTTTAACCCCCATACGTTTTCTGAGATGTTGTCAATGCCTTCTAAGAAGTGGTTAATGGATCAAGTTTTTGGAGCTGTAGATATTGGAATGGTTTACGGACCACCTGGGTGTGGTAAAACATTTTTGATCGTAGACATGATCATGAGCCTTTGCACTGCCAGTCGATGGGCTAATAGGTTTGATGTTGAACGTCCTCTTTATGTCGCTTATTGTGCCGGTGAAGGTATCGGCGGATTACCTTCCAGTTACCTCGATAGCAAAACATCATAGCATCGCCGATTTAGACAATTTCGTTTTTTATCCCATTACACCTCAATTGTACGATGATAATGCAACAGCGACAATCAATCATTTTTGCAATGAATGGAAAGCACGTCAATTTGCAAAAGAGATAGCTCCTCTTGATGTTCTTATCATTGACACACTACACACTGCAACCGTAGCAGCAGATGAAAATAGTGCTCAGCACATGGGTAAAGTCCTACATTCATGTCGTTTAGCAGCCAATAACCTGGGTTGCGCTGTAATCCTGGTTCACCATACGAATAAAAGCGGTTCTATAGAGCGAGGAAGTAGTGCATTACGTGGTGCAATGGATTTCATGATTAAGATTGAAAAACCATCAGAAACTGCTACACATGCGGTCATGTCTTGTGAAAAGTTAAAAGATGGAGAAGAGTGGAAAAGCCAAAGCTTCAGCTTGCAGCCTCAGCCAGAATGCAACAGCGTATACGTATCCTGGGAAGGCCCTGATAATCCAATGCAAATACGTTGTGGGTCAAATGCTAGTAACAAGGACAAGCTCAAAGCTGAAATGAAGCGCTATCTCGGCAAGCGATTTACTTGCAAGTCTCTTTCAGAATCAATTGTACAGAGCCAAGCTTATACTAGGATGTTGTTAAATGAATTAGAAGAGGCAGGTGAGTGCCGAAGAGAACTGTGTGATCAAACAAAAAAATCGAGCAATAGAAATCCTTGGGTTTACTGGATTAATGCTGCCCAAGAAAAGGGAGGGGTGGATGCTTAGTTTTTCTGTTGGGATTCATAACTTATCACGTCAAATACCGCTATATCTAAAGAATATAGCGGTATTTGACGTGATGAAATACCGATATTTGAGAGGTATTCGATCTGTATTTGATGATAAAAACTATCGTCCTAAGGCTTAAAATATGCTTTTAGGCTGGTATTTGAACTTATTACTGATCAAATACCGGTATCTGATCTTGGGTAAGGGTATAAAATGGATATAAAAGATCTGATTGAAGAAGCGGGATATCCTCCAAGAAGAAAAGCTGCATGTCATGGGGGTGAGTATAGTTCTCCATGTCCCTTTTGTAAAGACGGCGATGATCGGTTTACCATCTGGCCTAAACGCCATAACAAGAATGGAGAATATCAAGGAGGGCGTTATAGTTGCCGGAAATGTGAGAAATATGGAGATGCTATAACTTTTCTCCGAGATTTACATGGTCTGAATTATCGAGATGCTTGTGTTCAACTGAAAATTACGCCAAAAACACGTTCATTTACATCAATACGCAAGGAACGACCTAGGCCATTGCTTGCCATGAATCCTCCTCCAATGTGGATTGAGAAAGCAACAGCATTTATGGAATGGTGTCATACCAATTTGATAAAAAACTCGGATGCTTTAAAGAAAGTTCTAGGTCGAGGATTCACCATCGAGTCGGTCAGAAAATATAAGATTGGATTCAATTCGGGTGACAATCGAGGCTATGATTTTAAACGCAGTCGTCAGGATTGGGGTTTAGAAGAACGCATCAAAGACGACGGAACCTCTCAGAAAATTTGGCTGCCTATTGGCTTTACTATTCCCACATTTTCAGATGATGGTCAAGTTGTGAAGCTTAAGATTCGTCGCTCAACTTGGAAAGAAAATAATCCGCTACCTAAATATGTGGAGGTTTCGGGATCAAAGTCATGCCCTTCTACATATGGAAATACACAATTGCCTGTGGGACTTGTGCTTGAATCTGAATTCGATAGTTTGCTCATCCAACAGGAAGCAAGCGACTTGGCCTATTGCGTTGCTCTGGGTGGTAGTACAAAGCCAGTTGATGGACATACAGATGCGCTATTGCGAGCCACAAGACACATCTTATTCTTACCAGATTTTGATCAAGCTGGGGCTATTGCATGGGTAAAATGGAAAAGATTGTTTCCACGGATTCATCGAATCCTTACACCTATTGGCAAAGGAGCAGGCGATGCTTGGCTTGCAGGTATAGATCTACGTGAATGGATTGAGAGCGAAATAACAAATAGTAATAAAACGTAAGGAAATCTCATGAAAGACAGATCATCATTAACCAGACGGCAGTTACACGCATTACCCTTTCTGATCAGCAATCCAAGTATTGAGTCAGCTGCTAAGCAGTCTGGACTTTCTGCAAAGCAAATATTCGATTGGCTAAATCAGCCAGCTTTTCGACAAGAATTAGAGAAAAGGAAGAATGAGGCCGTAAACCAAGCTGTAGATCGTCTTAAAGCGACAGCGTCAAAGGCATGCGATACTTTGATTGGCCTACTTGATCATGCAGAATCAGAGTCAGTCCGACATAGGGTTGCTATTGACCTCTTGAATATGACTCTCAAATACATGGAATTCAAGGATGTTGAGCAACGAATCAGAAAACTAGAAGATACTATTACAGAATAGGAGGGAGTTTATGTCTCATAAGATACGATTAAACAAATTAGAAAAGATGGATACGGGTGATAGACTATGGGCTTTGATCGGCATAGGTAAGCCAAGAGATGCTCAACACCAAAGGACGCTAGAGATACAAGCCCGTCAACGTTTCTACGCTTCAGGAGGCGATAGAAAAGCCTATCTTGCCTTCCTGCCATTTGATTCGTTTCCTGAAGGCTTCTTCGGCTATGTCAAGAAAAGCGAGTTCATCAAAGCGGTTACAAACAAGACAAAGAACCCCGCAGAAAACTAATGAGACTCCCAGGAGATGGAACGAGCACCTTGGAAAAACAGAGGGGGTATGCTCCTTAAATAGAAGCGGTACTTAGTCATATTTATGAAAATCATCTTAAGGAGAGAGTTCAAAAAAAATTTCCGAAATTTCCTGAAGAAGTCTAAACAACCACTTCATAACTTTCAATTGTTTGAAAGTAAGCTAGTTGATACCATAAATTTTCGTCTCTATAAATTTGGAGATAATCAAGATGCTTTTTCGACTTCTTTTCTATGTTTTGTGCATGACTTATACCTTTTGTGTATTAGGCGATGATATGAATGGTAAGATTAAACAAATTTTGGTCCTTCAGGAAACTCGAGAAGGAGAAGGTAGAGTTGCTTTAACACCAAGCACAATTGCATCGTTACCTTCGCATCGAAAATATCAAATATGTGTTGAGTCAGGAGCTGGATTGAAAGCAGGATTTACCGATTCGGATTATATCAATGCAGGAGCTGAAATTTTTTCTTTATCTAGAGGGATTCCTTCAAATACTTTAATCTTGAGAGTCAAGCGTCCTACCGAAAACAGAAAACAATTGGAAAATGAGCTCTTTCAATCAAATACCTATATGATAGGCTTTCTTGATCCATTGGCTGAGGGCGATCACATAAAAGAGTGGCAAGCATGCGGTATTAATACATTTTCCGTGGATTGTTTTAAAAGTCTCTCTGTAGATGATCCTAAAAATATGCAAGCAGCTATGAGTTGGATTGCTGGAAGGTTGGCTTTTCAGGATGGGATTCATCGTTACAAAGGAAACCAAGCAAAAAAATTGACAGTTATTGGTACGGGACCAGCCTCCTTAAGTGCTGTGTTAGAGGCAAAAAAGCAGGGAGTGCCGTCTCAAGTATTTGGAAAACAAGAACGTTATCGTGCTAAATTTGAAAAAGCAGAAGCCGTTTACCATGTTTTTCCAGAAATGTCCAATCAAGCTTTATTTCTTCGTCCTTATCTGAAAGAAGCGACGATTGTTATCACTGCTCCTAGAACGGCTAGAGTAAGACCCCCTCTTTTAATTGATGAAGAAAGTCTAACTGTTCTGCCAAAGGGGGCTGTTGTCATCGATCTTACTGTAAATGAAGGAGCGAGCGTCGCCAAAGCTAAAAGCGATCAGGTTGTTGTTTCAAATGGAGTTATGATTGTCCACGTTTCTGGTTATCCAAAAGCAGAACCTCAAGCGGCTAGCGAAGCGTATGCAAAATGTATGGTACATTTACTTGCCGACATTCTTTCTTCGGAAGGAGAAATTCAACTTGACCATCCATTGTTACAAGAGTGTTGGATAACGCAAAATGGAGAATGCAATCCTAAAATTAGAGGAGAGCCATGACTTGTAGTCAAACTAATTTATCAATAGCTGAAGCTTATTATAGGGCTTAGGAGAAAAAGATATTGATAGAGCAAAAAAATTCTTGCATACCACTCTTCAATGCACAGGACCACTTGTTAAAATAATATGATGCAGACCATGACAGAAATCGCTACAGTTAACACTGCTGCTGAGGCAGAAGAATACATGATTGTAGAAAAATACAGTGAGATATCTGATCTAATTAAACCAGCTACTTCGGATGTACAGTGTATCGAGCGAAATCAACAAAGATACATCCTTACAGGTGGACCTGGAGCGGGAAAAACTTCTATTATTAAGTTCTTAGCAGAACAGGGATATTACATTGTGCCAGAAGCTGCCACAGAAATTATTGAAGAAGCTTTAAAAAAGGGTATTGAAAAACCTTGGAAAAGCGATGACTATCATATTAAGATGTATCAATTGATATCGAAAAGACAGGCTGAAGTACAAAAATCTACGGCACCTCTTGTATTTTTTGATCGAGGCCATCTTGATGGCCTTTCATACATCCTCTTACAAAAGCGTACTCTTTATCAATGTATTCTCGATCACATACAAACTTCGATAGAGGCGCATTATTTCAATAAAAAAGTGTTTTTTATAGATAGTCTTGGTTTTGTTATTCATGGTCCTGCACGCACTGAGGATCTTCAAGAATCGCTATTAAAAGCCGATTGTTTAGAAAGGAATTACAAAGTCATGGGATACGAAATTATTCATATCCCTCCTGGTACTGTTGAAGAAAGAGCTCAGCTGATTCTAGATCATATTGTAAAAGAGAACGAATAAGAACTTGAAACTTTAATTAACTTCTTACATTGCTTTAGCAATTCGTGGCCGATAGAATCCTTTGTCTACGACTTCTAATAACCTTAAAGCCACATGGCTCGGAACACGAGCTCCAGATTCCCAGGATTGGACAGTTTTAATACTGACATTCAAAACCTTTGCAAAGATTCCTTGTGAGTAGTGATTTTGTTCTCTAATCCTCCTAATATCTTCGGCACTGTATTCAGCAGGAGGTTCTGGAATCTCGATGATTTCCGATTTAAGAGTAATCTTTCCTTCTGCATGGGCTAAGGCATCTTCAAGACCTTGTTTGAGACCTTTAAATAGCTTACTCATTTCTAATCCTCCTTTTAATAGAATCTGCCAACTGCTTCAATTCAACTTTTTCACTTTGAGAAAGATTTTCTTGTTCATTTTTTGCATAAATGAAAAGCAAAAACAAAATCAACCGATCCTCGATATATAAATAACAAACTCGAAAGCCGCCGCTTTTACCTTTGGTAGCGGATTTTAAGCGGACCTTCCGTATTCCTCCAGCCCCAGCAATCATATCGCCTTGCTCTGGATTTTCTACTAAGCTTTTCTTGAAATCTTCAAAATCTTCTTTTTTGAGCTTTCTTTTTGCTACAAGCTTTTCAATAGAGTCTTCAAAATCTCGTGTCTGTATCAGTTGGCACTTCATATTCTTATGTATACCACATAGTAGGATAGTTTGTCAAGGCGCAGTTCAAACCTTTGGATTGCGAAAATTCATAATTTTCCGCATTTTTTACGCAACTGACCAGAAAGCAACCGAATATTTCAGAATCGACTCGAATAAAATCTTAAATGGTTTGAGAGGAAAATCGCATTCTGGTTTAATCTCTGTTGTTCAGAGTTTTACGCCGAATGGGTCTGAAAATCCTTGTGTCGCTGGTTCGATTCCAGTCCTGGCCACTTTTCTTTATTCCATTTGTATATAGCTCTGAACGTTTTTAAACGTTAGGAGTTACTATGCAAAAGTCTTATAAAAAGTCTCATTTTCCGCATTTTTTACGCAAATGGTCTGAATCAATCAGAGCAACTTTGCTTTCAAGCTTTGAAGATCTAAAATCAGGTCTTTTCCTATCAACTTTTATCTTAATTGCGGAAAAACCGCATTTTTTCTTTGTTGTCCGCACAATTTCTTTCTGAAAATCCGAATTGGAACAAAGGATTAATAATCCTATTCACTTTTATTCCAGTATCATCTAAAAAGTTTACTTTAGTTCAGATGGTATTTTGACAATTACACTATTGATAATGATCGGAGTCGGATGGTCCCAGGCGTACCGCATTTCGGGTGACTGCATGGAGCCTGCTATTAGAGATGGAGTTTATACTGGGTGGACCGAATCTCTCCCTTCTCGCGTCAATATCAAACCGGAGACATTGCGGTCTTCAAGCATGAAGGAAAAATGTAGATCGCTCGAGTCGTAGCATTAGGAGGAGATACTATTAAGATTACTGAAGGAAAAATAACAGTAAATGGAATTGATCTTCAGGACGATGTCTTCAGAAACTGGTCTGGATGGGAATACGGAACATTTGCAATTGATGAACTATTCACAGTGCCAAAAGATAGCGTGTTCGTACTCTCGGATAATCTATCTGCACAGCACGATGACAGTCGTATTTTTGGGCCGATATCAAAAAGTGTTATTTCGGGGCGGTTGTGGTAACTTTTAGTGAAATTCAATGCACTTGAATAAAATTGCCTTAGTAATAGGATCCGAGAGAATAGATAAAGCAAGGTTAGGTAATATTACCATGATAAGTATACGGAAAGCAAAAGAAGCTGATACTTCCCAGTTAGAGAGGCTGTTTCTGATAGTACGTCAACAAACTTTTACTTGGGAAAATCCAAATAAATTCAAGATTGCAGACTATAAAAATGTCACTGACGGTGAGACTGTTTTTGTGGCTGAAGAAGCCGGAGAGATTGTTGGCTTTATTTCAGTTTGGGAACATGATACTCATCCATTTATTCATCATCTTTTTAACTACATCCTTGAACTTTTTAAATATGTCTTTAGGGGGTTTGCTGCCTTTCTTTTTGAGATCCGTCTCAATTTTATCAATCTCTTTACTTACGTCAATTTTCTTTCCTGTATAAGATTCGATCTCTGATTTAAGTTCTAAGACTACATCAAGTATATTATTTGCATCGGACTTGTTATAATATTTCCAAACTTTATCAATGAGTTTTTGTACCTTTACACCAAAATTTATGTCATTAAGATTGAGATTGATTTGACCATAGACAGGAGGCGGCGTTACAACTGCCAGCGGAAAAGAGCAGAGAACACTAGATAAAACCAAACGCTTAAAAGAAATAAACTTAAAAAAACTATACACCTCATTTCTCCCTTTTTTGTGAGGTTTTATAGTGAAGTAATATTTTTATACAAAACAAAAATGATTAAATTATTTATTGATATATCCGTAAATGGCTGTTCGTGGTCGAAAAGGCTGATCTTGTGGTTTGAGGAGCAATGCAACAGAAAATCGTCTTATGAATTTAAGGCAGTCTTTGGAGTGTCTACAATACTATTTCCATTCGATTTTCTTAAAATTCGATATACTGATGCTTCTCCCATCCTTAGTTGTTTAGCAATGCTAGCTTTTGATATGCCGCTCTTTACAAGGCGGATTACCTCTTGCTGTCGATCCATTGCTATTGGTTTTCGTCCCTTATATTTCCCTTGGTCAAAACGTGGCGGGTCAACAAGGAGAAAATCCTCAAAGAAATTGATATACCCGATCTGGCCAAGTCGATGACGGTGTCGCTGGCAGAATTGGAAACCGAGTTAGAGGCTAAATATATTGAGGTAAATAAGCGCATTCTGTCCGGCGAGAATGCGCACATCAAACTCACTAAAAAGCGCGGCAATATTACTTGGAGCTTGCCTTATGCTCGAGACGAGGACATCGTTAATAATCCTTTCTTCGACAGCCTTCAACAAATGAATATTGCACATTTATTGCAGTTCGTTGATTCCAACTGTCAATGTCTGGAATCTTTCAGCCATATTCTCAACCGCTACGTGAAGACTCCATTGGATAAGCAAGCAATCATCGCCTGCCTGGTTGCATATGGAACTAATGTCGGGCTTGGTAAAATGAGTGAAATATCCGATTTGAATTACCAGGCCTTGTTTGCTGCTGCCAACAGTTTCCTACGTCTTGAAACACTACATGAATCCAATGATCGTGTGAGCAATGCGATGGCAAAATTGCCAATCTTCCGTCACTATGATATCGATGACGCGACCCACTCATCGAGTGACGGGCAAAAATTCGAGACACAATTTTCTACCATTGGGGCACGTCATTCGCCAAAATACTTTGGTTTGAAAAAAGGCGTTAGCCAGTACACGATGGTGGCAAACCATGTACCCGTCAATGTTCGAATTTTTGGCGCGAATGACCATGAAAGCCATTATGTCTTTGATGTATTATACAACAACACCACTGATATTCAGCCAACCATCCACTCCACCAATACACATGGAGCCAATCAAGTGAATTTTGCCATTTTGTCGCCGTTTGGCTATCAATTTGCGCCACGCTATAGGGATATTCGGAGCAAGACCGATACTTTGTATGGTTTTAAAAACCCTGGCGATTATGACGAAAAATTCTTATTGAAGCCCACCAGCAAAGCCAATACTCGCTTGATCATTGAGGAAGAGGACAATATTCAACACATCTTTGCCTCGCTTGCACTCAAAATAACCAGCCAGAGCGTCATTATTGGCAAATTGAGTTCCTATGCAAGGAAAAATCGCACAAAAAAGGCGCTTTGGGAATTGGATAATATCCGCCGTAGTTCCTATCTGTTGACTTATACCATTTCCAAAAAATAAATTCATAATACAGCCCAATTTCTAGAGCACAA
>JBEPVL010000070.1:0-10149 GCA_041691035.1 Chlamydiota bacterium
ATAGAGTACCCGGCTTCGAACCGGGTGGTTGGAGGTTCGAGCCCTCTTCGGTGCAACAGTTTTTTTTAAATGTTATGCTTCCAATTCTTCCATCTATTTCTATTCTTCAGCACACATCAAGTTCTTATTCTGAGTGGATTTACAAGCAACTTGGAAAAGGAAGAGACCATGCTATTCTTTTATACGAAGAGTGGTTTCGAACCGGTCGATTTATGGGTGAAAGTTTAGCTTTTGGGAATGCCGCTCGCCTGAAAGAAGAAATGGTTGCCCTGACTGACTTCTCAATACTTCCCCTAAAATTAAATATAAGTGATGGACAGACCTCAAAGTTTTTATTGAGTACTGCGGAAGGATTTGAGTTAGAATCTGTTTTAATTCCTATGCAAGCAGGGGGGACATTATGCATATCCTCTCAGGTTGGCTGTCGCATGGGTTGTTCTTTTTGTGAAACAGGACGAATGGGATTGGTTAAAAATCTCACCACGACTGAAATCTTAAGTCAATTATTTACAGCACGTTTTATTCTCGGACATTCCGTGAGAAATATCGTTTTCATGGGGATGGGGGAGCCTTTTGATAATTATGAGGAAGTCCTACAAGCTTACCGCGTCCTAACTGATCCATCTGGATTTGGATTTGGCAGTAATCACATTACAATTTCAACAAGTGGCAGGGTGGATGGAATTTTAAAACTTCTAGAAGAAAGGGGTTCGATTCCGAATCTAGCGGTCTCTCTGAACGCACCTAACAATGCACTTAGAAAGAAGTTAATGCCCATTACACGCACCTACCCACTTGAAATTCTTTACGACACTCTAAAGACCTTTTGTACTAAAACAAGAAAAGAAGTTTTAATTGCCTATGTTCTTATTGCGGGTCAAAATGACACCTTGGAACATGCGGATGAACTAGCTCTTTTTTTAAAGGGTTTAGCTGTGAAAGTTAATTTGATTCCGTACAATCCCCAAAGCCATGATAAATACTCGCCCCCTTCCCAGGAGCAAATTGATGCCTTTGCTCAACGGCTACGTTTCCATCACTACCGAACACTAATTCGTCAAAAAAAAGGGCAAAAAATCATGGCTGCCTGTGGACAACTAGGAAATCTCGAATTAAAAAGAAGACTGTCGCCCTAATTTTGCCGCTACACATGTCAAAATTTTCTTTGCGATGAGGACCATGCAATGCTATAATGTAGGGTGTCGGGTTGCTCTCTTTGCAATTCGTTTTGTTTTTGATTGGAACTCCTAGAACCTAAATTCAAAGTCAACTACCGAGGTACCTATGACTCGTAAAGATAAAGCTGTAACATTTGTGGATGAGGCCTATAATATTGCCATTACAGGTAGGCATGTGGAAGTTACCGAGTCGATGAAAGATTATGCCATAGAGAAAATTTCTAAAATCGAAAAATTCATGAATCGGATCATCGATGTTACAGTCATCATGGACATTCAGCGGATTGACCATAAGGTTGAAATCATCATCAAAGCAGGAAATATTAAGATCACCAGTCAAGCGGTTTCGACAGACATGTATGCTTCTATTGATAAAGCTGTTGCACGTTTAGAAGCTCAGATTCTTCGATATAAAAGCAAGATTCAAGATCACCATGCAAAAGGACGAGCTGTCATTGATATGAATGTCAACGTCATTCGAAGACCATTTACACCAGAGGAAGAACTCGAAATGGAGCTCGATGAGGAGCAAGCTTCCAGGGCTGAGGAGCTGTTAAAACCTCATGAGGTTGTGATGCAAGAAAAATTTCCTCTTAGAACCCTTAACATGGGTGAAGCGGTGATGAAAATGGAACTTTCACAAGATTCTTTCTTAATCTTTAAAAATGAAGAAGACATGAAGCTCAAAGTCATCTATCGTCGAAGAGATGGGAACTACGGAATCATTGAACCTCAATAGCTGGAAATGAGACTAAAAGATATTCATTGTTTGATTCGTAAAAAGCAGGTAGCAGCGACTCCGGAAGAGCATATTCGTCAGAATTTACTCTCGTGGATGATTAAGGATCAAGGCTATCCAAGCGAATGGATAGCCTTAGAAAAGAGTCTGCACGAAATGGCGCATTTGCAGAACTTCCAAAAAGATCCTCTTCCTTCTAGAAGAGCTGATATTGTTGTATTCGGAAAATCTCCTGATTGTCCGTCTAGCTATGTTCCAATTTTCTTAATCGAATGCAAAGCCGTCCCTCTTACAAAACAGGATTTTGGGCAGGTGGCAGGCTATAATCACTTTCTAAAGGCTTATTTTATTGCCCTTGTCAATGGGAGTGAATGCATAATCGCACAGTGTAATCAAGCCAGTCAGGGTTATACTTCTTTCTCTCAATTTCCATCCTACAGCCAACTTTGCGAATTATTAAATCAATCATCGATGTAGCGTAGGTTAAGTGCTTGTTTTTTCCGGATTTATCCGGCATTTAAATTTATATGTCGGATAAATTTGACAAAACAAGCGCAGGCTAAAGCCTACGCTATATTCACTGAAAAATCTAGGTCACGCGAGAAACGTACTCACCCGTGCGTGTATCTACCTTGATTTTTTCCCCTTCGTCGACGAAGATTGGAATCTGCACTTTTGCACCGCTTTCCAATATTGCAGGTTTTAAGACACGCCCTGAAGCTGTGTCCCCTCTTGCTCCTGGAGAAGTTTCTGTTATTTTGAGCTCCATAAAAGTAGGCGGCTCTACACTTACTGGGGCACCGTTATAGAACACAACTTCATAAAGATGGTCATCCATCAGCCATTGAATATTATCCCCAATATTTTCTAAAGTGATTTTAACCTGCTCGAAGCTTTGTTCATCCATGAAAACAATGCCATCAATTTCTTTATAGAGCATTCGCATCTGAACTTCGCTAACATCAGCTATATCAAACTTTTCCCCAGACTTAAATGTTTTTTCAACCACCCGCCCAGTGAGCAACTGTTTCATTCTAATTCTATTAAAAGCTTGTCCTTTTCCTGGTTTAACAAATTCATTGCTGATTACAGTATAAGGCTGACCTTCAACAACAAGCTTGACGCCACCTCTAATTTCATTTGTACTAGTTTGAGCCATACGCGATTCATCCTTAATTTAACTGGTAAATAAAAAATTTATTATTCTATTTTTGTCTCCATCGATTCCCTAAGCTTAATCCATCTTTTGCCAGTAGTGCACGGCTTGCTTGTGGTGTCTCTTCAGAGATAACAGAAAATTTTATACTCACTTCATCATTGAGTATCCGTTTTTGATTATGCAAGGAACAGTCAATGCGCACCTGATAATCTCCAGGGTGAAATAGGGCTAGGTCAATGGGAAAGTTGAGGGTCAATTTGCCTGGTTGTTGCATCATTTTTAAATATTTTGGGTGATCTGTCACATGGGAACGAGCCACCACATGATGTCTTGAATTGAAAAGAGTGAACCCTAAAGTGAATAGAGGATGAGGTTTCATTATCTCGATCTCAATTTCCAAGTCTGCTTTTTCGTGGGGCAGGTAGTACTGCGAATTAAACTGCGGCTGGGTCATTGAGAAGTGATAAATACGCATATGGTCATCACCTAAATTGCCTTGCCAAGTGTTTCCTACAGGGAAGCAATACTGCAAATAGTGTTGAACACACTCTCCTATTTCTCCAGAAGCAACAAGCTTCCCTTGATTTAGAACGATTCCTTTATTGCATAAAGCTAAAACTGAATCAATATCATGACTTACATAGATGATTGTTCTCCCACTCGATCCGAGATCGTTCATTTTTTTCATGCACTTTTCTTGAAACTGAAGGTCACCAACAGCGAGAGCTTCGTCTATGACTAAAATTTCACTGTCGAGATGTGCAGCGACGGAGAATCCTAGCCTTAAAAACATTCCACTGGAATATCTCTTGACTGGTGTGTCGATAAATGCCTCAATGTTAGCAAAGGAGACAATCTCATCGAATTTACGTTGAATCTCACGATAAGACATCCCCATGAGGGCGCCACTAAAAAGGATATTTTCTCGACCTGTTAAGTCCGGATGGAACCCTGTACCTACCTCTAAAAGACACGAGACCCGACCCTTTATTTTCAATTTTCCTGTTGTCGGATCGGTGATTCTGGATAAAAGTTTGAGGAGGGTGGATTTACCGGAACCATTTTTCCCTATGAGACCGATCCTATCTCCTTCTTGAACGGATACGGATAAATCTTTAAGAGCCCAAAACTCATTTAGAGTGGGATCACTCTTTTTTGAGTGAAAAGCATGCTTGAGGTTTCTCAACCAGTGGACGATACTTTCTTTGAAAGTATGAGGACTCTGTCCACATTTCTTTACAATGTATTTTTTAGAAAGATTGCTGATTTCAATAATACTCATAATGATGACTTCAAATAAAATCTGCTAGGGAACGCTCAACACGACGAAAGTAAAACCATCCAAGTAAGAGAATGATTCCAGACACACAGATCGACTGGCATAAAACAAAAGGTAATCCTGGATGGTAGACCCCAAAGAAAACCCAACGAAACCCTTCGATAATACCAGCTAGAGGGTTAAAAAAATATATCCATTGCCATTTTTCCGGCACTAAAAATCCGCTATAACCTACAGGTGAAATAAACATTCCCAATTGTAAAATGAAGGGAAGAATGAACCTTGCATCCCTAAATCTCGCTGAAAAAGCTGAAAACCAAAAACTCACACCACAACACAAAGTGAAAAGCAAAAGAAACATGAGGGGTAAAAAAACAAGATGGATGGAGAGACTATATCCAAAAAAAATAATCAAAGCCACCATCATGACTGCAGTGATGGTGAAATCAAGGACATTCACAAAAATTGAAGCCATGGGTAAAAAAGCGCGAGGGAAATAAATTTTTGTAATCAATGCTGCATTATTGAGTATGGATGTTTGGGAGTCTATGAGACAATTCGCAAAAAACTGCCAAGGAACCATCCCTGCTAAAACAAAAAGTGGATAGGAAATTGTTCCTGAAGAGAGATTTGCAATCTTTCCGAATACGAAAGCGAAAATGACCATGTTGATGAGGGGTCGGATGAGAGCCCAGAGAAGTCCAAGAAATGTGTGTTTGTAGCGCACAATGAAATCTCGCCAAATGAAAAAGTAGAAAAGTTGACGCGAGAAAAAACAATCTCTAAAATAGGAAGATCCTAAGTGGTCGGCATCGATAGATAAGATATAGGCATCACTTTTTCTATTCATAAGTCGGCGTCAGAAAAATTATTAAAACTCATTCCACCTGTGGTTCGGAAGTTTATCATCTTATCAAATACTCAGCAATTCATTTATAACCTAGATTTTGAGTTTATAGGCTTGAATTTCATCCTGTTTCTTTTAATGAAAATTATGTATAGTCAGCGCAAATGAGGATGTTTAATTAACACGAGTCAACTATGAAGTGGAATGCTCAGCATCGACAATTTATCTCTGTAGCGGTGATCCTATTTTATTTTACCCCCCTATTCATGCTTACAGCCTATAGTTTAGGAGTCATGTCTCGTGAAAAAAGTTGGTCAATTTTATCAATAGGACTATCCCTGTTGATGCTAGCAGCTCTTATTCTGATCGTTTTAATTCGGAATTGGGAGTCTAATCTAAGAAATTACTTTCAACAAAAACATTCCCCTTCCATTCAATTGGTTACTCCATTAATCCCTAATCAAACTGAATTTAAGGTCACGAACTTCGATAGTCTTGAGAAGCCCGAGTCTTCCGACACCGATTTTAATGAGTTATCTTCTTACCTGGAAGCTAAGAAACAAGTTGACTTTCTCGTTCAAAACATCAAAGAATTGGAAGAAAAGAATGTTGACTTACTGCACACTCTCAACTTAAAAGATGATTTTATTGAGACAATTTCCTTAGAAACCTCTAGACTTCAATCCAAAGAGGCACAGATTACCCAAGATTTTTCCGATTATCGACTTTTTGCGGATGAGCAATTAAGGCAAAAAAACCTTCAGCTGAGCTCTCTTCAGCAAACGATCGAAGATCAGAGAAATGAGATGGAAAAACGACTTGAGCAGATTCAAAATCTCGATACCAAGGTGCATGATCTCAGCTTTGAAATCAAAACGCTCCTTTACCTCAATGAATCAGATACACCAAGCATTTTTTCACAACCCTTTCAAGAAAAAGCAAAAGACCAACAAACTGTCTTGAATTTTGGTTTAGATGCCTCCACCGAAAAAAATGAAATTCAACATTTTTTTAATCAAAATGTTATCTCCGCAACGGAAGCGTACTCATTACTCAAACATTGTATGGAAATAGCGGAAAAGTTATCGGGATCCCACTCCCTTAATCCCGAAGTGAATCGTTATCGTGATTTACAATCTTCTCGTTATGCAATTGATCAGCGACGTCTCTTTGACAGTCTTCGTGAAGAGACATCTACTCTCGTTCTTGTTTTTTCTTTGAAAGAAAATAAACTTATATTTGTCAATAGCCAATCCAAGCATCTTCTTGGGTGGACTCCAGAAAAATTTGTGATTGACTTTCCACATATTATACAAAGCTCTTTGAGTGATTGGAAAATAGCTATTCAAGAGTTATCTAATCAGAATGAATACCAAACTCGCCTTCTATTTAAAACAAAAAGCGGTTCCGAAATTTTTGTAAACTGTCTTTTGGGGTCTGTTTCGACTGGTTTATTCAGACAACATGCGATAGGGGTGCTTTTTAAATCCTAATCTAGATTTAATAAACTCTAGGTAAAGCTCTTCTAAAATAATTTCCAATCAAGTATCATGAATTAAAAACCCCCACATGACAGATATGAATAATCAAATTGAAAGACGCGCTCTTTACACTCTTCTTAGAATGAACTGGCTTCAGGATTCGTCCATGTCGGCAGAACAATGGCAAATTGAGGATTATAGTTCTATTCCTACTTCGACTCTATTTGATCGGTTAAACGCTTTCCAAATACAGTTAGACTCTGCCTCTTTGCACGCCTATGCAGAGGAATGTGATTCCCCCGAAGACTATGTTGACTTTTTAACAGCTGACCGTCCCTTTTCTCATGAAGAAGAAGATCAAATTTATTTGATCGTTTTTGAATTATGGCAAAGATTTCTTTCAGAAAAGCTCTGTTTGTCCACACTTTGTTATCAAATTGATCTTCAGATTTCCTTATTTAATCAAGGGAATCTCTACAATGCGAGGCTTTTACAAGACCTGCTTTCTCAGATGATTCAAATTCTTAAAAATAGCTCTGATGAGGGCATTAACCCTGAAGAGGCATTTTCATCTGTTTCCCGCTATTTTGCTAATGAGCTCTCTACTTTTCTTTATGATTACATTTCTGAACAATTGAATAATGACACCTTGAATTACGCAAATGAACTCATTGAAGATTTGGGAATATTCTTAAAAAGCGACAAATGGTTTGATCTCATTAAGCTTCGCATCAATGGTCAAAACCCTCAAAAACGCATCGCTCAGATCATCGAAGAAAACTATATTGAGAACGATCTTGAATTCGATTTAGAATTTCTTTCTCTTTTAGTTGTGATTGGGGACTTGGGATCATTTAAGAAGACACTTGAAGCGACGCTTCCTTTGCTTAAATTTGAAGAAGATTTTCATGATCTCCTTCAAATCTGCGCTGATTTTTATCATCGACTAGATCAAGAAAATATAGAAAGCGTCCTTATTTCTCTTCTTAAAAGAAGACAATCGATGCCTCTTTCGAATCAAATTGTACCTTCCGATCCTGGAATTTCTCTTTTGAAACAGATTCTTTCCTTATAAACCATTGAGCTTGATTGTGGTTATATCATGCCGAATGTGTACCCCAATTAATCATTTTTGTTGCTTGACTTTAATGCAAAAAAGAGGGATACCAATGGGGATACCTACTACAGGTTGTTGTATTAATTCATTACTGCTACAATATATTGTATAATAACAAGGAGAATACCCCCTATGACAAAACCCACATCCCGCGCTATGGCCACCGCATTACGTACCTATCACCGACCTGTTAAGGAGGGAGACACTCTTTTGGAAAATTGGGATCAAGTTGTAGATCGGGTAATTTCGCACCAACGTTGGCTTTGGGAACGTGCGCTTGGACGCTCACTCAATGAAGGCCAGGAAGACGAACTCGAAAATTTAAGAACTTTGATCTTAGGCCGCTATATTACTCCCGCCGGACGCACTTTATGGCTCGGAGGTACGGAACTCAGCAGAATACGTGAGTCCAGCATGTTTAACTGTTCTTATACACATGTTGAAACAGTTTATGATGTTGTCGATGTTTTATGGCTTCTATTACAAGGCTGTGGAGTCGGATTTAGACCCATCACAGGCACCCTCAATGGATTTCGAAGACCTCTTCATGAAATTAAAGTCCTCCGATCTAACCGAACAGAAAAAGGAGGGATTCAACAAAACGTAGAGACCTATAATCCAGATACACAAACGTGGACGATTAAAATCGGCGACTCTGCCATTGCCTGGGCAAAAGCTGTCGGAAAGTTAGTTGCAGGTAAATTTCCAGCTAAAACATTAGTGCTGGACTTCTCTGAGATACGTCCTGCTGGAACACGTCTAAAAGGTTATGGCTGGATTTCTTCAGGAGATGAGCAGATCGCAAAAGCATTTAAAGCGATTGCTCAGATTCTTTCAAATCGGGCCGATCAGCTATTAACTCGAATGGATATTCTGGATATCGTTAACTGGCTCGGAACCATTCTCTCAAGTCGACGCTCCGCTCAAATTGCGCTTTTTGAATATGGGCAGCCTGAATGGGAAGATTTTGCTATTGCAAAAAGAGAGTGGTGGCTGAAAGGCAATGCGCACCGTCAGCAATCGAATAACAGCTTATTATTCAATACAAAGCCGACCCGAGAAGAGCTCGAGAAAGTTTTTCAACTGATTCTTGATTCCGGAGGATCCGAGCCTGGAATTATTAACGCTGCGGAAGCTGAAAGAAGGGCACCTTGGTTTAAAGGATGCAACCCGTGTGTAGAAATCCTACTTGGCAATAAGAGCTTCTGTAATTTAACAGAAGTGAACGTCTTAGCCTTTAAAGGAGATAAAGTTGGCCTTGAAAGAGCCCTGCACTTAGCCGGCAGAATGAATTATCGCCAAACTATGGTAAACTTAAGGGATGAGATTTTGCAAGAAGCCTGGCATCTTAACAATGACTTCTTACATCTTTGTGGAGTAGGACTAACAGGAGTGCGTTCACGACCTGATCTCACAGCCTATGATTATAAACGCATGAAGAACGTGACTGTAAGTGCTGCTTATAGCATGGCCACTGAACTCAATTCCCCCCTTCCAAAAAATGTAACCTGCATTAAACCAAGTGGAACTGTGAGTAAAATCATGGGAACGGAAGAATGGGGAGAAGTTCCTGAAGGGATTCATATGCCATTAGGAAAATATATTTTTAACAATATTACATTCTCTAAGCACGATCCTCTTGTCACACGTTTCAAGAATGCTGGATATGAAGTCTACGAAAAGCCCTTTGAGCCTGAATCTGTGTTAGTCAAGTTTCCGGTCAAATATGAAAACGTACCTTTTACACGCACTACAGTGACTCGAAAAAATGGTAAAGTCGAAGACGTTGAAATCAACGCCGATTCTGCAGTGACTCAGCTCGAGTGGTACAATATGCTTCAGACCACTTGGTGTGAACAAAACGTCTCCAATACAATCTCTTACGATCCGTCCGAAGTTCCCTCCATTATTGAGTGGTTCATGAAAAATTGGGATTCCTATGTAGGCGTTTCTTTTCTTTTCAAAAACAACCCAGCCAAAAATGCAGCGGACCTTGGCTATGCGTATCTTCCACAGGAAGTCGTTACAAAAGAAGCCTATGAAGGGTATGTGGCTTCGCTAAGAGAGATTGACTATAGTGGCATTCATATAACGGAAGAGGATCGTCTAGAAGCCTGTTCAACAGGAGCTTGCCCCATTCGATAATTTAGACTAATTATTGCAGCCTTACAGGCTGCGATGATGTAACTGATTGATACCCAGGGCGTTGCCCTGGGTTATTGCAATTCCAGACCTTCGGTCTGATTACAAAATACAACCCAATTCAGATTTGGTAATATCAATATCAATAAATATTACCGCTACTTTTTATCTATACAAATCTACTCATAACAGAGAAGAGTGATAGAA
>JBEPVL010000071.1:0-10117 GCA_041691035.1 Chlamydiota bacterium
TTTTTTGCCAATCATTCAAGATTTTTTTTATATTCAGCTCAGAGCAGTATATATTATGCCAAAGGACCACGGATGGACCACTCGCCTGCAAAAAAAGGCAACTGATGGCCAATGAAAGCAATAGAATGAAATCCTTCTGAATGCTATATTAGATGCTGTTAGCTTTTGCTAATGATTGTGATGAGTGGAGTTTGCAAGGACTCATAACCCGCTGGTCGCTGGTTCAAGTCCAGCTTGTCCCACTTTTCCCACACATACTTCTGAATGGGTTTTTACGCATTACGCAAATAATGCAAAAACCTCTTTTTACGCAAATTTTACGCACTCAACAGCAATAGACAGGCATAATTCAGCGCAATTGCTTATCTTTGCTTTAACTTTTCATGAAAAAGTAACCGATCCTTTTGTTTTCTACTGGGAACTTAGGGAACTTCGGGAACAAATTCATTCAAACGTTTATTTTCAAAGACTTATCTATACCCATTCTGTTCCCTCTAGAGTTTGGACTAATTTCACTCGCTAACGCTCGTGAAATTAGTCCAAACTCCAGTTCTTACCTCAATCCAATGTAAGACTTTTAACAAAAGCTGATTATATTCTATGGAAACCACTGCGTTTGGATTATCTTATCGAAGAAGGTCTTCCGAATGACTTGACCGATGAACAGTTATTGAATCAATTTCTTGAAAAAACGAAGAAAAAGATTACGTGGGGTCTGTTCCTGAACAATACGCTTGTATCTATTGCTGACTTAAATGCCAAAGCTTTAGACTTAGGACAGGTTGGCGGTGTTTATACTGTGCCTAGCTTAAGACAAAGAGGGTATTCCAAATCAGTTATGCAGCAACTCTTACTGGATGCGAAGGAAATTCATAAAATCCGCAAACTGATTATTTTTACGGGGGAGCAAAACTTTCCTGCACAAAAATTGTACAAGTCCCTTGGAGTATCACAAATAGGTTATTTTGCTCTTTTATTTGGGGATACGATTAATTAAGCTCCATTATTTAATAATGAAAGATAATCGAGATTAGAATTAACCACTTTTTCAACAAATTTACGATCAAAATGTGGGCAAAATCTTGGATAGGTACGATCAAGCCCATACGACCATTTTTCCAAAAGAGATTCATCATATTCTAGCATTTCTTCAATGAGAAATTTGGAGTCATATTCTTCCTGTGTATGAATCCCTAGCCCTCCATCAAATAGTTCTCCTGAAGGTAGCCTTATTAATACATGGTCACATTCATCTTTAGACTTTGTCAAAACGAAGCAGATATGAACCTTGTTTTTGAAAAGCTCATTCCATTTTTTGAAAAAAATCTGGGCAAAAACGCCACACGGACCATAGTTAATCCGAGGAATTTCTTCATGAAAGCCATATTCACTATTGATTTCATCTGTGATTTTTTGCAGAACTTCTTTTGTTTTTTCAGCAATCATGTCTTTATGCTAATTTTAACCTCTTTTCAGTGCCATTCTTTGGAGCAAAGATGATTTGATAACCCACAGCGTCTAAAATCTTCGATAACGTATCAATTGTAATATTTGTTTTTGATCCTGATTTTAGACCTTGAATAATTGTCGGAGAAACACCTGCCGCCGAAGCTAATTTCCTGACTGAAATATGATCATGCTCCATTGCCGCCATGAGTAATTCAGATAGGAGCAGCTCTTTGTATTCTTTATCAAGTAAAGCTTGTTGCTCGCCATCTTCAATAAATTCTTCATAGGTAGACTTAGCTTTCTTTTTCATAATATCCTCCTTCCTTCACTCTTTTTTCATAACTTTGATAAGCCTTTAATGCCTGCTCTTTTTCACTTTGCGGAAGCTTTTGCGTTTTTTTGATAAAGGCATTGGTTACAATAATTTTCTTTCCCTTGAAGAAAAAACATAGATAACGATCAGGTTGTGGCTTAAAAGCGTAAATTCCATCCCCTTCATTTCTAAACTTTGTCTCATCGAAAATCTTGCCTTGTTCTCCCATTAAGCGAAAAAGATTAAGAAGCTTACGCTGTTTATCTTTTGGTTGCTCATCAAAGTAATCGAAAGCTTGGCTATGTCCTTTACTGTCACAATACCATTCAATCGTGAACTCGCTTCCCTCATAGGCTATTCGTCGTTTCATAGCTTCTCTCTTTATTATGATTGTATCATTTTAGTGATACATTGTCAATAAAGGACTCCTTTGTATTTTTTTACGCAAATTTTACGCACTAGACAGGAAAAGACTGGTATAAAATGGCATAAAGCAACACAATTAGTGGTTTCATAAACCATTAATTTAGTGATGCCTATGTATTCTGGGTTACACTGGTTTGTGGAAGTGCAAGGGTCTCATAACCCGCTGGTCGCTGGTTCAAGTCCAGCTTGCCCCACTTTTTCCACACATACTTCTGAATGGGTTTTTACACATTACGCAAATGTTGCGAAAACCTCATTTTACGCAATTTTTACGCAATCGGCTACAACAGACCAGCACAATTCAAAGCAATACCTCTTTTTATCGACCGATTTTTCTGAAATCTTTTCCTACCTCTTCATTTTTTCGTGGGAACAGTGGGAATTCTGGGAACACGATTTATTTGCTGTTCATTTTCAGTTACTTACAGATCACTTAATCGTTCCCCTGGAGTTTGGACTAATTTCACTCGCTAACGCTCGTGAAATCAGTTCAAATGAGTGGGGTAACACAATGCAACTTGGAAATAAAAAGTGAATAGAGATCAAAAATAACTGTTCAAAAAAGCGATCATGGGTTGGAATTTTTGTTACTAGGCAAAAATCACCAAAGAATTCCCATGACCGACATGATCATATCCAAATTTCAAAGTTTTCGCAATCGTCTATTTCACCTCTTTCATTATAGATCGGGAGCCACAATGGATCTTATCGATACCATTTCAGCGACTCCTGTTGATAGTGTAGTCAAATTGAGCTTGTCACACTTGTTTAGAAGAAAATATTCCAGTTTAACAGATGTGTTGAGTAGTCTGTTCCGAACACATTCAAAAGAAATACCAACAATTGAAGAGACAAGAAAGCAAACTTTAAAAGTCACACAACTTCTAGCGGAAGAGTGTGCGCCGGGGATTGATGAAGATGATTTTGCATTGTTTGCTATTGACTGTACGGCTAATCCCAGGATCTATGCTAAAAAGGTGGATGATCGTTCTATCATTCATACTCCTAATCATATACCAGGCCAAAAACCGATTACAGTGGGTCATGAATATAGTGTTGTAGTGCATTTACCTAATCATATGGAGGACAAAGAACTTCATTGGGTGGTTCCTTTAATGGTACGTAGGGTCGAATCGCATCAATCCGGACCTCAGGTTGGTTTACTTCAATTGGAAGAAATATCTAATCAAACGGTGTTCAAAAACCATTTTTGTGTAAGCGTAGCTGATGCTGCCTATAGTACTAGAGGTTGGGTCGTGGGGGTGAGTAAGTGGCCGCATGTTGTTCACGTTGCGCGAATGAGGGGGAATCGAAAACTGTATCGGATGGCTCATGGAGGCAACAATATTAGAAGAGGACGTCCGCAGATTTACGGTGATGAGTTATTACTTGCGGACCCATCGCAACCTGATCTGGAAGAAATTACTTCAATGATTACTCGTAAAGGACGAGAATGTCAGGTACTTTTGCAGCGGTGGAACGATGTCATCATGAAAGGGTCCAAAGAAGAGCGCACACATGAACACCCCTTTGACCTATTAAGAGTGACAGTGACAGATAATCAAGGAAAACCTGTGTTAGGGGAAAGGCCGGATCGTCCTTTAATTCGGAAATCATCACGAGATGAGGATGTCGACCCAGCTAATCGAAAACCATCTAAGCATTCCAGAAGTGTTTCAAAACGGCCACAAGTGAAACATCCTCGGATGAGGAGAGTGTGGTCAAAGAATAGGCCGCCACCTTTACGGTGTTAAGTAGCCTATAACAAAAAAAAAATCCAATCTAATTTGAACTGATTTCACGAGCGTTAGCGAGTGAAATTAATCCAAACTCCAGACGACAAGGAAAAAGATTCCTTAAATTCTTAAGGGTCAGAATATCGTGGATTACAGGTCCATCTGCGAGCCCAGCTCCTTTCAAATTGTTGAATGATAAGGAATCCTTATGAAACCTGCTAATCCACGTATTTTGACGATCAATGGCGGTTCGTCGAGCATAAAGTTTGCATGTTTGATGTCGGCGAATCGCTTCAACGGATCATAGAAGGTGGAATTGAACGGATTGGACTGCCAGATGCCACTTTGCGTGTGAAAGGGGTGAATCTGCCGGATAACTTTTCGCGATTAGTGACTGCATCTGATCATGAGGCAGCGGTGGACATTCTAATGGATTGTATTCTTTACCTACCGGCTTGCTGCTTAATATTTAGAGATGAGTTTAAGTTCTGTTCTTCTTTTTTTGAACAATCCCTGATTAGATGTTAATATTTTTTTAAATGGCACTATCTGCTTGAAACTATTAAAAACGAAGACAAGCGTTCCTTTTAAACATAATGTTTTGCTTGAAAAGGGCAGCTCTTTCATATACCTTCCGTTGTGAAATATGGTTTTTAATATTAAGGGTGAACTCAAAATGTTAGAGGTTATGTAATACTGCAATGAGTCGAGAAAATTTATATGTTCCTGCGTTCTAGTATTAGGAATGATGAAAAAAAATATTTTAAACAAAGTGAGATTTAGTAAGATGAGCTTTTAAACAAGGAGTTTTCAAAATGCAAATCAAGCACATACTTTTTTATTTTCTTTGCTGTTTCATAGGGCTCCAAGGCCTTAATGCTAATCCCATTGTAACTTCTTTATCCCCTAGGGATGGAATTGTTGCAGGAGGAAATACCGTTACTATAATAGGTTCAGGCTTTACAGGAACGACGGATGTTGACTTTGGTTTCCGACCAGCAACAACTTTTTCAGTTTTAGACGACAACACAATCTCTGCTACAGTACCCGTAGGTACAGTAGGAACTGTTGATGTCACTGTTACAGCGTTGGCAATAACTTCTCCTATAACCCCTGATGACTTTTATACATATACCGCAACGGCCTGGAATGGAATTGTGTCGGGCACTTCTCCTGATCAAGTTGCCATTTTTGATACAGGAACCAATACTTTTAATACCTTTATTCCACTTCCTGCAACTTCACTGGCTTCCGTTATTTCTCCTGATGGGACACGCATTTATACGGCCGATAGCTCTCCTGATGGTGTCACCGTTATAGATGCTGCGACCAATACCATCATTGCCACTATTCCTACAGCGGTTGGTCCGGGTGCATTTGACATTATAACTAACCCTTCGGGAACCAGAATCTATGTTTCGAACGAAGCCTCAGGGTATGTAACAGTCATTGACACAACCACCAATACTGTAATTACCGATATTTTTGTTGGTGGAAACCTTGGAACTCTTTCTATTACCCCCGATAGTTCCACGGTATATGTTGGTAACTTTTCGTTTGGAGGTGTCATTGCTATTGACACAGCAACGAATAGCGTAGGAACAGCTATTGCTACAGGTATTACCCCAGGTATGATTTCAATTACTCCCGATGGAATAAAGGCTTTTGTTTGTAATTTGTATAGTGACACGATCTCGGTTATAGATCTAGCTTCTCAAGTCGTTACTAATACAATCAATTTACCTGTTGGAGCTGGTCCGTATGGATCATCAATTCTTCCAAATGGTGTAACCTTATATGTTGCCAATATTAATAACAGTACGGTTACCGTTATCGATGTTGCGAGCGAAGTCATCACGACGACGATTGCCTTATCGGATCTACCATTCTGGCTAGTCTCTACTCCGGACAGTGAAAAAATCTATGTAATCAATGAAACCAATGATAATGTTACCCCGATTGATGTAGCCACTAATACAGTTGGCGTCCCCTTTAATGGTGCCGGTGGAAATCTTCAAGACATAGTCATGTCTCCAGATCCAGCGCCTGTGGCAATATTCTCCGCCACTCCTCAATTAGTAGGGATTCCTACAGTCTTCGATGCATCGGATTCATTTTCTTCGATTGGGACGATTGTTTCATATGCTTGGGATTTTGGAGATGGCACAATAGCAATAACACCCTCACCATTTATTTCCCATACTTACGTTAGTGCGGGTGCTTATAATGTAACATTAAGAGTGACGAATTCTGCAGGAACTTCAACATTCCAAATTTTTTCCAGTCGTTTTATGAGTAATAATGGAGGTCCTTCAGCTGCGAGAACGCAAACGATTGAGTCTCTTCCCACTCCACCAAGTCATCTTATAGGTTATCAAGATCGTTTCCAAACTCCTTCCAGAATAGATATTATAAATGTGCTAAAATGGAATCCTCCAGTTGAAGGCTGGACACCTGTTTCTTACAAGATCTTTCGTGATCCTGCATTGACAGACCTTGTTCATACAGTACCTGGGGATGCTCCTCATAAATATTTTGATCACAATAGGCATAGTCATACGAATTATACCTATTATGTAGTATCTGTTAGTTCTACAGGAGCATTCTCGGATCCTGTTAGTTTAACGATTCCATCAAGATTTTAGGACCAGTCATTGCGTGAAGGGAAGAAAATATATAAATTTTCTTCCCTTTTGTATTTGTGAAACGGTTAAGGATGCATTTTCGATACGTAAGCCGTTGGCATGTAGAAATATATGTCATTCATACCGATCATGAAGATCATGAACATTGTTTTTTTTAAACCTATGAGATAGCAGTTAAGTTAAAAATTAAAACCTAGTCCTCCACCAATTTTAAACCCACTCATATTTAAATTATGTCTTATGGTGTAATGATCTTCATAATGATGCTTAAAGGAAAAATGCTGATAAAGATATTCTGTAAAAATATCTATAAAAATATGTTCTTTAATACGATAAATAAATCCTAGTTTAAATATACCGCCTAAAGCATCATCGGAAATATTTGTGTGGACAAAAGGTGAATGATCTTTGTTCTTAAGAAAACTCCAGCAGGCTCCGGCTCCTGTATAAAAATCCATGCAAGGGTTTATCGAATAAAAATATTTTAAACCAAAGGTGACTGGTATAAGGTGAAAACTTGTCTTGTCCCCGCAACCTATAGCGTTGCCATCATTTGAAAGATATCCAACGCCCAGCCAAACTTGCCAGTCGTTACAAAATGGTTTGGCGATCTCTAATTCGTAGTAAGGTATTACATCAGAATAGATGCGTCTAATAATTTTAGAAGAAGGAAAAAAAACTGAGATTTTTGCTTCAACTTCAACTCCTGATAAGCAGGAGGCTTCTATATTTATAGGCATCCAAAATCCGATAAAAGCTAAAAAAAATCCGCAATATTTCATCATTTTCATATAACCTCATTGAGTTAAAAACAGCGTCCAAGAAAATAATTCCTATTTTTTAGGTTTTATCGTGACTGAGACAGTAGATGATATCGTACCTGTCGCACTTACTGATAAAATGAAGTAAGTATAGTTTTTTTTCTTTTTACGGTTGTGATCTTCAAATATTAAGTTCCCACTGGCAGGAACAGTCGCGATAAGATCAGTCAGTGCAGCATCTCTATAAATTCGGTAAGCTATTGGCAATACTCCAGTAGATGGAGGATTCCACTTGATTACATTAATAAGATCAGTCTGGGTTGGATATCTACAGGATTTTTGAAAACCTTTCACATTCGTTGGCGGAGATGGAGGAGATGGAGGAGATGGAGGAATTGACACATACGTGTATAGATCAGCTGGAACTATAGGTGTCACGCGAAAGGGTGTAACTACTGTGACATCAACAGTACCAATTCCTGCAGGAGCTGTGGCTGTGATCTCTGTATCGGACACAACAACAATATTTGTTGCAAGCACACCCCCAAAATACACTTGAGTATTGCCACTAATGAAATTTGTTCCAGTTATGGTTACAGTATTTCCTCCAATCGTTGGACCAAAAGTTGGGTTTATAGTGGTAAGCGTTGGTGAAAGAGAAGGAATGTTAATAATTTGAGAAAAAATTGCGGTCGGGCCTCCATTGTTACTCATAAAACGGCTTGAGAAAACTTTAGAAGTAGAAGTTCCAGCAGAATTCGTTACAATCAACAAGACATTAAAGGGGCCTGTAGAAGAGTATGTATGGTTAACTATTGGCGAATTTGTAATCAATGTTGTTCCATCACCAAAATCCCAAGCATAACTTGAAATGGTCCCAATAGGTGAAATGGAAGCCGAGGCGTTAAATTGGGTTGGAAGTCCCGAGGGTTGTATACTTACAGAAAAAGAAGCGACTGGTGCTTGATCCGGTGACATAACAATATCTTGAATCTGCCCCATGATGTTTGCAAAAGATGGACCGGTCGTATTAGTTGCAACGTCTATTGGTGTCACCTCATCAGTGGTTTCATTTATCACATAAATTTTTTTGCTGTCGGGTGTAGCAACCACCCAGAAAGGTCGTGATCCTGGGAGAAAAGGTATAGTGTCAACAATACTATTGGTAGCAATATCAACAACGCTTACTGTGTCATTATTTATATTTGCCACGTACATAGTTGTTCCATTGGGGAGGATAAATGAGCCATAAGGACCAGACCCTGCAGGAAAAACTATCGTATCTGTAACTAGATTGGTGGCTACGTCGATAACAGATATAGTATCGCTTCCATTATTTGCCACATAAGCTGTTGTCCCATCTGGAGTAATAGCTATCATACCTGGTATAGCACCGGTTATGATACTTATACCTACTGTATTTGTTGCAGTATCAATAGTCGTTACATTTCCAAGATTAAAATTACCTACATATATGGTATTTCCATTTGGAGTGATAGATAAAGGGCCTAAACCTGGTGCGACAAATATATCTGCCACCACAGTATTTGTCGTTGTATCAATGGCCGTCACATAACCTGAACTGTTATTAGAAATATAAACTCTCATACCATCAGGACTCACTATGATGTCAAAAGCTCCTGTCCCTGCTACAGGGGTAGGAATGTTAGCGATGATCGTGTTAGTAGCAACATCTAGTACATTTACATTAGCCTGGTCGTTGTCAGCAGCATAAATTGTTGTGCCATCTGGAGTAATAATTGCAGCAAGTGAATCTGCCGGTAGAGGTATGGTGGTAACGATACTATTTGTTGCAGTATCAAAAAGCGTAATGGCATCTTGGTTTATTCCAGAAATGATACCCTTCCATGAAGTTTCCGTGTATGTATAAAAATCCGCACGAGTGTTAGCTGAAGTTTGACTGGCCGCAGTCACTGTAATATCGACTGTTCCAGATGTGCCTGCAGGCACTATAGCCGAAATGGAGTTATCTGTAATGACGTTAAAGCTAGTTGCAGGTCTAAATCCAAAGTCGACTGCAGTAGCACCGGTAAAACCACTTCCAGTAATAGTTATAACATTTCCTCCACTGGTGGATCCATTAGATGGGCTTACAGAGGTTATCACTGGTGCTGCAATCAGAGGATTAGCACAAATAACGAATAAAAAACATGCGATAACTAATTTAATCAAGTTCATAAAATTCCACCATTTCTACAACAATTTGGATATCGGCGTTACCATTGGTAATAGACTACCATAGCCTATATTCCTTAGTGACTAAAATATACCAGCATCTGGTCAAAATCTTCCATTTGGAAATACAACCATACACCAACAACTATTCCGATTAAAGTTTTTTCTTAAATTACGCAAATTTTACGCAATCGGTGGGAAAAAGCTACAATAAAATGGCGCAAATGAGCACAATTGGCATTTTAAAAAACCGCCAATTTGACTGTGCCTATGTACCCTCTTTTACGCTCTCTTACGGAAGATCAACCGACTCATAACCCGCTGGTCGCTGGTTCAAGTCCAGCTTGCCCCATCCTTTTGGACACTTCTTGTAGTCTACTAGGGTAGTAAATGGTTCACAGGTATTTATGAGTAGGTTTTTACCCTCTAATTTCAAGTTCTGAAACACAAAATTCAAAAGTTGGCGTTTTTCATCTACTTCAGAACTCTCAAAGATTTCCCTGGCACGAGCAGCCAAATTCATGACCATATTTGCCGTTATACCAAATGAAAAAATTAAAAATACAATTCGAGATATGATATAAGAATTCC
>JBEPVL010000072.1:0-10013 GCA_041691035.1 Chlamydiota bacterium
GCGTTTGCTAAAATAAAATCCTCAGGGCCGAAGGCCACCCGCGGAATGTGGGTTAGATGATCATCGATCATTTCAGGAGATAAGTTTGAAGTAAAACATAAATTAAAAGCCGATATGATGATTGTAGAATATGCGATAAGCTTTGATTGATAGAATTTCTGCCAATCAATGCTTTCTATTTCTCTACCAAGATAGGTTTGAATTTCCTAAAAATTTCCTATGCGGGTGTTAATTAGATGAGCTTTTTTGGATAAGAGGCGATTTTATTTTTAATTTTAAAAAAAATGGCATGGAGGTACCGACTCACTACCATAGGGTGATTTGCCCTAGTTTGTCCTAGTACACTGTCAAGGTAGAATTTGCGGATAAAGCCTTAGCAATTTTATTCACCACCAAGGATGCGCGAATAAAATTGCTAAGGCTTTATCCGCAAATTCTACCTTGACAGTGTACTAGGGTACTAAGAAGCATCAAAATTGATGGAGAAAATGTTAACAAATATTCGATTATAGCATCTTTTCTGATTAGCCTAGAAAAATCAGGTCATAGTTGTAATAAAGAGTCACTGCACCAATTCTTTCACTGGTGTGGGAATCAAAATGCAACCTCGAAGACAAGGGCTGCCTATTCGCTTATGTCCCTATTCTTACATAATGATCTCGAAAATGAAAACCAGAATAATTATGAAAATATCTTAAAATTTCTTAAGGAAGAAGTGATTGCACCCACTCAGTGCTGTTGCTATCAAAAGGGAAAAGTCGATGAAGAAAGTCTTAATTCTCTACTTGACTTAAGCGAAATAGATGTAGGTGAATTTCAGATAATCAAAAACAGTGATGCTATGGAAGAGAGGCAGCATCAAGGAGTAATAATACAACAAGAATCGTTACAGCGCTTTATAGTAAATCCTAATGGTTCTTCATCCAGCAAATTACCGTTATCTTTATCACAAGGAAGTAGAGCCAAAGACATGAATCAACTCTATCTACTTTGCACAGGGCTACATCCGTTTTTTTTATCCTTTAGCTCTATTCAGATTGAATTAATTGATGAAACAATAAGCGATCCTCATGAAAAAACTTCTGACACTCAGAAAGAACAAATTAGGAAGATGATTTGCGCTATAGTTAAGGAGTATGCAACTAGAACGAGAGAGGAGCTGACGACTCCGTCATCTTCAAAAAATCAGCTTTAAACCGTCATTTAAACGCGCTTTCAAAATCTCAAATTATTTTAAACTTGTAGTAGCATTAACCTGCATATGATAAAAAAATTCGTAACAGTAGGGGGGAGCCTCTGTTTTTATTAAAAAAGTAAGATAAGCTTTTTTAGTTTGCAATAGAGGTGTTTTGAGTTGCAGTAATTTCCCATTTATCATCATTTTTCAAAAAAACATGGGTAAAAATACCCTTCATGCCTTCATTGAGTGTATCTTTTCCTGGCTTTTGAATGTTACTCACTTTCCAATAGACATGAGCGATGACGACGCCAGGTTTTGCCTCACGAAGCCTTAAGTCAGAGACTTCAAATGTGGATCCCTTTAAAAATGATTTGTGAATTTCGACATGTCTTGCTTCAATTTCTTGTTTTCCAGCAAAAGGCATCCCAAAAATGTTAACAAAGTCAGCATCTTGCCCATAATAATCAGCAGATCCTTGTCCCTCATGATCATTCCAAGCATTTGTAAAGTGTTCCACGATCTGATTAATCATTTTATGATCGTCGGTATCTAAAGCAAATAGTGATGGTGTCGCTGACACAATAATGAGGAAAAACCAACTCATACATATTCTCATGTTATCATCCTTGGGTGATCAGATTCATTTAAAAACAGTGCTATCTTTCAAGCCTACAGCAATTCTAGATAGAGTAATTTTTTTTTAAAAGTATTTTTTTTATTTATGGAGACCGGAGGTCTTTGGAGTGCAGAGCTTTAGCTCTGCTTTTTGCTTAGCGGAGCTACATATTTCACCAAGAGGATTTCAGCCCAGCTAAAACACCACTGGTGTGAGCGTGGCGCCACCACTGCCCTTCAAACTCTATATACAATTTGAAAGCTTCTCCAAGATACTTTGTGAGTGTGAGAGCATAGTCAACGCTTGTATCATCTAATTTGTGTCCACAAATGCCATAAGGATCGCCAAACATTTTAAATCGACCTTTAGTTGAGTTGCGACAACTAGTCAATCGCTGATCCCAAGCGACATCTAAGGATAGATCGATATACTGACAAGGATTACAGGTGTTGAGATGAAAGCCAACACGTGAGCTTACAGGTGCCCACTGATATCCATCGATGATAAGTCCCCAGCCTCTGCTATTACTTTCAGTCACTTTGCTGCGCCAATTTTTCCCTACTTGTATTCCTATGAAAGGTTGGAGAAGAAACCCTTGTATTCCAATGTCTCCTCCAAATTCTGTATAGAAAGCAAAGGTATTGACTTTTGAATGACCAGAAGCTGTATAGCTCAAATTCCCCGCTTCAATCGTGCGCGTTAAGTGACTGGCTGTAAATCCATAAGCAAAATCAAATAAGGTATAAAATCGATTAGGTCGATAAAGACCATAGAGCCCTATATATCCCGAGTTGCGGTTTGCTTTTGCCATCGTGAATTTTTCATGATCATATTCATACGATCCTGCAATACCGAGGAAAAAATCATTAACAATATATCTTTGAGCTCCAGCTGTTATCTGATAGCCAGATACATGGCTAGAGTGAGCGTGGCTTCCATGAGTGTTAGAAAAATAACCCATTTCTGACCAGGTGGCCCATTCATTGCCTAGGGGATCTTGGCATCCGGCTATTTGGTATCTTAAAGGATCGTACAGGCGTCTTAAAAATCGACTTGTAGAGATTTCAGTTGTCCAAACCTCATTGGTATATTGGAATCCTGATAAGCTTTCTAGGGCTTGTTGGGCATTTTCAAGCGATAAAGAAGCAATCGTGCCGATTAAAAGAGATTGTTCATTGTTTAGAGCAAAAAGGTTATCAAGAGTTGTTGCAACACCCATTTGATTGCATGTTTCCGCAGCCTTGCTTAAAGCGGGATTAATCGTGAGGTAAACATGATTTGAATCATAAGTAAGGATCGAAGAAGTCCAGCCAAGGGAAGTGACATTAGAGAACTTCCCCGTCAAAAAGGTATCTGCCGTCAGAATAGTATAGGGTATTTTGAATTTAAAAATGTTATCGAGGGAACTCACTGCAACGCTACCACCATTTAGCATAGCAATATCTAAAGCATGGATAAGATCACTTTGTCCAGCTCCATCGATTTCAACTTCATATTTTCCGCCGTTATTAAAATAGTTGCCCACTGTTATGGTACCAATGCTTTGTCCTGGAGCGATCGTTCCAGTATTCGTGACGGCACCTTTGATCGTTCCTGAACCTTTTAAAGTGCCTGAAGAATCAATTAAAGCATCTCCTGCAAGAGATCCATTTACAACTAAAATCCCTTCTTCTATAGTTGTGAGTCCAGTATAGGTATTTGTACCAGAAAGTATTTGTGTCCCAGGGCCTTTTTTTACAAGTAATGTAGGAACCATTCCAGAAAAATCCTGGATAGCTCCCGAAAATTCTGTTTGTCGCGAACGATCTCGATTGATGATCAGCGTAGGCTGAGACTGAGCGATAGAAGTTTCGTCTCCACTAAGACCTGCGATGGAAAAGTTTGGCAGCGATGTGTCAATATATAAAGAACTATTGCTCAATACAATTTCGGCATTACCCCCTTCATTACTCCCTCGAATCTCAATCCCATGATTTGCCACTTCACCCATATTCGCAACTTGGATTGTCGCCTTACCGCTTGGAATGTCAAAACCTTGGTTAAATACGATCTGCGATTCGCCTACTGTACCTGAATTGACTACAGTAATCGTTGTTCTATCATGGAGTGTACACCCTTGTTCAAAGGAAAGCTGAGATTTAGCAACATAGCCTACAAAATTGCTTGCATCACCAACATTAGTAGCACTATTGGTGATATGAATATTGAGGTCAGTACCTGCCGAAAAATCTCCAGCGATACCCATCTGTGCATTTGTAATGTAGCCGATTAAATTATCAATTCCCGATGCATCCTGGTTGATACCGCTATTGGAAATAACAAAAGATGCTCCGTTCCCGACGGTGCAGGTGCTTCCAAAGTCGACTTGAGAACTCCCTGACCCTCCTAACAAGGCGATACTATTGGCATTTTGATCTGATGCATTATTTTTACCAATCATAGAGACACCAAGACTGAACTGATTGCCTGCCTCAAAATCTGTCACAGAAGCAAATTGGGGTCCTGCTAGAGTAGCAATCACATTACCCCCTCCATTACCTCCTTCAGAAGTTCCTGTGTTGGATAGCCTAATGGAAGCGTTATTTCCAACGCTCCCTCCATTGGCAAGATGCAATTGGGAAGCAGAAAAATCCGCTGTATTATTGTTAATAAAGCCAACAAAATTTCCACCACCGACAGGGCTATTGTCAAATCCAGAGTTAGCGATGGTGAGTTGAAGATTATCTCCAGCATGAAATCCTTCCTTAACTAGGAGCTGAACTCCATAAGCTGTCATACTTCCAACCTGGTTGTTATTTGTTGTGGAACCAGAATTCGAGCCCGTATTTGTAATTGTAATGGAGCCATTGTTTCCTATTGTAAGTCCATCTTCGAAGTCAGCTTGTTGCCCATTAATCACATCTCCAATATAAAAATTCCCTACCCCACTTCCCTCATTATTCCCAGAATTGGTAATCTGCAGAGTAAAATCATCACCTGCTTCGAAAGTACTGGCAGCCTTGAGTTGATGAGAACCAATCGAACCAACATTCACATAGGTTGTGGAAGCAGATCCCGAGTAGTGACCTTCATTACTAATTGTAATTTGTGCCTGGTTCCCTAAGGAGCAGGGAGTGAAAAAGGCGACTTGATTTGTAGAAACTACTCCTACAGCATCACCTCCAACCCCATTTGCACTATCATTTCCACTGTTAGAAATCGTTAAGGAAAATTGATCCCCTGCATTGAAATTATAAGAACCAACCGAGGTTGATTCGCCAACAGTAAATTGCCCCTGATTCATTCCTGCTACCTGAGAACCACCAGCGGTATTAGTCCCAGTATAGATTCCACTGTTAGTTACACTGATGGAAGCGTTGCTGTCGAACGTCCCCCCATGCAGAAATAAGACCTGGTCGCCCGTAGTTCCAGAGTTAGAATTGATCACCGAAACTAGGCCTTGTCCCACTCCATTACTGCTATCATTTCCATAATTGCTTACAGTAAGCTGAAACGTATCATCTGCTTGAAATGTCTCTCCAACAAAAAACTGATTATCATTCAAAAAGGCTGTTTCATCGGATATAACACTTGTATCTGAAGAGCTAATCCCGGTATTAGTTATGGTGATTGAGGCGTTTTTACCCACAATTGCTGTTGTTTGAAGCCCTATCTGAGAGGCATTGATGACTCCTATCTGATTCCCACCAATTCCCGTATTGCTACTATTACCGCTATTTTCTACTGTGCAGCTAAAATTATCGCCAACTTCAAATGAACCTTCAGAAGAAAATTGATGTCCTTGGATAAGACCAACTAAATCGGAGCTAGACGAATTGGATCCATCAAAAGTCCCACTATTTTCTATGGCAATAATGACGTTGTTGCCACTAGTAAAAGAATCGTCAAACTCCAACTGGCTTCTTGTCCCAATCGCAATAGAATTGCCGCCGAGAGCTGTGGCGCTATCAAGACCACTATTACTTGCTGTAATGCTTCCTCCATTGGAAATAATATAAGATCCTACAGAATGGAGATGTGAATCGATAACGCCGCTAACTTGACCTGATTGAACACCAGCTATAGAGACAGTATTCAAGCATGTGATTTTTGAGCTACCCGTAGTCCCTAATGAGGCAAAGGAAATCATATCTCCTAAAGCGGTAGCATTGTTCGTGTTGAAAAAATTTAAAGTTGTATTTGTTTTAGATCCCGTAACTCCAAATCCAGAAAAAGCAAGCCTTTGGTTGTTGAAAGTAAAATGAAAAGGAGAAGCGAGATTTGGGAAATTCAATGTTGAAATGGAAAAAGGAGCAAAATTCTCCGTGGGATTCGTAGAGATGCCTGTCAATGAGCTATTAAAGACTGCATTATCTCCACTTCCTGGAATGGTATTAGGATTCCAGTTGCTCGTATCTTCCATGTCATTGCTAGAGCTTGGTGCTATCCAAGTAACTGTCGAAGCATGCAATAAGCTTGAACAAAAAATGAAATAAATCAAAAAACAATTTTTATACATAATTTATCACACTAAAAGTCTAATAAATTTTTAGCAATCAGAAATCGTATTGGTCACCTCTATCATGTCAACTAATGTGCAAGTCCAAAATTAGTGAAAAACAGCCATTATTGGCCTCGAACTTTAAACTTGGACCTTATCATTACTAACAGTTTAAATTCACTTAAAAATAGTACACTTCCAAATCCTTGGGTTCGTTTAAATTTGCAACCAGAATCCCTCTGAAGAGAGTGAATTTTGGTTGTCTTTTACGTCCATTTTTACCAGGATTCCCATTTAAAATAGGAATTCTGGTAAAATAAAAAAAGGCATTAACCTAGGATTTTATGAAAAATATTTTAAAATTCATTGAAACACCCTATATTGATGCACAGACACTTCTTAAGCTTTTATCCGATTATAAAAAGCCTCGAGAGGCTATTTTAAGAATGGTAAAAAATGAAGAACTAATCAGACTGAAAAACGGCTTCTATCTCATCAGTGAAAAAATTACAAATGGGTCTGCAAAGGTTATCCCCTTTGAACAGGTAGCAAACTTACTCTATGGCCCTTCTTATGTAAGCATGGAATGGGCATTATCCTTTTACGGAATGATTCCCGAACGAGTTCACACCATCACAAGTATGACATTAGGAAGAAATAAGGCATACCATACTTGTATAGGGGATTTTTCATATTTCACTTTATCTTCGGAGAGTTATTCAATAGGGATTACACAAAAAAAATCTCCAGACTTTGTAGGAGGGTTTTTAATAGCTAGTCCCGAAAAAGCATTAGCCGATACGGTCTTTAAAACATGTAAGAGCTTAGATAAGGACCAACTTAAGGATGAATTATTGGAATCAAAACGAATCGATCGAGAATGCTTTCATGAACTAAACAAGGGCTTATTAGAAGATATAGCAAAATCTTACCATGCCAAGCATGTCTATTATCTCTCAGACTTAGTAGGAGTATTATGAATTTCGATTCAAGCATCAAACAAATGCTTAACAGTTATCCAGATGCCATGCCTCAAATCGATAAGTTAAGGGAAATTTTACAACAAACAGCTCTTCTCGGATTGGCTCGTCACCAATTTTTTCAACACGCAGTTTTTTACGGAGGAACAGCGTTACGAATTTTATATGGATTAGATCGATATAGCGAAGACCTTGATTTTTCCCTTCTGAAACCCAATCTGGATTTTGACTTCACTCCATTTGTTCATGGAATGCACCAAGAGTTGCTGGCAATGGGTTTTGAGCTGGATATAGATCTACGTAAAAAAAATGCAGACACAGGGATTTGGTCTGCGTTTTTGAAGGGAAATACCATTTCGATGCTATTGTCTATTCATGAAAAAACAAAAATAAAAGGAGTTCATCCTGAACAAAAAATCCAGATCAAACTCGAGATCGATACCGATCCACCTCTTTTACACTTACCTCCGGAAAGCAAATTAGTCAAAAATCCGGTCCCTTTTTATGTTTCTACATATGCGATCGTCGATCTTTTTGCGGGTAAAATGCATGCGGCTCTTTGCCGAAACTGGAAGAAGAGGATCAAAGGTCGAGATTGGTATGATATTATCTGGTACATACAAGGCGGCATTCCAGTAAATTTAGCTCATTTAAGGGAGCGCATGAAACAAACCAAGCATTTACAACCGGAGGATAAATTCGGAGAGAGTGAATTATTAGAAAAAATACACACAAAAATAGATGAGATCGATTGGGAATTAGCAAAGGCGGATATCGCTATGTTTATCCCGGATAAACAAAGATTAGTCATTTGGTCAAGTACATTTTTCCACGATCTTATAGGTCATTTACGAATTGTGGATGATATCAAGTAGCTGCAAGATATAGACAGTCGTAAATGGCATACACGACTTGCTCCCCTAAATCGCGAGTGAATTTAGGGGTCAAGTCGGTTTCTAAATTAAAATATGAAATTCAAACCGACATTCACTCCTTGAGCCCATAAGCCAGTAGTTTTTAATTTAGATTTTGGACTAACCTCACCAATGAGCTCTGGTGTAGGTGTAAACTCGATATTGGCAGACTGAGTCGGATTAAGTCTACTGCTCATTTGCTTACTTGACCTTAAAACTTCACTAGCATAAAGGACTGAATAACCTACGTGAATACTAAAATTATGAGTAATCTGGCAACCAAAATTCAAATTCAATTCTGGAATGACTGCAAAACGTGTTTTTTTATGGTGGCCTATATTAGTTGGCAGCGCAAAAAAACCACCTTCAAATGTCTCTACAAAACCTGTGAATTCATTCGTATGAAATACACCTTCGATGTTTGATTTTTGACACATAGCCCCCAAAGCAACTTTTGCTTTCACATCAACGAAAAAAGATGAAAAGCAGTGCTTATAACAGCCTCCAATCTGAGCTCCATAGAAATTATTTTGTGTACTGAATTTATCTTGATAGTTATAAACGGTCGGTATTATAATCAGCGGGCTGTCTGCTGAAAATCTTAAGTTTTCCTCAAAATTCCAATAGCGAAATCCTGCTAACAATATGAAACTCGAGGGATTACATAAATAAATATCTTTTAAAATATTCAATTCTGCTCCTTGCATCTTATTAGATACTTTAAGAACAGCAGAGCCTCTAAAAACTCCAGGTGTTGCGAGGGCGGACGAATCAGGCAAACCTGAAATCACATTAAAATAAGGAACTCGCAAACGAGGTGAACCATTTTCATCAGATGTAATGCTGGATTGTTTTGAATTTCTAGCCAAAAAGAAATAATTGACTTCCGCCCCAAGACTTTTACATTCATCGAACCAGCACCCTAAAGCCAATCGTCCACCAGAGTGCCAATCATTTTTAGTTTTTTTTCCGCCAAGGACGCTATCAAACGGACCATCTACAACAGGTTGCTCAATAACGAGCGGAATCACTTTAGGAGCGTCTTGGATTTGCCAATATAAATAGTCTGCCTCTAGCCAAAATTGATCTTGGTATCCTCCACAACAAGTATAGTCATCGCATTCACCGTATAATACTTCAGCCTGTAAAGGCATTATGGCCACAATTGCTGTGATAAAACTCAATATTTCCAGTAATCTTTTTTTCATTACAATCCCTCCATAAAAATAAGTGCTTTATGCAACCATATACAGGAAAATTTTTTTAAATAATTCAAAATAGATAATAGAGGGAGCGACTAGGGTGGGACAATTGGGTCTATGCAATGGGAAATATTTACTTATTAGGCTGTTCTGCCATTCTACTTTATCCCTTACTGCGTGTTCTTTTGTCGAGCTCAAACAGCTTAATAATTATAGGAAAATAGATTTAAGTATCTAAATTTTTTTAAGATAAACAATCTATATCCTTTTTTCTTTCGAATGCACAAAAGATTTCGAACGTACCATCCTTGCTTCACGGTTAAGCGTATTTTTTTTGGTTGGTTTATTATTTGAAGGGATAGCGAGAAAGTGTTCAATTCCTTCTCCTTAATAATTTAAGTTGTCTGTCAGCATTAAGTAGAAAATGTGGCATCCAACGTTTTCATTTTAACATAATACTATTATCAATATTTACAAATTGTTTTTAAAATAATACAGTTGTTATTCACTTTTTTCCTTAAAGCCTTTCCAAAGAAAAAAAACACTTAGAAGGCCCTTAACTATCCACAAATTAAACGGTAAAATTCGGTTCATCCGGTTTTATAGGACTCACTATCCAACCAACGATGTTTCTTGTTTAT
>JBEPVL010000073.1:0-9648 GCA_041691035.1 Chlamydiota bacterium
TTGTGCTCTAGAAATTGGGCTGTATTATGAATTTATTTTTTGGAAATGGTATAAGCTAGACTATCAGGGATGACGAAATCGAAGCTCAATTTAAGCAACAAATCTTTGAAGGACTTTATTATGGTCGCCAAATTGTAGAAGCTAGACAGCAAGGACGCATTCGCCGAACTTTGCAAGTCATGGAGCTGATGCATTCAGAATATGCTAGAAGTAGAGGGTGGGCCGTGATTCCGACGGTATGCGCCAAAATGAATTTTAAATACTCGCTCTTGCTTAGTCTGAGCAGCATCTTTTGCGGTGCTGCAAGCAATGCTATCAGCCTCGGAACCGAAGGGTTTTAGATTCAGGTAATTTCTTGCCAGATCTCTATGTCTTTGCCCTGAACCTGTTCTAGACAATATGCACAGTTTCTTTTCACAGAAATTCTCAACCTCAGCAAGATTTGCGATGTAAATAAGAATATTGTTTGGAACATCTGCAATATTGGCAAAATAGCCAAGCCTTTGTCCAGTTTTGATAAAAACTAAGAGTAACAGACAATCTTCAGGTTGGCGTGCTCGTTGATATACAAAATTTAGTTCTTCAGTGGATGGCGTGTAAATCTCAGCGAGCTCTCGCTCCGTTAGGTTTGGCTTGAATCTTGGATAAGCTGTTTCGTAAATACTACTCATAGTTTTTAAGAGAAGTTTTTACAATCCCCCTGTTCTTCAATGATTTTTTTGTAAGAGATCTTTGAGTTCAAAAAAACCTCCGTTTTGTTGAACCAGAAAATTTACAGCTCCAGAAAAAAGTATTTCCTTACAAAGACGCTGTTCTGTAAAGTGGTCTAAGAAAAGAAAGTTCGATTTACATTATCACAACAAGTTAATTGTACTCAATCAATGAAATTTGGATATGCCAGGGTCTCAACAAGAGACCAAAATCTCAACCTACAGATTGACGATCTCCTTGCAGATGGCTGCGAGAAAATTTTTCAAGAAGCAGTCAGTGGTGCAAATGCTGACCGTCCGGAATTAAATAGGCTCTTGGAACAGACAAGACGTGGTGACGTGATCATTATTTGGAAATTGGATCGTCTCGGCCGTTCTCTTAAGCACTTGGTAGCACTTGTTAGCGAGCTTTTGGATAAAGGCGTCGGGCTTAAGAGTCTCAATGACCCCATTGATACTACAAGTTCGCAGGGGAGACTAATTTTCAATATCTTTGCATCTCTAGCGGAATTTGAACGGGATGTGATTATTGAACGTACTCAAGCAGGCCTCAAAGCTGCGCGTGCACGAGGCCGAAAAGGTGGACGGCCCAAAGGATTAACAGAAGCTGCAAAAAGAAAGGCTGTGGCCGCTAAAGCACTATATAATGAGGGTAATTTAAGTGTCACTGAGATCGCAGGCAATCTAGGTATCAGCAAAGGGACCCTGTATAGTTATCTGCGCCATGAAAGAGCCGCTGTCGGTACTTTTCGTAAGCAAAGTAACATCGCGGATACACAAGGAAAAAAGAATCCTTAACGAAAAAAATATTTGGATTAGTCATAGAGGTTTATAAATGAATTTTGTAATTACAGGAACAGAAAACATTCCTACTTATTTGGCAATTATAGGTTTCTCTTTTGTCTTTTCATTCTTTACTTGGTTCTGTTTGTTTAAAGAGTTAGACATTCATGAAGTCAAGTACACAAAAAAACTAAAACGGAGGTCTCTGTGGTTAATTTTCTCAAACCTGCTATTGCTAATCCTTTGGTGGCGTGTATTACAGCTTTTACTTTCACGACTGCAGTAATGGCTCCGCCTCCTGCTTATGCAGTTGGCGTTAATTTAGATCTAGCAGCAATCAACTTCGGAATAAAGGTTGAGAAAATCTATGAGAAGGTAAAGAAGTGCATCGACAAAGGCGAGACAAACAAGATCGTCAGTTACATGTTCGACTTCAAGAATGAAGTTGAGCAGTACACAGGCCATAAGTTTGATATCAACAAGACAATCGACCAGGCGCAAAAAGAGGCCAAATCGAGAGGTCAAAAGGTAGATGAAACTTTAAAGGGCGATTGATGGTGTTAAGATCATTTTCAAGATCCAGCACTTGATACGGCGATCAAGAATGAAGAAATCGAGGTTAGCCGTAATTTTTCTTGTTGAACGGCGTCGAGTCAAGACAATGGCCAAATAATTTGTAGAATTGAAGAATTAGGCAGGTCTGCACGCTTGATCAACTCAAACTGCAGACCGACGCCCATGCGTTACGATTCAATCATTTACTTTATGCTCGGAAAGTGTAATCTAGAAGTAATTTTGCGGCATCCAGCTGTATCTGACCTTGTGGACTACTCAAGAGGTTAACTAAGGTACTTATAGCTTTTTTCTTTGCTTCTTGCACTTCTTCGCTTGTAAATCTTTCATTTAAAGTTGCTTCACCTTGTGCTTTTGACATTAAAACTTCTTATATAAAGTTTCTGTTATCGGGACAAAAATAATAAGCTCACATAAGCTTAATAGGGAAAAGATGCTATAAACACCTAAAAACGTCAATCACTAAATCGTATTTTCTTGATTTGGTGACGTAAAAATGTTAAGATAAATACATCACCAAATAAGGATTCAAAATGCAGCATTCATTTGTAGGTCGAAAAAGAGAGCTTCAGATGCTTGGAGAACTCTTTAAGAAGAAGTCAGCAAGCCTAGTAGTCATTCGAGGAAGACGCCGCATCGGAAAGAGCCGTTTAGCACAAGAATTCGCCCAGAAAACCCCTCATTATGTTTTTTCTGGGCTTCCACCGACAAGCGGCATTACAGCTGCAGACCAAAAGGAAGAATTTGCTCGTCAATTACAACGCGAAATGAAAATCCCTCTTCCAAGAGCTGACGACTGGGGTGATCTATTTTGGCATTTAGCACAGCAGACTCAAAAAGAAAAAATTGTCCTTGTTTTAGATGAAATTAGTTGGATGGGCTCAAAAGATCCAACATTTCTTGGAAAGCTCAAAACTGCATGGGATCTCTACTTTAAAAACAATCCTCAATTAGTCCTTATCCTGTGTGGATCGATTTCAAGTTGGATTGAAGAAAACATCCTTAGCAGCACGGGATTTATGGGAAGAATTTCTTTGGACATCATCCTCGAAGAACTTCCTTTATATGAATGCAATGAGTTTTGGAATGCAGAGCAAAATAGAGTATCTGCTTTTGATAAACTTAAAGTCCTTTCTGTAATGGGAGGTGTCCCACGCTATCTTGAAGAAATTTTGCCAAATCAAAGTGCTGAGAGCAATATTCAAAGGTTATGTTTTCAAAAAGAAGGTTTTCTTTTTAGTGAGTTTGAAAGAATTTTTTCAGATTTGTTCTCCTCTAGAAGTGCTACTTACAAAAGCATCGTTGAAAGACTTGCAGATGGGCCTTGTGAACTTAAAGATATTTACACAGTTTTGAAGGTTGAAAAAAACAGTCTAGTTTCTGAATACATGGAAGACCTCGTAACGGCAGGGTTTGTTTCTCGCGATTTTACCTGGCATCTTAAGACGGGTCTAGATTCGAAATTGAGCCATTATCGACTGAAGGATAATTATTTAAGATTTTATCTCAAATATATTGAACCAAACAAAAAGAAAATTGAAAAGCAAGGGCTGAAGCTACTACCTCAATGGCAATCTGCAATGGGTTTGCAGTTTGAAAACCTTGTCCTTAGCAATCGAAAAACAGTACAAAAAATCCTAGGTATCGATCCTTCTGAGATTGTGAATGATAATCCATTTTTTCAGCGAAAAGCAAATGATCGGCAAGGATGCCAAATTGACTACATGATTCAAACAAAGTTTGGAACGTGCTATTTATGCGAAATCAAATTTAACGCTCAGGAAATTACAAAAAGCGTCATCGATGAAGTAAAACAAAAAATTAAAAGCTTAGCTCTTCCTAAAAATATATCCATACGGCCTGTTTTAATTCACGTAAATGGTGTTGATGAATCTGTATTGGAAAGTGATTTCTTCTCTTCTATCATCGACTTTAATGATCTTCTACACAAACACTGAGCTTAAATATGAAAAGATGGTTTATTTCAGACACACATTTCTCTCACAAAAATATCATCAAGTATGCTGGTCGCCCTTACACGACAGTTGAGGAAATGAATAGAAGCCTCATTGACAATTGGAATCAGTGTGTTGAAGCAGATGATCAGGTTTTTTTTCTTGGTGACTTTGGGCTCGGAGATGTCGAACATCTTCATTCCATCTGCTCTCAACTTAAAGGCCATAAATTTTGTATTCGTGGCAATCATGATCGGAATGCAAGCTACATGATGCGAGTCGGATTCAATCTCGTTTTGGAATCGGCATTTTTGAAAATAGGCCAACACAATGTTGAGCTTATCCACATTCCTTCCAATCCAACACCTTCTCATTTTCAATTATGCTGCGTTCCACTCATCACAATCAACTGCAAGACATAACAATATTAAATTAAGCAACTTGAGATTAGATTGATTGTCGCCATAATTCTTCATTTATCACTGTTTTTTGTCTGCAACTGCACCACCACTGCACCATGAAATTCAAGCTAAAAAGCCTTTGTTTTTAGGAAAGTTTCGCTATGAAATTTTCCATTGTTTGTTTTAATTCTGGCTCGTTGCACGATTCCTTCCAGATACTCAAAACATCATCAGCAATTGATAACGGAGCATCTACTGCCCAGTCTTTAAATTCAGATTCAGATTAATTTCCGAATTTTACTCTGTTGATGGTTCTTCAATTCCGTATACTGATTGAACAGACATGAGAAAAGGAGCATGATGATGTGCTAGAATTGCATGAGAAAGATATCCTTGAAGAGTAACTTTCTGGTTAATGTGACTTTTACAGAATTTTCTCATGTCGGTTTCTAATCCCAATTGAACTTCAGTCCAATTTGAAATGCTCATGATGTCAGTCATTGATAGGGCAGGTTCTAAAACGGGAGTTTTTGAGGCTATCTCGAATGATTTTGAATCCATTTGAAGCATCCAGCAATATTCAGGATAGTCTCCATTTTCAATAGATTCATAATTAGGAGGTCCAGGGTAAAGCTTGAGCTGCAAAGTGCCTTTTAAAGTAACAAGCAATTGAGGCGCTCCTTCTGGAAGCTCTAACGGAACATCATTCAATTTTTCATTTACTCCACAATGCTTCCAAGTATTTTCACATACAGCAAGGGAAGTTTGAACTGATTTTGGAGATTTTTCCACAGGAGTCTTTTCAAGGTTGTTTTGATTGTTTTTTGTTAACCCATGAAGGGATAGTTGATGAGATGGAATTGGTCGATATACATGTGGAGGATTCCATAATTGACCTTTGACATTTATAGACTGGTTTTCTAAATCGCGACAAGTTTGGGGATCGATTCCACCATTTAATATCAACTGGATAAAGTCCGTATGAAAATTGGAACAAATTTGCTTTTCATTCGCATCCAGTCCACTTAAGGCATTATCTAAACTAGCTTTCGAAGGATCATCTAACTCTAAAAACCATCCAAAAGCAGGATCGGATTCCATGCTTTTCAGCATTCATGCTGGCTATGGCTTTTCCTTTATGCGTTTTTGGACCTGTTGAATGCTGGGCATTCAGAAGATTGGATTCTATTCGCTTAAAATTCGTCATGGGTTTACCTCTTTTATAGTTATTTGTTTAAAGGAGATAGAGATCTTCTCTACCTCATCTCAAAAGGAACAAAAGCCTCAAAAGCTTGGATGTTTTTCAGCTAACGCATAGGGATTTACCTGAAAGATTTCACTGGGTCTGTGAGCCACTTTATTTGTTGCTTCCACTCGTCGAAGAATGCCTTCTTCAATCAAAACTTCTATAGCAGGACGTATTTGAGCTGCTTTTTTAAAACGACTTTTATGAGCTTGATGACATTCTCTAAATGTAAACGATTTGATGAATCGTTTTTGAATCCAATATAGAATGATGTGTGCTCCTTCCACAGCTGGATCAGCTCCCATCATCTCAAAAACGGCTAAGGCATGCTCGCCCATTATGTTCCCAATATCAATAGCAGCTTGCATATCTTCAAGTTGAATAGACGTCAACCAGGGCTGTTGAAACGCATGCCTAATGATATGGAGCAGGCCTGCTATCCGAACAATAGCTCCTGCTAGTTTTCCAGCCCAGTCAGTGATGTGTGAATACTTTTCACCCACGCGCATCAGCGGTTCAATGTGCCTTTCAAAGCATTTCCATAACTCATATGAAGCAGCTGATAGCTCGATGACATGAGAAGTCTTTTTATCATGCTCATCTAGGTTCCAAGCACTATTAAGAAGTGCATGCATAAGATTGGAATAATTAGCTCTGGTTTCTAAGCAGATTGGCTGCGTATTTAGCAAACGATAACCCAAGGTTGAATGAGGAAGTCCATATAAAAAACGGGCTAAAAGTCCTCTGCCCCTAAAACTAGGATTAGCGGTCAACCCTTTTAAAACGTCGGGTTGTGGACTCAACCCCAAACTTAATGCTGGCTTATGCAAATATAAAGGTGATCGGGAACCTCTATTTACTCTTAAAGAGCTGCCAGCATGACTTTGTAGAAAAACATCTAAGTTTGGAATGCCATTGGAATAGCGACCTGCTAAAATATCAAAAATGCCTCCTTCATCACTAAGGATAGCCATTCGCTCATCATTTTCTGCCATGATGACTCCGAGATTTTCGGAGGTGACATCCGAAGTCCACAGTTGAGGCATTTTAGGAATGAGAGGTAAAGCCGCTTCATATTGGAGAATCTCTTTTTGAATCTCCTCTAGGTTTAAACCTTCTGATTTGCCTGCCTTTTGTCTTAAGGCATTTATTTTTGCATTCAATGTTTGTTCTTCTGAAACCATTTTAGAAATGATAGGTTCAAGCAGTATACGTTGCTGATCTTCCCATTCCATCAAAGGTTGAGTTAAAGCACCTAAAACAGCTGTTTTGCGATTTCCAGGAGGAAGCGCCACACAAGTCCAAATATTCACAGGCTCAAAATAATCAGGTTTAACCTTAACGCGATATTTGCCTTGTGCAGCCGTAGCAATAACTGACAAGGCTAAAAATGCACTCAGTTCTTTTGGAGTTTCTGTTGCGTTAGATAATTCACTGACAAATTCCCTTAATGGATTAGGAATTAGGTCATCGCTCCATATCGGCAAAGTTCTCATTTGGAGAGAAATTTGTTTAGGCCAGTCATGCGTCTTTGCAGTCGTTTGGTCTGCTTCTAAGAGGATTTTAAATCTCATTTCAGCTAATAATTCGGCCACAATCCCTTTTCCGTTTTCTTCAGATATAGGGGAATAAGTATCCCAGCAAGAAAGGCGTTGCTTAATCCAATCAACGATATCCTCACCTTCTCGATTACCTCTAAGCTCTACTTTAAAGACTTCTGGTGGTTTATCCAAAGTATGAATTGCAGAGCATATATCCGCACAATACTTCCTGCCAGGCTCATCATTATCAGGCATGATGATCACACTTTTTAATCCAGAGCATGGTTTCCAGTCAGATGAAAAAGCATTGCTTGCTCCACCGCTTGAGGTGAAGGCAATAAAACCTAGCGATCGCAAAGCTGAAGCACACTTTTCTCCTTCAACGATAAAAACGAATTCTGAGTGATTGTTTTCATTTAAGCTGTCTAATCCAAATAAGGGATACGGCTTAGGTACTGCTCCAACCTTCCATTGTCCATCGGAATCTGGATGATAAGGAATGATTTCCTTTTTTCTATTTGGAGAATCATATCTTGCCACTTTCATCAAGGGCTTGCTCTCCTCATCGCAATAAGTCCATACCCAGCGAAGTGGCATACCGTTGTAGTTGGGGAAAACATCTTTCATAATTATTCCCCCCAGTCAGCAGATAACTTTTGCAAAGCTTTAACAAAAGTTAAATGATCTCTAAGCTGCAAAAATGCAATGATGTCACAGCCCTTTGCGCCGCTTCTCTTCAGCATTTGACAAGCCTGTAAAGCTATAAAAATGAGCGAGTCGACAGCCCAACCCTCTTAAAAATTTGGCTAATTTTATACCAAGTTATACTCGAATTAGAGTATAACCATGTATAAGCGTGTATAAGTTGATACACCGCTGAATCTCTGTGAGATTTCTTGCCGAATCGCCTGAAAAAAGTCCTTGTGAATTTAACTTCTACTAAGTTATACTCTGTTTTGAGTATAACCATGTATAACCTTATATAACTGAGCACAGAAATGGATCTTATTAAAAATCCCTATTCCCCAGGCGCTGGCTCTCCACCACCTGAGCTTGTTGGTCGAGATCCTATTCTCGAACAGGCTAGGATTCTTATTGGTCGAATCAAAAATAAGCGCTCAGAAAAAAGCATGCTCCTTACAGGACTACGTGGAGTAGGTAAAACTGTATTGCTTAATGAAATTGATCGTATGGCCAAGGAAAGTGGATGCCACACAATTTCTATCGAGGCGCATGAAAATAAAGCATTGGGAAAGATGATTGCTCCATATTTAAGGAGCTTGCTATTTGATTTAGATCGAATTGCAGGGGTCCGCGATAAAATCAAACGAGGATTAGCTGTTCTCCGAAGTTTTATTGGATCTCTCAAACTCACAGTGCACGATGTAACATTTGGGCTCGACATTGAACCTGAAAGAGGAACGGCTGATAGCGGGGATTTGGAAATAGATTTGCCAAATCTTTTTATAGCAATCGGTGAAGCAGCTGAAGACCAAAAATGTGTAATAGTAATCCTAATTGATGAACTCCAATATTTTAATCGAATAGAATTGGGTGCACTTATTATGGCGATGCACAAAGTTCAGCAACGTCAACTTCCAATTGTTCTTATTGGAGCAGGCCTACCGACACTTCCAGGTCTAGCTGGAGCGTCCAAGTCTTATGCAGAGCGGCTGTTTAGCTTTCCAAATATAGGCGCTTTATCCGAGATAGATGCTGCGAAAGCATTAAGAGAGCCTGCACAAGCTCAGGGAGTTACTTTTGAGCCCTCTGCGCTTAAGGAAATATATCGTTTAACAAAAGGGTATCCATATTTTCTTCAAGAATGGGGTTACCAAGCTTGGAATCATGCAATCGCTAGCCCTATTACGCTACAAATCGTTGAAGATACTACTGAAACAGTGATTTCAAGGCTAGATAGTAATTTTTTCCGAGTTCGTTTCGATCGACTTACCCCTAGCGAAAAGCATTTTTTAAGAGCAATGGCGGAGCTTGGGCCTGATGCTCACCGCACTGGAGATATCGCGGATATTTTGAACATTAAAGTTGGCTCTTTAGGCCCATTACGGGCTAGGCTGCTCAAGAAAGGGATGATTTATAGCCCAGCATATGGAGACATGGCATTTACCGTCCCATTATTTGATGAATTCATGATCCGAGCAATACCAGATTTAAAGTCATAGCAAATGCTAGGATAGGGTACGACTGCAGAAACTGGCCTATTTCCGACGGAAGGAAGGGAAGGGGACAAATTGTCACTACCCTTTCTATTAACTCTCGATGATATACATTCGGAAAGAATTTGGCAGTTGTACGAGAAAATCGTACAACTAAAGCGGGTAGAGCAAGAAAGAGACTGGAAGAAAAATTTCTTCAGTATGGTGTAATACCAAATGAAAAAATTAAAAATACAATTCGAGATATGATATAAGAATTCCT
>JBEPVL010000074.1:0-8965 GCA_041691035.1 Chlamydiota bacterium
TTTGTATAGATAGTATCAGATATGTATAGATTTATGCAAGCTGTTTCTAACCCTTCTTAGCTAATTCGATTGCCTGTCTACAAATTTCTTCTGCTTCACTTTCTAAAAGCTCTTCAACCAAAAGTGTAGCCTTATTTCTTCTCCCTTTTGGTCTTCCTAGCGGATTGCCTGATCTCCCTTTCTGAAATTTTCTCTGTTTTTCCTCTGTTTTATCAGGCATTATCTTCACCAATTTCTATTGTTTGTTAGACTCAACGAGTGATGCTCTCCAACGGAGTAATGGTAAATCTTCGATTTTAGCCTGCATGAGAGGATCATTTGTTAATAGCGCGGCCAGAATTTGTCCTTTTTCACTAAGGTTTTTCAGAAATTCTTTTTCATGGTTAGCAAACGGGAGTAATTTTTCCAGAGCTTGCTTGCATTCCTGCAATTTGGCTGCTTTCCAAGAATGATGATCTGTTTGTTTTTTTGCATTTCGTAGAACAGGTAAAAGCTGCTGTTGAAAATCACCTTCATCAAATAGAAGAGCTTCTGGTGAGATTTTTTGAAAGTCTTTGATTGAACTCATGCCTAGATAAAGGATAAAGGCAAGCCGCAAATTTTCAGTGTTAAATTGTATCTTGGTTAATAAATGATGAGCATCAAAAAGATCACGAGAGGCATTACGAGCAAACAAAGCTGTTAATTTTCCTGCTGCAAGCTCATGAAAATCAAGAATACGAATTTCATTAATTTGATGATGACCGGCGAATTTTGAGGAACATTTTTGAATGTCCCATAATGGGATTCTGAACATAAAATTTAAATCCACTTCTAGATTTCCCTGATTACCAAGAACACTTTGATACTTGAGCTGCCATTTTCCTCCAGCATGCTTCTCAGGGATACGTCTTATCATAAGGTTTTCTCTTTGAAAAACAGCCTCTAAGGCTTTTTCAACTAAAGGACGTTCACTAATCATTCCTTCACGGCTTTGCATTCCCACGTAATTTAGATCAATGTCAACTGATAGGCGAGGAAGGTCAAAAACAAAAAGATTAAGTGCAGTCCCACCTTTTAAAACAAGTCTCTCCTGCAAATATGGATGCCCATTAATTCCCTCAAGGACATTCATGAGCTGCCAAACTTTTTCTAATATTTCAGGGCGAAAACCCGTTTGATTAGATTCTTTGATGAGGAGTTCTTTAAAAATTTTCATGTGGTTCTTCCCAAGTTTTCTGGAGGAGTGTTTGTGGAACAATAAGATTCCATCTTGCGATAAGCTGATTCGATTCTTTATTATGACGATCCAAGTAATGAGGACTTTTTGGTTTATACTCATCAAAAAGTAGCAGATCTTTTTCTGTGAGACCAAGCGTTTCACGATGTTGATCGAGAAAGAAAGCTACTCGTGCATATGTGGTCACATTATTGAGAATTTTCGCATATGCTAATACCTGTTGCAAATTGAGATACTCAATGGATTCCAAGGATCGCCAAATTTCTTCCCAGTTGTTGATTAGAGCAGGTCTATCAAGCACATCAACAAAGGTACGTTCTAAAGTTGTAACTCGGATCTTACATCCTTGATAATCGACTATTTCAACACCAAAATTTGGGTTAGATAAAGTTTTTTTAGGAATAGCAATTCCTTTGAAAGTGGTATCATGAAAGACAAAAGAGGGCTTTACTTTCCTTTGAGTAGTATAGACAAAATCAGTGCGCAAAGAGTGTAGTTTTCCATGAAAGGCTAAGGCTGTGTAGTAAGCCAAAATAGAGTCAGGAGCTATTTTTCCAGCAATCAGATAAGGGTCCGCCGGATAAGTTTTTGCTTGAGTACCTCTCGGGATCGTATAATAAAGACCTTTCCGAATTCGAATAATATGTCCTCGCCGAAGATGGTAAGCGAGAAGGTTATCTAGTGTGCTGCTTTTTCCGGCCTCTAAAGCAAGCCTAGCCTCTTCGAGCGTAAAGATTTGATTGTTAGCTAGAAATGTTTCCATGTTCATACTTGCAAATATTCCCTATATCTACTAATAACCTTAGTTGTTACGGGGATTTTCTTCCATCAACATTCTTGAAATTTACTTTTTACCAAGAAATTAAATCGAGAGTATTTCCCACCGTTGATTTGATCTACTCCAAATGGACTGGATGCGTCATCATTTGATCCTCCAACTCTTCACAGTCATGAGCACTCTTCTGCGGTGATGAGCCGTGTGTGCATGATAAAGAGTTCCTATTAATGAGATTTCTTCTTTCATCTGATTTGCTGAGGGAGTAGAATTTAAAAAGACAATTTGCACTTCACGAACCCCTTTTTCTGGTTCATTAAAATCATCATCTCCCTTTATCTCAACATCAACTGGATCTTTCAAAACCAGAATGACTACTTCTTCAGAGCAATCGCCCATTTCCACACTCGTGTACTCAGGAGGTCCTGGATAGATCGTTTTATGTAGCATGCCGGAGAGCTCTATCTCTTCGGGTGCGTAGAAAACAGTCTTAAGCTTATATTTAGGTGGCTCGCAATCCAAAGCTGTATCGACATCCAAAACGATCTCATCTGCAAAAAGATCTGGAGACCTTTTAAAATATCCAATGCACTGCACGCGCTTACCAATGAGGGGAATGAATTCCTCTGCAAGATATAGTTCAATATGGGAATAAGATATTTCTGTAGAGGCAATCTGTTGCTTTCCCATCGTAACGGATCGAGAGAGAACTAAAGGTTTATCTGTAACTAAAACGATGCTTTTTTCGACTTTAGTCTCTTCTCTACCATCGGGATCTCTTGTGATGCGTCGTCTTTCTGCTCTTCTTAAAGCTCCCTCAATGACGACTTTTTGCTCAAACTCCCAACAATATCCCGAAATTGAAGTAAAGAGACATGCAAGAAGCAAAAGTTGCGTAATTTTCATTCTTTTTAGCATATCATGTCTCTAAAATGGGGTTCGTGTGGAAATGGACGAAAATATGTGTATTTTTTATTATGGACAACCACGGCGCGTAATTTTCGATTTTCAGCTAAACTAATAGCTTCTTCACGAGAGATCCACTTTTTTTCAGAGAAATCCAGAACTAAATAACTTGTAATCCTGTGATTAGAGATTTTAATTCCAATAACTTTTTGAATGGGTATAAATTCCTCTCCTTCTGTCCAGGGATGCCAACCTTCATAATTTTCCATTTTTTTGATCAACGTGTTGAATTCATCATTTGACAAGGATTGAATCCTTTTTGTCATATCCAATTTTGTACTTTTTCGCAAAAAATCACGATAGGCAATGACCTCCTTGGTATCAGGTGCACCGTCTTCGACACCAGTATATTTTCTTGGAAGCAATTCTAGAGTCAGTTTTGCGTATCTCGGTTCTTTCAGGAGTCCTATCATAGCTGTTCGACCGGCTTCATAGTTGGGAAAAATGGCAAAGGTGTACTTTTGTTCCTTACCTTTCTCATTTACAGTTATATAAGAAGCAGATCCAATCGCCCCATGTTGCTTGCTATGAGGCCCACTTGCTAAATTACCCGGATTATTATGACGCCAGGCTTTTGATCCTTTTAACGAACCAGATGTTGGATCTTTACGACGAATCAGTTTATTGCCTTCTTTGTCGTAATATACTATGGAAATTCCCTCACCTTTTTCTGCCTTAATCCATTTGATATCTGCCGGTATCTGCATAAGTTATTAATCCGTGATTGATGTAGTGTTTTTAAAGCCTAAGCACTTATAGAAAATCTCTGTAACCACTAGTAAAAATAGTGGTTACAGAGATTTTATTCAACAAATATTTCAGAATATAAAAATCCTTTAAAGGAAAATTCTGAATAGGGCCTCACTATTTTTCGTAAGCTGACATGGAAATGAACATGGAAACACATGGAAGTCAAACTTTTCTATGTTGTGCAATTTGATATGTTTTGAATAATTTTCGACTTATCGATATTGACAAATATTCTAATTTAGAATAAAATTATATTTCTCAGAAAAGGAGTTTTATGATCGTTGATCACAATATACAGCTAGCGCATCAGTTGGTGGATTTATTTTATCCCTTAGTTGAAGCAACAGTGTTTAATGCAGAAGGATCTATTCAAGAAATTTTAAATGCTTTTTCTAATCTGAAGGAGGACCAAGCATGGGAAGTCAAAAACTATAAAAGCAGCAATTCCTTTCTTGAATTATTGGGTGCTGGAAGAAGCGTGCGATGTTTGATTCATCCCCTCCATAAAGGTAAAGAAATCGTGGGTTATTTGAGACTACGTTATGACATGACATGCTTTAAAAACCTTCAAGAACAGCTTAATTTTCTTGTTCAACCAGAAATTGCTCCATCAAATCAAGGGACCACAGATCCTTGGAAAGAGTCTATCGATCATATTATTGCCCATTATCACACTGAAAATAAAATCAATATTCAAGCGACAACTTCAAAACAAAAAAGAGAGTTAATCTCAAAGCTGCAAAATAAAGGTTTATTTGATTTCAAGGAATCATCAGCCTACGTCGCCTCTAAACTTCAGGTCTCACGAGCAACCGTTTATAACTACTTAAAGACTGCGGCTGACTTTAGAAAAGTGCATGTTCATCAAGTTGATGCTTTTACTAGCGAAAAGTTTGGAGGGAACCCGGCAGGCGTGGTTTTGGATGCAGATGAATTAGAAGAATCAACGATGCGTAAAATAGCGCGGGAGTTGAATTTATCTGAAACAGTCTTTGTTTTACCAAGCAATAAAAGCAACTTCCAGATGCGATATTTTACTCCAACGGGACACGAAATCAAATTTTGTGGACATTCTACTGTTGGAGCGCTTTACATGATTGCAAAAGAGCAACGGTTCGGAATTAAAAAGATTGGCGAGTATACATTTGATGTAGAAACGCTGTGCGGGCATCTCAAAATGGAGGTGACAATTGATAATCAAGAAGAAATTTGTGTGGCTTATGAGACCCCAACAATCAAATTAAGAGAAGTTAAAATTTCTCATGCAGATGTTGCTAAAGCCGCAGGCTTTGAATTGCATTTAGTTGATCAATCTTTCCCCGTGATGTACGAAGAGACTAATAAAGACCTGTTCATCACTATTCGCTCTCTTGACGACTTAAAGAAGATTGAATGCGATCCAAAGTCCTTTACACACTTCTCTAAAGAGCACGATATTATCGCTTTATGTGCTTTAACTTCTGAAGCTTTTGATCAAAAAAATCAATTTCACATGCGTTGTTTTGCTCCTTTAGTAGGAATTTCTGAAGATCCTTTCACAGGATCGGTATTAGGAGGACTCACCGCCTATGCTGATACATTCGGTTTTTTGCCAAAAGGGACACGCAATTTTAGTGTGGAGCAAGGTCATTTCATTGAACGACCGGGAGTTGTCAAAGTGGAATTTTCAAAAAAACGAGGAACGTATCACGCTAAGGTTTTTGCGCGAGCTGTGCACTGTTTCTCGACAGAAATTAATCTATAAAAATAGGAGAATTAGATGTTTCAATACAAATTGGTTGCTGTTGTAAATAAAAAGATTGAGACAGGTGTTCTCATGAATGCCCTTGCGCACATGTGTCTAGGCTTTGGCGCTCATACAGGTTCTACGGAATTGCACCTCATGGACTATAAGAATGCAGAAGGATTTGTCTATCCTAATATTTCAAAAATGCCTTTTATCATTGTATGCGTTCTTCAATCTCATGTAGCTCAATGAACTTAGTAACATGATTTAGCAAATCATTAGCCACACCACGTTGAATGGTTGGATTGGAATGAGAAAGGAGGCTAACCAATGTATCAGCAGCTCTCGTTGTGTTATACTTCAATTTATTGACAGCTTCCTCGATAATTTCCTTTCGCCTTCTATCTAATTCAGCTTTAAAAGCCGATGTTTTGAGCCAGTAGTAGATTTGCTTCACGCTAACATGGGCTTGGCGGGCAGCTTCTTCATAAGTAGAGCAAGCGAGAAGATAGGGAAGCACTTGTAGTTGTCTCTTCGTCAATTCTGTATGACTTTTCATAACTTATCCTTCCTCTATTTTTGCCTGTTTTCCAAAATAAGCTTTGCTTTCCACTTTAAGAGAGGGTGAGTATTGATTTTTTCAATTAAGTGACGATCATCTGTTGCCAGTGTTGCGTCTATTGCTCCATGCTCAAATAAGCTTTGCAAAAAAGCTCGCTCACGTTCACTCAAAGGGAAAAGAATCTTCAATGCTGTTTTACTGTCAGCTAGCAGTTGATTTGTCCAGCTTAACCAATCGTCATTGCGAAATGTACGTTTTCTGAGCACAGGAATGAGTTGATCTTTAAGTTCTCTTTCTTCGAAGTGAATTTCATCGCTCGATACCTGTCGCCAATCTCTTGAGCCCATTGCTCCATACACAAGGCATGCAAGTCGCAGTTGCTCGATATCTAAAGAACATTTTGTGAGCAGTTGATGAGCGTCAAAGAGATCACGAGAAGCTTGTCTCCCAAATAGAGCTGAGAGCTTGCCTGCACCAAGCTCATGGAGGTCTAAAAGTGGAATTTCTTTAGTTTTTCTCGACCCAATACTGTGTGAATATTTCTTATGTATTCCGTACAGAGGCATTCTAAACATGTAATTAAGGTCGACTTCTAGATTGCCATTCCCTCCAAGAACACTTGCATAGCGAAGTTGCCATTTCCCTCCTGCATGTTTTTCAGGGATACGTCGAATGCTTAAACTCTCCCTCTGAAATATGGCTTCTAAAGCTTTTTCTACCTCAGGACGTTCAAGAAGCATCTCTTGTCTATCAAGTTGTCCAATATAATTCAGGTCGATATCCACAGATAATCGGGGAAGATCAAAAAAGAACAAGTTCAAGGCGGTTCCTCCTTTTAGGACCAATCGCTCTTTCAAAAAGGGATGTACGCTGATACCATCGAGAATGGCCATCAAATGCCAAACCTTTTCCATGATTTCAGGACGAAAACCTGTTTCGTTAGCTTCTCGCATCAATTCTCTTTCAGATGTTTGCATTGGGCTCCTCCCATGAGCGATTGATCAAGCTTAAGGGAATTACCAAATTCCATTTGGCGATCATTTTTTGAGGTTGATTCTGATTTCGATCCATATAATGAGGTTTGGCTGGACAATGTTTACGCAATTCTTCGAGATAATGATCTGGAACCATCAAAGCCTCCTGATGCGTTTCCAAGAAAAATCCCAGCTTAGCGATAGTAGTTGAATTGGCTAAAAGAATAGCATATTTTAGTACCTGATCCATATCTAAGTATTCGATGCTCTCGAGAGAGAGCCATATTTCTTCCCATGATCCGCATAGATATGGGCGATCTAATACGTCAACTAATGTGCGCTCGAGACTTGTGACAAAAACTGGTTGTCCGAACCGATCTATTGATTGTACTCCGAAAGTTTCCTTGCCTGCGGCCTTTAATGCTGAAGAGATAGCCACAGCTTGATACTTCATATCTCGAAAATCAAAAGAGGCCATCACTCGTTTTTTAGTGAGATAAATCATTCGGCTTTGCATGCTGTGAAGCTTTCCATGCAAATCAAGAGCGGAGCCATAAGCAATTACAGAGTCTTCTGCCATTTTACTAGCGATTAAGAATGGATCAACAGAACTATGAGCTGAGTCCGTACCCTTAGGTATGGAGTAGTATAACCCTCGTCGAATACGAAGAATATGACACTGCTTCTGATGATATGTAAGCAGGTTATAGAGAGTTGAATTTTTGGCAGACAAGTCTTTCTTACTGACAAGGCTAAGCTCAAGCTCCTTGAAAGTAAAGACTTTATGTAAGGCGAAAAAATCATCCAGCTTCATAAATGCTCATCTGAGTCCGTTCTTTTATACTACTAATAACATTAGTAGTTTTTAAGAAAATCGTCAAGTATAGCGTTCATGAACTTGATCTTTTTCTTGAAAACTACCAATTTCATTAGGTGTTTTTCAGAAAATTCTCAAGTGCTCGATTTAAAGGAATTTTTTATTTGAAACTGAGAACTTCAATGAGACTATCAATATAATTTGAAAGTTGAGTTCTTTGAAAATCAATACATAATTGTTCTTCATAAGATTTAACGTACTGGATCGTAAATCCAGAAGCATTCAGATATTCTTGTATAGCGTTTTCTGTGTGAAAAAACCTAGAATAAGAGTTTCCGTCATTAGATGTATATGTGGTTAATCCTGTAAGGAGGTCGAATATGGCATTTTTAGAAGTGGCTTCATAGCAAGTTGAGGAACGCACTACTACGAAAAGTTTACCGCCGTCCTTCAATACCCGATGCAGTTCACTCAACGCCTGAACAAGTTCGGTTTTAGGTAAGTAATGAAGAACAAGTCTAGCATAAATAAAATCGAATGAATCATCATTAAAAAGTTTTAACCATTGGACATCGTTTTCATTGAAAAAATGATGACTTAGAAGAGTTAAGACAAACTTATTTCCTTCACGATCGGATTCAAACAGCGGCACGGAAAGATTAGCCTCATTCATTCCCTCTCGCATAGTACGAATGCCCGTCCCTTTTGTTTCGGCTATGTTCAAATCATGCAAAACCAACCCGATTTTATCGTTTCTAGAAATAGATCCTGGCAACCCTAGCTGGTTTTCTGGCTTTAACGAATAACCAGGGTTTTGAAATTCAATTCTGTTAGCATAACGAATGATCTGAATTGTCTAACCAGCGACATAGTCACGATGCATAACGGCATTACATAAGGCTTCACGAACAACGATATCGGGAATCAAAGGAATATCTTTTCGATAAATACCATTGGGTTGCATTGAGAAGGCATTGGGAATATCGCGCATTATATGCGTGGTAATGCGTAGAATAGCTAGTATTAATGCTTCTCGGAACTCGTAAGATTGAGAGTAGCGTTTCTGAGAGCTCGGCACCCATTCTTTACCATCTACAATTAGATAGTCTATCCTTGCAGCTAGAGGAAAAAGTCTTCTTAAGGCTATTTCCGAACCAAAAAGAATAATACCTGCTA
>JBEPVL010000075.1:0-8845 GCA_041691035.1 Chlamydiota bacterium
TCGCGTTTGCTAAAATAAAATCCTCAGGGCCGAAGGCCACCCGCGGAATGTGGGAGTAATGACAGTATCACGGTTTAATGCGAGAATAATTTGAATTTCATCAAAAATGGCCCAGCCCTTACATCTAAGAAGACGAAGGATGCGTATGGATTCAGTCAACAGCTCCCTCTTTACTTCGCTCACTTTCCCATTAACACACGCGTCCAAAAGTTTGATATAATAAAGCTCAAGAGAGCTTAAAAACTCAGGGGGTAAACTTAAAGGGCGAGAATCATTCATTCTTCCTCCATTGATATTAATCAAGAGGTCATTGTAAATGACTCGAAGTCCTTCAGGTGTTATTTTTGATCCTACATTAAACTCAAAGCGATCTATTCCTTTTTGAAAAGTCTTTTTAAGTGAATTTCTAAGTTGATTTGTGCTTGGCCATTCAATATCGGGAGGTTGAACATTAATGGGTAGAAAGTCTCCAGTTAGTTCCTCATTAACTGTAGGCATCACTGTCGTTGATTTCCCCCCACCCGTTTCATATTGGATTGAAATTTCTTTTGATTCTCGTTTCAGAGCATCTATCGTTGAGTTTTGCTCGGGTCGAAGAAAAATTCCTTTATACTCTTCTAACTGCATTCTTGATAAATATTTTTTTTCGATCGAGTAGTTTCGTATACCCGACAATTCATCAGCAGCAGAGTGTTCTGCTTGAGGATCAGGGCATTTCGTTAACCAGTCAATCGCTCTTTCAACTTGCTTAATGCGTGAGCTATAGGCAAGGTATAGAGCATACTGTTCTATTATTTTTGGGATTTTCTCATCTGTAAGAAATGTCAGATTTTTGAAATAAACTTCAGAATCCTTTTTCTTACAAATTTGTTTTAATTTTTCCCAATTTAGAGTCGCCGCTTCTCGTCCTAAATATCGCGTAGTCAATGAACCCTTCGGCTTTCGGTTAACCTGTTCAAGAAGATTCTCTTTTAGATTTGTAATTATGGACTTTTCACATGAGATGAGTAGTTTCAACTCATTCATCAACTCCTTTTCCTTACCCCCATTCAAGCGATATTCAGATACTATTTTCAAATTGCTTTGATAGTCATCAATTTTGCTATTCGCTAATGTTATTTTTTTCGTAACTGCGGGATCTCCTTGAGGAATCGGAATTCGCGCTTCAGTCTTGATAGGCTCTCGCTTATCGTAAGAAAAATAAGTGGCTAATAGCTCTAAAAGCTTTGCCTCCTTTCCTTTATCCCATGCATTCATCGAATCGAAATCAAGCATAAGAGGGTGATCTGTGGGTTTAATTCTCGCTATGGTTGATTTAGAATTTATAGATTGTCTTGTCTGATCCTCAGATGATAACACAGTCAGACACCTTTCTTTAATGGATCTTAGCTTCTCCTCAAATGGGACTTTGACTAAAAGCTGTATTAGATCCCCATCAGTGATTTCTTCTACATTAGGGAATTCACTTGGACTTTTGATTACCGCAAAAAGGATTTGCTTCATCACTTCCACGATATAAAAGTCGGGGCCGCAGTCTATGAAAGATAAAAACAGCTGAAGACGAGTCCTTTCCCGAGGGAGATTTTTAGCTATGGCATAGAGAAAAAAGAAATATCCATTTCCACAAAAGTTCCTGTCGCTTTCACACCAAGAAAGATATGACCAATTAGAACCATTGTTTTTATTAAACTCTGACATCCATAAAGAATTTAACTCACTCCTTTCTCTATAAATCTTTAAAGTTTTGAATAAATAATCATTTACTTCTGAAATTTGTGTATCAGGAAACCAGGTTGTCAATCTAAGTCTCATCCATTCTCTAATTGGTTTAGGAATATAGTCGCTCAGCATCTCCCCGTGATGAACTTCCCAAAGTCTTCTATGAGGAGTTATGACTAAATCTTGAAGGATTCGCTTTCTTCTCTCCAAGAAGCCAAAATACCCTTCTTGCCTTTCTAGAGAGTCTTTAGCTCCATTTTGAAGGAGATCTATGATAAAGAGTTCATCTTCTCTCATTAACCTGAAGTCGAAAAGATTTCCCAGCTGTTGGAGATAGCGTTCGTATTGTTTTAATAACTCTTTATTAGAGTAGCTCAAATCTCTAGACTCTTCCCGAAGAAATTTCAACGCATTCTTTCTGGCAATACAATATATCTTTAAATTTAAGACAATGACCTTTGGATGTAAGGGCAGGTGTTCATTGGATTCCTTAAAGAGATAAAAGAGCAGTATTGTCTCTTTTTGATTGAGTGGCTTTAAGGGGTGTATTTGATCTAGTAAATCCCAGGCCTTTTGAAAATCCCCCGCACATAAGTACATATAAGCAAGATAAAGGGACCCTAAAAAATTTGTAGAAGAAAGATCCCCTTCTTCTTCTATATCATAATAGAAGTGATCTGTAGTCAAAAGCAATTTCTTTTCTAATTTACTTTCAGATCTCTTTAAATCGGTACAGGGAACAACAAATCTTCTTTGACCTTTGTTATTTTCAACAACAAATCCTAAAGTTTCAAATTGTCTTGGAGGATTCTGCTGTGAAGATAGATAGAAGCTTGTTCCATTTAAATAAAAATTAGTTACGCCATTTAAGGAAACTTTATTAAAAGTTAGATTCCAATCAGGAAAAGAGATCGATTTTATATTTTTTTGAATATCAGCCCATAATCTAAGGTTCCCGTCCCTTATCTGGATCTTATTAAAAAATTCGTGCAAAACTGGAGGGCATAATTTTGGAGAAATCCAATATAATCCATTATCCCCCTTAACTGTAGTGGATACCATCCTATTCCCATCAGGTTCAAGTCCTATATGAAAAGTATTCTGAGGGAAGATCGCTTCAAGTTCTATTATTTGCTGAGCATCATTGACTTTATACCAAAGAAAAGTGGCCGCCTCTAAAAACCCCACACCGCACTCTTTAGGATTGACAGCAACGTGAAAATAAGCTCCAACTTTTTTTTTTATGATTAATTGCTTTGCCCAGTTTTGATAAAGTTCCAGGTTATATTCGTGCTTATCTCTTTGAAAAGTGACGTTAAACACATTTTTTCTTACTGTTTCAATACGTACAATTCTATCCTTACAGACTTGCATATAAAGGGACGACTCTAACCACTTCGAAGGAAGCTTTCCTATAAACAAGGGGTCTTCATTAACTTGCTTGCTATAGAAGCCTTTTTCAAGATTAAAACTAATTTTAGAGCCTTTTAGATTGGGATAGGAACACTCAATAAAAATAGAGTCTGATTTTGAATTGACTAAAGATGATAAGGCTTGATAAACCTTTGCCCATTCTTCTCGTGTAATTTGGGTATGAGTGAGCGACACCATCGTTTTAATGGCAGCGAAGTAAAATTTGGAGTCAAATAAGATTTTGTTATTATCATCGAGGTCCTGATACATGAGAGTTTTAAAATAATCAATATAACAATCCATCTTATTCTCATCATCGAGTTCATTAAGCCAATACAAGCTTAACTTTAAATGACAATAAGAAAGGATAAATTCATTTTGTTTTAAAAGCGATTCCGACTCCTCTTCTAAATTTTGACGCAATTGTTTAAACCCTTCGGAAGGATTTTCTGCAGAAGCCAGAAGTAATTGGCGTCCTATATCAATCACGCTCATAGCAACATTGAACTCATTGATTTTAATAAAATGAGCGAAAGCAAACTTAGTCCACTCAATCACATAATCTGAGAAATGATCAAAAGTAGCTCTCTGGGACTCTATAACAGCTGGTCGTAAACAGACCTTTTTCAAATAGGTTCTTAGTTCAGGTTTCAACAATAAATGGATGTTTAATTTAAAAAATGAAAGTGCTCTAAATGGAATATCAAATGGATCAGAGGTTATCATGCGAAGTTCTGCATAATCAATTGAAGTCATATCATCCACTTCTTTTTGTTCACTAACCAGCAAATTTTGATTGAAAGGCATCAATGAAATTCTTTCTAAAGAAAGTTCATACACACGTGAATAAAAGGAAAGATCGCATCCATTTGAATTAAGATTAATAAAAGGGAACCCACTCCCATAGTTAGATATACCCCACTCAATGGAGAGCTCCTTATAGGGACGCATTGAATAACTGTATCTTAAGGTGTACCAGGTGGCCCATTTTAAATCTAATAGTGACGGAGGAAACACTTCGTTCTCATCTCTCCTCAAAGCAAAAAACCTAAAAATCAGTCCTACATTCGAATTGATCAATTGTAGGTTGATTTTATTATCAATAACCGGTAAACCTTTAAGAAGAGACTTTCTTCGCTGGCTAACCCATCTATGATAGGTTTTCCAATTTGGCAAGCTAGGTTCATCTAGTGGGGGAAGGCTAATTGTATGAAAATGTGATCTTATAATTGTAGAATATGGTGTGAACGTACTGAAAAGATTTCCAGCTGATGCCATCAACTCTCTTAAAAAAGTTTCTTCACTTTCTTGATTATCCGTTCTTTCAAGAATTGAAAAACGCATCGCATTTATCCACTCCTGTGAATGAGGAAGTCCGATCCCTTTTTTTTCTTCTGATGCAAAGTAATAGAGAATCTCATTCAGCCGAGGTTCCCAGGCCTTAAATGAGAGTAAAATCGCTGGGTTTTTTAATGCAATCAAGAGGCCTGCATGATCAGTAGGCGGGGCGTCTACAAAAAATTCATGAAATTGCTTTCGAGTCAGGTAATCTACGCACGCAAGGCAGGCATGGACACCTATGACACCTTCTAATGGAACAGACTCCTTTGTGTGTTTGAGCTTAGATCTGATGTCGGAGGTAGCTTCAATAAGTACGTATAGACCATCAATAACGGCTCTTACCTCATTATCATCTAGATCGTTTAAAATGGACCCAGATTTTGTTAAAGGCATCGGTAAATCTAAAAATAGATTCAGGAAATGCTGCTCCAAAATATGATTTTCAGAATTGACAATCGAACTAACCTTATATGCAAGTTTAACCAATGTGTTAATTCTATTAATAAAATCCTTTTTACTATTTATTTTCTTCTTAGAAAGGTTGGAAATTTGTGTGTAGATGGCATCAATTTCGGAATGGATATTGGCAAATGAATGCTCTTCCTTTTCCTCTATTAGGGGCAAAGAAAACCACATTGGGTTTGTAATATTCGCGACTCTTAAGTCTCTGAGATCTAATCGATTATTTAAAGAAGTTTTTTCCTTTGGAATATTACTTTTAAACCCATTCAAGATTTCTTCTAATTGATCAAAATTAACTTCACGGCACGCTAAAAATTCCGAACCTCTCTCTTCATGAAGCTTCCTTAAGGCTTGCTTTAAATTTGCTATCAAATCAAGGATCAGGTTGCGTTGGAAGGGAACTTGGTCTAAATTAGGCATAGCTAAAGTTAGAAGATCGATTCCCCATACTATTTTTGATAATTTATAAAATAAATGATTTTTAACAGGATCTAGGGGTGGCCTAGTTTTATGGTATCCCATGAAAATAAGATGAATCATCCTTGAAAGTGTTTTTGCTGTCGGATCTGCAGATCGACTTTGTTTGTGATATGCTAGCGGATGTCTATTAGGATCAAAAGCAGGTTCTTTTTGTCCTTCAAGAAAGTCCACCGCTTCATAAATCATTTTGGAACTATGTATAAAATCAAATTTTTTAGATTCCACTTCTATAGCTATTAACTTTTTCAAAAAGTCTTCTATTTTGTTAAATTTGATACCGGAATAAGTGACAAATTGTTGATATCTAATTTCCTCAACTGCTGAAACATCGATCTTTTCTCGATCTATATGCTCTTCACATTTAAAAAATGAAGCCTTAGAGTGGTTATCTAAGGCATCATGGCAATTAATAAGCGTTACTTGATTTGAGGTGAAATAACAAATTGTTGTTCCTTTTCCAGGATTGGTCAGTTTAATCCAAAGACTCCCGGTTCCGACTATCTGGTCTTTAAATTTCTTTGCGAGTTCAGCAAATGCGCTCTCATCTAACTTAGAGTTGTCTTTTGTTTTGGAAATTTCAGCTAGTGCAACCATTTTCTGATCTGCAGTTTGAATGGATTCTATTGCTTCGCTGGCCTCACGCGTCTTATCTCCATTTAGAAGGTTTAGATTTTCTAATCGTCGTAGAGCAGTTTGATAAAAATGGGTCAGACTAGAAAGGGATGTCTCCTCCAAACCGCTTGAGGTAATCCCCATTCCAGCTATGGCATGAAGAAGTTTATTCGAAATATCCTTATGGAGAGATGCATAGTGACTTTGAATCCGCCCCTTATCAAAAAGTGGTAATTGCTGTAGATCTTCATTTCTTAAAAAAGCATTTTTATTATCTTCTGGAGTGAAAAAAAAATTGACTAATGCATTCATTTTATATCTATATTTTTTAGTTAAAGTAAAAAGGAATTGTATATTATATTAGCAAAAAAATAAAGCAATTAATTTATTTTTACAATTTATGTATAACAAAAAGGAAATTGAAACTTGGGATTCTCTTGCATGAATTCAATAAGTCCACGGTTTCGTAAAAGGCAGGAAGGGCATTTTCTACAGCCCCAAAATCGGATTCCTTCATAACAAGTAATCGTCTCCTCTAAAAGATAATGAAGCACTCCTAACTGGTTTGCAGCATTCATTGTTTCTTTTTTCGTCATCTTGATGAGGGGGGTGCGGATTTGAAAATGTGGGCTATTTAGATCAATACGAAGTGCGTTTTCATGAAGATCCATATACTTCCGATTGCAATCTCGATAGCCTGAATTAGCTTCCTCCAATTCCATGACACCCATATAAAGACTGTGGGCGCCAATTTCATACGCATACATTCCTGCAAGATGCACCATTAATCCATTTCTACCTACAACCATGGTATTCGGCGAACATCCTGTTTTATGTTCGATTGTAATTGACTTATCGGTTAACGCAGAAGGCACAACATCTTTTAAGCAATCAATAGCAATAGTGACGTGTTCAACACCCCAATCTCGACAAATTTTTTTTGCTTGCTCCATCTCTGCTTCATGGCGCTGCTGATAATTAAACGAAAGACTTAGCGTTGAATCTTTTCCAAATTCTTGTATTGCTAAAGCTAAACAAAGAGAAGAGTCCATTCCACCCGAGTGAATGACGATCGTCTTTTTTTTCATTTTCATCCTAATTAATAAGTCATAAATGACAATAGATTATCTTAAATAAGTAAAAATTTCTAGAGAAAGATTTGATTGTTTTATTAGTTTTTGAAATTAATTGATTGTCAAATATTAAATTTTGTGTTATGTTTCTCTCATTATTCATAATGAATCGTCTTTGTGCTTAGCTAAGCTGATTCCACGATTAACAACTAAACAAAAGTGAAACTTGTGTCATTTCAAAATTTGAATCTTCCCAATCAACTACTTCAAACTCTTGAAGAAGCTGGATTGACCATCCCAACTCCTATCCAACAGCAGGCAATTCCTATAATTCTTGCTGGAAAAGATATCTTAGCTTCTGCAGGAACAGGAACTGGGAAAACGGCAACATATTTATTACCTGCACTATGCAGACTCCTAACTCCTTCTCCTGTTAAGGCGATTGGCCCTCGTATCCTTGTTCTAGTCCCTACTCGAGAATTGGCTATGCAAGTAGCTGCAGAAGCAGTGCGATTCAGCAAGGATTTAAAAAGAGCAAAGACTGTCTGCATCTATGGTGGAGCTCCTTATCCTCTTCAAAATCGTCAACTTTCTTCTCCTTACGATATCTTGGTGGCAACACCCGGACGTCTCATTGACCATATCCAAAGGGGACGTATCAGCTTTTCAAGACTCGAGATGTTGGTGCTTGATGAAGCTGACCGGATGTTAGACATGGGCTTTATTGAACCGGTTAAACAAATTGCAGCCTCAACACCAAAGACAAGACAGACATTATTATTTTCTGCAACATTGAAAGGTAATGTTATCCCTCTCTCTAGAGACCTTCTGAACGACCCCGTTGAAGTCAGCGTTTCTGCCGAACAGCTCAATATCGAAAGCATTGAGCAGCGTCTGCACTATACTGATAATCTTGGACATAAGAATAAAATTCTACATCATATTCTAAGTGACCCCACAATTAATCAGGTGATTGTGTTCACTTCAACAAAACGTCATGCGGAACAGCTTGTAGAAGAACTTTTCGATCAAGGCTATCGCGCTGAGGCACTCCATGGTGATATGAATCAAGGACAACGTACGCGCACTATTAAACGCTTACGCCAGGGCGAAATTAAGATATTGATTGCAACGGATGTAGCTGCTAGAGGCATTGATGTCCCAACAATTAGCCATGTCGTCAATTTTGACCTCCCACGCTGTGTGGAAGATTATGTTCACCGTATTGGACGAACAGGTAGAGCTGGTGAATCGGGCGTCGCACTTTCATTAGCAAGCAACGCAGATACCTCTCTTGTAAAAAGAATTGAAAAATTTACGGGTCAAAGAATCACTCCTCATGTTATCCCTTCATTAGAACCAAGAGCAGCCCGTACAACCATGGTTCCAAAACATCGTCGTTTTAGTCGATAGGAATAAATAGCAATAACAAGTTGAGGCCTGAGGTCTCTACTTGTTTAGTTTTTTTGTCGCTCTATCCTCCCGTTGCTTGCAACGTGCTTTTCTTGTTAATTTCTGTTTGTTATGCTTATTAAATCTTAACTCTTGTTACTTTCTCATACATTTCAATGACTGACCGATTACAAAAACTTCTAAATATTAGCGAACTCTTTCCTTAGTGCATCTCAGTTTCTTCTTTAGGAGGAAGGATTCTGAGAAAATAATTGAATTGATCGGAATGGTCTAGAATAAAACTAATACCATTTCCAAAAAATAAATTCACTTTTTAAATAAAAAATATTATC
>JBEPVL010000076.1:0-8577 GCA_041691035.1 Chlamydiota bacterium
AAAGATAATATTTTTTATTTAAAAAGTGAATTTATTTTTTGGAAATGGTATTACAAGCGAGTTAGATCCCAGAAGGATTCAATGGCATAAAATTCATGACAACTTGACGACTGTACGTAAGGGTGAAAAAGCAATTACTAAGCCAACAATCAATCAATTGACCAAAGAAATAGGGCAGGAAACGATTTCACTTGAAGGGCTAGATTGTATTTTTTTTGAAGGCTCCTATACCCTCGGAGATTTCCCCCCAATGGATTTCCTCCACTACACCGATCTTGGCATCTATTTGGAAGCCTCGTTGGAAAATATTTTCTCTTGGAAATGGGCAAGGGAAATGAAAAAATCCTCCCAACGAACTCCAGAATCATTTTATAAGCACATGATGGAAATAATGAATGATTTTGGCTTCCACGTTTACCCCACCAGAAAAAACGCAAACTACATCATTCAAATTGATTTTCTTCATCGTTATCAAGTGACGGATGGCGAAGGTGTTAAAAATATACCTGAACCTGATTTCACCATTTTCCGTTTGAAATCACTTTCTTACTAATTATTACTAGAGTGTGCGAATGTACATAATGTTACTGAAAGAGATGTTCGAGACAGTCGTCTTAAAGAAAAATGCTTCGTTGATTCCAAAATATTATCACGAGGAATTTTTGCTCTATACGAATGGCCAAGAGATGAATTACATTTCCTTTTTAGAATCCCATTATTCCTATTTTAAAACTCCCATCAGCTATGAAATAGATTTTGATGAAAATACTATTTTAGAGCAAAATGAGCGGCTTGCCTGTAGAGTCTGGATCACCACAAAAATGCCTGAAGAAGCAGCAAAAAAGATTGAGGTCATTCTCATCGCTGAATATAAAGATGATAAACTCTATCGGCTTTGGGAATTGACTTATCCTGATTGGTCTCAATTACCGGCATTTCAATAATAGTATTAATTCGGGACACAACGATTTAATCTATAGGAATTCAAATAATTTCATTTCTCCAGGATTATAGAATAAAATGATCAACGATATAGACATGCATTGCTATCAAGACTTGATTGAAATTTTCAATCATTGTTTCTTTGAGAAATATAATACTCTCCTTGTTAAAGGTTTAGATGAACCCCTTTATCTTCCGGCAGATGAGACTAGACCGCACAATGAGCTGTATTTTGCGCATGGTTTTTTTGCCAGCGCATTGCATGAGACTGCACATTGGCTCATTGCCGGGGAAAAGCGTCGAAAATTAGTAGATTTTGGTTATTGGTATGCCCCCGATGGGCGTTCGGCTGAACAACAAATGCTTTTTCAAAGCGTCGAAGTAAAGCCACAGGCGATGGAATGGATCCTTTCAAGTGCAGCAGGCTACCGTTTTCGAGTCAGTGTCGACAACCTTAATGGATCTGAATCAAATACAGACGACTTTAAAAAAGCCGTCTATGCGCAGGTAAAGACTTATTGCGAACAAGGCCTTTTAGAGCGGGCAGAGAGCCTTCGCCAAGCATTATCCCTTTTTTATAATAGCCCTTCTCAACTAAAAATCGAAAATTTTGATATTGTATCTATTTAAAAAATGAATTAAAATTGTGATTTTTACAAAAGAATTTATATGAAAATTTATTTCCAAAATTTGCTTTTTAGAGACAATTTATTAGATTACTTTCCAAAACGCAGTACTTTTTCAAATTTATTTGATTTATTTTTAAAACATGCAAACCCCACTAACTGTTCCAATAATTTAAAAAACAACAAAAGTTTTAAATATATTAGAGAAAATGAAGGTTTAAAATCGATTATTTTATTAGTCCCCATTTTCGTAAGTATTTGTATTATTACATATGGAATAAAAAAATATTTAGATAGTAAAAATAAACAGGTAGATCTAGGAAATAGAGAACAAGCTGTAACTAGCACACTGTCAAGATAGAATTTGCGGATAAAGTCTTAGCAGCTTTATTCGCGCATCCTTGGTAGTGAATTGCCAATTTGCAGTTATTTTATTTTTATTTCTTGCTTTGGTCCATGCTTCAACCTTTTTTTCCATATCTGATCTCTCACCAATCCTTCGATCTAAGCACTGCCGATTTAGATGGCTAAGTTCAATCTCAGCCATGTTCAACCAGCTGCCGTGTTTTGGTGTGTAGCGAATTTCGAATCTATCTGCGATTCTTTTTGCTTCAGCAGGCTCAAAGGCTTCATATAATGAAGATTTATGATGCGTATTCAAATTGTCCATTACAAATATAATTTTCTCAGCTTCTCTGTAATGATTATCAACTATGTCCTTTATGTATATGGCCCAATCTATTTGAGTTCGTCGTTCAGTTATTTTAGTATAACGCACCCCACACAATGGCTCAAACCCTATGAAAATACTTGCTGTGCCGTTACGCTCATATTCTGTATCATATTTATAAACCGTTCCTGACTTTGCTGCTAAAGGCTCTCTAACATCTTTTGTCAATTGTTTGCTTGATTCATCTACGCAAACTCCGGGATATTTAGGATCATATGGACGTTTATAAATATCTAAGACTTCTTCCATTTGGCAAACGAATTCTGCATTGGATTGGGGAGGGATGCACCATTCTTTTTTTTGCCAAGGTTTAATTTCGTTTTTTTTAAAGCATCTCGAACGGTTTCATGTGAAATTGCCTTAACATACTCAAGTTCTACCATTCTATCTGCTAATAAACGTAAAGTCCATTTACAATGACCTGCTGGCGGCTCTCCACATGTTAATGCTACGAGATAAGCCTCCTCATCTCCTTGAATAATTCTTTTCTTTCTCTTTTTTTGAATATTTCTTTCTATGGTATTTTCCAACCCCTCTTCCAATAATGATTGTCGAGTGTTAAATACCGTTTTTTCTGTTACATAAAGAGCCTCTGCAATTTTACGATCATCCCAGTTTTCACCTTCTTCACCACAATCAGCTTTAAGCAGAATACGAGCGCGATTCAATTTTTCTTTACTAGCTCTACCTTTGTCAATTAATTCAAAAAGCATTTTTCTTTCTTCTGATGTAAGCCGCACTATATATTTAATTCTTCGTCCCATACTTCCTCATAAGTTTTAGCCCATGGTAATCATATGAAGAGAAAATGTAAATTCAAATTTGACAGTGTACTAGGATGAGGAAATGATTCTAGAAGTCAAAATCACTCCGAATGCATCGAAAAATGAAATTTTACGCTGGGAAGAAACTCGTCTTGTGATAAAGATACAAGGAATTCCAGAAAAAGGAACAGTTAACGAAAATCTCATTAATTTTCTCGCAAAAACCTTAGGAATAGCAAAATCCCAGATTAAAATAGTGGCAGGTCGCACATCCCGCTTGAAAAAATTAAATATTCAAGGAGTATCTCGCGAACAGATAATTGAGCTGAAAAGCAATAAGTTTACTTTTCCCTCATAGGAGGCGCTTTACAATAGGAATTCTACTCTTCAACCCATATGTTCTACCCACGTTTTTGTCAGATCTTAAACCCATCTCATCACTCCAATGAATGGTTGCTTCACACTACCTAGCTAGCTTTTGAATGGCTGGGTCCTCAACTTTAAACCACCTTTCAATAGCTTTTGGGTTTTGTTCAATTGCTCGTCGTGCTGGTTTTTGAGTTGAAAAACCCCAATTGGCTAAATATCTTCCTACAGTCCACTTAGAAAGCTTAATATTAAATAAGTCAAAGTTAAGATTTCTCATTTTCGCATACCTGTCGAAAGAGCCAAGACAACAATCGGATATAGGTAATCTGAATTGCTCTGTTTGCAAGCTTTAAGAAGACGATTTTTTTCTGACTCTTTAAGGAAGCGGATACGGCCTTGCGGCAACTTGGGCTTATTGATTTTGCAAACCGGATTTTTGCCGGAGCAAGAGCTGCTGTTCAAGAATCTGAAAGCGCAACTGAGTACTTCCGCAATCTTCGCTCTCGATCATAAGACCTTTTCAGTTTTCAATGAGGGACTCATTTGAGAAGTGTCGCAATTCACTCATTTCTTCTTCTGTCAAACAGCGATCGACAGCTTGAAACTCATAATATTGATATTCACTCATGAAATTCCCTTTGTAAGAGGAGATTATAAACAAGGAGATTATTTGAATCTATGCTAAAATAGATTCATTTGCAATTTTTCGATTGGAACTTAGCACGCAAAATCGTTTCTAAGACATCATCAAGATGCTTTCCTAAATCATCAGTCAAGAAACGCAGGACTATGTCACCATTTTCTTGGAGTAATAGATCTTTTCTTCGATCTCTACGGTAAGCATCAGCAGAATTAAGATGTTGGGCGCCATCTAGTTCAATCGTAAACTTTGCGGTTGTACACACTAAGTCAACTTCCATTCTTCCCCAACCGTCGAAAGGAATATCTAGCTCAACATTTAAACGAAATAAACCCTCGATGATCGTAGCTATGTGCATCAAGCGAATCAAATTGGCATACCAGTGACAGTGGGTTTAGAAACTAGTGTATTAGTTTATCTTCCGGAACGTAGTCCGGAGGAAGCTAATTGGCAGCTTCCCATCTCCTTGGAAAGGATCCCTACAGACACAACTGCGTGCAAAGTTGCAAAAACTCAGCTTCAATTACTTGCTGAATTGACTCCCGCCAATTCGCTACTTACCGTGATTGTTGCAGATACAGCTTACGCAAGCCTTGAACCAGATTCGGATGATCAGGTTTTGATCGTTCGAAGCAGAACAGATAGACAAGGACGAAGACTCATTCAAAACCATACTTGTACCCACATCTTTTTCTTGACATTTTCTGAGTTTGAAAAATTTGTAGTTGCAAGCTGAGTTTAAAGTTTCCTATAACTCAGTCCTTCAGACTGAAATCTATTCTATAACACACCTAGGGCGAGGCCCTAGGCTTTTATAATTCGGTCCTTCAGACCGGTTTTCCTGTCATATAACCATTTAATTTTGGCTGAAAACATGACTTGCATCTTGTTGTAAAAGACAAATTTTTCATTTTGGAAAATAGTCTTTTGCAACAAGCCCATTAAAACCGGACTATACACAAAAAGCGAGGAAGACCACGTAAATACTAACCGCGGATTCGATTTATTGAGGATCACCGCCCTGCACAAAGGGTGGAAGTGATGAAGAGTGTGAATATGAAGATACATTTTCAACTTAATACTGCCTCTCTGAGTATTTGAGAATGGATGTGCGATTGTTTAATGATTTCTTATCCGAATTTTTTAAGGAATATTATTACAAAAATCTGAAGGTAAAAGCAATGGGTATCTATGTAGCCTCTGATTTGCATCCAAGTCGGGCTTCATTTTCGCGCCTCCAAGAGCTAAAGCAGAACATAAGTCGCCAGCTTCTTGCTGAATTAGCAGAGCATCAAATTCTGCTTCTACAATGACTATGGGTAAGTGATCATCTGAACCAAACCAAGAAGGTTGTTGCATGCTTCCTGCGATTTCAATGTATTTAGGAAATTTATCTTTTTCAAACCAGTCAAGCCTTCGAATTTTAAGCTTCAAAACCAATCCAAAACATGAAAAGTAAATATTTTATTTATACTCAGTCACTATCAAATATTTTTAATTAAAAACCCCTGCACTGCTACTCCTCGGCAATATTAGGCTTTATTTCCCAATATTCCGGAAGAATAGCAGACTTTGGCTTTAAGATAGGCTCTCTTTTAATAATATCGGACCAGCTTTCAGGATCTGCTCTTGAATAATGGACATTTGCCTTGATGAAATCTTGTGCGCTGAAGGTTGTTTCAATATGACCATAATCGTCGTACTGCGGATATAATTCGTTTCCTTCTATAGACCTAAAAGTATGAAGTTCCTGCATCATTTGCTTGGAGAGATGACTCTTGAATCCACCGGCTGCTAAAACAGGCAAATCATTATTATTTGAGCCTACTTTTAAACTGAGAATGCTTTTGTTTTGCACGGTCATTTCGATCATAATTTGAGTAAGTTTTTGATCTAATAATCTCTCTGATCCTTGAATATTTATTTTTCTCGGCTGACTTCGGTATTCCAGAGAATTGTCAACACATAGATGACGTTTACGATTTGATACAATTGTTGTATCGTGATCGGAGCATTCTTCGGAAGATATCTTGGGATACGAGTTACCATCTACTTTTTCTCTTCCTATCATAATGCTGAAACTCGGGTTAGAAGAATAGTGTCCAAGCCCTTTCAAAGAAGGAGTTTCCTCTTTTTTAAAGATTCCTATATGCGTTTTACCATAGAATTTAGAGCGAAATTTATTGCGAGTCTCATCAGCATAGTTCGCCTTGCCGCTATTTTCGTCACAAAAACCATGAAATGCTACGACATCATAGTGTTTATTGTTGAGCTCAAAATTCCCAATTTTTGCGAATGTCTCTTCCGATCTTGACTCTAGTTTTTTCCCGATTTTGAGAGGGACCGCTGAGTTATAAAAACAGTGAAAATAAAACTTTAAGCACGCAAAGAAAATTTTATTAATAAGGCCGGTGTTCGCTCGGGTTTGTTCGTCTGATTTAAACTGTGCATAATCCTTAATTTGACGATCCATATGCCAAAAACCCTGCATTTGATTTTTCAACTGCAAAATAGAGATTGCTTGTGCATTTTCGAGCAATCCTATTTTGCTATCGTAGTTTGCTTGCACCTTTTTATCAAGACTATTTTCTACGCCAACCAGCCACTTCCATCGCTCTAAGAGATTGTTTGGAGCTTTATAGTTGTTGTGATTCAGTCGAGCATCAGGTTGTTTTTCGGCACAATCAAGAAGACGTGCAACAATCTGCAGACCCACTTGCTCGAGATTGTCTATTTTTCCAAAAACCCCTACACATTTTCTTCTTAGAAGAAGACCGCTATCAAGCCAAATACCTTTATTTACACGAGCCAACGACACTGCATCTGTCGGGCTTAGATATGGTTCAATATGAAGTAATACGTCAGCATTTAACTTGGTGCTCATAAATAACCTTTTGTTTATTAGTTATAATTAATAATTAGAAACTATATATTAAATTAACATTAATTGCAAGGGAAAATTACCATTTGCCATTAACTGAAAAGGGGAGAATGGATTCATTGGCTGCAGGAGAAGTTATTGTACGAAAAATTGATCAAATAGATCTTTTGGTCAGCTCACCTATGATACGTACTTGTCAGACAGCTGCCGAGATTATCAAATCCTTCGGAACTGCCCCCACAATTGTTTTTGATGATCGTTTGATGGAAAGGTATTATGGAATTTTTGAAGGTGGCCCTGAAGAAAACTATGATCCATACGAAGAAAAGGAAGCCATAGCAATTACCGGAATTTCCACATTAGCAGAAAGACTCGCATATCGAGAACATCAAAGTATGGAAAACTATCAAGAAACCTATGACAGGATGTCTTCAGTGATTTTCGAGTTTCCGAAGCAGAATCTTGGAAAAAATATCGTTATTACAACTCATGGTAATTCCATATGGAGCTTGTTTTTGGCAAACGCCGAAGAATATAATACCTTTGATCACAGTTTTAAATTTAAGATCATAAATGGCTGCATCTTAGTCATTGAATCCGACGGTTATAGCATGAAGATTAAAGCATTTAAAGGTAAGTAGAGAGATTAACCATTTTATTCTTCTTCAAAGAAGAAATAACAATAGGTTATTTTAATCTAAGGCTTCATCATTCTCTATCTAATGAGAGATGTTTCCCTGAATCACTGGGTTTAATATTCAATATACAAGGAACGATAATTTTCGCGCGTTCCTCGGCTGTAGGATATTGGCCGGCCTCTTCCGGAAGTGCTTTGTAAAGCATGTCGGTATTACTCGTCCCAGGGGCTAGAGTGACAGCAATTAATCCTTGGGGGAGCTCTTGCGATAAAGATTGCGTGAGCCCTTCGATAGCAAATTTTGACGCGCAGTAAGGTGAAAAACTTCCCCATCCCTCGCAATCAGGTGAAAACGTTATTTTCCCATTCATTCCCCATCCAGAAGAAATATTGACGATTATCCCTTTCTTTTTCTGAAGCATCAATGGAATAAAGTGGCGCAGCATATTAACTGTGCCTAATACATTTGTATCCATGATATCAGTAAATTCATCCGAGGGAACTTCCCAAATCACTTTTGGATGATTAATTAATGCCGCATTGTTAATCAAAATGAAGGGGATTCCCAGTTTTGATGTGACTTCGTTAGCCCACTTAGAAACAGATGCATCATCTTTGATATCAACTACAGAAAACAGGTGCTCCGACCCATATTTATTTTGCAACTCTTGCACAGCCTTAACCGACCGTCCGCAGCCTGCTACTCTCCACCCACAGCGGGTGAATTCTCCAACAAGCGCCAACCCAATACCTTTGGTCGCTCCTGTAATAACAACAAGTTTTTTTTCAGTCATAGAGACTCCCGTCCTGCAGCACTAGTGATGCTTTTAATTTACGACCTTCTCGAAGTAATGTGTAGGCGAGGTTCATTAGATATGAAGGTGAATTGTCAGAATAATCTCCAAATTGTTTAATCAAAAATTCGTAGCTTAGATCCCACATTCCGCGGGTTAAGCTGCGCTTGCATATATTTTTTCAAATGGCGGAC
>JBEPVL010000077.1:0-8549 GCA_041691035.1 Chlamydiota bacterium
CGCTTGTTTTTGTCGGATTTATCCGACATTTAGCTCCGGATAAATCCGGAGGAAAAAAACGCACACTAAAGTGTACGCTACATATCTTGATAAACAAACGCACACTAAAGTGTACGCTACATATCTTGATAAACAAGCGCACACTAAAGTGTACGCTACAATTTAAAATTTAAAAAAAAATGGGTAAGTTTTTGGTCATCTCGAGCCTAACGAAACTCCCCATGAGGCTGCGATTAGGGAAGTACGCGAGGAAACGGGATTAGCCATTGAATTGATTCAGCCTATTTTTGCCCTCTCTACACAACCCAAAGAGTCGCTTCAATTAAATTGGTTTACTCTTGAGGAATTGAAAACCCTCTTAGCCCAAAATAAACTCTTTAAAGAAACTCAAGATATCGTTGAAGTAGTTTTAAAATTGGAAAAAACTAAATAAGTATCTTGCACAAAAAAACTTTTTTATTTAAAATACATTATTTATAATATTAAAATAAGGGTTTATAATGTCAATTAATTTCTATCAATTAAATTGTAATAATTCTGATTCTAGAGAATTAGTTAATATTGGGTTTAAAACACAAGGCACTTCTCGGGCTTTTTGTTTTTTGAGCAGTCTTTCTCAATCTTTAATGACAGGTCTTCTAGATCCTTCCACTTCTATGGAACAATTAAATGAAACTGTATCTTATATCCAAAGACGTATAGAAGCACGAAAGTTTTATAATTTGATGTCTTGGATCCCTTTTACAGAAGCAAATTTTGTTTCAAAGTTAATAAAACAAGTTAAAATTCAAATTGATCAAAAAGAATCTGATCTTATTAAAGAAAATTCAATTCAATTATTGGAATTAAGTAAAGTAGCAAGAAAAAATAAAACTGATTGCGAACAATACTTTATTGCCACTGCTTATTTAGTAGATTTGATAAAGGTTGCAGAAAAGGTTACCAAAAAATCAAATCAAGTTCAACTCTACTACGGTCTTGGAGAAAATGAAATTGGAATGATTGGCTCGAGTCCTACGTCTTTTATGAATAGCAAAAGATCCTCTCTTATCCCGTTCAAAGTAGAATTTGAACCTACACATCAATTAGTAAAAATTATAGACCCCCCTGATTGTACAGACGATTTTCCAACAAGATATTTAACAATGGCTGGCGATAGTCATTATAATATTACAAAACAAGACATTTTTGGCACACTTATTAATTTAAAAAAATAAATCAATTCAGTAGTGTTCTTGAGGTCGAAGAAATGGCTTAAAATTGCTGTTTACACTTTTTTGACCAGAACCAGGCGAAACGAGTTGATTAGTATTTAGTTTTTTGTTAGGATTTAACAAAATGCTTTGACATTTACCCAATTTAACCGGGGACCTCATGGAATATTACAGTCCGAACCAGGTCAGGACAGGAATGTAGCAGCCTTAAGGATGTTGTGTATGCCTTGAGATAATCTCCGGTTTTTTTTCTTCTTTAGACTTCTTTTATAATTCATTTCCATGCCAAAAAACTTGCCAAAACGTAGCGTAGGCTTTAGCCTGCGCTACGTTTGGGTAAGTTTTTGGTCTAGGGCAAGGGCTAGGAAAAGAATTGCTCAAACTTATTCCCAAATCTGTCGTTTTTTAGGATGTTCAATCGGGATCTCTTCTTCTTTGACCGGAACAATAGGTCTTTGTTTTCCAATCACAATCACATGGCTGACGCCATCTTGACCCGAAAACCAACGACAAATTTTCTCCAAGCCAAGTAGCACTGATCGATTTTGCTTTAGAATTTTAAGAAATGGCTTAAAGATTAGGGAAAAGATAAAACAAAAAGGGAGTAGGGTCGTTGAGAAGATTAAATAGAAAAGATAATTAACCCCTTGCTTGGCCTTAAGATGCCTTTTTCGACTTTCCAGAAATTGATCAGGCCTTTGAAAAAAATGGAGAATCCTTAAGTAAAGTGAATGATAGCTTTGTGAGAGGGCAACGATATCGAATTCTGTTTGAGCGAAATCAAGTAAGTGTTTTTTACCTCCTTCTGTATAGATATCAATAGGCGTGGAGAAGATAACTTGTCCCTCAGGTTTGATAATTCTAGAAAGTTCAGCAAAAAATATGCGAAATTTTTCACGAGGAAGCCAGGCAATAAGCTCAGTGCAGATAATCAGATCAAAAAATTTATCTGGAAGAGTTGTCGCTGGCATCGCTTCTCGTCTTGATTGAATTCTCTCTAAAGAATGCTTTCTCAGCTCTCTTAAGGCATTTTCAGCGATATCAACAGCTTCCACATGAGCTCCATGCTCTGCCATTCTTCGTGAAAAAACACCTGAACCACATCCAATATCTGCTACCATTGTTTCATTGATTGAATGGTTTTCGATCAGGATATCCCATGTTCTTTTTAGACGTTCCCGTTCCATGCAATTTCTTAAAGGATTAAATTGCTCAGGATCTTTCAACCATAGTCTCTCCAATTTTGCTCTCAGTTCTGTACTAAACTGCGAATCCGAATATCTAGAAGGAGAAGGAGGGTTTTTATTTTCATCATTCTCAACGATATTTAAAGAGCTTTTATGAGACATGTAAGTTCTCCAAGATTTTTTACTTTAATATAAATAATCATTTGATTAGCGTCTACTATACAAAGGTTAAAGAGGATAGTATGCGAACTTTAATTTTAGCGTGTTTGATAGGCAGTGTTTCCCTTTTTGCAGAAGAAGTCAGTCCTAAAATTGAAGAAGAGGTCACCCACAGAAATATTCTAGCTCTTGCCACAGCGAATAATGCATTTGCATTTAACTTCTTTAATAAGTTAAAAAATGAAGATAACGTTATTTTCTCTCCCTATAGCATTTTAAGTGGCTTTGTTATGGCAGAACTGGGAGCAGCTGGAGAGACATTAAAGGAAATGGAACAGGTTCTTCAATTTCCAACTAAACACGCCTCTCAATTTTCTGCTTTCAATGCCTATCTCACCAAACCCTTTACGCATGAAAGTTTTTCTGAGTTCTACCTTGGTAATGCCCTATGGCTTCAAGCAGGCTTCCCCATCAAGTCAACCTATCAAACTGCTCTTGAATTAAACTTCAACTCACATGTGACAACTTTAGACTTCCTTCAACCTTATCAAGCGATTAACCAAATCAATCAATGGGTATCAAGTAAAACACAAGGGAAAATACACGATTTGCTAACGTTGAAGGAGATCTCACCTAATACACGTTTAGTACTAACCTCAGCGATTTATATGAAATCAATTTGGAATAAACCCTTCAACCCATCATCTACCACTCGAGATCCATTTTTTATCACTGAAACAGAATCCGTTCAGACCGATATGATGCATCAGGTGTATACCTATCAACTAAGCACTCAGAATGAATTTTCATTGTTGAAAATTCCCTATAGGTTTTCCTATAAAGATGGCCCTATTTTATCAATGGTCATTCTTCTTCCGAATAAAAATATTCCATTAGATGCGTTGAGCGAATTTACATTGAGTCAATGGGAAGTCGCAAATCGTGCATGGGAGAAGAAAAATATTCGTCTTTCAATCCCAAAATTTCATTTGGAAAATCGATTTGAATTGAATGGAATGATGAAGTCCTTAGGACTTAACTTGCCTTTTACCCATTCGGCCGACTTTTCCCAGATTAACGACCAAAGTGATTTGTATATTTCTTCATCTGTCCACGCAACCTTTCTTAGCCTCGATGAACAGGGAACTGAAGCGGCTGCAGCGACAGCGGTATCAATTGGATTAACGGCTATTCGGCAAACAGAACCCGAAATGGAATTTACAGTGAATAGACCCTTCATTTTTTTTATTGTTGAAGAAAAAACAGAAACCATCCTGTTTATGGGAAAAATAGTGAAACTTTAAAAAAATTCTTTAGAATGCGCTTCTATTCAATTATATATTCTTTATTTTACTTTAATCTGATTTTAATTTAAAAAAATTCTAATGTTGTATAATTGGTTTGTATTTTTAGATTTTTTGTCAAATTTTGTTAGTATAGTTTAAAAAATAAAATATTAAGCAAGGCGTATTTTATGGTCTCAATACCTCCAAAATTAATGTCAGAAGATTGGCCGTTTAGGCAGTTTCCAATCTTAGCAAAGAATAAGACTACCAAGCCAGAACCAAACATCAAACATTTAATAAAATTATTTGAGGATTTAGCCAAACAAGGTGACGTTAAGCCAGTAAAATCCACTTATAGGCCCTCAGATGTTAATTTTAGACAAAATAAGCCTTCAGAAGAATACCTTTCGATGATGGAGTATAGCCCTGAAATCATAGAAATTATAGATGCACTAGCTACCAATCCTGTCATGTTGGGTAAGGCTTTCCAAATTAAGAATTTAATCAAAAGAGGGGAGTGGAATGAACTTCTAACTGTAGACACTGTTGATGAAAAAGAAAAAATGCTTAAAATCGAGATGCTTTCTCTTATAACACTTCTTGCTTATCAGAAAGGCTGGATTACCCAGGATGAAGGTACAACAGCTTTACGCTTTTATGAAGTTTTAATGACTCCTGAACTTAAATTTAAGGTCGTTCCTGCCCAACATCGTTTCAAGGATATTCCTGAAAATTTGGCAGTAGAAATGACATTTGAAGTTTCTACTAAGCTTTTAAATAATCCTATAACTAATGTTGTAAAGTACATAAATAATACCTTACTTCCTAGGTTAAATTATGAAGAACCGATCACTAACAAAAAAATTGAGATTTTTCAAAATAGCTCTCAGCCTGGTATAATAAAATTTCCTTCCACGCCACTATTACAACGACACCTCAATGAAAGTTCAGAATTTATCAATCTAGCTCGCATAAAAAGAGGATTAGAGCCCCTTCCAATGCAAATCATTAAACCTAAGATTGGTATTTCAACACGTAAGGGTCTGTTTGAAGATTTAAAAAAGAACCCCCCTGAATCGCATTTTGGAATTATGATCCCAGGTTTTCATAATCAGGTTCCCCACGGATTTTTAAATCTGATTGGATGGGGGAGTACCATCCATGATTTTGTTCATATTTACTTTAGAGCTAAGAATCTTACTCCGCCTGAGCTCCTTTTAGCTGATAATTTAGAAAAATGGCTTGAAGAGAGAGAAGTAGATTCTGAAAAATTTATTCAACACCCCGGTTCCGGTGAGCCCCTTTTTAAAGAAGACTCTGATATGAAAACGATAAAAAGTTGGGTGATGGATATTGCTATTGCAACGATTCTCGATGCAACGACTTCAAAATATACTCGAATAAACAAAGACGATTTCTCCGAAAGTGATTTAAAAAAGCTTCTTTTAGATATTACGAATTCCTATGTCAATTTTAATATAACGGATTTAGAAGAAGCTGATCCTATATTTGCTTTTGCAGGAAATAAAACTAAGTTTTTTGGCCCCATTTGCGCTGAAGTTGCTAAAGACTATTTCTCCAAATTTCGAATGTCATCTACCATTGAGTAAAAGAAGAAAATCGGATATAACAAATAAGTTCGTTCAACAGGATGAAGACCATTTCTGTCCGTCACTTAAATCTGCTGATTAATGGAGTCGCTGCTGTAGTATGGAAGCCATAGAATTCCAAGAACATCTTCACCTAGCCCTCATATCCCTTGTTATCAGCTTTGGATTTCTTTGGTTCGCCTTTCGCATGGGTTTTTTCAATTTCAAACCGCGCTCTTGTCCCACCATAAAATTTTGGCATGTTCTTTTAGGGTTTTTCCTCTTTCTTATGGGGGAATTAATTTTTCCACTTATGCTAGCGCTATTTTTTCAGAAAGCAGGAGATGTTAAAACTGCTATTCCTGTTGAGGGAATCTCCTGGTCCATTATTGCTGCAATGTGGGGAGGGCTATTAGGTGTATTAATCGCATTTTTCACAGTCAATCGCAAAAATCGATTTTTGATTTTCTGCGATGAAGGGACATTTTGGGTCAAAAGCTTTTTCATTGGATTCGTCTCAGTGATTTTTATCATGCCCTTAGTGATTGCTGTAGAGCAGGTGATCACTCTAGCCCTCCTTTATTACTATCATGAGCTTCCCATAGAACAAAATCTCGTGCATCGTTTGAGAGAAGCTATTACTAATAAAACATTGTTTTTTATGACAACAGGATCCATCGTTACTTTAGTTCCTTTGACTGAAGAGCTTCTTTTCAGAGGACTCCTTCAAAATTGGATTCAAGGATTTTTTAAATGTGGTCGTTGGTCAGTCATTCCTACATCGCTCTTGTTTGCATTCATGCATTTAAATCAATCGCAAGGGGTCAGTAACATTCCGCTAGGGGCTGCTATTTTTATTCTTTCCTGCTTTTTAGGACTAGTATATGAACAGCAACGCTCCCTTTGGGCTCCAATTGGTTTACATGCAGCCTTCAATGGTTTAAATATTTCGATGATTTATTTTTCATGATTCTCCTAAAAAATTCATTCCATTTTTTTTAAAGGTGTTTTCTGTTGTTAAATGCTTTTTTTTAGTAAGATGGGGTGTCGGTAGCGAAAGGTTTGTTTTCTTTCGTTTCGATTGGCCGCGATGGTTTCGGATTGTCCTGAATGGTTACTTTTTTTAAGATTATGACTTTTCAATTAGTCCACTACAAGATTTTTCTCTATGGATCCTCAGATATTGGTCTTGTGAGACATAATAATGAAGATTTCTGGTCTCATTTATGCGAAGAACAGCTTTTTGTTTTAGCCGATGGGATGGGAGGACATCAAGCTGGAGAAATCGCCGCAAGAACAGCAGTTGAATCTCTTTGTACATGCTTCAGATCAAAATGGGATGAATCAACGAAATCTTTTGAGGAAGCAAAAATCCTCATTTGTGAAGGGATAAGGACTGTTAATCAACTCATTTACAAGTTGGGCTCCGAAAATCCAGGCTTAAGAGGAATGGGGACCACGATTTGTGTCATTTTTTTACATCCATCGGGAGTGATTTTCGGGCATGTAGGAGATAGTCGAATTTATCGACTGAGAGAGGGAAAGCTAAAACAACTCACTCAAGACCACTCTTTACTTAGAGAGCTCATTGACTTAGGAAGATTATCCGAAGAACAAGCAAATAGCTTTTTATACAAAAATATCATCACTAAGGCCATAGGAACAGAGCCAAGCGTCGAACCTTCCATCGAAGAAGACTCCATCCAAATTGGAGATACTTTTCTGATGTGTACAGATGGATTAACAGATCTAGTATGCTTTCAAGAAATAGAAACTGCTCTCAAAGAAATATCTTCTGAAGAGGTTGTTCCTTATTTAATTGAAAAGGCTAAACAAAAAGGCGGCTTAGATAATATTACCGTCGTGTTAGTAAAAATTCAGGAAAAAGATGGCAAAACGAATTTACCTTGATTTTAACGCAACCACACCTGTGCTCCCTGAGGTCCTTCAAACACTCCTCCAAGAATTAAATCAGATAGGAAACCCTTCCAGCATCCATGAAGAGGGGAGGAAAAGCCGTCTGCGATTGGACCAAGCAAGAGAAATAATCGCTCGATTTTTGAAAGTGCGGCCACATGAAATTATCTTTACTTCAGGAGGTACAGAAGGGGCTGTTCTTCTCTTAAAGGGGATACTAAATCTGCATGAACAAGGCCATATCATCACTTCTAATGTTGAGCATGCCTGTGTTTATGAAACCATAAGGTCATTAGAAACGAATGGACTTCGAGCAAGCTATCTTCCAGTTGGATTACAGGGTGCTGTGATGGAAAAGGATGTTAGAAGTGCTTTATGTTCTGACACGCGCCTAATCACTTTAATGGCCGTTAATAATGAAACGGGTGTTAAAACAGATATAGAATCTATCGCTCAGTTGGCACATGAAAACAACATTCCTTTTATTGTCGATGGTGTTGCATTGTTGGGAAAGGAATTGTTTCACATTCCTGTTGGTGTCACGGCAATGTTTTTTAGCGGACATAAAATTGGAGCTCCGAAAGGAGTTGGTTTCTGCTATATTCGTCAGGGAACTAAATTACGCCCGCTTTTTTTAGGAGGAGGGCAGGAGTCTAACCGCCGTGCAGGTACTGAAAATTTACCCGGCATTCTCGCCTTGAGCAAAGCGGTTGAACTCCTTGCAAGAAATCAAGATAGCATCACAAAGGGAATGAAAACCTTGCATGAAAATTTTGAAAATAACCTTCTAAAAAAATTAGATCGAACCATCATCCACGGACAAGGGCCTCGTACCGTTAATACCACTAATGTTTCCTTTGAGGGTGTAAACGGAGAGGATCTATTGATATTTTTGGATCAGAAGGGGATCTCTGTCAGTCACGGTTCTGCCTGCTCTTCAGGTGCCTTGGAACCGTCACGTGTTTTAATGAGTATGGGTGTTCCTTTTTCCACAGCTAGAGGAGCTATTCGAATTTCAATAGGACCTTCCACAACGCAAGAAGAATTGAATCAAACCCTCGAAATCCTTATAGAAACGATAGGCAGATTGCGGAATTAATTCATTAGACTTCTTGCGTAATTCCTCCCCCTTGCCCTTGCCTTTGCCCTTGCCCTTGCCCTTGCCCTTGCCCTTGCCCTTGCCCTTGCCCTTGCCCT
>JBEPVL010000078.1:0-8070 GCA_041691035.1 Chlamydiota bacterium
TATCACTCTTCTCTGTTATGAGTAGATTTGTATAGATAAAAAGTAGCGGTTTATAAATTAATTGAATCAGCTCAAATTAAGTCTAATTAATTATAGGATTTGCTTAGACGAGCAAGAGCCAAAGCGCCAAGCAGAAGTCCTAAATCTCTTAGTGCGATATCATAAAATTGACCCAGGATAAGTAAATTCACTATGATACCAAGAAGCCAAAGAGCGACGATATAAGCGAAGATTTGTGGTTTAAACCATGTGCCAATTCCTGCAATGATTTCAACAATCCCGACAACCAACATGGTTGTAGATGCATTTCCAAAAACGTTAAATGGTGCGGAGAGATAGAGTTCCCAATTTGTTAAGAAATTAAAAAACTTATCAAGCCCAGCTATAACAGGAGCAATGGTGAAGGCAAAGTGCAGGATTTGATAGGCCTGATAGCTTGGACTTTTTAAAAGTGATTCATAATTTTGATTATACTGAGTACCATTCATAGCAACCTCTTTATTTAAGGGATAAACTGAATTAGCTTGAAAAAAAATAAGCGGAGAATTAATCCTCCACTTGTTTTTCAAAAATATTCTCACATTAGATAACTTGTCGTGTGAACCTAAAAGTTGTGATATTAGTAGTTGTCACAATTACAGAAGTGCGATGTCCTTCAAAACTAAGCACTTTACCATCAATTGATCTTGTTACGATAAAGTCTAAAGTCTCAGTAAAGCTATTTACAGGGTCATTGATCACTATAGTACCTATTCCATATTCTGCGTCAGTAATTGTGATTGTGATAGTAGTGGTATTAGGACCAACTGTAAATGTAGTCACACTTCCAGACACTCCTGAATAAATGGCACCAGATACAAAATTAAAAAAACCTGTGCCATTCCTCTCAATAGTCGCTTGTCCATCCACAGCTACAGAAGAACCTGTGGCTCCAAGGCCAGCAACCCCACCTACTGAACGTTGAGAAAACACCCATTCTCCTGCGAAATCTCTTAAGGAAAGCTCTCTTATAAAATTTCTTCTTCCAAAATATCCATTATCACATTGAGCTTGTTGGTTAGTGATGAATGAAGATGCATCGTTTTGAACTTCTGCAGCAGACGCAAGGCATGGCAAAGTCAATAAGATTAATGAGCAGGTGAATAGCTTAGATTTTTTGAAATTCAACATTTTATTTCTCCTCTTGTAAAGCAAATGAGTGTAAGAAGGATAATCAAGAAAATATCCTTATTCATCGTAAATAAGGAAAGAAAACATATAATGCAATCGAGAAAAAAAAGTTTCAGACACATTTTTTATAATCTCAGAGTGTTCTTAGTGAGCAATGAAAAGTTAATAACCTGAGTTTTGGGATGTGTAATTTTTAAAACATAGCACTTCAAACAGAAAAACTATAAAATTAAGTACTAGCACTTTCTAAGTGAAATCATTAAAATATACTTATAAATAAAGAAATACTATTACTATGAAACTGACTATATCTTTTTTAGGGCTTCTGTCGTCTACTTTTTTAATGATTTTTCAATTTTCAGATGCTGATAATGGAAATAATATCTACAACCAACTCTCCAACTATTTATGCGTAGATTTCGGACTAAATAAGTCAGCCTGGATTCATTGGTGGAGCCAAGTTAAGGACAACTTCGAACTCCTAACCAAAGAAGATACCCCCTAATCAAACTCAAGAAGAATGCTTAGGAAATAACTTTATTAATATCCCTTCTATTTTATCTACTACTTCCTTTGAGGTATCATTTAAAAATAAACAAAGCCTACGCTCGGTTGTGTAAGCATAAGATCGAGAGATAATACCCTCTTTAAAGGTTGTTTTGATTGGGAATTGAATATTTTGATTCAAAAAAATTAAATATGGGGGTGAAATCTCTGGATCCTTACCTTCTAAATAAACCCCTCTTCTCGCCTGGAATGACACTATATCCTTCCCAACGCATCCATTGCTATAAAGATTAAGCAAGACTGAGTTTACAGCACATATCAAAAAATAGAATTCCTTATCCCCTTTATAATCAACAGAAGTTCCATCTTCTTTGACGTAGCTTATCGTTTTTGTAAACTTGCGTAAGTGTAGTACAACCTGCGGTTCATTAGTACATGTGAAATCTGGATTACCTTTAGAACCACGAAGGATTTCAAAAGAAGAAATCGAAGCTTTCATACACGCATCATCTCGATCAGAGAATGGCAGTGGCGAGGTAGGTCCATTATCATATAGGGTAATTTGATCCATCCTTAAGGCATCCATAAGTCTCCTTGAATTTCATATATCCAGTTAAAAAAGTCTTAAAAAGATGAAATTCTAGCAAAAATAAGCATAAAATCCAAATTAACTTTTCATTTACATTTATTTGACAATGAACTTATATCTGAAAGCAGTAGCTCCATCACTCAAGCGGATAACATCTTCTGCAATTTTGATTTTCAAAGACCCTACGTCTCTCTCCTTAAAGTATTAACTTAGGTTATTAGTTGTAAAATAATTTATTTATTTTTAAGGTGAAGAAATGAATTCCTTACAAGAAAATGCAACTGAAATTAAAACCAATGATGATCCTTTAGCTTCTATTGTGAAGCGATTAGGAAATCACGTTTCAACTCTTCTACTAGATTCTTCTTGTCATCTTTTTAGCATTCCTCACTTAGATGGAGTCATTGGCTATCAGCTTTTTGAAAATTGCGCTGTTGTTCTTGGAGACCCTATCTGCCTACCAGAAAATACGTCAGAATTAACATCTGCATTTCAACTACAATGCAAAACGAATAATTGGAAAATTATCTATTTTTTGGTCTCAGATGCTTTTGCGCATTGGGCAATCAATAATGGCTGCAGCACCCTAATTCAAGTCGGATCGGGACTAATCCTGGATCCTTCCTCTTTTCAAAAAAAGCAAAAAATACGCTGGAAAATCAATCAATCTCTTCATCAGAGGGTGATTATTAATGAGTATCAACACTTTGATCCTGTTCTCGAAGATCAAATGAAACAGGCTGTAGAGGAGTGGTTACAAGCAAAAAATGGACCTCAAATATTTTTGGGGAAAGTCAATCCCTTTGCGAATGAACGAAAGAAACGAATTTTTTACGCCTCTCAAGATGATAAAATTATTGGTCTCTTAGCTCTTTCACGCATTGATCTATTTCAAGGATGGGTCGTGAACTCGTTTATATCACTCAATTCATCGGTTGGTATTTCTGAACACTTGATGTGTTCTGTCTGTGATGTCCTTGCTCAAGAGAATTGCCATTTTCTTTGTTTAGGTGCTGTATCAGGAGAAAAGTTAGGTGAAATTGTTGGTTTGAATGGCTTCTCAAAGTATTTCATTCGTTTTATTTTTAGAATAGCCAAATGGAGATTTCACCTAGACAGAAAACAAATCTATCTCAATAAATATCACCCTATGTCTGTGCCCACATATATTTTAACGAGTGATAAATTGAGTATCCGTGAGTTAATTTCATTAAAAAAAGCATTAAATGTAAAATTAAGCTAAAAAAAATGCAACTCATGGTAGAAGCATTTATGATTGAAAGAAAATGAAGGCAATTTATACAATCCTCTTCTTTTAACACCTAAGAGATCTGATGAACTTCTATATTGCGACATCACTTTCAAGAATACCAGATCATCACCTTGTAAGAAATCACTTAAGCACATATGACCATCAAATTACATATGATTGGACACTCCATGGAAGCGTAAAATCGGTCAGCAAAGAACGTCTCCGAGAAGTCGCTTTACTTGAATTAGATGGCGTTGCAAAATCTATTGAGAGACTTCATTAAAGAATATAAGTCGTAATTGTACTCCGTAAATTTTGCGCAAATGTTGATGAGGACACTTTACTCACAGCTGTCTTTCTTGTAATATAAAATTTAAAAAATGGAATGCCATGATCCTTAACGATTGAATAAAGTAGTTTACGCCACAATTTGTTTTTTCCTGAAATTTAAGAGCTCCGATGATAAAACTAGCCTTAATAGTATTCACCATATTGATCGTATCAGGGTGTACAAGACATCCACATGCCGATAATGGTGAAGTATCTTCAATCATCGAAAAAAGGATTAATACGCAAGTTGAGTGGTACCAACGATGCCCTGATGATCAAATAAATTGCTCAATCCGTTATTTACTCAAAAATGAGTTAACTCCTGAAGCTGCTATACAAATTTCATTTCTTAAAAATCCAAAAGTGCAAGCTATTTTTGAAGAGCTTGGAATCGCATATGCAGACCTCGTAGAAGCAGGGCTTCTTTCTAATCCAAATTTTTCCTTAGAAGTAAGATACCCTCATAAAAATGCTTTCGTAACAAACATTGAGTATCTCGTCACCACGACTTTTCTGGATATGTTCCTGATTCCTCTTCGCACGAGATTAGCGAAAGCAGAATTTGAGCAAGCAAAACGGAGGGTAACCAACCAAATTTTGGATTTAGCTTTTGAGGTAAGGAAAACCTATTATGAACTTTTAGCAGAGCTGCAAATACTTAAATACACTCAATCTATTGTTGAGTTGACTAGCATTCAAGGAGAAATTATTTCTAGGCAAAATAAAGTCGGTAATGTGAATCGACTTGATTTTCAATTAGTCCAAGCGAGATTTCTAGAAGCTAATTTAGAAATTGCAAAAGTACAGACTTCGATCATTCGCCTACGAGAGAAATTAAATAGGCTCCTCGGCCTTAGTGCCGACGTTTGCCTCATCTTACCTGAAATCCCTCAAGCATTTGATTTTCAAGGATTCGATCTTTGTGCATTAGAACCCATTGCATTAAGTGAAAGATTGGATTTACAAGAAGCACGTTTTGAAGTCATTCGTTTAGGTCGACTGTTAGGTCTTAAAGATGGGTGGACCTATTCCAATCTTAAAGCTGGAATAGCGGGTGAACGTGATCCTGATGGATTGAACCTTATAGGATTTGGGTTGTCAGGTGAAATTCCAATTTTCAATTTTGGACAAGCAGCACGGATGCGTATTTTTGCTCAACTTAGACAAGCTCAAGGCCGTTATGAAGAATTAGAAATACGTATTCTTTCCGAAGTAAGAGAGGCTTATAAACTCCTTATGAGTAATTTAAGAATGATCATAGATTACCGAATGAGAATCATCCCTTTACAAAAAGAAATCAGTAATTCGTCTGAAGAGCTATATAATGTCATGGAGCTGGGTGTTGATCGTCTTATAGAGAATAAGCGTCAGGAGTTAGAGGCTAATCGGAGTTATTTTGAAATCCTTAGAGATTATTGGGTAGCAAGGGTTCAGCTTGATAAGGCATTGGGAGGATATTTATTTCGATTATTATCACAAGATAATTGCATTGAGGGAGCTGTAGAATGAACATTTATCTTACCCTTTTAGGGCTCATCATTACTTGCGCACTCTTTGGCGACGTGCACTTTGAAGACGCCCCTAAAGGAATCTTAAAATATCCTTCTGTCATTACTCCTAATGTAGGTTCTCTTGCTTGGACTATGGAGGGTGATGTGAAGGTCTTTCATCTTATTGCTGAACCCATTCGTAGGGAATTTGCTCCAGGTTTTTGGGTTAATTGTTGGGGATATAATGGATCAAGTCCAGGTCCAACTATCGAAGCTGTAGAAGGAGATCGCGTTAGAATCCTTGTGACTAATAAATTAAATGAACCAACATCAGTGCATTGGCATGGAATTATCTTACCTAATGGAATGGATGGAGTTGCGGGTCTGAATCAAAAATCGATTCAGCCCGGTGAAACATTTAAATATGAATTCACCCTCAAACAGAATGGAACATTCATGTATCACCCTCATTCTGATGAAATGTTTCAGATCGCGCTTGGCATGGAGGGCTTTTTTATCATTCATCCAAAAGATGGAGATAATCCCCCCATTGATCGTGATTTTGCCATTTTTTTACATGAATGGCGCATTCCTATGGGTACTAAAACCCCCAATCCTTTAGAGATGCTCGACTTTAACGTCTTTACTTTCAATAGCGTCCTCTATCCAAAAATTGAGTCTTTAGTGGTCAAAACTGGAGATCGAGTACGCATACGTTTAGCTAACGTAATGATGTCTAGTCATCCTATCCATTTACATGGTCATGAATTCTTAGTCACAAGAAGGGGTGCTAAAAGACTTCCCCCTTCTGCTCAATATAGCGAGGTAACCGTTAGCGTAGCTCCTGGTGAATCACGAGACATTGAATTTATAGCTGATAATCCAGGAGACTGGGCTTTTCACTGTCATAAATCCCACCATACGATGAATCAAATGCAACATAATCTGCCGAATTTAACAGGTATTGATAAGGAAGGGATTGAGGAGCGAATCAAACAGTTCTATCCCAATTTTATGGGTCTTATGAACATCAATGGAATGGGTGATATGTTTGAAATCTATGGATCAAATAAAATGATGGACATGGGTTTTGAAATGAAGTTCCCCCCCAATCTTTCACCTAGAGGAAATCCTGGCCCATTTGGTGTTATTGAATTAGGTGGCATGTTTACTGTATTTAAAGTTCGAGATAATTTAACTAACTATGTCGATCCAGGTTGGTATCAAAATCCTTCAGGAACAGTTGCTGAAGCAGTCAATATGGAAAGTATACACCAGATGAAGCTTCAAGAGCATACCATAAATGAAAGGCCAATGAAAACCTCATCTAATACTATGAATACTGTCAGCTGGTTTAGTCAAGAAGAAGAGCAAAAAGAAGATCATGATCAAGAGAATACCAATTGGATGCAGAGCAAACCGTCTATGTTCAAAATGAATGAAATGAGCCCAACACAGCTACATGGGGAACTATAGATGAACAAACAATTGATTTTGTGCCTATTGTGTTTGCTGTGTCTAACATTTGTTTTTGGCCATGAAGGACATAAACATACAGAAAATAATACAATTAAACAAGAAAGCGTCACACCCCTTTCTGATCTGCAGACTGTTATGCATTTTGAGGGTACACCATTCAATTGGATGAAATGGATTGGAAGCTTTCATTTTTTTTTTATACATTTCCCTATAGCTTTGATCACAATGACAGCTATGTCAGAGCTTTTATTTTTTTGGTTTCAAAGACCTATTTTTGATTATACTTCACGATTTATGTTAATTGCAGCGGCTGTTTTTTCTGTTCCTACGGCTTTATTAGGCTTAACTTATAGCTATACGACCTCTTATAGTGGTTTACTCGTAGATTTCATTTGGTGGCATATGTGGTTGGGGATAGCCACAGCGGTTTTTGCTATCCTTGTAGCTTTAATAATGGAAAACTTGGGAAGAAGTAAACTTTATTATATAAGTCTTGTCATTTTGTTCCTGTTGGTAAATATCACAGGCTATATTGGAGGAATAATTACATGGAATATCATTTGAACACATGGTTCAGAACAAAGCAATTCACTTCCAGCAATGTGCCGAGAAATTTCTGAAGAATATTTCAATAATAATATATTTTTATAAGTACAGGAGAAAAATCCTATAAAGCTAACAGATGTAAATTTTAAACCTTGCAAAACATCCTCAGAAGAATATCAGTCGATGATGGAAGATTATTATGGAATTGTGTCGGTTGGACGCATTCAGAACTTTGAACTGGAGTAAATTGACTCTCGATGAATATGGAAGCAAGTGTAGTCAATCATTTTGAGTTGTTTGTATTTACCCTCAAAACTGCTTTATTGAAAAATAATTAGATTAATAATATATAACTTTCGATATTAATAAAAAATTTGTATAGCAAATAAATTAAATTGATTTAAAATAAATAATTTGCTATAATTTCTTCTTTCTAATCTTTTATAGCAAAGGTTGACAATGACAACATTTTTAAATTTATGCGTAGGTGGCAGCATTCTTTTAGGCGTTATTCCCGGAAGTTTTTCCTGGAGGTTGCGCTTACAAAAAGACGATAAACTATTGAGCTTGACAAAAAGACAGCAAATAGAATCAAAAGTTCAAGAATTAGCCCAAAAATTAGGAATAAACAAGCCTATAGAATTAATAGAAAAAAAGGGTTAGAAACAGCTTGCATAAATCTATACATATCTGATACTATCTATACA
>JBEPVL010000079.1:0-8061 GCA_041691035.1 Chlamydiota bacterium
CATCTCACCCCAAGTGATAATGCAGGAATTTGGTCAATTGTCATTAAACGGTACACACTAAAGTGTACGCTACAAATGACTCAGTGGGACTAATTAGTCTTTTTTGCCGAATAAAAGGGTGGCCACGCTTCCTAAGCAAAAGACAAATGCCAAAAATGTAAAAGTAAAAAATGAAGAAGCGATCGTATTGAGAGCGGGGGATTGAAAACCAGTAAGGAGCGCTAAGAAGCCGGTAATTAACCCAATAAAGAAACAAATAATAACAACAAAACTGCTTAAAACAGTTAAAAGCAAGGCGAGTGTTCGAACTTTAAAATTCGAGATGTAGTCCTGTCCTTTATTACCATCTTCTTTATTGCCATCTTCCTCTGGAGGAAATGATTGATTGTATTCTTCATCTGTTAAGATTTCATCTGGCTTTTTATATTCGGAGGAATCCCCAGCAGCAAAGGCAGCAAATGGTTGTTGCCATGGGAAGGTTAGTTTCAAATTTTTAAACATTTCAATTATTTGATGAATTTGATTTTATTAATTCCATTAAGCGCTGCCACTCTATAACCTTCAGCATATGTGGGGTAATTAAACACCTGGTCAATGAAGAAATCTATATGTGCATGGAAGTTAATTCCCATCTGTCCAATGTGAATCACCTCAGTAGCCCCTCTTCCGATCACATGAACACCTAGAAGCTCTAAGGTTTCTGCATGAAAGAGAAGTTTAAAAAGACCTGTATTACTTCCAGCTATATGGCTGCGTGCGATTTCATAATAATGGGCTCTTCCCACCTCATAATGAAAACCCAACGCTTTGAGCTCTTCTTCAGTATACCCACATGAAGATATTTCTGGAATAGTATAAATTCCTATAGGATAAAAAGATGGAAAATGATGCGTCTGAGCGCCACAGATATTTCTTGCGGCGAGTCTCCCCTGTTCCATGCTCGTTGAGGCTAAACATGGTCCACCAATCACATCTCCAACAGCATAGATATTAGGTGTATTTGTCTGGAAGAGCGCATTGACCTGAATGTAACCTTTTCCATCTACTTTTATGCCTGCATTATCAATATGAAGACTATCAACATTTGCATGACGCCCTAGTGCATAAAGGAGGACATCTGCTTTAAGACTCGTGCCATCTTTAAAACTGACAAAGGCTCGTCCATCACGTCGTGCAATTTCTACTGGCTCCTTCTTTCCGAGAAATTTGAGTCCTATATCCGTTAACGCTGTCTGGAGGTGTATTCCAATCTCGGCATCTAAAAGTGGAAGCATGTGGTCCTTTCGATCGATTACTGTTACCTCGGTTCCTAAAGCAGAAAAAATACTCGCATACTCCGATCCGATAATGCCTCCTCCAAGGACAATCATACTCTTAGGAACCTGTTTGATCCCCAACAAAGTTGTTGAATCGAGAATCACTTCTTGATCAAATGGAACATCGCTGGGATTCCTTGGATTAGATCCTGTTGCGATAATAAAGAAGTCAGCCTTGATCTGATATTTCAGTCTAAATTCCAAATCCACAACAATAAGGGTGTGGGGATTTTCGAAACGTGCAGAGCCATGGATAAGTAGGATGCCGTTTTTTTTGAATTGTCGAGCAATAATATTGCGTTCTTCTATAATGACGGTTTGAATACGATTTGTGAGCTGTTCGACAGTGACTTCTGGCAAAACGTAGTGACTGCCTTCAAAGTGGCGATCATGGAATCGCGTCAGATCAACCACAGCCTCTCTAAATGATTTTGATGGAATTGTCCCCGAAAAAAGACAAGCTCCTCCCGGGTCGATATCTTTTTCGATAACAATGACTTTCTTCCCCAATTTTGCTGCTTGAATGGCAGCTTTCTGCCCAGCAGGCCCCGATCCAATTATCACCACATCAGCGGAGATGTCTTCCATCGTCATTCCCCATTTAATCGAATATAATTGATCTCTTTATCTTTGTGAGAAGAAACGCTCACTTGAAATTGTCGACCCAAAGAATCATGCGCTTTAAAATAAATAGTTCCATTTTGAAAGGAAGAGGAATTTGGTTCAAGAGTAAATGTCTTATCTTTTTTTAAATAGTTGATAATGATGCCAATTTTTTCAATGAGCTCTTTGTTTTGGATGAGATCAGAGCTCGTGACAAAATTTAAAATTTTTTTTGTTGATCTAATGATTTTACCTCCCATCATGATGGCTGGTTTCATATCTAAATTGAGAATAAATAGTACTTCTTGATTTCCAATTTTTAAAGGAGGAAGACGGCTCAGGGATGAATACTGACCACCATTAGTCTCATTCACATAAGGGTTTCCATTGACGATACTTGTAACAGCTAGCATGTTTTGTATAATCGGTTATTGTTTAAGAGTGTTGTTAAAAAAATCATCTGGGATGGTTTCCTCGGGGATATTATAGAAAACCCAGATTTGATTATGTATCCAGTAGTTTTGATCCAGAAGATCAAACCGCATTTTATCAGATTGACTTTTCCAAAATTCAATTTTACCGCTGCCAGGATTCATAGCAAAACAAAAATATAAATCATGAATCCCCGAAGACCAGTTAGTATCGGCCACATAGACAGCAGATTCAGCAAATTTCTGTTGATTTTCAACAGAAAGAGAAGAAATCAAGCAAGAGTCCACAGCTTGTTTAAATGAGTTTATTGAAATTTTGTTGTTTACATCGGTATTTTGATATTTGATCAGAACTTGATTTCGAAAATCCTGAATTGAAATGTCTGTAGGAATACTATTTAAAGCAGTTAATATAAGCTTTGGCTCGTTCGCAGTGTGCCTTTTTAAAAGAACTTCTCTCTCAATAGATTCCAACCATCTCTGTTTTAATTCTAGATCAATACGCTCTTCGGCGATTTCTTTGATAGGTCTTTTTATATTTTCTTCTATCCAATCATCCGTGGAACACTTATCTTTCCAAGCTCTTGCTAGAGAAAGATGTCCTGCCATGAAGGGAAAGCGATGTTTACCAGGGATGCATAAGGGACTTCGGCGATTTACATTTTCAGTCAATTTTTGCTTTTCGCTATCACAAAGGTCTTTGCAATAGTTGATAATCTCTTTGAGTGCTGTATCCTTTTGTAACACGATTTTTTTAGAAGAAAACGTCGTCTCAGACTCAAAAAATGTCTTTAACACCGATTTTGAATTATTACCTGTTTGTGAGATCCATGGGGTAAAAAGAAGTGATTCTGTATTTAATGGGAGTTCTTCAAGAGTCTGTTTGAGCAAACCTTTATTTGACGGATGATAGCATGCTAATAAATATCTCATAAAACTCTCTTTTCTTATGGAAGCCATTAAGACCTCATAGCATTCTTTAATCGCCTTTTTATTTAATTCATTCTGTCCTTCAATTGTCTCTTGGAGAGTAGAGTCTAACATTTGCTTCATAAAGCTTTTAAAGAGGTATTCATTATCAATTTTACAATTTTGGTCAAAAAGGACAAATCCACCCTCATTACCATAATTTAATTGATGTGACTCATGATTGGACGGGCTAGGAGTTTGTATGGTTGGATCATACCTTAAATGAATCCGATCAAAAATAAGATGTTGAAATGTGACTAAAAATTGGCTGATAGATTTGTTTTTAGGGGTTTTGAGTTGGGTAAGTTCATTTTGAAAAGCATTTAAAGCAGCTTTTACAATCGATCTTTTAACCATGCCACTTTCTTCTGTTTCTGCCATATTGGCAATCGTATTTTCCCATGCTTTTAAGAGAAGCTGATTTGTTTGAGAACTAAAATAGAGACAAGCTCTCGAAAATAGAAGTTCTTTCGACTCATTACTTTCCTCTGAAGCTATTATACTTAATTGCTGTAACAGCTCTCTAACACTTCTCTTATTATTTTTTGACACTGGAAATCTTTCTAATAGATGTTGAAAAGCAATTTTCTTATCTTTTAGACCTAAGGAAAGACAGGCGGATTGAAATCCAGGGGAATCCCATAAAAAAGAGGGTTTAAACCCGGACAATGAAAATAAGCCGTCTTCATAGAGTTGCAGTGTATGATTCAAATTTAAATCATTGATCCTTTTACAAAACGGAATGTCCGTTGCAATTTGTTTAATTTTTCGTGTAAGTTTTCCTTCCTCCAAAAGTTGTTTAATATCTTTCAGAGAATAGAGGAGATGTGCGGAAAGGATTTCTATTGCCAAAGAAACTGCAAAGCAAGATCCCTCAGACCCCTGTCTCGGATGGGATAGTAAAGCAGCAAGAGCAACGATCCGACTCTCTCTAGAAGAAATATGAATGTGAGGACTTAAATTTAATGTGGCTCTGATAATCTCATTAGAAGGAAGCATAGCTTCTTTTGGAGCCTTAATGCTTTCAATCTCAGAACGAAGTCTAGATGAATTTTTTAATAAGTTTAAAGCATAGCTGAGGTTCAAATCAAAATTAAGAGGTGTTTCGTTTACATTCAAGAATAGCGACGAAAGGGATTTAATGATTCCCACGTTAATCGTTCCGCAACTTGTTATTAAAATCGTAGCAATTTCAACCGGAATTGCAGTATGCATGGCAACTTCGGATGACTGAAGCTCTGAGTGTTCATGGGAAGTAGAAAGGGTTTTAATTTTTTGACATAAATTTAAGATATAGAGATTAAATTCATGGTTTACTTTCAATAATGTCTTTTTTAAATTGCGTTCATTGATAAGGCTAATAACCTTAACAGGTGCTACATCTGTTAAGTAGATCAGCTGACCTAAAACAACGTGTATCTCTTTGATTAATCCAGAATCACATTGAGCATCTCCGTCTTCCCCTATTTCTATTAAATCTAGGACGACCTGCAGGATTCTTTTAGCATCCTGATCCCTTACAGATTTTGTACTTAAGAGGTAGGATAAATCCAAAATCTGCTCAAGCAGTATTGGATTGTGTATTTTGAAGATCCCAGGAAGATAAAATTTATCGATTTTATTGAGGCGAGGGATTAAATTGGGGTGGTGACTTGTAAACCAATCTTGATATTCATCTAAATTTGAAGAAGATAGAAATGGACTTCTTTCTAAGCTGTCCGATATTTTTAATGAAAAGAGATAGTGAAGCTTTGATTTTTCATGAGACCTCACTCGACCTAGAAGAGAAGAGGATTTTATTTCGAATTCTAAAGTGTTCGCTTGTTCCTGAGTCGATTGAGAAATAATTTGTGAAAACAAACCTTTGATTGAATTGGTTGAGGGGTCGAATTTAGATTTGACAGGATTTCTATTTTTACAAAATAAACGGGAGAAAAAAGGAGAGGTCCTTTCTTGCATGAGATTGGGGTCAGAAATAGAAAGAAAGTTTTCTTCTGACATCGGTTTAATATTTTAAACGAGGATCATCTTTAGGTTTCGCAATCGAAACATGATCTGCCACTAAATTTAAGTAATAGGTCCATGGTTCAAATAAGGGACCTTCCACTGTTACAATAAGACCATTGATTTCTGCTTCAATAAATTCTTCCTGAAGATCAGGTGGAAGGGGGTGATTGGCGATATTAGTGTTAATCGTATATCTTCCGCTTTGAGTGCTTATTGGTCCTATTAAAAGAAATCGAGTAAAGTCGCCTACAGATGTGAGATAGAATCCACTTGCATCATGTGTGATAGTTCCCGCAACTTTAAGTCGAATGTCTGTCGATCGTACACCAGAACCACGTGTTGCTAAATTGAAGGGTTCGTAACTAAAGGTGCGGTTTGGATCCCAGCCAATCACTGCTATGCCCCCTCTGGGATTAATTTCAACGCGTAAAGCTCCTTTTATTGATCTCAAATTTGCTTCTAGTCCAGGAGTACAGATATCTAGGCATGTAAGGGCATTCCAACGAATGATCACTTCCTTAATTTCAGCATAAGCGAAATTGAAGGGAATCAAGATGCTCAAAAAGACCAAATCAATTTTTTTCATAAAACCTCAAAATTTACGTAGTAGCGCAGAGACTAAGGTCTACGCTAGTTATAAATTACTTTAATCATTTACGAATTATGCGCAATGAGAAATGATTTTTTTAAAAAAAATAAACTTTTAGTTATATGTTGTTAAGAAAACTTAACAATTAGGTAGATAAATATAAACAAATAGAGTACAATTTATCTTAAAAAAATTAAGAGGATACGATGTCAATAACGTTGGTAAAAGCCCAAATGAACCAAACGCTTCCATTGCCTGCAGAAATCAATGTCGATATTTTCTCACTCTCCATCAATCCCAGTGTTTTCGGTGTGAGCCAAACGACTAGAACACTAGCTCAGATGGCGTATACTCCAATTCTTAAAAATTTTGAAAATTTTTACGGAGATCATCGTACTAGTAAAATTTACCAATGGGCACTCTTCCAAATACAAAAAAAATATCCTCAACACTCTTCTTTAACATTGCTAGAAAAGATTACCTCAATCTACAAATTTCAAAAGCAGATGATAAAAACTCTCTATCTTAAGGATTTTTATAACCTTACCTTAAGTAATTTTTTATTTAATTATAAACCATTGGAAAAGGCTATCAACACAAGATCCTTAACTTCATTGATTTATCAAATTCCGGAATGGACACAAATTTTTGAAAATCAAACACAGTCCCTTCAAGAATTTTCAAGCTTCATCCTGTCAAAAATAAGCCAACAGCCCCAATTAGTGGGTTTGGATAGGGGATTGGAACTAACAACTCCAATCATTCCCGAAGAAGTAAAGTCGCTTACTCGATATCAAAATATCTCCATTACATCTACAGGTTCGCTCAGTGTTGCTATAGAGATTTTTCAACTTCCTCATTTAAAATATCTCTCCTTTAAAGAAATTAAAGTTCTCATCTTACCTAGTACATTGCCAGAAAATGAGAATCTTATTTATTTTAATGCGAGTAAAAATGCTTTATTTGATATTCCAGGATCAATTGGGAAACTTAGAAAATTGGAAGATCTTCTACTTAATGGGAATCATTTGAGTTCCATTCCCACATCCCTAAGCCAACTCCTTCATCTTAAACAATTAGACCTCTCAGATAATCAATTTGAAAATTTTCCGGCTGAACTTGCACACTTACCTAATCTTGAAAGGCTAGAACTCAGCAATAATAAAATTTCAGTCATCGATGTCAATTTGTGTGGGCTGAAAGCGCTACAAGCTTTATCTCTCAAAAATAACCCTTTAAAAGAGTTTCCCGTTAATCTCTTGAAGTTGGCTACTTTGACTAGCCTGAATCTTTCAAAAACTGAATTAGGAAAAATGACAGGCAAAATTGAAAAACTCCAAAATTTAGTCGCTATTGATCTCAGTGAAAATTATCTTAAAGAACTGCCAAAACAGTTTCAAAAGCTGACAAAGTTGGTCAAAGTCGATATCAGATGGAATTCCATAAAAAAAATTCCCGATTATCTCTATAAAATTAAAGACGCCCAACTCACTCAGCTTCTCTAAAGCAAATTTTCGAATAGAAATAGACCTCCAGTCTAAGTATGTGAATGGATTAATCCACAATAGAACCTCTTGCGTAATTAAATTTTTCTGTATAGTTTCTTTTAACGAAGATAAATGGAAAAACATTCGGAGCTAAGACAGCTTCCATCCAGTATCATCGTCGATATCCATAGTATAAGAACCTTTCATATGATGAGCGACTAATGTTAAACGCAGAGATGGAGAGGCGGGGAGACGCAGAGAAAATTGAGAATTTGCTATCGCAACAAGTTCTTGATGCTGCTATTGAAGTACATCGTACTTTAGGCGGTCCAGGTCTATTAGAAAGTCTATATGAAGATGCCTTATTTCATGAGTTAAGGCTCCGTGGTATTTCAGCGCTATCACAAGTTCAAATACCGGTAACATATAAGAATTGCAGACTCCGTGATCCAATGCGTCTTGATATACTCGTGGACGGTAAAATAATCATCGAGGTAAAAGCAACAGAAAAAATCTTAGCCGTTCATAAAGCACAAGTTTTGACCTACCTACGATTAACCCGTCTCAAACTAGGAATAGTAGCCAATTTTGGACAATCACGACTCATTGATGGGTGGGATAGGGTAGTCAATGATTTGTAATTTTTCTCTGCGCCTCAC
>JBEPVL010000080.1:0-7976 GCA_041691035.1 Chlamydiota bacterium
TTTGTATAGATAGTATCAGATATGTATAGATTTATGCAAGCTGTTTCTAACCCCCGAGATTAAAAAGGGGAAGTATATCTATTACAGCTGTACGAATGCAAAAAAGACTTGTCGTCGGGATTACGTCAATGAGAGTATTTTTTTAGATAAAGTTGGGTGCCATTTTGATGATCTATCCCTTACTCAAGACATGATCGATGCTATCACGGAATACATCAAACAAGGGTACGAATCGGAAGGTAAATTTAAAAAGGCTCAAAAAGAGCGTCTGAAAAAAGAACAGGAGCAGCTTCAACAAAGAATCAGCAAGCTGTATGACGATCACTATGACGGGAATATTCAGGCTGATTTCTTCAAAAAGAAGCTCAAAGATTACAAAGATAGGGAACGCGAAATCATTCGTGAAATGGAGCGCTATATTGTTGCTGATGAAAGTGCACACGTCACTGCAAATACGGTACTTAGCTTAGCTAGTCGAGCAAGAGATATCTTTGAGAGTTCTGAAGTTGATGAAAAACGTCAACTCTTGAATTTCGTATTTCAGAACTTGGAATTGAAAGAGAAAAAACTCTCTATAACCCTGCGAGAACCCTTTAAAATAATAAAGGACGCTTCCCTTTCGGGAAAGCGTCCGGGGATGTGCCGATGACCGGACAATTATCGAACCATTTTGTCGAGGGAATGCGCAAGATCTATGAGCTAGAACCCTTTATGAAGCTGGAATTTTTGCTTATTGAAAAAAGTAAAAGGGGGGCGAAAATCTACAGAAGGGCTGTTTGATAGAGTTATGCGCCACTTTTTGCCCTTTTCCTTATTCCCTTCATCTAAATAGAACAACAAAAGAGGGGGTTCTAGGGGGAGAAACGTGAAAATTGTTCATAACTATTCTGAAAAACTGCTGCTCAGAATCTGCATCAGAGCAACAGTAATTACACAAGAATGCTTTTTTGGTGAATTTCAGATTCACCGAGCCAATAGCAAAAGAGAGAGGCTGGAATTCTCATCAATGGGGTTGAATCATTCTTCTCCATTAAAAGGCCTGTATCATTTGGCAGCTTTGTTAATATATAACCATAAGTAATAGAAGGTTTTTCACGACATAAATCTATCAAACCAGAAACATTATCCCTTTGTACTGGTTGGGATTGATATTTGATTTCGAAAGGTAAAATCTGTCCTCCCAGTTCGATGACTAAATCTACTTCCTTTTCCTTTCTACTTCGCCAATAACTAAATCGAGCCTGGTTTATGTTGCTGTGAGATGATAGATGTGCCATGACGGCTGTTTCGACACAGATACTTAAGGCATGAGCATCTTCGATTACTGTTTTTCCCTTCATTAAAATAGCAGGAGCAATTGCAGCATCAGCTAGATAGTATTTGAATCTTGCCCTCAAAACTTCTTTGCCATATCCAAAAGGTGGTAATCGAAAAACAAGATGAACTGATTCAAAGAGGTCGATAAAATTTTGTACCGTTGGTTTGGCTATCCCCAATTCTTTTGATATCGTTGTTATATCTTGCTGTCCTCCATCATGCATGCAAAGATAAATAAACATCTGCTCTAATTCAATGATTCTTCGAACGCCGAAAAGGGCCGTCATATCTCTTTTTAACACCTTATCAATAATATCTTCTCTAAGCAGCCTTTGGGATTGTGTAATACTTTCTATCAAAGCCGTTTGAGGAAAACCACCACGAGCAAGATATTCATGAAAATGGCCTGCGAGAGCTTGAGCTCCTTCCGTTATTCTCAGAAATTGTGCTGTTGAATAGTGAAATAGATCAGGGAGCGTAGTAATGGAAGAAATGTGAGGAAGTGTGATTCTCTTGATCTGTAGATACTCGTAAAATGAAAGAGTCGAAATGCTTAATGTATGCCATCGTCCTACTCCAGATTCTTGATCTGCCTTCACAAGTGGCATAGCTGACCCTGTAAAAAAGATTTTCCGATGTTTAAAAAAATCAACTTGATGCTTGACCCATGTACCAAAATCTTTGATAAATTGAACTTCATCTAAAAACAAATACTCTGACCCTGGCGTCCTTGGTTCTAAATCTCTCCAAGCTTCCAGCACAGCTTCTAGGCCAGCAAGTTTTAATACAGGATGGTCGAATGTCACATAAAGAATATTGGATGGAGAAATTCCTGAGGCGACTAAGGTTTCTATTGCTTGAAGCAAAAGCGTGGTTTTTCCTACTTGTCTTGCTCCAGATAACATCACAGCTCGCATTGCTGGAGGATTTTCAATCCATGTCAATAGCTCATTATATGCGGCTCGTTTCCAGGAAGGGAGATCCGGAATTTTCTCTTTTCGCCACCAGGGATTGAATTGTGATAAAATTCCAATCAGATCTTCTTTTGGGATTTTCACTTGTACCTTGCTTGTTTTTAAGATTTAAGATCATTATATTTTACTTATATTCCAACTTTAAGCAAAATAAGATTAAAAATCGAGAGAATTTTGAGTGTTTTAGTGTCAAAATACATTAATCGTCTAAAGGAGAAGAGTTTATGAGATTGAGTGCAGCGAAACAACGCATAGGGTATATCAGCGGATTTATGGAAGATCCAGAAGGTTTTTGCAAAGAAGACTGGAAAGATTGGCGTCCCTTGATTGCTCGTTCTTGTGCAATGGTAACAGACGAAGAGTTAAGAAAAAAAGGTCTGAAGGCTATGAACTTCTTTAATTTTTACTTTTCTGATAAATCTCATAGCAAAACGACTTAAGAAAAATTAGAATTTTAGAGGGTTTCATCCGTAAGATGAAAAAAAGCAAATGGCTTGTGAGAGCCATTTGCCTAGGAAGGCCGATGACCGGACTCTGGGCCATGCCCGCCAGTTACGTGCTTTGCACTTCACTTCTCGTCCGGACAAAAGCCAAATAGTTGGCTTTTTTCATAGGCAAAAAAAAAGAGGCCGAAGCCTCTCTTTATTTTGCCCCTCCGCGGACGGTTTTAGAACTTTTCTCGAGTTGGATTGGCTTTCAATCGCAAAAAATGTTACTTCATTGATAAAACACTTATAGTGTTCCCTTTCTAGAAAAATAGATTATGGAAAGCATTTTTATGGGAAGATTAGATTCAAATGCTGATTTTGTTCTACACAATGGATTTGTTACCACCATGGATCCTTTGGTTCCCGTTGCGAAAGCCATATCCATTAAAAATGGGTTTATTTTAGAGGTTGGTGATGAAAATAATATTTTGTCTCAAGTCGGTAAAAACACCCAAATAATAGATCTGAAGGGCTGTTTCGTCTATCCTGGATTTATTGATAGCCACATGCATGTTCTTTACACAGCAATCGCAAAAGCATCTCTTCAGTTACAGGAATGTTCAACTAAACAAGCTATTATTGAAAAGGTAAGGACATGTGTTCAGGCTTGTCAGAAAGGTCAATGGGTACTAGGTGTCGGATGGGACGATCACATCTGGCCTGAAAAGAACCTTCAGGCCTCTGATTTGGATCTTATAGCTCCTGATAATCCTGTTGTACTTGTGAGAAGTGATACACATTTACTGAATTTTTGTGTAATCAAATTTTTGAATGTTTAGGTGTAGAGATTCCTAATCATTATCTAGTATGCTATCCGGATGATTATTTTTGTTTTGCCACCCAGAATTTCATGTCAAAATTGTCAAATTCATCTCTGGTTCATATCTATCACTATTTAAAAAATAGAGATGAACATAATTGTGAAAACTTGGTTTCGATAATAGGAGAAAAGACGGGGAGAAGAACGGAGCAGGAGAGATTTGTTTATCTCACATTAGCTGATAGTCTTATAGGAAACCACGATCGTCATGGACGAAATTTGGGATTTATTCAAACACCAAAGGGAATGCAATTAGCTCCGTTTTACGATAATCCTTCATATGTTGGTTTAGATGATGATTCAATGTTGGGAGCTGACTTGCAACCAAGGGGAGCAATTTTTACTAAAGAAACAGATGAGCCTACCATGAAGGATTATGTCCATGAATGGAATCGCCTAGGTTATGAAAATGTAGTCCAGAGCTTTCGAAAGAGATGTTCTTTAGAAAAATTGAGAGGTCTTATTGAAAAAAGCTTTATCGGTGAAAAACGAAAAAAGGCTTTATTTCGTCTGATTAGTAAGAGAAGTGACGAACTATGCGGACATTAAAAATTATTGGAGTTGATATATTTTTAGAAAAACGTAAGACACGTTTGCATGTAGGCGTTTTGAAAAGAGTAAATGGGACAATGATGTTCACTTACGATGATCATTATTTTACCGCTAAAAATATTATTCCACTTGGCCCTGAGTTTCCACTGACACAAAAGCAATTTGTGTCAAATCAACTTTTTCCCTCTCTAGAAGATCGAATCCCCTCACAACAAAATCCCGCTTATCCAGAATACTGCCGACTAATGGGAATTGATCCTAATGAGAGAGATGCCTTTATCTTATTGTCCACAATAGGAAGGAAAGGGCCTTCTTCGTTTATGTTTAGCCCCCTATTTGAACGAAATATGAAACCTGAAGATTTAATTAAGTTCAGAAAGTCATTAGGACTGACTACCAGGGAATTTGCAAAAGTGTTTGAGTTCTCTCAGCCATCGTTAAATGCTCTAGAAAGAGGCAGAACCTCTGGAAAAGACATTTTAAAACGTTTAGAAACTTTAATGAATTTCCCAGCCGTAGCGCTAGATCTTTTGATAATAAATGGTGGTCATCTTATTTATGATAAATGGATTGCTGCTATGGAACATTTGAAGGAAAGAGGAAAGAGTGGGTCCTGAATCCTTTGCTTAAGGTAGCTCTAGCCCTTATCGTTTTGACATAAAAAAGCCGAACACTTGTCATTTCAGAGAAAACGTTCGGTAATGTGTCAAAAGCCGATCTTACGTCTAACTAATTTATCGATGGAATGCGCAAGATCTATGAGCTGGAACCCTTTATAAAAATGGAGTCTTTACTTACTGAAGAAGGCAAAAAGGGGGCCAAAATCTACGAAAGAGCTGTTTAGCAGAGCTAAACGTCACTTCTTCCTCTTTTTTCCTACCCCCTTCATATCAATAGAATAACAAAGTCAACGACAGTAGGAGTTCCAAGAGGGATGTTTTGGAAAATGTGCGCACCTCCAGAGAAGAAAATTGAAGGAAGAGATTGCCATCTTGAAGAAGAAGATCGAGTTGCAAGAGAGTAGTGAAACAGGCTTTATGAAATATTGCCGCTTTGGCATTCCGCTTTTGAGCAATTTGAGTGGCTTTTACATGAATGCAAATGTGGAAATTAAGCAAAAACTGCTTGGTTCGATATTCCCTGCAAAACTGCATTTTCGTGAAGGTAGTTATCGAACCACCCCATTGAACCCAGCACTTGCGCTTATCTTACAGAAAAACAATGGGTTACAAAATGAAAAAACCGGACAAATCCTCTTTGAAGAGAGTTTGTCCGGTGAATTGCCGATCCCAGGACAGCTTTAGAACTTTTAAAGAATTCGATTGGAATCAAGTAAATTTTAAATTACTTATTTGCTTATTAAAATAAATTATTGATCTCAATCAACTGTTGACACTCATCCAAAACTTCGCTATTCTTAATACCCTAATTTCATAACTTATATTAAGGCATTCTTATGTTTATACCAGCAAGCAACCTTGTTAACCTAGCTTATGTCACTTCAATTGGCTTAGGAGGAGGGTTTTTAGCAAAAAAAACAGCCCAGGCTACAATATGGAGTTGGAATTACTGTGCTAATGATAACAGAAAAATTTCTCAGCAAACTCAAGAAAAGATTGTGAAAATTTGCGAGATAATTGGTGGGCTTTTCTTTGCTATCTTAGCAGCTCGCGAAATTTTTTCAGAAAATGTTATTTTAAAACAAATAAAAAATTTGAAAACAGATTTGCGAAATTTAGACAAAGAGGTAAGTGACCTTTTTAAAATGATATACAATAATGGAATAGCTACCATCCGCAACTTTCAGTTAACAATTTAATTTGCATAAATTATCTTCTGCCTAAGCACGAATTATATTTCATTTGTATTAAGCATGCGGAATGGTAAGAATCTCACTTATTGTACAAAAACTAATCAAAGATTGTTATTTAGATTCGTTCGAAATAGAGCTGTTTCGAAAATTTCTTTTATTGCAAATATTTCGAATAATGGATAAAATGAAAGTAGGAACCCTAATTAAGGAGGAATTCCTATGGCCACTCAATCTTTTCACTACCCAGAGCCAATCATACCAAGCGATAGCGAGATTGAATTGGCTCGCACGTCTAGCCGTATTTTATCTGCTTTAAATTTAAAAAAGACCAAGGCGATTAACGTGTCCTTAGAAACTGGCAATCATCACAGTTCTGTAACTCTGCCTCTTTCGGCCTTTAAACTTCTTGTGAACATTTTAACGCAAATGGCAGAGGGCAATGCCGTGACCTTAATTCCTGTGCATGCGGAATTAACAACACAAGAGGCTGCAGATTTATTGAATGTATCTCGTCCCTTTTTGATCCGTCTTTTGGAGGAAAAAAAGATCCCTTTTCGCAAAGTAGGTACACGAAGACGAGTGCTCTTTCAAGATCTCATGGACTATAAAGGTAAAATCGATGCTGCTCGCCGTAAGACCTTGGATGAATTAGCTAATGAAGCGCAAGAACTAGATATGGGATATTAATGGTTCAATTTACCGTCATTTACGATTCCTGTGTTCTCTATTCTGCTCCGCTTCGAGATCTGCTCATGCGGTTAGCTTTAACGGATCTTTATCATGCTAAATGGACGCAAGAAATCCATAAAGAATGGATGCGCAATCTTTTAAAGAATCGTCCTGATTTGACAGTAGAACGTTTAGAATCAGTTAGAGCTAAGATGGACTTGCATGTTAGAGATGGCCTCGTTGAAGGATATGAAGAATTAATCAATAGAATTAAACTTCCAGATCCAAATGATCGTCATGTCTTAGCCGCAGCAATCAAGGCTAATGCTCAGACCATTGTAACATACAATTTATCCGATTTCCCTGTATCAACAAAAAGCCTAAAGAGTGGTTAGTAGACGGGGGTTATAATGATCATAAAGAAATCGAAATAGTCAAAAAAATAAACCCAGACTGCAAAATTTATATGCCTCCAAAGAACTCTCAAGAACCAGAAAGTTATATTCCAAAAAAAACGGATAGCGGAAACGTCAAGGAATGGCGAATCAACATGGGTACAATTGAAGCCAAAGAAATATACAAAGACCGTGCAGCTACAGCTGAGTGCACTAACGCTAATGCACGAAATAGAGGGTTGCAGCAATTTTCTGTTCGTGGATTAGAAAAGGTTACGGCTACAATGCTTCTGTTTGCTTTGACCCATAATATAGTTAGAGCTATGACACTGCTTGTTTAACTGGGCCGGTTTGAAATTTTGTTGAAATAATGATAAAAAACGTGAAAAGTTATGAACTCTATCAACAAACTTTCCACAAATTAACTGAAAAAACATGGAAAAAGTGGACAAATAATTCGCGTGAAATTGAAAATTTTAAAAATCGAACTTTTCGATCCGAACTCTCTTCGAAGTCCTTAATTTTTTCCCAGCCTCTTCTGTCACGCATCTAACTCTTCTGCAAAGAATGCGTAATACAAGACAAGAAGCAATCATTGCCAAAGAGACCTATTCACGATCTAAAGTCATTGAGGTACATCCAGTTAAAAATCATTTACCTCAATTGTTTATGGAATGGATCTCAATCTGTTTAGATGAAATCTTTGAGAGTTCTGAAGTTGATGAAAAACGACAACTCTTGAATTTCGTATTTCAGAACTTTGAATTGAAAAATAAAAAGCTCTCCGTAACACTACGTGAGCCATTTAAAATAATAAAGGACACTTCCCTTGCGGAAAAGTGTCCTGGGATGTGCCCTTCACCGATCTTACATCGAACCAATTTATCGAGGGGATGAAGCAACTTTATGAGTTAGAGCCCTTTATCAAGGTAAAACCTCATCTCACAA
>JBEPVL010000081.1:0-7910 GCA_041691035.1 Chlamydiota bacterium
GTATAGATAGTATCAGATATGTATAGATTTATGCAAGCTGTTTCTAACCCTTTTACTGTGGGGTGATGGATACCAAATATGGAATCGTTGAACATTGCTATGAGCCTCTCATCCCACAGTCTTTGTTTCGGCAAGTTCAAGATGTGATTGATGGATTTCATAAAAAGCCTCATAAGACAGCAATCAAGCCATTTATCTTCAAAGGCCTAATCACCTGTGCCACTTTGTGGATGTGTAGTTACTCCCGAAATTCATAAGGGACGCTATGTTTACTATAGCTGTACCAATGCAAAGAAGATTTGCAAGCGAGTCTACGTCAAAGAAGAGGACTTGGTTAAAATTTTATTGGAATACTTGGGTCAAATTGCCTTGAGTGAAGAGCAGATAACCAGCGTAACCAAATATTTAAAAGAAATCCATGAATCTGAGAGTCAATTTCACGATGAAAGCTTAAGTGTTCTTCAAAAAGAACGAGATAAAATCCAAAAAAGGTTAAGCCAAATTTACGATGATAAACTTGATGGTTTAATCGATGAGAAGCTTTACCTTGAAAAAGTCCGTGAATACAAAAAACGTCAGATCGAGATTGCTGAGGAGATGAAAAACCATGAGAAGGCCGATCAAAATTTTTATGTCACAGCCAATATGGTCCTGAATTTGGCTGCTCGAGCTCGAGAAATCTTTGAAAGTTCTGAAGTTGATGAAAAACGAGAATTGTTGAATTTGGTGTTTCAGAACTTGAAATTAGAGGGTAAAAAAATGCTCACAGAAATCTGTGAGCCATTTTCTACTATGATTGGGTACCGCGAGGATCCAACCAATTGGAGGTGGAGAGAATCGAACTCTATGTCTTTCTGTAAACCAGCACAAGCCAAATAAAACAACATTAAGAATACCAATGCTTTATGATGAGTCGGTTAATTTGGTTTCAGCTTCTTTAAGCCTCTTTTTTCCAGTCTAGTGCGTAAGAATTGCGTAAAAAGTTGCTCGTTGAACCTCTTCTCAAGATAGCTTGATTTCATCGAATTTCGTCTTGGGAAAAAGAAACTCTTCAGTTAGACCTTGAAGCGTGAGGTATGCCTGAACCTCATGAGAAGTATTTGAGGGAATGATTATCTTGATGTAGGTTTGTTTTTTAGTCTGGGCGTAAAGCTCTTTCCAGGACAATTCAAGATCTTTTCTAAAATCCATCTGAGCAATATAAATCGCTTCTTGTCTTTTTGGCTTTGGATCTAAAATATTGTTCACATGAACGTTAGGCCAAGGAAGTCGTGGCAGCCCGGAGTATTCATGTAAGGGGTTTTGAGTCATTGTTCGTCTTAATCTCAATATAATGTCTTGAAAGGGGGTTTCTCCCGAATGAAGCACTGGACCAAGATTTTTTTGGTGAACCACAAATAAGGCTCCCTCATCAGGTACTAGTCGATTTCTATTAGCAAAAAACAACCCGATTTTCAAATTAAGAGAGAAATCTAAAAAATTTGTTCCTAGAGAGGTAAATTTAATCAAATTCGGATCTTTTGGATTTTGTTGGACATGAATGTGATACTGGAAAAGCATGTCTACAGGATGTCCTCCCACTCTAAGAGGGGGTGTAAGTTCCGAAAGAAATGGTCTCAAGACTGGGACTGAGTAAAGGGTTTTCAGTAGGTCATTTCCAAGGTCATGTTGAAAAGCAGTATTTGATTGTTGCTCGAATGAGTATCGTTGGATGTCTTTCACACCCCTTCGTTCTTTCATTTTGCGAGCAAATGTTGAGTCAAGAAGTCGATCACTAAGGCGTTGACCTCTAAAATAACAACACTCCGGTATTAAAGTTCTTATGTGTTCCAGTTCGAGTAAACAATCAGAAAATGTTGCGGGGCGCCATTCAAAGCCATCGCCGTTAACAAGAGTGCTTTTTAGACTGGGAATAAGCATGATATAGAAACTCGCAGGATTGATCTAAGGAGGATTATAGAGTATTGATTTTTTAGAAACAATTAAGTTAGTAGAGGGGATGAAGATCTATCACTTTTGATCAGGCGTAAGAAAGTAAAGCTGCTTTTTTCCTGTTTACGGACAAGATCGAATCCAATTTTTAATAATTTTTCTTCAAATGAAGAAAAATTTTGATAACGAGAGGTAGTCTCTGCAATCCAAAGATGGCCATCCAATTTAAGACATCTATGAGCTTCCTTAACGTAGTCTATATAATTTGTACCCATGAGAGAAAGAGAAAAAATTGCAGCGTCCAAAGATTCATCATCTAGTGGCACATGGGCTATGTCGCAAGAAGTGACCTCTTCATTAACTGCAACATGGTCAAAAGAGTGAACTTTATTCTCAATCTCCTGTGCAAGTAAGGCTTCACCACAACCAAAATCTCCAATGATTAGATGAGGTCTTGCTTTGCACCATTTAGCAGCCTCTTTAAAGGGGATAATAGTCCACTCTTTCCGTGCTTCTCGGTACATAGAATGATAATATTCCCAATCTTTTGGATGCTGTTGGAATTTTTTATGGGTCGTAGCACTGCTGGAAGAATTAAGCTGGTGATTCATTTTAGAGAAATCACCGAATTTTCTTAGACCTTGTTGAACTGCTTCTTCCGAAAGCTGAAGGTTGATTTTGTTTCGTTCAATCTCATGCAGTTTTCCTTCCTCCAATCGTTTTAGCCAGTTCATAGCGTCTTGATATGCTTGTGCAGGGGTTCTGAGATGACCTTCAGGAATGACTCCATCAACAGCTGCATCTGCTATTGATTTCTTAAAGAGGATACGTTTCCACCTTGAATCACACCATGACCAACGTTCCCCGTTAACATTTGCATAGGTTAGGGGCACAATAATATCTACATGATCGCTTTTCTGCCCTTGTCGATAGACTCTGCCTTTAAGCTGTTCAAATTCCGCATGTGTCCATGGCAATGTGTTGATAATAATTCGGTTACAAACATGCTGTAGCCCGTCAATGCCAGTACCTAAACAGCTTGAAGCAATGAGGACATCGGCGTCAAATTTAATAAATTCCTCTAAACCACTTTTGTCATCTCCTGAAAAAATGGCTGTTTTCCAACCCTGTAACTCAATGGCTTCTTTCAAAGGGATCACAATATCTTTGAGATAGTGGGTGTATACAATGGTTTTTTGTCTAAGGTTTTCTAGGATTATTGAGATTTTTGCTTTGGTTAAAATGGCTTCAAGATCAGCCATCGAACCCTGGAGGCTAACATTCTTGATTTCTTCAAGGTGTGAACTGCAATCTACCCCCACAGTTCTCACGTCTATTTTTTGCTGATATCGAGGAAGCCATCTAATCCCAGTCGATACTAGCTTTTGGTATAAGGCTATACAATTGCCCACAGATGATTTGGTATTCAAATCGTCATGGAGAACGCCTGTAATAAGCTCGATTAAGGTTTTTCCTTCAAAGAGATTATTAATCACAGGTGTAGCTGACATGCCTAATACATGAAGGTTATCATTTTTCTTAGCTGCTTCTGACAAAAGGGCCGAAATGACCTTTTTACGTTTGGATATGTCATCAACAACCCGTTGTTTAGAGTAGTGAATTTCATCAATGACAATAAAGTCTATTTTTTGGTTCTCTACAAGCGCCTTTAGCTTACTTTCCGATTGAGGTTGCTGGAAGAACTCATAGTTGAGTATTAAATAAGAATGCTTATTCGGTGACAGAGTTATCTTTGTGTCCTTACTGAAAACCGCACTATCAGGATAAATGGCCTGTATACTATTCTTCCATCCTCCTATGACGCTGTTTGGGCAACAAATAAGAGTAAAGCGAGCATCAATCACTCTGCTGGAAAGGATTGCTGATAAGGTTTTCCCTGCACCTATTCCAGACCAATTACCTAATCTCTTCCGTGTTTTCATCATAAATGCAGTAAATCGCTGCATCAAGTTAGGTGGAGAAATCTCCCCATTTACTTTAAAGCTGTATCCTGACGGTATAGTTAAATTATTTGCCCCATCGTATTGCTCTAAAAATCTTGATTTAATCTCTTGCGAGTAGGTATCTGATGGACATTCAGATAGCTGACTAAGGGCTGCCTTTTCATTAATAAACGCGTGATGCCAAATTTTGGCTACGGCAGAGTTGGCAAAAAACTCTATAGCCTCTCTGTCAATATTTGAGATGATTTTGTTGCTAAGAGCTGCTAGGATATCTTTCGTTTCAACGAAAGGTAGATTATCATTTCCGTCTACAATCTCTTCTTCAGAAACGATAGTAGAGAGCTCTGTAATAGCCTCCGATAATTGATCAATGCGCTTATCTGAATTCTCAATAAATTCATCAACAAGAGATTGCTCCCCCTTGACGAACTTTTCCAGCTCAGCTTGAGGAAATTTACCTGTTTTAAGAGCTTGAATGAATGCTTTTCCTTTACGTTCAACATTTAAGAGGCCGTTTTGTTGAAAAATTACAAAAAGCTCAGCAGGATTAAGACTGGAAATATGTGGCAGTAACGAACGGACAAACAATCGAATATTCTCAATAGTCCAACCTGAAAAACAACATGGACATCTTGTCCCGTGTAAACGATTGTAAACAGCAGCCTCCCAATAATGATCCGAATTTTGTAAACACTGCCACCAAACTTTTTTATTACTTCCAGAAACGACATCAAAAGGTGTTAACTCCCCATTCTTTGTCTTATGCCATTCGGCTGATATTTCAGGATGAGAGGTTGCCAAACAATTTGATTTGACTGCAATTAGACCACGACAGATTGGACAACCGTTACCTTTGACTCTTAGCAATACTCTAGTTTCCCATTCATGATCATTACCCTTTGGGCAGAGCCACCATGCTTTTTTTTGAGAACCAGGCGCGACATCTAGTGGAGTCAAAGCTCCATTTTTAGAAGGATGCCATTCTCTAGCAATTTCAGGATGAAGAATGGCTAAACTATTGGATTTTACGACCTTCTGATTTGCGCAAATAGAACATCCATACCCCCTAATTCTTCCATCAATACTTGTTGACCACTCGTGATCATCGCCCTTAGGGCACTTCCACCAGACCTTTTTATTGCTTCTTGGAACAACATTAAAAGGTGTTAAGTCTCCATTTTTAGTGGGGTGCCATTCTTTAGCAATTTCAGGATTTTTAGTCGCTAAGCAGTTGGAGATGGTTGCTTTATCTCCAGAACAAACCGGACATTTGCTCTTGCATGCAATTCTGTTATTTACAGTAGAGATCCACTCGTGGTCATCACCCTGATCGCATTTCCACCAAACTTTCTTACTGGCTCCAGGAACAACATCAAAAGCTGTGAAGGTATCATTTTTTGTTGGGTGCCATTCTTTAGCGATTTCAGGGTATCGTGTTGCTAAAGAATTTGAAGGCACAACAATCAACCCCCTACATGCAGCACATCCATACCCTTTCAAAGCCCTTAATTTAATTTGGGTGAACCATACATGATCTTTTTCTTTTGGGCATTGCCACCATACCTTTTTACTGGATCCCGCTGTTACATCAGAGGGATTCAAAGGAGCATTTTTCGTTGGGTGCCATTCTTGTATTAGATGAGGATGTGTTTTTGCTAAATTATCGGTTTGTTTAGAAGAGATGGTTTTTTTCATGGATGCAATCAAAATACATTTTTTTTGCATCATTATAATGTATGGTGTATTAGATATCCAATTAGTTCGTGTAAAATGTATAAAAATAATTAAATAAAATTAATTTTTTAAATTTCCCAGAATTTGAAGATCATCTGGAATATCTTTTAGCATCTCTTCTAAGATTCTTGTATTAAACTTGAAGGTTTTTCATATTCGTCTTGAAAAGCAATACTCTCTTAATTGCAGATAAAGCATTTTTTAATTTTCTGTTTCCACACTTCTTTAGTTCTTGATTAGATTAAAACAATCCGTTTTTTACCCAACTAACAAAGTTAATGTTAAATAGTTTAATAACATCTCCAGAACTTTTTGCAAACGGGATTGGCCAAGGGCGAAGATTTAGATACTGCTTCATCCAAAAAGCACATCTCTTTTTGCCTGCGTCATCAAAGTCTAAACACAAAAGAATTAAAGGGGCCTGTTGAAGCCATTTATGCGTCTCTTCGTCGGGCTTCTTGCTGACTCCTCCTAAAGCAAGACTGCATATCAGATGAGCGGCCTTTTGTTGAATCAGCATAGCGTCTAATTCAGATTCTACAATGATTACAGGTTTTGATTTATCCCCATAGATTGAAAGCGTTTGGCTGCTTCCGGATATCTCAATATACTTTGGAAGTGAATCTTCTGAGGTCCAAGTGCTCCTTCTAATTTTGATCTTAGTGGGTTCATTATTTACGAAAGTGGGGATCACTATACCTTTAGGAAGCCATTGACGTTTAAGATGCCCATTTTCTTTAATTTCTGCGAGCATTCCCCATCTTTCTCTTTCTTCAAAGAGATCTTGAGAATTCCAGCCAAGAGAGAAACGTTGTATTGTATCAAGCGTGAATCCTCTGCTTGCAAGATATTCTATAACCTTGGGCTGAGCCATCAATCTTTTATGCGACGATGCAATATAGTATTTTGCTGCATGCTGCCACAAAGAAGTAGTAGGAATAGGAGTATGAGGGACAAATGCTTTTCGTTTGATTAAAGGCGCATTGGATGGTGATGGAATGAATTTTAATTTTTGGCATGCCTCATGAAAAGTCATTCCTAAAAAATCTCGGCAAAATTGAATTCCATCTCCCTTGGCTTCGCAGACTCTGCACCAATAGCGTCCGGATTTCCCCTGATTTGGCCAAATGCAGAATCTATCTATGCCGTCTTGACATTTCGGACACTTTGATTTGTATTCCCCTCCACTTGTCGACGCTGTCCTTCTAGGGGATAGATTCAGAGTTTCAGCAAGATCAAGTATGTTCATTATGATTTTCCTTTGTGACAAATGTGACAGTTGTGACTCCCTGGAAAAAACCATATTTGATTAGTTTTCTGAGTTTGTGAATTGTGACATGAATTCAAACTCTTTCAAATAAATGTAATCTGTCTTTGCTTAACCGAATAAGTTCTCTGCATTCTTGCTCACTCTTAATGGCTTTTTTTGTGCAATTTCCGTGCTTCAGAGCCGCTAATCGTGATTTCTTCTTTCCTGCTTTAGTGATGGGGCCAAACGAAGTACCGCCATGCATATGACAAGTGGTGCGCCCTCGAACAGCCCATTTAAGGCATTGTTGTTTTGATCTTTTGCTCTTTGCTGTGCACTGTCCCATAGTGATCCAAGGGGTTCAATTTCGAAATTTTTCTTCAGGCCCCCTCGCATAATTAGAGGAAAGATTCTGAGCAACGATAGCTTGCCCCTCGTTGTGAACATGGATTACTTGCATGGTCTGTTGACCGCCAGATCTGTACTTCAAAAGAGTTAGCATGGTTTGATTGGCCGTGTTAAACAGTTTTTGCGCTAAAATCATGAGGCGTTCTTCATGATAAAAGCTTTGTCCAGCCAGATTGGCTTGCCTTAAGCATTTCATTCCCGAATCTTGTAGTGCAATAAATTGACCTAAGAGCATAGCTTCAGATTCATCTTGTGGTCTTAAAGCATGTAGTAATGCGGAAGCTTCATTGAATCGAGTATCGACTTCATCTGCAGATAGCCCGCGTGCAATCTTATTTAAAATCAATCTTCCGGTTTCTGGATCCGAGGCACCTGTAGTGCGTTTCAATGCTGCTGTTAATTTCCTTTCGTTAAAATCACTTTCGTCAGAAAGAGACACAGAATCCATTTCATATCTGTTTAATTTTTTATTGAATTTAAAATTCCAGCGTAGGAAAGGTTCAGATTCAGAGTGTCGACTATCTTCTTCAGAAATAGATTTTTTTTCCCTTTCGATTACATCATGTATATTATACCATTTCCAAAAAATAAATTCACTTTTTAAATAAAAAATATTATCTTTC
>JBEPVL010000082.1:0-7867 GCA_041691035.1 Chlamydiota bacterium
TTTTTTTATGCTTTTCTCTCTAGTTGAGTCCTACAAAACCGGATGAACCTAAAATCCCATGTTAATATTTTTTGTTTAATTTGTAAAAATAAGGATATTTATGATTGTATTATCAGTTTACAGTGATGTAATGAAAGGAACTTATAACTTATTGAAAGAAGTTCCTTCCCTGATATCAAATACTGCGAAAGGGTGTTACCAATATCCTGGGGCTATTCCTGCTTTCGCTACTTCTCTTATCTTAGCGGGTGGGGGCGCTGCGTTGGCAAGTAGATCGATGAGTAAGGCATCAGAATGTCGCAAAACAGGACACCATTTAAAATCGATGCTACACTCCACGGAAGCCTATGCAGCTGGGATGACTTCAGTTGTGGGTGCAGTCTCTACTTTGAACATGAGCCTTTATAAGTCTCAGGATTGGAAAGATGTAAATATTTCCATCATTAAATATTATGCGAATAATGTGTACAATCCTCATTATTATGCGTTTAAATATGCTTCAGAAATTCCAAGGCTTATCTATGCAATTGGAAAAATTGTCGTTAGAATTGCTCGAAATGACCCAATATATTTTTCCTGTTGTACTTTATCTTTAGGGTTCACAGGAGTCACTATTATGGCAACCAAAAAATGTAAAAATATCGCCATAGAGGCATTTCAAAACAATGAGCTAAAAAAGTCTTTAAAATATACTAGTTTTACATTAGTGGCAGCAGTAGGAACAGCTATAAATGTTTGTGCTTTTGCTCTCTTGATCATTAACGGAATGTTTATGAATGATCGATAAAAGAACTTAGGTTTTAACCACGGCAGTGGTTAAAACCAGATTTATCTAGGTTCCCAATTTGGAAAACGTTTCTCACCCATACCTGTCGTAATTTTTACAGGTTCACTCCCGTTTAGATGCATAATATATAGATCACTGTTTTCCTTGTCGGAAGAATTATACACAAGATGCAGACTATTTGGTGCCCAAGAAGGATTTTCTTTATTTACAGGACCCTGAGTCACTTGTTTCTCGGTTTGTGTGTCAAAGTCGTACACCCATATCTGTCTTTCGGCTCCTGTCTTTGAACAATACGCAATTTTCTTTCCGTTAGGTGACCAAGAAGGAGCTGAACTTTCTCGATTTCTCTTTGTTAACAAAGTTGCTTTTATGGTGTTTAAACTAACTCCCGGGAGGGGAATATCAATAAGGTAAATTCTTGGTGCACCATCTTTATCCGAAACAAAAGCAACCTTCTTTCCATCAGGACTAAATGTGGGGGAACTTTGAGTGGCTTGCTTTGCGGAAAAGATCTGATAGGGCTTGCCTGAAGGTCCGGACTCTGGAGAAAAGTTTTGCAAGAAGAGATCGGGATTGCCTGTCACATCACTGATAAACGCAAGTTTATCTCTTTGCAAGGAAATAGCCGGCATCAATTGATTTCCTCTTAGATGGATGGTGCGTTTTCCGGTACCGTCTTTGAAAGACGCAGCATAGATTTTCGGTTGTCCGTTGCGATAAGAAGTATATAGAAATCCTCCCGAAGTGAACCCTTGCTTAGGTGGAATACAGACGGGGGTGACGCAAAAAGAATTTTCTTGCGTGATCTTATGAGTATTAGCTCCATCATAGTCGGCCTCCCAAATTTCTGCTAGCCCTGTGGAATGACTTTGAGGAGTTTTTTCTTTTATGGTATATAGAATTTTTGTCGAGGCGATTCCTTCAGTACCAAATAGGGTTTTTACGACCGAATCCATCAGAGAATGAATAGTACGCCGATCTTGACTGATATCTCCACTAATAGCTATCGGTGAAGTTGTTATACTGGTTTTATCTGAGATATTTACAAGCTTCAATTTAAGTTCCTTTCCAGTGACTTGAACCTTAACCAAATAATGAATGCCCAGTTGTTTCCACGGGGTGATATCTCCTAAGTTTTCAAATTCACTTCCCATAGAAAGCTTTTGCATGGCCAGAGTGCTTTTGGGCAAAAACATATATCCATTATGATCTAAGTCAAAACTGATAATGGATTCAAGCTGTCTTAAATATCTTTCATCAAACTCGGATGTTGAGGTCATAATAGGGAAAAGGTAAAGCGGAGAAAGTTGACTTTCCGTCGTTAACTCCACCAAAATGGGATCGGAGGAGGCGAGTCCTGATAGAGGATTCTCCTTAAAATAAATCAAGGTAAGTAAACTAAAAAGGATTATTTGTATTTTCATAGTAACACTTATTGGGCTTTAAGCTGGATGGTAAAGAGATGTTGGGTTTCTCCATTGAGGCTTGCATCAAATTCAGGAAATACAATTGAGGGGATTTTTTGCTCAATATACTGCCTATTTTTTAAGCTCTGAGGAGAGGTCGTTTCGAATTTTACTATTTTTCCCGATTTATTCAACGTTAATTTAATTTCAACCTCTCCTCTTTCAGGCAGTCTCAAGTTCTGTTCAAGACGAAATTTTATTTTTCCTTGGTAGCTTGCTTCAGTAGAATTCAGTAACCCAGAAGCTGTGACGGGGATCCCCTCAACTTGTAATCCAGTAACACCTTTTGGTATTGCGACATCGGATTCCATAGGAATACTTGCTAATAGAGATTGACCGGATTGCTTGACAGAGGCTATCTTTTGTTTAGTAATCTTTCTTTTAGTTGATAACTCTTTTTCCTTTTGCAATTTGATCTCCTTTTCCTTTTGAAGTTGCACCTCAAGAAGTCTTTTCTTTTCTTGATCTAGGTTTGCTTGCTCTTCTTCCTTTTTTCTTTTTAAGGCTTCTTTTTGGGGATCCGGTAAAGCAATCGGATTTTTTACAGGTGCAGGAGTTTTTGGTTTTTGAGGGACCTGATTTTTTTTCTCAGTCATAGGTTTCGGCTTGGACACCTGAGGGGATTTTTGTGGTTCTTCAACTTTTTTCTTTGGAACGCTTTTTGGTTCTTCTTCAATTTTTTTTTGAATGTTCTCTTTTTCAGGTTGAACTTTTATAGGTTCCGCAATGAGTTTTTCTATTGCTTTTGGTGGTTCAACAGGAGGTGTCTCTAAAAGTGAAAGAGGAATAGTCTCTTCTAAAGGAGGGAGGAGGGTTTCGATTTTCTGCGGAAGGGAGCCTTCTTTTTTCAGCAATGTTAGAGGCGTCAATTCTATTTCATTTTTTTTTGGAGTTAGCTGTATGGTGGTGACGTGTACTTGCGTTCGATTTTTTACTATTCGATCCGATTTTATATTTGGTAAAAACCAAAGCAATCCAAAGTGAATAAAAATAACAAAAATTACTATAGCGAAAAATACAGGGTCTGTTTTTGTCCGTTTCCATTCTTGTGAAGCTGAGGGCGAAAAGGGAAAATCCATTTAATTCAAGCACCCGCTATTCGATTAAATAGGTTTTAAAATAATTTCCATTTGAGAGAAGCCAGCTTCTTCGGCGGAATTTTTTACGATTTGATAAGTTCCAAAAAAAGCTCTGCGATCGTGCACTAATTGCGGAATTGCCTGTGGAAAACGTTGTTTTGCCTTTTTCAATTCAGAAGTGAGTTGGTCGTTTGGAATTAAACGCCCTTCAAACCAGATTGAATTATCGGGATGCACTTGAATTGTGATGGGGCTGCTTTCCTTTACAGAACTGATGTTTTCGTTTGAACCAGAAGGGGCCTCAGCAAGTTGAATACGATCGAGTTCGAGAAGAGGGGCGATGACGATAAACATAATTAAGATCACAAAAACAACATCAATCAAAGGGGTTAAATTGACTGAAGGTTCTTCTAAATCCAGAGGTACAACAGAAACTCGACTTCTTGCCATTATGAATTTCCGTATTAGATGTCTACTTTTCTATATTGCAATTCCACAGCTGCAAGGATTTCATTAGAAAATCCTTCCATTTCTGTTCCGAAATCACGGACAGAACTTTTAAGATAATTGTAACCGATGAGAGCGGGGATCGCAACGATAAGTCCTAAAACTGTCGTGGCGAGTGCCATGGAAAGTCCACTTAAAACCATTTGATGTGTGCCATTTGCACTTTGTGATTGTAGCTCTGAAAAGGTGGTAAGGATTCCCCATACGGTGCCTAATAATCCAAGAAAGGGCGCCAAACTTACAGAAGTAGCTAAAAGATACAGGTGTCTTTCTAAATTCCTAATTTGTTGGAGAACTTGAATTGACAAATGCGAGGCAATGACATCAATATCGCTCAAAGAGAGGTGCGTCGTTTGATTCAATTCGGGTGAGCAAAAATGTCGATTTTTTGTGATCAAATCTTGAGCTTGTTTTTTTAAAACTTTATAAAGATCAAGGAAAGGATTACAATTTCCCGAAAGTACATTTTCATATTCTAAACTAAGAGGATGTGAGCGTTGCATGCGAAAAGTTTCTTGAAAGCGGAGAGCGTAACGTTTTGCCTGATAAGTTTTCCATACTTTAAAAATTAAAATCACCCATGTACAAATCGAAAGTGCGTAAAGTCCTAAAAAAATCATTTTTCCTAATAAGTCGGACTGGGAGTAGGCATCAAAAAATGGATTACTCGTGGCGAGGATAGTATTTATTAGCATTTTAGTCTCAAAATTTAAACAGTGCAGGGGAGAGGGAGAGTTTTAAATCTCAGGTTAATATACTATAGGAATCATATTTGTCAAGAAAAGATAAAGAAAAAGTTCATAGTTGATTAATACATAAAAATATGTTATAGTTTTGATTTTGGTATTTTGATGATCCAAATGTCGTACTTATTAATTAGGAATCTTAATGATTAAAGCAATTCGTCTTTTGTTCGCCTTACTTTTGTTTATTTTACCTACTCATGCTTTCACTGTTTTTGGCGGACCAGATCACGTAAAAGTAGAACTCGTACAAGAGCAAAAAGACATCCAACCTGGACATCCCTTTTGGGTCGCCATCCATTTGAAAATGGATAAAGATTGGCATGTATACTGGAAAAATCCTGGTGATGTGGGGGCTCCTGTAAAAATAGATTGGGAACTTCCCCCTGGTTTTACAGCGGGTCCTTTGCAATGGCCTTTTCCACAAAAATTTACAATCGCTGATTTGGTTTGTTTTGGTTATGTAGATGACGTTATCTTTCTTTCTGAAATTACTCCGCCCAGTCAGCTAGCCACGAACCAATCATTTCCTATAAAAGCACAAGTAAGATGGCTAGTCTGTTCTCTTGAAGGGTGTCAGCCTGGTCAAGCTCCTGCTTCTCTCAATTTGCTCTCAACGAATCAATCTCCTTCTCTCAATGAAGCAGCAATCTCCCTTTTTCAACAGGCAAGAGCAATGGTTCCAAAACGCGATGTAGGAGCCAGGACTGTCATCAAGCAAGGGGTGATGGAATTGAATGTTCCTGAAATGGATCCTCTAAACAAAGGGGAGCGAAAGCCCGTTGTCGAAGCTTACTTTTTTCCAGAGCAGAAAAATGTGATCGACCACTCCGTTAATCCTGTTGTTGCTACGTCTGACAATGATGATCGCTATATTGTGAATCTTAAAGGGAGCGAAGAAATAGGGGCCAAAAGTCAAATTCTGAAAGGCGTTTTGGTTCTTCACACTCTCAATGGATCAAAAAAAGAAGTCCATGCCTACGATATCAATAGCCCTATTGATGAGGATGATGGCGACAGTTTACTTAGCTATAATGAAGGCTCTAGATCTGACTATGATGTGATTGGCAACACCGCTCCTCATACTCGACATGAATTCCAGGGAGGGTTTATTTTAGCTCTCCTCTTTGCTTTTGTAGGGGGGATGATTCTCAATTTAATGCCCTGTGTCCTTCCTGTTATGTCTTTGAAGATCATGAGTTTTGTTAAAATGGCAGGCCAAAGCAGGTCTCTCACCCTTAAGCATGGTCTATTCTTTACTTTGGGCGTCCTTGTTTCGTTCTGGATTTTAGCCTCTCTCATTCTTCTTTTAAAGGCATATGGTCAGTCGGTTGGATGGGGATTTCAACTCCAAGAACCTATTTTTGTTGTCGTGTTGGCCACTCTTTTATTCCTTTTCGCTCTCAATCTATTCGGAGTTTTTGAGTGGGGGCTGTTCTTTTCCTCTTGGGCGGGACAAACTGAGGCAAAACAAGCTAATGAACACCCTAGTTTATTTAGTTCCTTCATGAGTGGTATTTTAGCTACTGCGGTTGCAACGCCATGTACGGGCCCTTTCTTAGGCTCAGCTGTAGGCTTTGCTGTGACACTCCCTATTATTTCCTCTCTCACGATTTTCACGTTTCTTGGTCTTGGAATGAGCTTTCCCTACCTCGTTCTTTCTGCTTTCCCCTCACAGCTAGGCTTCCTTCCTCGTCCAGGGGCTTGGATGGAGACATTTAAGCAGTTAATGGGCTTTGTTTTAATTGCGTCGGTGATCTGGCTTTCGTGGGTATTTAGTGCGCAAACAAACACGATTTCTCTCATGTGTCTGATTGTGGGCTTATTCTGTTTTTCGATTGGAGCTTGGGTTTATGGAAAGGCTATTTTAATCCAATCTCGTCTAAAAAGGATTGTTGCTTACGCAATCATGATTGCCACTGCTGTTGTTGGAGTACAAATGATCCTTTTACCTAGAGCAAGTTGGTCTGAAAGTTCTGAAATTGCAGAAAAAGGTTCTACCACCTGGAATGGGTGGCAGAAATTCTCACCGGAGCTTGTTGCACAGTTACGAGCAGAAGGGAAGCCTATTCTGATTGATTTTACCGCTAAATGGTGTTTGATTTGCCAAGCCAATCACTTTGTATTTGGTTCTCCTAGCGTCGAACAACGCCTAAATGAAGCTGGTGTTGTGAAGTTGGTTGCTGATTGGACGAAAAATGATCCCGTTATTACAGAGGCTTTAAGTCAATTTGGAAGAAACAGTGTCCCCCTTTACGTATTCTATGGAAAAGATTCGAATTCAGATCCGGTAATTCTTCCTCAGATTCTGACACCCGATATTGTTATAAATGAAATCAATCCACACCTCTCCGAGGATATAGCCAAAGATTAAATGGACATTCACAGTAGTTTTACAGATTCTCACGCCCATCTCACTTGTGATACGTTATTTCCAAATCATGGAGAAATCATTATACGGGCTCAGTCTGCAGGTGTAAGCAGGATTGTGAACATCTGTACTGATATTCCAACTTTAATGCGAGGTCTTTCGCTCAGCAAACAGTTTCCATTTATCTACAATACAGCAGCCACGACACCACATGATGTCGAAATATTGGGGGAATCGGACTTTGATGTGATTGCTAAAGCAGCCAGAGATGGAGATCTAAAGGCAATTGGGGAGACTGGATTAGACTACCATTATCAACATTCTCCAAGAGAACTACAACAATCGTTTTTACGCAGATATCTTCAATTAGCAATGGAACTAGATCTGCCGGTTGTGATTCATTGTCGCGAAGCCTTTTCTGATTTCTTTAGTATTATTGATTCAGATTATCAAATCAATGGCAGGAATGAGCTTGGAGTTCTTCACTGTTTTACAGGGACCATGAAGGAAGCTGAAGAAGTCATTAAACGAGGCTGGTATCTTTCTTTGAGTGGGATTGTGACCTTTAAAAAAAGTTTTGAATTACAAGAGGTTGCTAAGATTGTTCCTTTAGAGCAACTTCTCATCGAAACAGATGCGCCTTATTTAGCTCCACAAGGGCAAAGAGGAAAACAAAATGAACCTGCATTTATTTCTGAAACCGCTGCATTTATTGCTTCACTTCGGCAAATCACCTTAGAAGAGATGGCACGCGCAACTTCAGCTAATGCACAACGCCTTTTTCAACTTCCTTAGAATTAAGATTTCATATAAAAATATAAAATAAAGAGAATAGATATGTTAAATGGTATTGGCTTTTCTGGTTCATCCGGTTTTGTAGGACTCAACTAGAGAGAAAAGCATAAAAAAAATGA
>JBEPVL010000083.1:0-7704 GCA_041691035.1 Chlamydiota bacterium
AACATCTTGATAAGCAATTTCCTCAAACGTTTCATTATAAACCTTGCTCAAGAAGGCATCAATGACCATATCATCTTTGATGATAGAATGATTGAGTGCCTTTAGATCACTTTCAGTGTTTTTAACTGGATTTCGGGTTTCTTTACATTGTTCAGTTGTGTTAGGTGTGATCATTTTTCTGATAGTCGAAATCACAGAAGAGGAATTCTTCATAATTTCAAGGTTTTGGGGAAAATGAGAAATTAAAGTCGTACCTGGATTATATATGGAGGTCATCAGCTGAATATAATTGATCTGAGATTTGATGAGTTGAGTCGAAGCTGATATGGTTGCTGTGGCTCCAGTCTTAAATGCTATCTTACTAACAAGTTTTCCAATTGTTAGGATGGAATATACCTTTTCAATCGAAGCAATCCATTCGTTAAAATCGATTTTTTTGGGAATACTAGGAAAAGATCGAGGGAAACTGAGTACAGAAAATAAATACTCCATCATGCGATTAGATTGCTGATCCCAACCTCCACGATAGAGCTGGATGGCTTGATTGAGTTCTAATTCGTTCTTCTTTGTCCCACGACCTTTGGCAATCGAGTAAGCAGCGACAAAATTTTTGTAAAAGTCATTTGCACAATTCCATTTTGTGATTTCCAATGGTTGATCGGAATCCAAAGCGATATCATGGGAAATTGGATTGCTGATTCCCTGGTAGGATTCTGTAATCATCTTAAAAAGTCGTATCCAATCTGCTTTTGAATCTAATAATGGTTTCACGTATTCCAGAGGCAGAAATATGGACTCAGGAATAGGGGAAGAGAAGGAGGCATTGTTGACTAACGTTTTTGTTGTTTTTAAGAGTGTGATCATTAATCGTTTAGAAAGAGAGGTCTTCTGATTCAGTTTCTGTTTCAATGCTTCATATTTTTTTTTCATTTCTTCATTCAAAATACACTCTGAAAAAAATAACTCCCAAATTTGAGTGCTATGGATGATACTAAATAGATTTGCAAAATTCGGCAATGTTACTAAGACCTTAAGAACTGATCGAGAAAGCGATTGAAAAAGTCGCCACTCTTCATCAGGAGTGAGTTGATATCGGGGATCCTTATTATCCTGAGCTAAATCAAAGTAAAGAGAGAAAATTTTTAGATAATGTATAGAAAGAGATTCTTCTTCGTCTCCTAATGTATGCAGTATTTGGTTTTCTTCAATAGCTGCAAGCAACTTCTTACGAATGGCGGAGACTCTTGAAAAGCTGGCTGGAAAAACTGCCAAAATGCGAATAAGATCGACAAGAGTATGTATGGGAACATATTCCCTTTTGAGGATCCCTTCTAGCTTTTTAACTGCGTTCTCGGCTTGATCGACGTCTTGATTAAAGATTTTAAGTATAATGATTGAACCCAATGTTTTGGGACATTCACTCGTCAACTCGCCATTGCTTTCCAAAGAAACAATATAAAAGGACTTAGAGGGATTACTTTTCTCTTTCCGCCAATCTGAAAAGAAATAACTAAAAGGTAACTCTGTAGAAGGATTATTTTCCAAAGGCATCAAAAGTTTTAACAACAAGGGTGTTAGAAAATTTTTTAACGTTCCAAGGGGAGCAAGGTAGGGTGAGAGAACTGATAACTTAGTCTCATCATGAGGAATCAACACCATTTTTTGATGTTGAGCATTTTCTAAAAGCAAATAACTAGATACCTTTTTGAGGTGGGGATGTGTTTGTGTGCGTGCAATATAAAAACCGGGAAGAAGATGGGGAATAGAAGCTTTGGGTTCCTTATCAACAAGAGTAACCTGAAAACTAAGCTGAAAGGGGAGAAAGTCAATTTGTTGAAGTTGATTCGTTTTAGTAAGCTTCCAAAAGACGATTTGATTTTCAGGGCAAAATCTATTAAGCGCAAATGCAATTCGATTGCTTTTCACTTGGAGAAATTCCACACCATCTTTAAGGACTGCCATAATTGGAATTTTTCCTTCAACATCCCCCTCAGTGATATAAGAATGTGTTAGTGTGTTGAGTTTGTAAACAAGCAACGTTTTTTGTGATTTTTCCGTTTGCTCTAACCAATAAGAAATCGAGTAGTTGGCGTTTAAATAAAAATAGGTTTTTCCGTTATAGACTCGTGTGACATCGATAGTGTCTGTTTTGTTAATTGTGAATTGAAATTCTTTTGAGGAATCTTCAAAAACGCCATCAGAGCGAAGTTTTAGATCTCGAACTTCTTGAGTAAGAGTGGTTAAAAAATCCTTAATCCACTTTTCAGTATCTGTATGATCAACAGAAATTTCGTGCAAACGATCGCCCACTCTCGTTATTTTTCCTAGAGTGAAGTTAATGGCGAAGTGCCCATTTGTATACCCACCGGATTCCTCATAATCAGTTTTATATTCTATCCAAGGAGACTCAGTAGGATCGATATGAAAAAAGGATTTGATCAGGTGATTGCAGAATAACGCCCGAATTGTAGGCTTATTAAATTGTGTAAGGATGTAATTTTTTAAATATAAATATTCAGATGGTACGTAATTTTGAATATAGTCATTCATCTGAAAATAAGAAACTGCCTTCTCAAGAAAGTAATTTTGGTTTGGCAAATACTGATAGGGAAGATCAGAGACTTCAACTTTTCTTTCCCCTTCAAAATAAGCGACTGCTTTCTGGACTGGTTTAAATGGATAAATTTTGCCAAGATTAAGGTTAATCACAAGGTGCTCATTTGTGTAACAATCTATACCTTGTAAATGCCAGCAATCGCTCTTTGAGTCGTCATTTTCCAATAGCTTTGAAAAAAAATGATTTTGCAAATGTGGGTTTTGAGCAATATTCCGAATAGTAGGGAGCCATTTCCAGTATAACATTCGAAGTCTATGAGACCAATGACGCTCTAAGGCTAATTCGTTCGAGTAGAAAATGGATTGATCTCTAAACTTTAAACCCAGAGGATAGAGAAAATATGTCTTAGCAATTTCTTGGGCCTGTGGCAATCTGATTAATGCCTCTCCACTCGCATCTTCATGAATAGAGATTGCTTTAAGTATATTAAAGAGGGGATCTTTTAGAGAAAATTTTTTGCTAACCACTTCATCAGTCAGAAGACTTCTGATATCAGGGAAATTTGAGCAATGATGTGGAGCATAGTGCTTACAAAATTTTTCCAAAGCAAAAGATAGGTCCACTAAATAATAGAAATATATTTTTTCAGAATAACCAAGCGTCTGAGAGATGAGGTCTTTTAAAATTTTACCAAATCGTGAAGCCATTTCGGGCTGATTTAATAAGTGATCTCGCAGCGAATGCCCAACGAAAAGAAGGTGGTGGCAATGCCTTACATGACGAATAAATTCTGCATAGTTGATATTGATTTTCTGTGTTTTTTTGTCTTTAAGTAGAAATACATGGTGTCTTAAAAAATAATTTTTTAAGTACCCCATGACTCTAATGGGGGTATCCATCTGATAGGAGTGAATGAACTCAAATTGTTGATTCTGCTTTTTATGAAAGTTTGTATTGCCATACAAAAGATTCCCTTCTTGTTCTCCTGTAAAGAAAAGAAAATTTTGAGGGGAGTCGTAAATATAGCTTTGGGTGCGTACATTTTCATCTAGCAACAGTGAGTAAGGGTCTGTTTTTAAAAAGCGAGCTTTTACTTCGCTGAAAAAACTGTTAGAGTTTTTGTTTCTAAAATAACTAGATGTATCTATCTGATGACTGAGGGTATTCCTCAAAAAGATTTCCATATTAGTCGTAGGTTCTAAAACGAGTAAATACTTGGAATTGGATTTATTTTCATATAGAAGTTGGTTTGAAATGAATTTTGAAGATGGTTCTTTAATTTTATTAACGGGATAACAGTGACGATAAGTTGCATTTCCCTCTATAAGGAGATCCATGGATAGTCTACAAAAAATATTTAGACTGCGATACCCTAAAGGGATGCAGCTTTCATTTATTTCAAAAGATTCCTTAATAAGCAAAGAGATTAGTTGGGATTGTGTTAAAACGTCTTTGTCATAAATGAGGTCCCCTTCTTCATTGAGCTGAAGCTCTTGAGCTTCTAGAAATTCAGAATTTTGTTTGATGAGCGAACTATATTTTATTAAAAAAGCAATTTCAGGGAGACAACTGTCTTTTTGAGGTAAGCAGAGACTAGACCCATAAGGAATTCTAAAATCATTATGATAAATAGGGTAAAAAAGAGCTGTGTTTCTTAAACCTTGAAATGTATCTGAATCTTTGGGCATCCCACTTAATGTCGGATCAAAATATTTTTGAATTTCTGAAATGCGATCAAGTAGAAATGGATCATTGATGCTTTGTTTCTTTTGAAAAAATAAAGGATGGAAATAGATCGGCTGGTCTTTTAAATCGCTATCTGGACATTTCCTTGCTAACTTATCAACGAGGGCTAAATTGCTATAGCAGCAAACGAGGATTTCTTGAAAAAATAATTTATATTGAAAGGGTTGTTCTATATGGGGATGGTTTAATTCATCGGAATTGTACCACTTTCGGGAAGATATTTGAGAATATAGGGACTGGTGATTGAAAGTGATATGCATCAATTGTTTAATAATTTCTGCGCTTTGTTCCCAAGAAAATTCATCCCAGAAGTCCTTTTCCTTAGGTATGGGAAGTAAAAGTAAGCGATTTGTGATTAATTCAAAATAGTCTGTAAGCTGTGTGATACTGGGATTAGATCTATCAAAATGTGAAAGGAGTTGCTGCGTTTCCTGGAGATGTTTAAGAATGGATTTGGGATCATTTTTTAGTTCCTTTTCAAAAGGAAAATCAAAGGTACATGATTGTTTGGCTAGAATGACAATATCTTTAGTTTGAGGGGCATTCAATTTTTCTTGAGAAAGAGTCAAGGATTGCGTAGATTTTATCTTAAGCTCTGAATCTAATAGATTTAAGTCGAAGATTGGCTTATCCAAAAAATGTTTAATGAGCGCATTTCCAGTGGTTTTTACTGCTTGAGCTTTTAAAAATAGATCAGCTAAAGTTTCATTCTTTATTATTAGGGGTAATAAACAAGCAAAGATACCGCTAATTAAATTGAGTTTTATCTCTGTGACCAGGTTATTGAATTTTTCCAAGAATGAGTTGTAGTAATCAAAACAGGGTTCAGGAATATATTTTGAAAGCCCGAAATAGGTAAAAGCTTTTAAGAGTAGTTGAAAGGCAAAATAATAGTTGATTCTCCATAATTTTGATAAAATGAAAGCAAGCTGAATGGTGGTGATTGTTCCAGAAACGAGCAAATATACAATTTTTAGTTTAAAAAACTTATTCCCTTCAAATAGGCTCAACTTCAATTTAGTTGTTATGGAAGCAGCTTTAGGGGGTTGATTCGTTGAATATTCCTTCATTGCATCAATTAAGAGGTCAATGAATTCCCCTATTTCGTCTCCAAAAGCCCAAATCAGGGCTCCTTTAGAGGCTTGAAGTTGCTTAACAGAAACCAACGAACACAACAACTGAAGATCGGGACGAGAATAGTCCTTTTTGGGGGGAAGAGCGGAATCTATAATGACATCTCTGATCATTTCCAGCTGATCGACATTCAACCCATCTAATTTCTTAATAGCCTTTCTTTCTTCAATTAAGAGATCTAACACATTTAATAAAATTTCTGCTTCAGCTGCATTGATATTAAGTTGCTTATTTTCATTGTCGTAATAGACTTTGAGTTGGCTGATGAAAGTATCTAAACGATGTTGCAGCGATTGTAAGTGTAAATTTTCAGGATTAGCCAACAATAAGGATTGGGCTAATTGAAAAGGAGAGGTGATTTGTGAAAGAACTGAATCGGGTATGCTTTTTAAGCTTTTCTTTTCTCCTAGATAGCTTAATATTCCATTCTCAATTGTTTGCTTTTCAATTTTTAATTCTTTAGTGTATCTCGGTTCAATTAAAAGAAATAAAAGTCTTTGGAAAAATTCTTGCGTTAATTTCTTTGCATCCACATTTCTTATTTCAATAGGCCATGAATTTTTATTATTAGATCCAAAGGATTCCTGACTTAAATGACCCGTGGCATAAATATGAATCGTGAAGGAGTCATTTTCACGTTTACATTCGAACCAAAATAATGACCGGCTCGGGCGAAAATCAAGGAGGGCATGAGAGGATGTGGGGGCAACATTTTTAATTTTTTTCGTTAATGTTAGGAAATGGGTGTCGATATGACGTAAAAGTTGAGTCGTATAGGGTTTTAATAATTCTAAGAGAGTGCCCTTTATCTCTGCTTTTTTTTTGATTCTTTTTTCATCTTGAGGATCAAGTTTGACAATTTCCAAAAGGTTAAGAGTAATTTTATTGTCGCTAAATATTAAAAGGGTTTCTTCTTTAATTTTAATATTAATAACTTCTTCAATCTCGTTTATAAAATCATTTATAATTTTCTCTAGTTTATTAGGAAATAACTGCTTTAGCGAATTGGTTATGGATTCCCTGATTTCTTTAAAAACACTTATCAATGACTCTTCTACGGGTTTAAAGGAAATATTTTCTAAAGACTGTTCGATAATTTCCGAGACGGCACTATCAACTGCTCTGTTAATTTCCAGTTCAAAATCAGCTACATGGTTGATTTTTTTTAAAAAAGCTCCCACTTCTGTAGGAAGTTGATCTTTAAATATCTCGGCGGCTTGGCGCATGATTTTCAAAGAACCTACCAGGGAGTGTTGAGTATCGGAAGACTCACCACAATATAAGTATCTCTCATTCTCCGATAGAGTACTAATTTGTTTTGCAATTCTTTCTCCTTCGAGATCATAGCGACTGCGTCTTTTCTCAGCTGTTTCGTTATTCTGTAAATCCGAAAAAAGAGACTGCTCAAAGGCTTGTGACTCTTGTAGAGATTTTTTTATGAAGGCTGACCGATGAGCTAAGTGAGGGATTGCTCCGGGATGGTTTTTTAAGTAATCCTCAAATGAAGATAAACTCGCAATGGAATCGGAAGAGTCTTCAATAAAAATTTTTTTAAAGAAAAGGGGGTTTTGATTTTCAACTTCATGATACTCAGAAAGCAGAGTCGAAAACTGTGTGGCTTGTCTTTTTTTTTTGGTTAAGATGAGTTTTTTTTGCTCTTTTTTTAAAGCATTTAAATCGTCACTTAGTCTCACCTGAGGTTGAGTTTGACTTTGTTTAAGCTGATGAAGCTCCTGAAAGACGGAAGAGGATACGGTTTGAATTTCACTGGAATGTGCCTTTAACGAAGAGAAAGCCTGTAAAAGGATTTTCAGTGTGTGTTCGCGTTGAATATAAATGGACTGATTACGAGAAAGGATTTGTGTGACCTTCCCATAAAATGTGTCTTTTCGAACAAGTGTGTGTGGTCGAATCAACGAAGGAATATAACTTTGATGAATATCCTCAACAAGTGTCTTTCTCGGATTTCGCCTCATTGAGAGATCGCATAGAATTTTTTTCGAAGATTCGATATTCATTTTTTTTGTTTTTTATTATAAAATTAATAAGCATTGTATCATATTTAAATATTAATTATCAATTTAATTGATGTTAATTTCGCGTTAAGTATAACAAAAGAATAGGGCGTTGTTAGTAGACTTCTTGCATAATTCATTTCCTTGCAAATTCTGTCCCGAATGTAGCGTACACTTTAGTGTGCGTTTGTTTTCTTCGGATTTATCCGGAGCTGAATGTCGGATAAATCCGACAAAAACAAGCGCAGACTA
>JBEPVL010000084.1:0-7114 GCA_041691035.1 Chlamydiota bacterium
TTTTTTGAAATTTCGGAAAAATAAAAGAAACGCATTTTTTTTGTAATTACGGAATTACCTCTAGAGTCTACGCTACGTTTCTATCTAGAAGTCGGCTTTACCAGGAAACCTTGGGAAAGGAATCACATCCCTGATGTTTTCCATCCCGGTAGCAAACTGAACTAACCGTTCAAAACCGACTCCAAATCCCGCATGTGGCACTGTACCGTATTTTCGCAGTTCTAGATACCACCAATAATCTTCCGGATTTAAATGATTTTCTTTGAGCTTAGATTCTAAATAGTTTAACCGCTCTTCTCTTTGTGCTCCTCCGATGATTTCTCCTATCCCTGGAACGAGCACATCCATGGCGGATACAGTTTTGTTATCATCATTACCGCGCATATAAAACGCCTTTATCTGTTTAGGATAATCGGTCAGAATAACCGGTTTACCAAAAAACTCCTCAGCGAGGAACCGTTCATGTTCCGACTGCAAATCAGCCCCCCACTTGACTGGGAACTCAAAAGTTTTGTCTGCTTTTTCCAAAATTCTGACTGCATAAGTATAGGTGGCTCTTTCAAAAGGAGAGGCTACAATATGTTCGAGACGTTTGGTAATGCCCTCAGAAACAAACTTATTAAAAAAGTCCATATCTTCCTGACAGTTATCAAGGACATATTTCAACACATATTTAAGATAGGCTTCAGCACAATCCATATTATCATTAAGATCAGCAAAAGCCATTTCGGGTTCAATCATCCAGAATTCTGCTAGGTGACGTGAGGTGTTGGAATTTTCTGCTCGAAATGTAGGGCCAAAGGTGTAGATATCAGAAAGTGAGCAGGCATAGATCTCGCCATTTAACTGACCTGAAACAGTTAAATAAGTCGGCTTAGCAAAGAAATCTTGAGTATAATCGATATCGCCCTTAGGTGTCTTTGGAGTGTTTTTAAGATCTAATGTTGTCACCTGAAACATTTTACCAGCACCTTCACAATCTGAACCTGTAATGATAGGCGTGTGTACATAAAGGAAGTGCTTTTCTTGAAAAAATTGATGAGTAGCAAATGCTAAAGCATTTCTGACTCTTGTCACAGCTCCAATCGTGTTTGTTCTAGGGCGTAAATGGGCTATCGAGCGGAGAAATTCGAATGTATGTCGTTTTTTTTGGAGTGGATAGACTTCGGGATTACATTTACCTAAAATAGTGATTTGAGTCGCTTGCATCTCAATCGACTGTCCCTCTCCGGGACTCTCGACTATTTTACCAGTCGCTGATAAGGAAACGCCTGTTGTAACCTGATTGACGATATTAGTATAGTCTGGAATTGTAGGATTCGCGATGATTTGAAAATTGGAGAGGGTGGATCCATCATTAATTTCAATGAAAGTGAATGTTTTCTGATTTCGAACTGTCCTTACCCATCCTTTAATCGTTATTTCTTGACCTACAAGCGTCGATGAACCGGACTTTGGAAACTTTATTTCCTTAATTTTTGTACGCATAATTATGCCTCTGTAAATGATCTTAGAGTTTGTATTTCTTCCTTCCAACGAGAAGGCCCTTCGGGGGTTTCTAAATATTTAGGCAAGAGAGCTGTTCTTGGATCTGTCATTAACAAATTAAAACAATCCCAACCAATTAAACCTTTTCCTAAAGCTGCATGACGGTCCACACGTGTTCCTAGCCCCTTCACAGAATCATTCAAATGAAATGCATAAAGATTCTCGAGACTAACTACTCGATCGAATTCCTGTAAAGTTGCATTGAAAGTTTCTTGAGTACGCATATCATAGCCAGCAACAAAAGCATGGCATGTATCAATACAAACGCCTAACGGGATTTTTTTCCCTACCTGATCTAGGATATATTTTAAATGCTCAAACCGATATCCAACAGCAGAACCTTGACCTGCAGTGTTTTCTAATAATAATCGTAAAGAATGGCCTTCTAATAGAGGCTCGATCTCTAATAAGCTTTCAACAATACAATCTAAACATTGCTGCACCGAGCCATCTAAAGCAGCTCCAGGATGAAAATTTAAAAAAGTGACTCCTAAAGCTAAACAACGAATCACCTCTTCCCGAAAAGCTTGTCGACTTTTTCCGAGATTTTCTGGATTTGGGCATCCAAGATTGATTAAATAACTGTCATGGCTCATCAGTTTTTTAATACCTGTCTTTTCTTTTGCTTGATTCCATTCTTCAATGATTTCTGGAGTCAATATTCTGCCCTTCCATTGTTTCTGATTGCTTGTAAAAAATTGTATGGTTGTTGCCCCAATTTCCTGCCCTTCTAAAAGAGCATTTTTTAGACCACCAGCTGTGGAGGTGTGGGCACCGATGAGGATTTCTTCTTGAATTTTTTTCACTTTTTACTCTCACTTGATTGCAGCATAGTGTCGTAATCATACCATTCAATCTTGTTCTTGACAAGAAGAAGAGCCTGGCTCATGATCGACTCAAACAAACTGGTAATATATTCTGGGTTGTATCAAAGACGCTCAATGAAATTGAAAACATGAAAGATACCAAACATTCAATTTTCCAATCCTCAAGAAAATTTTTTTCAGGAACGGCTTTAAGTCGGATTGGTGGAATGTTTCGTGATATTTCGATGGCATATGTATTTGGTACAGAACCTGCCATCGCCAACTTTATGGTGGCATTCCGTCTCTCTCATCTATTTAGACGTCTTTTTGGTGAAGGTGCTCTGCAATCTGCCTTTACTCCTCACTTTGAAAAACTCAGACATGAGAACCCCGAACGTTCAGCTTCATTTTTTCGAGATCTTTTGTACTCACTCACGTTTTTTTTGGTTGGCCTTATCGTTCTTTGTAGCTTAGGAATTGGACTCACATTGTATTTAGGGGAATGGAGTCCCGCCACTCGTGATGTTCTATGGTTGACATTCTTGATGCTGCCCAGTTTACTATTCATTTGTTTATTTGGAGTCAACAGCGCCTTGCTCCAATGTCAAAAAATCTATTTTATCCCAGGTGTAGCTCCATTAGCCTTTAATTTTGCCTGGATTGCCGCTGTCTTTATACTTCAAGGCAATTCGTCTGAATATAGAATGTCTTTGTTATCGTTGGGAGTCATCATCGCCTGTTTGCTTCAATGGGTCGTCACCCTACCCCAAACTTTAGCCTATATTAGAAAGCATTTTCCAAAAAAACCGTCAATACACTTTTTCTCTTCAGATATTATAACATTATCAAAACCTCTTTTTTTAGGGATTTTGGGTGTTGCGGCCACGCAGATAAACAATGCAGTTGACTCAATTTTCGCCCTTTATTCGGGTGCGGAAGGACCTGCGTATCTATGGTATGCAATGCGCCTCCAACAGCTTCCCCTTGCTCTTTTTGGGGTTAGCCTAGCCGGAGCCCTGTTACCTCCCCTTTCCCGTGCTTTGCAAGCTAACAATCAAGAACTGTATCGAGAATTCCTTAAACATGCCTTGGATCGCAGTTTTGCATTCATTTTCCCCCTGACACTGATTTCCATATTGATTGGGATTCCCTTAGTGAATCTACTATATGGTCATGGGGATTTCACCCCAGAGGCCGTCTTGGAAACAACTTATTGTGTGTGGGCTTATCTATTCGGATTAGTGCCTTCAATTTTTATCCTCATCCTTGCCCCGGCTTACTTTGCAAAAAAAAATTACACTCTACCAGCCCTAACATCTTTTTTAAATATGCTCATAAATACCATTTTAAATTTTTGGTTTATATTTGGTTTGGGCTGGGGGCCTGTCTCAGTGGCTTTTGCAACAAGTATTAGCTCTTGGGTGAATATGATCGTTCTTTTACTTCCGATTCTCCATGGCAAAGTTCTTATCTTGTCTGGAAAGGAGTCGATTCATTTCTTAAAAGTGATGTTCACTTCTTTAGTCGCATTTTCAGTCTCTGCCCTGATTTTTTACTTGCTTAGGGATCAGATTTCTATTTTCGATTCCTTATTTCCACTTGGCAAAACGTTGCTTCCTCGAAATTTCTTTGCTCAATTTTTCAATCTACTTATTCCCTCTCTCCTCTTCGTTTTACTTTATAGCTTAGGAGGGGTTTTGTTTTCTTTGAATGGATTTCGAAAAAGATTAAATCACACGGAAAGCATCTAATAAGGAGAGCAATACCTCCAAAACGATTAATATAATGACAGTCCATTCTAATCGACTAGAGTGTTGGTGATTGAGTTCGTTACCTAACATTTCGAAGAGCTCATGGATGACATCGAGTCTTTGATTCATGACTACAACACGTCCATCGATGTCTAAATAGGTATCTGCCACAGCATAAATCGGCTCTATTTCGGGATATTCCCAAAAAAATTCAGGTGTATCGAGGACATCGAGATGAAGATTGATGGTGTTTCGTTCGATAAAGAGCTCGCCCATTTTTCTGCGGATTTCTTTTCGGGAGAGGGAAATTCGACCATTTTTTGCAAGATCTTGAGGAATACTCTTTGTTTCTTCAAACGTACGTCTGATTGAATATTCATAAGTAGCCAGCTTTACGGATTGTGCCAAGGCGTGAGAGATGGCAAGGCGACTCAATACTTCTTGGTCAGGCAAAATAATATTGTCCCCAATAATTTTGCATGTCTGCCCAAAAGAAAAGGTGAATTCATCTTCTTCAATTTTTCCTGTAGATAGAGGCTCTTTCTCCCACTTGACAAGAGCGGTGAGATGCTGTTTGCAATGCTCTAAAGAAAACCCCCAAAAAACAACGGCTCCGTAGGAAAAATAAAAAATATCACCCACAACTTCGCCAGGAACATGCTGATGTAGCACATCTCTGTAAAGGTGAGCTCCTTGAGATCTTAAATGTTCATATAAAGCTTTGAGATCATACAAGGATGCTGTGCAAAACGCTCTGCATTCCATAACAAGACCTTAATTAAACTGGACAACTATTGGATGGTGGTAAGAAAAGGGAGATCTGGAATATTTAGAAATGCGAAAGAGGGGACTTGAACCCCTACGAGGAAACCCTCACTACCACCTCAAAGTAGCGCGTATACCAATTCCGCCACTTTCGCTAACGCAATCATCCTATCATTTTTCTCCCTTCTACGCAATTAAAATCTCCCATTTTCATTTTTTTACTATTCAAACCCTATTCAAAATGGGAACCAAGAAAGAAACTGAGAAAGTCGATTTTTTGAATGGATAGGAATTTCCAGGGAGGAGATCTCATTAAAGCGCTGCACTTGGGCAAGGTGCCGACAAAGATACCATTCATCTTCATCCAAAATACAAACCTGCTGGGATGCATGCCTATGACAACACATTTGCCCATTCTCGGCATAGATTTCCGTGAGAGGAGCCGAACATTCCGAGCAAACTAGAGTTCCGATGGCCCCCTCATATTTGAGTGATTTGATTTGAAAACATAAAGGAAGTAAATGAGGGTCTTTCATTTCGGGAATTTTACCCAGAAAATACTTCAAAAGATCGAAAAGCTGGGGTGCTGGCTTTCCCCCTTCATGATGCATCACATGATTTAATAAATGACATCCAACCTGTAGAAAATCCAGATTACTTCTTAACTGCGCGTAGACATTAAGAGGTGTGATTTCGCGACATTGGAAAATCTCACCTTTTTTTTCTTTGTAGACTATTTCGGCTAAAATAAGAGGGGAAAGCTTAAATTTTTGATTGCGATTCGACCCAAAGTTGATCAATTTGATGATGCCGGCTTCGCGTGTAAAGACTGTGACAATCTGGTCGTGTTCTCGAAATGGGATCACCTTCAGGACTAATCCCTCGACGCAATGAAATCCTTCTGGTCTATTCATCTCATCCATACATGTAAAAATGCTGTTAAATATCTTAAAGATATTACAGATATCATAATATGAATTATATTGAAATTATGTTTCTATTTCCAAGTCTTCCATTTTTACAAAAAATTAAAATTAAAATTACCATAATAAATTTAAAAGAGTTATAGTCGACACTTTAGAGGTGATCAACAATCAATTAATTTTTAATTCGACACTAAAGAGACCTCCGGTCTAAGTATATGAATGGTTTAATCTACACAGGCATTGCCCGTGAGGAAGAACTTATTAGGATTTATATTGAAATTAAACATTTATTATGATACAACATTGCTTTATTAATAATACTCGAGGTTTAATGAACAATATATCAAATTTCAAGATTCCATTACGGATGTATATCTATACTTTAGCTGCAGTAGGTTATCTTGGATACCGCCTAATAAGCTGGATCGTCCACAAATGTCAAAAAAGTCAAACGATTGATCAAATTAGTAAAGAGAATTTAAAAACCTTTGGTAAAAAAGAAGCACTAAGAGCGATTGGGGAACTTAGAGGAGAAGCTTATCGTTATGACGAAAAAACCCAATAACATGTCTTTTATATTTTCATGAGATATGTAGAAGGAAACCCTAGATGGATATAATAACATCAATTTAGAACAATTTCTTGAAATCACAATAGGATTAACGCATTCATTGGATAACTTGCATCAAAAAGGATTTTTGCATAGAGATCTTAAAATTGAAAATACTTTATATAATGCGGATCCCACTATTCCTTTGCATGAAAAAGCGCGCTTAATTGACTTTGGATCTGCACTGCCGATAAATGATAAGAGAGAAGTCATAGTAACCGATGAGTTTGGAATGACATCCCTTCCGTTACTTTGGAAGGATCCACAGGGCAATTTCCATCTGAACGAATATACAGACATGTTCGCTTTGGGCGAGACCTTAGACCGCCTCTGGAACAATCTACTCACTAGAGATGGGGATGGAGATGAAACTCATGTTCCTATAAGTGACAAGGTTCACAAGCAGGTTCAGACTATATTACTCCAAATTTATCCATTAACCGGAAACCCCATCTCAGCATTAACAGCAGCGGAGGCTTCTGCAAAGTTTCAGACTACATATGACGCTCAATTTTTTAAAAAAAACTGAATAACTCCTTGTAATCAAGTTTAGCTTGCTTTTAACCTGATTATTGGTTTTTACATTTTGACATAAAATCGGAATCAAAGTAAGCTACTCTCTTTGTTCCTCATTTGCACCGATAGCTCAATGGATAGAGTACCCGGCTTCGAACCGGGTGGTTGGAGGTTCGAGCCCTCTTCGGTGCA
>JBEPVL010000085.1:0-6886 GCA_041691035.1 Chlamydiota bacterium
TACCGAAGCCTTAGACATGGCTGTCCTATCAATGTAAATTTAAACCAGTATAACAGCTGAAAATAAAAAAGAGTATTACCAAGCATTGATAGACAAAAAAACAGAGTATGAAGGTGTCTTTTTTGTCGGCGTCAAAACAACTGGTGTATTTTGTAGGCCAACGTGCCCTGCAAGAAAACCAAAGTTTGAGCACTGTGAATTTTTTGAAACTGCTCAACAAGCACTGCTGGCCTCATTTAGACCATGTAAACGCTGTCGTCCACTTTCTCATCCTAATCACGTTTCAAAGCTCATCCAAACACTCGTTGAAGCAGTTGAAGAAAACCCTGAAAAACGCTGGAAGGATAGAGACTTTCGTGAATTATCTGTTGATGCCTCAACCGCTCGACGTCAATTTAAAAAGCGTTTTGGTATGACCTTCGTTGAATATGCAAGGGCACGTCGTATGGGACTTGCTATGAAACAAATAAGAGCAGGAGAAGCCGTGATTGATGCGCAGCTTTCAACAGGATATGAATCCGGCAGTGGTTTTAGAGATGCATTCTCACGTATTATGGGAGCGGCACCGACTAAGTTAAGACAGAGTACTATTTTAAAGGCATCTTGGATAGATACGCCTCTAGGTCCGATGATAGCTATAGCAGATGAGCAAGCTCTTTATCTTCTAGAATTTGTGGATCGCAGGGGATTAGAACGCGAAGTGGAACGTCTAAGAAAGAAAATAAAGTCAGCAATTATTCCAGGACGTACTCAAGCGATTAAATCGATTGAAAACGAACTGAAAATCTATTTTAAGGGCTCTTTAATAGAATTTAAAACCCCTCTAATTTTTCTTGGATCATCTTTTCAAAAGCGTGTATGGGAAGAATTAAAAAAAATCCCTTCTGGTGAAACTCGATCTTATTCCGAGATAGCTGCTGGAATTGGACAACCAACTGCATTTCGTGCTGTTGCTAATGCAAATGGTGCAAATCAATTTGCCATTATTATCCCTTGTCATCGTGTCATAAACACGAATGGAGAGCTAGGTGGCTATGGCGGCGGCTTGACACGCAAAAAATGGCTAATCAATCACGAGAAACAAGGAATTTAAAATGCAAATGCAAATGGAACGCGCCAACCTACTAAAAAATCTACACATTAAGGGCAATCCTTTGATCCTATTTAATATTTGGGATGCTGGAAGTGCAAAGGCAGTACAAGAGATTGGAGCAAAAGTGATTGCAACGGGAAGTTGGTCAGTAGCGGCTGCCCATGGATATGATGACGGCGAAAAACTGCCATTCGATTTGGTACTAGAAAATATTCAACGAATTATTGCAAGCGTAGATATCCCTGTAACGATTGATTTCGAAGGGGGATATGGGAAAAGTCCAACCGAAGTGACAGATAATGTTTTTAAAATTATTGAAGCTGGAGCGGTTGGAATAAATTTCGAAGATCAGATTGTAGATGGAGAAGGTTTGTATTCAATTGAAGATCAATGTGCTCGAATTAATGCCATTCATGAAGCAGCAAAGCATACAGAAATTCCTATTTTCATCAATGCCAGAACTGATCTGTTCTTTAAAACAGACGCCACCAACCATAATAATGAACTCTTAGAGGAAGCTCTACTTCGAGCCTCTGCTTACGCAGAATCTGGTGCAAACGGATTTTTCGTTCCCGGCCTGAAAAATGCCAAATACATAGAAAAATTGTGTGAACGTTCACCCATACCAATCAACATAATGGTAATGCCAGACGCTCCAAAACTAAAGCAACTTGTAGAGTTGGGAGTTGCACGCATTAGTTATGGCCCTGGCCCTTATTGTCAGGTCATGGATTTCTTGAAACAGATTGGCAGCAAAGCACTTTCAATGAGTTAACAATGTGAAGGCGAGATTATCCAGTGTTAATCAAGCTATGAAATGCCTCTAGGCAAGACCTGTCTTTTGGTTTCCGCTTGTCCTAAAAGGATTCGATGCGGCGATTGAATTCTTCCATCATTAGCTATATTAATAGAGAATATTTTCCCTGGACAGGGTTTCACATTCCATCCATTAACACAGCGCTCTAAATCTTGTAGTGATCGAAGGAAAACTCCAGCTCGCTGATCCATTTTATATGGGTCATCCATCGTTATCCCAATAACTGGCATTTTAGCTTCGCCATTTTTAAGACTACTTCCCAAGCGGCAGAAATCGATAATTTCTCCATCGCATAGATCTCCTTCTGCTTTTAACGGAGGAGATTTGAAAATCTCATTTACAATTCCTTCTCTGTCCCTGGCTTGAGGATAAATCCTCAGCGCCTCATTTAAATCCAAATCTGGCGCATATTTTAAATAGGAGAAATATTGCATTTCACTCATACGGAAAAAGACAAGATCATGTCCTTCCAAATGAAGAGTGTGCCACAAGGCCATTAAGCTCTCATAGCACTTCTTCCTTTCTTCCCATTGGCTGTTTGACATCACAAAAGACTGAGAAGTTATGAATGCCCATGCGATTTCCCGCGATAACTGCTCCATATAATTATTTATTGAAATGCAAGTGCGATAGCGGAGAAAAGTATTATCAACTAGAGGCCTTGCTTCTCGACAGGTATGAGAAACTGCCTTATCAATGCCTTTCAAAAGAGCATCTTTTTGCAATGCTGGAAGCGAAGCCACTGCATTGACTGCTGCGTAGAATTGTTGATTTAAGGCTTCGTGTGGCGGAAAACGATCTAAAATTTTCTTGTTTTCAATTGAATTTTTCCAAGCTAAGCTTTTTTTTATTCCAACCATGATCTTTCCTAAATCAATAGCCTCAAGCAATTGCGGCCAGGTAAATATGACTGAAGAATCTAATAGACCAGGCTCTTCCTTATCAAAGAACTCTTCAAATCGATCCCAATGTTCAAGTTTTCTTGTAATAGAACGGAATATATTGATATCAAAATAAATCGATTGGTTCATTTCCATAAAACCCATTCAGAGATTAATTTAAATACCCCTGCTGCGAATTTGCAGCAGGAGTTTGTATTCTTTAAAGCCTATGATTGGCATACACTTCCATGGCTTTTGCCATGAATTCAGCCAATTCCGGATGAAACGGATCCAGCTGCTTCCGGTATTCGGGATGCTGATGATACAGCTGGGCCAATGCTTTATACACTTCTTTTGTGGCATTATGATGCTCTTCCGCAAACGCATGATGCTTTTTAATAATGCGCTGTACTTTATCTGAAGCAGGGTTGTTTTCACTTTTGATGCAGTCAACAAGTTCCTTAAAGATAGCATGAGCCTTCTTAGTAATGTTATCGTAATAAGACTGCTCTCTTTTTTCCACATTAATACTTTTTATGCTGGCTAAAACGAGCGCCTCGGCGACGAAATAGGATTCACCCTCTTTTGCCCTCTTGACTATGCCCAAAGTAAATCCATCGAATATTTCTTGATCTTTCATTTTTTTCTTTCCTTGCAAATGGTTGATTGTCTTATCGATGGTCTTAATCAACTGCCCTAATTTCTCCCATTCCATGCTAATGGATTTTCTATGAGAATGAAGAGCCGCAAGCTGGTCAAAATCGCTTCGTCCCAGAACCTTTTGAATTTTCTTTAAAGTAAAGCCAAGCTCTTTAAAGAATAGGATCTGCTGGAGCTGAAGAAGCTCTTTCTCTTCGTAATATCGATACCCGTTTGATCCGTGATAGGCCGGTTTTAGAATCCCAAGCTCTTCATAGAAATGGAGCGTACGAATGGTCACTCCAGAGAGTTCACTTAATTTTTTAACAGTATAAGCCATCGATTTCCTCACCTTTAATATCCCTTTGATTTTAAAGGATGCTCCCATTATAAGGAATCACGTATACGTAAGGGTCAATGACTTTGTTTTTTACCAATTTCTTTCCGCGAGAAAGGATAGTGAATGATATCATGAATGGTAGAGTTTTGGTCGGATAGGTTACGGTAGCCATGGGGTTGATCAGCACAAAATCGAAGGCCTTCCCCTTTTTTTAATGGATTCCATGAGTCATTCAAAAAGACTTCCATGGTACCCTCTGCTACGAGTACATGCTCGATGATACCTGGTTTATGAGCGGATGAAATATGCTCACATCCTGGTAAAAGTTCGATTAAAAATATCTCGCACTTTGTTTTCTCATCATAGGGAAAAAGTGGAAACACTTTGATTTTATTGTCGCTTGGGTGAATGGTTTTTGTTTGGCCTGTACTATAGTCTCGTTGTTCATCTCCAACAAATAGAGAAAAAGGAACGTCAAACCCACTTGCTATCTTCCATAGGATGGCAATCGTTGGGCTAGATTCTGCACGCTCAATCTGACCTAGCATTGCTTTACTTACACCGGTCTCTTGGGCTGTTTTATCTAAGCTCCATCCGCGCTCTTTTCGCAATGTCTTTAAAGTTGAAGCTATATGGTTGAATATTTCAATCAAAGGAAACCTATATTAAAAAACACTTGTGCGTTATAGCGCACATTAGGCATAATGTGCATTATGCCTCACAAAACACAAAATGTATAGGAAAATATATGGCTTTAAGCAAGAGCGCGGAAAGTGTTCAGAAATCGCTTTTTGAAAAAGGGCTAGAGATGGAGGTTATTGAGCTTGCAGCAAGCACACGTACTGCACAAGATGCTGCAACAAACATTGGCTGCCACACAGGTCAAATTGTCAAATCGCTACTTTTTTGTACAAAAGAAACAAAAAAACCAGTCCTCATACTTGCAAGCGGAATAAACCGCGTAAGTGAGGCAGTCATTCAAAAATATGTTGGTGAGACAGTTGTAAAGGCGGATGCTGATTTTACAAGGGATATTACAGGCTTTGCCATCGGCGGAATCCCCCCAATAGGACACAAAACCTCCATAGTGCATGTCTACATAGATGAAGATCTGCTTCAATACGAAACCCTATGGGCAGCAGCCGGTACTCCCTATGCAGTATTCAAATTGCCTGCAGAAAAGTTGCAAGTGATAACTGGTGGAAAAATTGTTTCAATAAAAGAGTAAATATGGAAAAAGTTTTTTGGGATAATCCCTACCAGGTATGTCTTGAAACAAAAGTAATTCAGGTGGATGGCAATACTGTTGTCCTAGATGCAACAATTGGTTTTTCAGAATCTGGGGGACAAGAAAGTGATCGTGTGACAATTAATGGTATTGAAGTTCTCTCATCACACATGGATAAGACAACACCTTTTTTGATTTATTACACTCTTCCAGAAGGGCATGATCTTATTCCTGAAGCCAATGTCGTGATGAAAATAGACTGGCAACGACGCAATCGTTTAATGCGTCTCCATTTTACATGTGAGTTGGTTCTCGTCCTTATGAATCGCCTGTTTAATAGAACTCTTGAAGGCGTTGAGTTGAAACCAGAAGAGATTGATACAGTTATCAAAAAAAGAGGTGCTCATATGTCTGAAAACGGGGCACGTGTAGATTTCGAATGCACTGTGAATATTTCTGAATACTTTCCAACCATTCTAGAACAATACAATAGGATTATTGCAGCCAATCTTCCAATCGAAAAAGGGTTTTTAGATGAAGCTAATCAAATTCGTTATTGGAGGCTGCAAAATATTGCTACAGTCCCATGTGGAGGTACTCATGTACATTCGACTGGGGAAATAGGAGAAATCGATCTCAAACGAGAACGTGCGAATAAAGGGGTTGAAAGAATTCGAATTACACTTAAGAATACTCAAACGACTAGCAATCCAAATAATTAAATCAAATAGTTCAGATTAATCATTTTTAAGGAGCTGCTAAGCCCGCTGCAGGCAAATTGGGTTTCAAAGCTTGGAATAGCTTATCTCCTATTTCTAGGGCAAATTGGAGTTCATCGGGTTCAATGTTTTCCGTTTTTCGTTTTAAAACATCTTTATTTGGACAGTCTACCGTGACAATCATGAGCTCTTGCAACATAAAAATACTCCAATCGTTTAATAAAAGATTGTGCAACCTCGGTCCTCCAATTCTTGGAACCATTCAGGGCTAACAAGACCCTTATTCAACCTTACATCTAATTTTTCCAAGTGAATCAGATTGAGAAGGCTTTTTGGAAGTGACTTAAGTTTGTTATCTCTTAAATCTAAGAATCTCAAAGATTTTAGATTTCCAATCGATTCAGGAATGGAACTCAATTGGTTTCCTCTTAAATCGAGGTCTGTAAGATTTTCCAAATCGCCAATGCCTTCTGGCAAGATTTGCAACTGATTATTCTCTAGCATTAGCTTTCTTAAAGAAATTAGGCTACCAATAGAGTTCGGAAGAGAGCCAATCTGGTTATTCATAGCATGGATCTCTTTTAATCTTTGCAAGTTAACAATATTATTAGGAATCGATTCAATAGCATTGTTATACATCCTCAATTCTATGAGATTATCCATACTTCCAATACATTCAGGAAGAGCTTTGAACTTATCATGCGTAATGTTCAAGTAAGCAAGATTTTTAAGGTTTTCGAATGACTGTGGAAGTGACTCCAGTCGGTTGCCAGCCAAATAAAGAAAACGCAGATTTTTAAGTTTGCCAATCGATTCCGGAAGTTCGGCCAATCTATTGTGATTTACATCCAATACTTCCAATTTTATTAAGTTTCCAATCTTGTGTGAAAGAAATGATAAGTTATTTACACTAATATTGATCCTTTCTAGATTCGTTAAATCAAAAATGGATTCAGGAAGAGTTGTCAGTTTATTTTTGTAACCACTGAGTCTTCTAAGATAACGCAAATGATTGATGGCTTCTGGAATTTCTGTGATTTGATTATCATCAATCCATATTTCTTCGAGATTAGTTTGTGAAAGAACTTCCTCAGGAAAAAATGTGAGTTGTTTAGGGGTCAGCTCAGAATTCGGATTATAAAGCACGTTAAGGATTGAAGCGTGATTGA
>JBEPVL010000086.1:0-6879 GCA_041691035.1 Chlamydiota bacterium
TGTATAGATAGTATCAGATATGTATAGATTTATGCAAGCTGTTTCTAACCCTTGGGATATCCGTAAAAAATACCCTTTTTTAAAGTTTTAATTTTTAGTATAATGGTTAAGAATAAAAAATTAAAATTACAAATCAAGGAACTATATGGATTACCAAGCCCCGCGGATTGAATTTCATCAATCTGTAGAGGTTGTGCAGCCACTATCAGCTGTTCATCAATGTGTTGCAAATATTTTTGAAATCAAGTCCCTTACAGACGTCAATGCGGATCAACCAGAAAAAACTTTTTTCCTTTTTGATATCGATGACACAGTATTTGATTCCTTATATATGGTTGGATCCAGTCAATGGAGAAAGTACATTAAAGAGGCAACAACAAAAATTGATAACAGCAAGAATTGGCATGATATTTTTTCATATTTTCTCGCTCAAAATCATCCTCTTCAAACCGTTGAAACAATGACAAGTCCATTTATTAAGGATTTACAGCAGAAAGGATATGTCGTTTGTGGTTTAACAGCTAGAGAAAGAAAAATATGGTATGATATGCCACAAGAGGGCGTAGATGTCATGACAACCAAACAGTTAAATTTTGTTGGCGTCGACTTCGATAATAAGGCTTTAGAAGCCCAATATCCTTATCTTTCATGGGATTCTGAATACTATGCGGGAACTTTTTTTGCAGATTCCGAATCTAAAGGCAAATATTTGGAAAAACTCCTAGGTAATGTGCCAGAGCTTCCAAGTAAGATTGTCTTTATTGATGATAAAATGAGCCAAGTCCAATCTGTGTCCAAAGCTTTAGTCCAGTTAAATATTGAACACGAATGCTACAGCTATTCTGCAATAGAGGAAAAAGGAAAAAAATTCAATCCATTGATTGCCAATATTCAACTCTATATTCTTTATGAATCTAAGGGGAAAACTGTGATTTCTGATGAACAAGCTGCCAATTTAGCAAAAGAACATCCTGATCGAGATGCCGAATACTATTTGAGAGCGTCCCTAGAAATCGCTCATTTATATTGAAAATTTCTAATCTTTGTTATTGAATAACAGTTCGGATCACAGTTCAGATACCCCGACGAAGGGGGGTATCTGAACTGTTTCTAAAGACCTCCTGTCTTATTTTTTTGTCGGTGCCTTCTTTTTTAGATTTCATTTAAAATGACAGTTAGCTATACAATTATTCTCGACATTCCCTTATTCTCCGATTTGGGTCATTCTATTTCCTTTCAAACATTCATTTTAATTCTCAATCACCGAAAATCAAAATAGAGTACATATGAAAACAATGAAAAAAATAGTTGTTAAAGTAGGGACGAGTACTTTAACGCAAGGTGGAAAAAAATTATCTCGCAAATATATGTTAGGGCTTGTTCAACAATTAGCTCACTTGCAAAATCAAGGTGTGGAATTGGTGTTAGTGAGTTCTGGAGCCATTGCAGGAGGTAGGGAGTTATTAAATTTTCCAAAAATAGATCGGTGTTTGCCTTCGAAACAAATGTTTTCTTCTATCGGCCAGGTAAAATTAATGCAGACTTGGTCAGAGTTATTTTCTCTATTTGATCTTCACGTGGGCCAGGTTTTATTGACTAGAGACGATTTTTCAAATCGAAGACGCTATCTCAATGCAAGGGATACGTTATCCTGTCTTTTAAAACATAAGGTTATCCCTATCATTAATGAAAATGATGCTGTAGCCACTAAGGAAATTCGTGTAGGTGATAATGATAATCTAGCAGCCCTTGTTGCCAATTTAATTGAGGCCGACGTTGTGATTCTATTAACGGATCAAGAAGGGTTGTTCACTGCAGACCCTCGCATGAATAAAGATGCAACGCTCATTCCAATTGTAAAACGCGTTGATGATTCGATTTTTGCTTTAGCAGGAGGCTCTTCGACATCATTAGGTACTGGAGGAATGTACACAAAAATTGAAGCAGCTCTCATTGCCTCTCAATCAGGAACACGTACAATAATCGCCTCCTCATCTCGGCCTAATGTCTTGATTGATTTAGCGAATGGCCAACAAATCGGGACTTTGTTCCTGGAGGAAATGACTGCGCGCGAAAGCAGAAAACGATGGTTGTTGTCGGATAAAAGAAGAGGGTTGGTCTACGTGGATGCTGGTGCTGCTTTAAAAATAATGGATCATGGGGCTAGTCTATTATCTTCAGGCATTACTAAGGTGAGTCAAGTATATGATCGAGGATCCACTGTAGAGATTATTTCCCCCAAGGGTGAGGCTATAGCTGTGGGGATGAGTAACTATGGCAGTCAGGAAACGCATCAGCTAATAGGAAAGCAATCTAAATGTATAGAAGATATTTTGGGTTATAGTTATGGGGCAGAAATTATTCATCGTTCTAATATGACCAGAATTAAATTGAACGAGGAAAAAAGTTGTGGATAATAATCATGTATCAAGCATTGCGATGAATGCCAAAAAAGCGACCATTCAAATGGGGTCAGTGGCGTCAAAACAAAAAGATGATGCTTTAAAAGCCATTGCAGATAACTTAGATCAACATCGCCATAGTGTTTTAGACGCTAATGCACAAGATGTCTCTCATGGAAAAAGAAATGGCCTTAGCGATGCCCTCCTTGAAAGACTTTCATTAGAAAATAAAATTGAAGGTATCATTCAGGATATCCATCAAGTCATCAATCTTCCGGACCCTACTGGGGAGCGCTTTGATGAGAAGAAATTACCTAATGGACTGAGTTTAACCAAATACCGAACTCCTATTGGTGTCTTAGGTGTCATTTACGAGTCTAGACCAAATGTCACTATTGATATCAGTGTGCTAACGATTAAATCGGGCAACTGTGCGATACTTAGAGGAGGGTCAGAAACCCTCAATACAAATATAGTGCTTGTTGAGCTTATCCAAAGAGCTCTTAGTATCGCAAAACTTCCTTCGATGGCAATTCAATTGATTGGGACTACCGACCGTTCTCATGTCAATCAGCTTCTTCAGCTATATCAATATGTCGATTTAATCATCCCTAGAGGAAGCGCATCCCTGCATAAATTTTGTCGAGAAAATAGTAAAATTCCTGTGATTACAGGTGGAATTGGAATTTGTCATTTGTTTGTTGATGAGTCGGCGGATTTAGAGCGTTCGTTACAGGTGATTTTAAATGCTAAAGTCCAGCGTCCCACTGTTTGTAACGCTTTGGATACATTATTAGTTCATGCAGCTGTCGCTCCAACATTTATCCCTGAAGTGATTAGGCTATTAGGAGCGTATCATGTTTCTTTTCGACTGGATCAAAAGGCGTGGAATTTGGGAATCCATGAATTTAGCAAACCAGCTACGGATGACAATTGGGATACAGAATGGCTGAGTCTAGTTCTTGGAATAAAAATCGTGGAGAACATACAAGAAGCGATTGATCATATTCATCTCCATAGCACGGGCCATAGCGATGGAATTTTGACTGAAAACAAGAAAAATGGTGAGATATTTATTAAAGCTATTGATTCCGCTGTCGTTTATGTCAATGCATCGACTCGTTTTACAGATGGTGGGCAATTTGGATTTGGAGCTGAAGTTGCCATAAGTACTCAAAAGTTACATGCAAGAGGACCGATGGGACTCCATGAACTCACTTCCTATAAATGGGTTGTAGAAGGAAAATATCAAGTCAGAACTTAAGGATGATCTATGCATATCACAATCATAGGGTGCGGGAACATGGGGAATGGGCTAGCTAAGCGTCTTTCCAGTGTAAACAAACTTTCTCTGTTTGATCGTAATTTTGTTAAAGCTGAGATAATTGAAACTGCAGGATATGGCAAAGCTTTTCGCACTCTTAGTGAAGCACTATTTGGTTCTGAAATGATCATTCTAGCTATTAAGCCACAAAACTTAAAGGAAGCAGGAGACTCCATAGGAAAACTCATGCAAAAAGATCAAATTCTTGTCAGTTTATTAGCTGGTACTTCGATGGAAACTTTGAAGCACTATTTTCCTCATGTGAGAAGTGTGCGGATGATGCCAAATCTAGCTCTCATTTATGGTGAGGGAGTTATTGGACTTTCATGTGATGAAAATTTTTCTAACGAAGAACGCGAATCTATATCCAAAATTTTTGAATGCTTAGGTAAAACCTATTGGTTTCCTGAGAGTAAAATAGATGCCCTCTCAGCATTGACAGGCTCTGCTCCTGCTTTCATTTTTGTTATTATTGAGTCGATGATTGATGCTGGTATCGCTATGGGCTTTTCTTCTATAGATGCCCAGAATCTTGTCTATCAAATGCTCAATGGAAGCCTGACTCTTCTACAAAAATCTGAAAAACACCCCGGAGAGTTAAAATGGCAAATCACTTCTCCAAAAGGCACGACGATTGCAGGTCTCAGAACATTAGAAGAACATGCCGTTAGGGCAGGAATTATAAATACCCTTTTATCGACGTATGAACGAGCTATTGAAATAAATAAGCATTGAGCTACTGAGATCAATGATCATTTATTCTTGATTATTCTTGGTCTCTTAATATTCTGCCGTCGACAGGATAATACAAAATCCGACTTGCGACCCTAAACTAACTTGTAGAACATTGAGGCATATACAATAAAGCGTCTGTTAATAATTCGACAGTAGCTTCATAGCTCGGTCCCTTTGGAACAATTTCCAGTCCCTCTTTAAAATAAGCAGAAAAGTCAAATTTATCATTATTAATGAAAAAAGCTACAACTTTATCAAATCCCCATTCACAGCTAAGTAAAAAAGCTTCCTTCAAATTTTCTTCATAGGGACCCTTACCCACTTTGGGACTATTAAATAAAATTTTTAACATCTCTAAATTATAAGGTGCACTAACGAGGTGATTCCGTAATTAAATCACGAATTTCCTAAGTGCTTGGCTATAAGCTAAACAAAATAAATTATCCATATTGGCAAATATGACCAATTTATTTTGTTACGCTTCTAGCTCAAGCACTTAAAAAATTCGCAGATTGAATTACGGAATCACCTCTAACGTCTGGAATAAATTTATTTGGAATAATTAAAGAGTGTTTTAGGCCATGTTCAATTTCTTTGTACATATTGGATATAAGGTAGTTTCTAAAAACTGTGTCTAATAAGTCGACATCATCTATACGATCGAATAAATATTTAAAAAGTTCTATGTCATTAATTTTGTAGTCTCCAAAAAAAAAATGATGTTCTTTCAAAGCAATTTTTTCATTTTCGTTAAAAAAAAGCTTAATTTTTGTGAATGCATGATACATACGAAAGCAAATTGTTTGTAATATACTATCCCTTATTTCTGTTTCTATTTCAGGTACATTTTGTAGTGCTATTTCGTTTTGAAAATTTAAACTTAGATCAAATGGTTTTACAGCTAGACCGCTCATATTCCTTCCTATTAAATATTTTGGTAAAAACCTGAACCTTAAATTATTATGGTTTGAATTACAAGAAAAAAACTCCACAAGTCTATAAATTAAACTGTTACGTATATTCAAAACTAAATTTACAAAATAATTATTGCAATTTTGATAACGATTCTGTTAATAATTTGACAACAGTGTTGCTCTTTCCAATAGCAATTGTCAGTCCCTCTTTAAAATAAGCAGAAAAGTCAAATTTATCATTATCAATGAAAAAACCTAAAACTACAAGATTAATATGTCCCGATTCACAGCTAAGTAAAAAAGCTTCCTTCAAATTTTCTTCATAGGGACCCTTACCCACTTTGGGACTATTAAATAAAATTTCTAACATAGTTAAATCACAAGATTTACTACATAATGGAATAAATTTATTGGGAACAAGTAAAGGGTGTTGTAGGCCATGTTCAATTTCTTTGTACATATTGGATATAAGGTAGTTTCTAAAAACTGTGTCTAATAGGTTCACATCATCTATTCGATCGAATAAATATTTAAAAACTTCTATTTCATTAATTCTATAGCTTCCAACAAAAAAATGTTGTTCTTTCAAATCAATTTTTTCATTTTCGTTAAATAAAAGCTTAACTTTTGTGAATAATGAAGGATGTTGGGTAAAGCAAATTGATTTTAATAAATCATTCCTTATTTCTGATTTTATGCCCTTTTCTATCTCAATTTCGCTTTCTAGTATCTTGCGCTTTTTTGTGTTTCTCAAATCCTCAAGTATACTTATTTTCTTACCTTCCCATTGTGTTTGTATTGATGGGTTTTTTAATAATTCGCCGACGAGATCAAGTTGAATTTCGTCCTTCAATTTAAAACCAGTTTTAAAAAGAAGTGTTATTGTTTCACGACTTAAATTTAATGCTTCGTTGTTGATCAGCGTTGTCAATTTAGGGTGGTCTTTTTTAACTGTAGCATTCTTAATAGCTTCACCAATTAATTCAGAAAGTAATTTTGGATTTTCAACGCGGTTTTTATTTTTGGCATTAGGTTCAATTCTAATTCCAGATGAATATGTATAACCTTTCGCTGATTGTTTTAAAGTTAAGGAATTTGTAATTTTAAAATTTTTAAAATCCTCAATCATTTTTTCTAACGCTTCATTGGAAAATATGGATTTCGCATTTTGTTGTAAAAGAATGTCATTGAATCTCTTAGAGATCAAAAGAATAGTTCTCATATCTTTTGGCTTTTTAATAAAAGAAAGAATATGGAATAAAATATCATTTACTCCAAAAATTTGATGATTTTCTGTTTCTATTTCAGGTACATTTTGTAGTGCTATTTCGTTTTGAAAATTTAAACTTAGATCAAATGGTTTTACAGCTAGACCGCTCATATTCCTTCCTATTAAATATTTTGGTAAAAACCTGAATCTTAAATTATTATGGTTTGAATTACAAGAAAAAAACTGGTTCATCCGGTTTTGTAGGACTCAACTAGAGAGAAAAGCATAAAAAAA
>JBEPVL010000087.1:0-6834 GCA_041691035.1 Chlamydiota bacterium
GCTAAATGTCGGATAAATCCGACAAAAACAAGCGCAGACTGAAGTCTACGCTACAAATCGTCCAGACTAAAGCCCTCACCTTTTTTTTATTTCCATTTTAGAACAGCTTCAACAATATCTAGAGTTTCTTTAAAAATTTTGTTTTGGGCTAAGAGGGTTTTCAATTCCCCAAGTGTAAACCAATTTAATTGAAGCAACTCTTTGGGTTGTGTAGAGAGGGCAAAAATAGGGCGTGCAAGAAAAATGAAATCAATATGTTGATGCGCTGATAATTCTTTATATGCAGGAATTTCCTCTAACAAACAAACGTAGGGGCAGGGAATGGTGTGTGCATTGGGATAGTCAAAAATCAGTTGATTAGGTTGAATCAATTCAATGGCTAATCCAGTTTCCTCGCGCACTTCCCTAATGGCAGCCTCATGAGGAGTTTCATTAGGCTCGAGATGACCGCCTGGGGGAAGCCATTTTTCAAATTTATGATGAAAAAGTAACAAAACCTCATTTCCATTAAAAATGTAGGTTGTAGCTGTCATCTCACGATTTTTCATGCTCGTTTAACTTCCTATGACCTTCCCACCATGCAGAAAACTCTTCAAAAAGAGGATTAACCTCGAATCCTTTCATACAAGCCCCTGTGGAGCAAGTGCGAAGAATAGAACATCTCTTTTCAAATTGTTGATTATAGGGACACTGCCCTTGAATCGTTTTATGATGGAGAGCTAGTGGCCGATATTTTTTTGCGGATGAGGGACCAAAGCAACTAAAAGAGGGTGTCTTGGTAGTGCCAGCAAGATGCAGTGCTAGAGAGTCCATAGCAATAACAAGTTCCACAGAGGTCATTAAGTTCTGCAATACTGGTAGCCTTAGTTTCTCAACCACATGGCTTGATCCTGGAAATAAATTCGCTAGAGTACATGAATATTCATATTCAGAAGAACTTCCCCAGACGAATAGAAACTTCGCATCATATGTTTCCGATAAGAGCATCAAGAACTTCTGTAATGTGATTTGTGAAAGCTGTTTATTGGGCCAATTTGATCCAGGACATACCATAACACGAAAAGGTCCTTTGAGTTGGGAGAAATCGAGAAGAGACTCGATCATCGCTCTTTCGTTTGGATTGATCTTCAATTGAACAGTCGGTTCTTCTTTATCCCCTAGACTCCCACTGTAATTTAGAATGAGTTCCAGGTAATCTTCACGAATATTTTTTCCTTGAATAATGGGGAAACGTCGATTATGAAATAATGCATTTGGCCACTCAGGTACTGATGAAAAGTTATATCCCACTCGATTTTGACTTTTCGAAGCACGTGATAGAAGGGCTGACTTAATATTTCCTTGTAAATCAAAAACAGCATCGTATTTCTTTTGGCGCAACGTACAAAGTGATTTTTTTAAGCTAACCCAGGCAGCTTTTTTAAATACATTTTTACGCCAAAATTTCGTTTCTACCTCAATTACACCTGAAACGTCAGGGTGAGCGTAAAGAAGATCGGCAAAAGGCTTCTCAACAACCCAATCAATTTCACAATCTGGATATAATTTCCTTAATAGACGTAGCACTGGAAACGATTGGATGATGTCGCCCAAAGAAGATGTTTTTACGATTAAAAATTTTTTCACAGCTAGCCTCATTTGCTAAAAGAGGGAAAGAGAGCTCTTAAAGCAGCATTAAAATCTATAGGGAGATCAGAAGAAAAGGTCATGTTTTTTCTTGTTCTTGGGTGATTAAAATTTAGACCCACAGCATGTAATAATACACGCTCGGGTCTTTGTTGGCATACAAATTTTTTTCCATATTGATAATCCCCTAAAATAGGATGACCCATCTCTGCCATGTGAACTCTAATTTGATGTGTCCGCCCTGTTTTGGGATGGCAGCTCACGATTGAAGCACAACGGCTTGTTGCTTTACAATACCATGTGGTTTTAGAATATAAACCAGAACCTGCAGGGCTTGCACCCCATATTGTTTGACCCTGATAGACTTGCTTTTTGATGAGATAGTTTTCTATGACACCCTGATCCACCTTCATTTCCCCATCTACAATCGCTAAGTATTCCTTTTGGATTTGGAATTCTTTAAATTGCAAAACCATCTTTAGATAGGTTTCGGAGTTCTTTGACAAAATTAATAGACCAGAAGTTTCTCGATCTAAACGATGAACTAATTGAACAGTGGGGAAAAGTGGTTTTAAACACGCAATAACACCTTTCTCATCGCATGTTAATCCAGAGGGTTTGTCATAAATAATGAGATCGGAATCTTCAAATAAGATCTGAGACGTATGAAAAGTAGAATTTTTTTGTATGGCGTTAAGTTTTGGATAAAATTTAATGGCATCCCCTGCGCCTAGGATGCGAGACCCGAATTTTTCAGTACGTCCATTAATCTCGCATGAAGAACTGTCAAGTTGGCTCTTGATACTGCGGATAGATTTGAAGGCAGGCACCATTTTGAGAAGATAATCCGCTAGTTTCATTCCTGAATCAGCTAATGAAACTTTTAATTCTATAATCTCAAATTCCATAAGGTTTATATGTAAATCTAAAGAGTGGTGAACTGCACTAGAAAGCGGAGATCGTTTTCAGTAAATTGTCTGATGTCTTTAATTCCACGCAAGAGGATCACTAGGCGTTCTAATCCCATTCCCCAAGCAAAGCCGCTGTACTCTTCGGGATCGATATTCCCATTTTTAAGAACTTCGGGGTGTATCATCCCTGCTCCGGCAATTTCTAGCCATCCCGAATGCTTACAGAGCCCACATCCAGTCCCGTGGCAAGCCAGACAAGCGATATCGACTTCAAGTCCTGGTTCAACAAACGGAAAAAAACTAGGTCTAAATCTTATTTTTATTTGCCTGTCGAACAATTTAACTAAAAAATCTTCCATCGTTGTGAAAAGGTCGGCAAAAGAAACATTGCGATCAATAAATACAGCTTCCACTTGATGAAAGAATACATGCGAACGCGCTGTGATGGCTTCATTTCTAAATGCCCTTCCAGGTGCGATAATGCGGATCGGAGGGCGGTGCTGTTCCATTACGCGTGCTTGGATGTTCGAAGTATGAGTTCTAAGTAAAATATGAGGGGTGATGTAGAATGTATCCTGCATATCACGAGCAGGATGTTCAAGAGGAAAATTCAAAGCCTCGAAATTGTAGTAATCTGTGTCAACATCCGGACCATATTGCACTGAAAATCCCATTCCAGAAAGAATATGAATGATACGATCAAGAGCTTGTGTGAGGGGATGTTTGCGTCCAACATCGCTCATTTTTCCAGGGAGCGTGATGTCAATCTGTTCGTTTTGGAGCTTTTGTTCTTCTTCGCTGGCGATAAGCTCTTTTTCTAGTGCTGTGCATTTTACTATCATGAGTTCTTTGAGATCGTTGATTTGTTTCCCCATTGACTGGCGTTGAGAAGGTTCAACATCTCTTAGGACTTTCATTAGGTCTTGGACAGGTCCTTTTTTTCCTAGGTATTTGACTTTAATTGCTTCTAGATGATGTGTGGTCTTGACGAGATCAATTTCTTGCAGAAATTGTTTCTGAAGTTGCTCGATAGATGAATTCATGTTCACGTGGGTGCGTAGAGGATTTACAAAAAATGAATGTCAAGATAAACACCGTGGATAAAGGGAAACCCCTTTATCCACCGGTTTAGCGTCTAAACAGTCGCTAATGATTTTCTAGCAAAATTAACTACGGCAGCAAATCCGTTAGGATCTCTAATTGCCATATCAGCTAAAACTTTTCGATTGAGCTCACATCGTGCTTGTTTCAACCCATAGATAAATTTACTATAGGAAATTCCATTAATTCTAGCAGCAGCATTGAGGCGCATAATCCATAAACTACGGAAATCGCGCTTCTTGCGTTTGCGATGGGTGTAGCTATAAGCGATTGCGCGCATCACTGCACCACTTGTTAGTCTAAGGTGGTTTTTTCTGTCTCCAACAAATCCCTTAGCTAACTTGAATAATCGTTTTTTACGACGATGGGAAGCTACAGCGTTAGTTGCTCTAACCATTGTATTCCTCCATAATTGTCTTTTGATCGCTAGGCGATCGATACCGAGTTCCTAGTCGATCCATTTTTATAAACACATTAGACGCTTGTAAGTCTTTAGATGTCCGTCATCTAATAAATCAGGCTTGCGTAGCTGTCTTTTTCGCTTAGCTGGTTTTCCAGTCAACAAGTGGCGTTTTCCAGGCCTACTTGCCTTAAGCTTACCAGTTGCCGTCACGCGAAATCTACAAGCGACGGCTTTTCGGGTTTTCATTTTAGGCACTGTCCTACTTCTCCTATTCTGTTATTCACCATTCATTGGTAACCAATTAGGGCATGCTAGGAAGATAAGTCCAAAAAAAAGTCTGAATCAGACATTTTGATCTTGAAATTACTTCTGGCTACCGTTCTCGGCCACCGATTCTTGCGAAGCTTCACTCGTTGTTGTTTTAGTCACCTTCTTCTTTCCTCCAGGTGCTAGGACAACAATCAGAGTCCTTGCGCTCATCATTTTTGCTGGGGATTCCATCGTTGAGATATCCTCTAATGTCTGACACATATCCTGGACAATTTTTTCCCCAATTTCTGGATGAGCCATCTCCCGACCTCGAAAGGTACAGGTGATTTTTACTTTGTTTCCATCTGTTAAAAAATCGCGCGCATGTCTCGTTTTCGTTTCGAGGTCATGCACATCAATATTAGGCTTGAGCTTGATCTCCTTCACCTTAATTTGATGTTGCGCCTTTTTATTTTCTTTCTCTCGTTTGCTTTGATCGTAACGGAATTTTCCGAAATTCATGACTTTGCAAACAGGAGGATTGGAGCCGGGTACAATCTCAACAAGATCTAAACCCTGCTCTTCAGCCATTGCTAATGCTTCATACAAGGGGATAACACCCACCTGTTCACCTAAATGGCTGATCACTCGAACTTTTGGTGCGCGTATTTCTCTATTAACTTTCAAGCTAATCTTCTCTCTTTCTTGTACGTTTACCAGACAATCATAATGCGAAAGCTTAATAACTGTCTAGTCTTACTTCAGCTTTAAAACACTTCTTGGCTATGAGAGGCTCTTTGCCTTCGCTCATTATCTGTGCGATAAACTGATCCAATACAGCCATGCCCTTGGCACCTGGCTGCTGCGTGGATCGAATCGTTAACTGCCGCTTATTTGACTCTTGCTCTCCTATGAGAATTAAGTAAGGAATCCGCTCCAGCTCAGCTTGATGTATTTTTTCAGCTAACTTAAGAGGGCGAAAATCGCTTACAGTGCGTATTCCAGACCTTAACAATCCTTCGTACACTTCGGCGGCCCATTCCCTATCGTGATCCCCGATTGCAATGAGGCGCACTTGTTCGGGAGCCAGCCACAGAGGGAGTGCTCCTTCTGTTTTCTCAACTAAGAGGGCAACTAAACGCTCAAGAGAAATCCAGGTTTGTTGGGACAAAACCTCTAAGGAACGTTCTTGAATGAAAGTGGGCGTCATTGGACTATTCATCACCAAGCTGACGCGCGAACACCCCCATTCCCTTCCTAAGCTATCTTGGATTCGCAGCTCTAATGAAGGTCCATAAATGCCACTATGCTCTTCAGGATTCTCTTCTATTGGGAATGCAAAAACCTGAACGTTAATCATTTCTTTTAACTGTGCAAGTAGTGCCCGCTGAGCCTTCTTCTGAACCGTTCGCTCAACTGAAGTGAGATAAACCCACCTCCCCTCAAAACCCAACATTGTAATTATTTGTTCAATGAAATGCAAGGAAGAAATCAACTCTTCTTTCAATTCATTGGGTCGGCAAAAAATTGTCGTTTCCTCTGTTTCGTAGCTGGGACATCGAAGCAACCCTTCATTTTCAATTAAGGGAATCTGCTTAAAAATGAACGATTCTTCTCGGAGTCTTGTAGGAAGCGGATCTAAAGCACACCTTCCTTCTTTCATTAATTTTAAATGATTAAGAAGTTTGGTCGGGGCAAGGATTCCATACTCCCCCTGAATTTCGCATTCGATAAGGAGGGCGTCATCAGTTGGAAAAAAATCCTGATTCAGTAGAGTTGGAGTCTGCACAGCATAGACATCAATTCCACAATTTTTTCTTTGGGTGTCGAGCCAGTTTTTGATAATTTGCTTTAATTTCAATCCCTTAGGCAACCAATTCCCTTCAAAGGGACTGATAGCACTGGAATGGATCCAAAATTGTAATTCCTGAAGGAGTTGACGATGATCCCCTTTTTTTCTTCGTCGTTCGTAGGCTTTCATGAATTGTTTAAGCGACTGGGGATTATCCCTGACAATGCCAATGACCCGTATGAATTGATTGTCTATTTCAATCCCTTCCAAAAGCTTCAGAGAAGCAATTTCTATGGTGGACTCAATATAGGGCGCTGGAGCCGGACAATAGAACTCTTCAATCTGAAGAACTGTGATGATATTATCAGACGTTTCTTCTACATTGTCAGCCAGGTCAGGGAATTTAAGATGTCGCAAAAGCGAAACAGCATTTTCACGCATCATAGAACGGCAGTGAATGGGGATGTCCGCTTTTATCAGATTTTTAAATTCCGATTCGATTAAAGCCAAAAGAGACACATGAAAAGCTTGAGGGAAAATAAAGTCGAAATAAAAACCAGAAGGATGAACTCCCCCACCGATAAGTTGGACATCTGGAACTAAATTAGAAGTCACATATGCTAAGAGACAGGATGCAGAAACATTGAGTGCATGGGATGTGATGTGATCTTTCATAGGTTCATATCGAAGAAAATGAGATATAGCTGACTCGAACAGCTGACCTCCACGATGTCAACGTGGCGCTCTAACCA
>JBEPVL010000088.1:0-6217 GCA_041691035.1 Chlamydiota bacterium
TTTGTATAGATAGTATCAGATATGTATAGATTTATGCAAGCTGTTTCTAACCCTATTACCCAACAATTTGCTGGTAAAACTTCGTTTAGCGAAACTTAATCGAAATGATGCATGGCTAACCACATCTCTTTGAAAGCGGGGCAAATCTCCATGAGTTGATCCTTTGTTCCCTCTGCTATCTTTTTGCCTTTATCTAGATAAATGATTTTATCGGCATTCTCAATAGTAGAAAGACGGTGAGCGATGATAATTTGAGTGAGCTTACCATGAAGCTGGTTCAAAGCTGCTTTAATATGTCCCTCGCTGATAGAGTCAAGTGAAGAAGTCGCTTCATCCAAAACTAAAATAGGAGCCTTTTTAACAAGCGCACGTGCGATGGCCAAACGCTGTTGTTGACCACCTGACAAATTCTTTCCTGTCTCTGATAGTTGCGTTTGGTAGCCTTTCGGTAGATTTTGGATAAACTCTTCTGCATGGGCAAGCTGGGCAGCTTCTACTATGGCTTCCTCGCTAAAAGGTCGACCAAAAGAAATATTTTTAGAAATTGTATCAAGAAATAGAAAGGGTTTCTGTGGAACAAAAGCCATGAGTTCGCGAAGCGACTTTTGAGAATAAGAAGTAAGAGGCAAACCATCAACTCTAATCTCCCCTTTCTGTATATCATACAGGCGAGGTAGGAGCTGAGCTATGGTCGATTTTCCCGAACCCGTGGGTCCTACAATGGCAACTGTCTCCCCCTTTTTCACGGTAAAACTTAAATCTTGCAATACCCATCTCTCTTCATATTTAAACCAGACATGATCAAAAGTGATTTCGTGATTAAAGGCCTTGATGTCTATCGCTTGCGTTTGATCCTGAATTTGAGGCTGTAAATCCAATACTTCATGCATTCTCTCTGCTGCTGCAACTCCCCTTTGAATATGCGTGTTTTCTTCTGCAAATTTTTTTATCGGTTCATAAAACACATAAAGGAGGCCACAATAGACTAAAACTTCAGATACATGCATTTGTAAGACATAGAGTCCATATAACAAAGCTGTAGCAAGGAAAAACATTCCGATCGTATGCACAATGGGTCTGGAAGAAACATCGTAACGCGCACTCTTCTGCTCAAGATAGGCCATACGAGCGTTTTCCTCTTTATACTTTTTTAAAGAGAATTCCTCCATCGCAAAGACTTTAACGGTCTGAATGCCTGAAAGAAAGTCCAGCAAAACAGAGGCAAATGCTTCTTGATTTTTCTGGATTTGCTTTGAGATCTTTTTGACCTTTTTTGCTAAAAAAACGATAGGAAAGACGATCAAAGGAAAACCAAAAAAAACAATGAGGGAGAGTTTCCAAGAAGTAATAAAACAGAGAATAAGTGTTGTAATCACCGTAAATGGCATTTGCAGATAGTTAACCAAGCAGGCACAGAGAGCCTCAGAGATCAATGCTGCATCTCCTACAACACGGGAAGAAAGCGATCCACTATTATATTGATGATAAAACTCCATAGGAAGTTGCTGAATATGCTCAAAATAGTCTTGACGAAGATCTCTGCTGATACGAATAGCGATCAGCTTAGCGCAGAAACGCTGGCAAAATAAAGAGCTTGCTTTGAATAAGGCAACCACAATAATGAAGAATGCCAAAGCAGTCAGATTTTGAGAGATGGGCAAAATAGGGGAAATAGACTGGATCACCTTTTCAATAAGATCGGGTTTTTTATGATCGCGTATAAATGTATTGATCGATTCTGGAGAAGCTGTATCGTCCGTTCCTAGAGAAAGTTTAGGCCACCGATTTTCCACTTCTTCCCAGGAGATCGTCTGTCCTCTTTCTAAGTAGCCATTTTGAAGAGGTGCAAAAACCTCAAAAAAATCTGGCCCTTTTTTAGTGATCACACCCAATGCGACAATTTCTAATTGAGAAGCTAAGGTGAGCAAGATCATAGAGAAGGCAGCTAACGCCATCAACACAATATAGTGTCGACTAGTTGTAGCAGTCCGCAGTAAAATTCGCATTCGATTTATTCCTCAAGAAATTGTCCAATTTGACGAAATTTTCTGTAGCGTTGCTCCAAAAGCAACGCATCTGGAACGCGCTTGAATATCTGAAACTGCTCCATAACAAATTTTTTTACTCCATTATAAACAAAAGAAGGGTTATGATGTGCTCCTCCCAAAGGTTCAGGAATGATTGTATCGATAATGCCCATTTCAAGTAGATCTTCGGAGTTAAGCTTTAGCTTCGATGCAGCATCCATCTTCTTGGAGGAATCCTTCCACAAAATTGAGGCACATCCTTCCGGAGATATAACAGAGTAGTACGCGTGTTGAAGCATACCAATAACATCACCCACACCCACACCAAGAGCACCACCAGAACATCCTTCGCCAATAATGACAACAATGATGGGAGTTTTAATTCTGGCCATTTCGCGCAAGTTGAGTGCAATAGCCCAACCCTGTCCGCGCTCCTCTGCCTCAAGAATTGGCTGTGCACCGGGAGTATCTAAAAGAGAGACAATTGGGAGTTTGAATTTCTCCGCTAGGCGCATCAGTCGAAGAGCTTTACGAAAACCTTCAGGATTCATCATTCCAAAATTGCGAAAGACACGACTTTCGGTATCAAATCCTTTTTCTTGTCCGATGACAACACATTTTGTTCCGCCAATCTGAGCTAATCCTCCAACAATGGCATGGTCTTCACCAAAGCAGCGATCTCCAGACATTTCAAACCAATCCTCACAAATCGCATTGAAGAAATCAATGGCGTGGGGACGTGATGAATGGCGGCAGATTAAAATTCTTTCCCAGGGAGTGAGTTTTTCGTAGACTTGTTGCTTGAGTTTTTCAAGCTTTTCTTCCAACTTGATGATCTCTGCAGTAAAAATTGGATCGTGAGCGCTTTGTTTTTTGAGATGCTCTATTGTTTTAATATACTCCTGAATTTGAATTTCATGAGGTAAGCTATCCAATCTCTACTCCTTCAATTTGATGTTAAATCCTATTCCTTTGGTTATTCGTCATGATCAGTCTCATTTAAATTTGCTAAACTAGAATCAAAAAAATCACGAACAATCTCAATGGTTGTAGGCTTAGTAATAATGATTGCAAAGATTTCTTCAATATCTGGAGAAGCCAGACGAATACATCCATCGCTTTCATATTTTCCGATACCCTCAAGCGCATCCACCCGCTCACCGGAAGAAAGGACCTTCCAGGGTGTTCCATGGATGCCAAAACCTTTAGCCGGCGCAGTGCAGTTTTTTATCTCTTTTTCGAAAGGGATCCAACGCGATCCAAAAATAGTGATGAGTTCCACCTTTCTTCCTTGATGGCTTCCCATTATTTTTGGTTTATATACCGCAACCCTATCTCCTAATTTATACTGTCCAAGCGGAGTGAGGAGCCCCGACGTCTTGGATCCATCTAATCGACCTAAGCCCACCTGATAGGACTTCAATAATACAGGTTTTGCCTCATCCGAGTCAATAGAATAGAGCCACAACTTACAGCGTGACGTGTCGATGATCAAACGAAAAGAAATATCTTTGTCTTTTTTAAAGACATTAAATTTATCCCCTTCAGCAAGCTCCTGCTTGAGGTAATCGGGTTTACCATTTAGGCTCCGTGCGATGAAATGTCGTGAAGTCGAATAATGAGAAGCATAGTCAGAAAGCCAGGCTGGACGACCTATCTGCCACGAAACGTGACTTTTATAGGAGATTGTCTCAACAATTGGAAGCTTAATCCCTTTAGTAGTAAACAATTCATCGATACGGTCGGCATCAGGAGGCTCTAAACTAGAGTGGGAGGTCGTCTTGTGACTCTCTACCAAAACAGTGGGCTTAACAGGTGTAACCTTGGCAGGAATCACATCTTGAATTTTATGATCTAATTCAATTTCAAAAGAGGCCACTGCCTGTGATGGAGTGTTTGTGGCTTTGATTTTATTTTTAAAAAAAGCCGCGCACCCAATAATCAAAAACAATGACAATGAAACAACAGCTAGAGCCTTCGGCAAAGTCATCTTCAGAAAAGCCTTTTGATTATACCAAGCCTCTATCGCGGCTCGTGGAGTGAATATTTTTGCCCCTTATCATACGGAGTTAAAAGAATTTTGCCAAGTTCTTTGCTTAAAAACTCAGGTTAATAGATTCAGGCACTTAAATGCTATGAATCCTGAGAAATCTGTGCTTGCTCCGCCTCACATATTTTGTAACCTGACTCCTCAGCAATAAAAACCAATCCGTTTAAAATCATATAGACGGGCCACCCAGTTAATTCAACAGCTTCTTCCTGATAACCTCCAATAGATTTTAAAGAACACACATGATCTAAATCAACAAGTACAGCGTTATGATCTGGGGCAATATTATAGAGATCCTTAAGATTATTTCTTGTTAATGCCATCACCCTTTCCATTGTTATTTTCTTGTTTTTATAAGCAGTTAACAATTGAGGAAGGAGTAAGAATGGGTTATTAATGCTGAAGTTATTTTTGTTCATGATCAATCTTTGTTTTGGTTGGAGGGAGGAGTGAAATCCGCTTCCAATCATATCAATCATCCTTGAGTCGATGCTCTCCCATAAGAATTCCTTTTCCGGATCATTTGAAAATAAATGCTCTGGAGTCGTTTCTGTATAGACTAAAATAGATTTCTTTTTAGCCTCATTGATCAAATTCAGTTCGGATTGTGTAGAGAGATTTAAAAAATAAAGCCGTGCATTTTGCTTTTGAGCATAGAAAAGTGCTTTTTCTAATAAGCTTCCACCCTCTTCCTGTCTGAATCGGAGTCGTTGTGTATTTTCATTTAACGCATTAATGATTACTGGAATATCTTCCCATGCGGCAATACGAAAAATTTTATCCCAATGCTGATCATTAATGGACTGTGTAGGTGAATCTACCATGATTGCAGCAGCAGCAATATAATTTTTTCCAAGACCAATCTGATCGAACTGCTTCTCTTCAGCCTTGGCATAGAGCTGATAATTAATGGGGAGTTGTAAATGAGCAAGACTGCGATAGATCAGTTGTTGCTTCGCTTTTAATGTGACTGCAGTGGTACATGGCTGCGCTGAATCAGGAAAATCAAATACAGTGGTAACGCCCCCAGAGATAGCAGAATAAAGGTTTATAGCCCAGGAAGAGGACCCCGCTTCACCCAAAAAAATATGAGAATCCAGCACCCCGGGAAGAATAAGAAATTTTCCTTCCACGTCGATATCAAATTCTTTTTTGGAGTCGACTGTATAGTCAATTTTTGTTCCCTCTACAGTTCTCACATTACGAATTATAAGCATCTTATTTTCCCGCTCCCCCTAATTCTAAATTTTAAGAGTGAAGAAAAAAATTAAAACTTGCAATCAAAATATTACTTTATCTAAAAAGCGAATAGGTTCAATAAAAATTAGATATGGGGAGTTATTCATGGAACTTATCAGTTGGTTGATCACTCTAATTTCAGGTGCTGCTGGAGGAAACATTGCAGGTGCTGCCATGCCAGATAAAAGTCTTGGGACCTTATGGAACTCTGTAGTGGGTTTGCTTGGTGGTACTGCGGGCTATCATCTTCTCGAAATCTTGGGCGTAATCAGCAAAGCAGCTTCAAAAATACCTGCCGATGGTACAGGTGGCCCTAATGCGATGCCAAATCTTGACCTCACCTCCATTCTGGAAAACATTGGAACAAGCGGTGTGAGTGGAGCTATTGTATTAGCGATTGTAGCATTAATAAAAAATCATCTTAACAAATAACGCGAGTACTTTAAGCCTATTTATAAACCCGAATATGGATTTTAAATAGGCTTTTGAATGCTTGACTTAGAAGGGACTACCCACTGGAAGGAATGAGAGCATTATAATACCATTGTTTGTTCTCGGTCACCTGTTTAAAAACTAAAGAATTAGAAAGAAGAGTCCAGTACAACCTTTGATAACCACACGTGTTCCCATCGATGTCCATTAAATATTTATATTGCAAGCTATCCTCTGTTTTTACATAACCTGAAAGCAATTCAGCCATAGCCTTCATTTCTTGATTTATTTCAGCACCTTAGCAAAAACCAGTAAATCGTGCATTAAGGATTCCAGGGTATAGTAGAGAAAGTAAAACAAGACGCGACCTAGATATCGATTTCCAATGATCAAGATCAAACTGCCCGCCTGTTGTCACCGCTACTTTTTATCTATACAAATCTACTCATAACAGAGAAGAGTGATAGAA
>JBEPVL010000089.1:0-6022 GCA_041691035.1 Chlamydiota bacterium
AAGATAATATTTTTTATTTAAAAAGTGAATTTATTTTTTGGAAATGGTATAAGTCAGTTATTTAGGCCACGAACCTTTGTAGCATTTTTGTTATATAATTGTTGATGCTTTCCCTTGAAGGTGGGCTGCTAAGGATCCAACAATAAAATTTTCATGCAAAAATTTTAAGAAACTACAAGCAGCTTTAAATATTTCTTTAAATATTTGCTTATATCCTCGTTATATAAGTTTAACGTTTTCTTGATTTCATCCTAGCTAGACCTTAGAAAATTCTCTGTCCCTATGAACTTTTCCAGAGATAGGCAGCATAAAAAAAGTACTACTTTTTAGAAGTTCGTTCTTTATGCTTCCATGCAAAGTCCAATCATATGAAATTTCAAGACCAGGTGTTCCTAAAGCATCCTTCACCATATGATGGGACTTCGAACTCTCAAGTTCTGATTAGAATTTAAGGCCGAGAGAGAGAAAAGCACCATCAAAAATCAAGTCACCATAATTCCCGATCCGATTTTGATTAAAATATCTGTGATGCTCTACGCCAAGCCGTGTAATGAGTGCCATTTTATTACAGAAGCAGTACTCCCACTTAATACCCAAGGCAAAATCCACAAAGGCTTGACAGGCCTGAGTGCTTTTACTGACACAGCAAGCGCCATCATCTGTCGGATCGGGAATCGTTTCAAAATCATGTACGTTTATCTTAAATTTTCCATACAATATGCCTGCCCCCACGCGTCCAAACAGGCTAAAGCCACATCCAAGAGAGTAGTCAGCATCGATTCCAATTTCCGGACCTATTCCACAAAACTTCTGTTTATGGTCTTGATCTGTTACAGAATTTGAATCAAAGCTATCGCAATTACAACCATTAAAATGAGCTGTTAGGTTTTCGTTTACTCGCGCCGCACGCAATCCTATAAGAGGGGTATAGCTGAAGCAAGAGTCGTTGGATACTTCATAACCGAATATAATGTCGATTGTATCGTACTTTAAATTCCAATGAGTAAAATTGTCATTTTGGCTCTTATGTTTATAATTATTATGAAAATGAGTCCAATAAGTGCCAATATTCCACCCCTTACAGACCCTATCGTATTCCAAACCGATCCGGTAGCCAAAGTCCCAGTTATTCTTAATCTTTGGGGCACAGCCGCATTCAAGGCCATTCTGAAGCGCTCTCCAATATAAAAGATCAGCGGTTACAATCCAATCACCGCAAGGTGTACAGCATGTTGGTTCACTGCAAATGGAATTAGCAGGAGCCTGGTCACAAGGAGCGGGAGCCTGGTCACAAGAAACTGTGGAATAGCTATAAACCGGGCTAGCTATTGATAGCAACATAAGCAAACCTAGTAGGACTGCATAATTTTTTTTGAAAGAGTCTATCATACAAAATTTTCCTATTTTAAAGTTTACCACATGTCTACTGAATTTGCTTTATAACTAAATGTGCTGAAACAGCGTGTGTTCCACCAGCATCAGGAGTAATAGTTAGCGCAGTAGAGTTTCCAGAAGGATTAATAATTTCAAGAATATTATTGATGCTAGTTGTCTTAATTAAACAAAGACCCACAATTTGACTGACTCCGGTTGCTCGTCCAACTACTGTGGGCCCCTGCTCTGCCCCATTTAGCCTTATCATCAACTGTCCAGCTTCATCAACACTTACCTGCCAATTGACCTCATACGTACCAATGTTAAGTAGATTAAACGTATTTGCTGTAAGACGAGTGATTATAGCGCCATCTGATGGACCATCTTGAGGGAAATCTACAGCACTTCCCACAGCAACTGTTGCTGCATTATCATCCGGCATAAGTGCAAAAAAATCGGCAAAACCAATAATTCCTCCAGTTCCTGTTGCGCCTGTGGCTCCAGTTGCACCTGTAGCTCCAGTTGCGCCTGTGGCTCCTGCTGTGCCTGTAGCTCCTGCTGTACCTGTAGCTCCAGTTGTACCTGTAGCTCCAGTTGTACCTATGGATCCAGTTGCGCCGGTGGGACCTGTCGGGCCAGTAGGACCTGTCGGGCCCCCTGAAGGACCTATCGGACCTGTCGGGCCTGTCGGACCTATGAGACCGGTTTCGCCTGTATCACCTTGCGGGCCCCGTCGACCTCTACTCGGGCAATCATTGCAAGATGCTTCCTTATCGGTAAAAAAAATTCCTTGTGGCTGATTTCGAATATTTTCAGCAACCACATCTGCTTGTATTGCTGTTAACGGCATGGCTCCTACTAAAAGCCAAATGAACCAACGTGCGATCATAAGATAATCCTCATAGAAAATTTATTTAATCCAAAATCTATTTCCTTTTTCAATAATCAAAATCTGTGTATATTGTCAAGGAATAAAAGCTACAGGAATAAAAGCTAGATGGCAATTTTATTTTTTATTAAAATACTCATATGAACTTATTCTCATTCAGCTAAAAAAATAGATTTAATCATGATGAGATATCTACTTATTGCAATTTTAGGATGCTCTTTTATGCTTAAAGAAGATTTTTTGATGTCAGAAGTTAAAGGAGTGCATATGTCATTTAAAATTCAGCCTTTTGAATCCAAATATCAATCCGAAGTTGTAGCTTTAATAGAAAAAATTCAGGTAGGTGAATTCAGTATTCCAATTGAGGAAGGACAGCGTAAGGAACTTCAGGCTATCTCGGAGTCCTTTCAACAGAATAAAGGTAACTACTGGATAGCTTTTTTTAACGAAAAAGTAATAGGAACCATTGCTGTCATAGATATTGGCCATCATGCATTTGAATTAAGGGATGTTTTTCTGGATAAAGATTATCGCGGTACTGGATTTGCGAAGCACCTTCTTGATACTGTGATAGATTGGTCCAAACAACACAGTGTTAATACAATTTATTTAGGCACCACACTCGCTTTCCGTGCGGCCCATCGCTTTTATGAAAAGAATGGATTTTGTGAAATATCTAAAGAAGATATGCCTTCCTATTGTCAACCAATGGACTGTGACGAAAAATTTTATCGGTTTTATTTATGAAAGCTCTCTAGCTAGTGATAGATAACATGATGCTCTCATCTTTACCTCTTTCTTCGACAGAGAGAATGCAATCTACGTCTTTTCTCAAGCAACTCAAAAACAACCCTACCACTTATCTATAAGTGCTGTTCTTTTTGCCCAAAATGGGTATCGCATGTCATCATTTTCAAGAGATTTTAGGACATAAAGATATTTACATTTTGATGCGAGGTATGGAAAATGATGAAACTCCATTAATCACTCTACATCGTGGTCATTAGAGAGCTATTACCATTGAATCCTATATGAGGATAGCTCACAATGAAAATTAAATAGATAAAGGAAATATTTCATGTCGAAAGTTTTAGTGACAGGAGCGACTGGGTTTATCGGTAAAAGATTGATTCTTTACCTTTTAAACCAAGGCCATCAAATTTATGCTTTATGTCGCATCAAAGGCACAAAAGTTTTCATTGAAGAAAACCCAAATCTTTTCTACGTATGGGGCGATTTAAAAAATTCTGAGACTTTGAAAAATATTCCGGAAGATCTTGATGCCGCCTATTATCTTGTTCACTCGATGTCTGAAATCGCAGGTGATCTTGCTCAGGCAGAGACTAAAATAGTTGAAGAATTTATAGCCGGTGTGAAAAACACGCGGATCAAGCAGATCATATATTTAGGGGGTATTATCAATGACGAAAAGACGTTATCTCCTCATTTAAAGTCACGGTTGTTAGTGGAGCATGCTTTAAAGAAGAGTTTGATTCCTCTCACTGTGTTACGTGCAAGTATTATCATTGGGGCAGGTAGTGCATCTTTTGAGATCATTAGAGATTTATGTGAAAAGCTTCCTTTAATGATCGCCCCTAAGTGGGTGAAAACGAAATGTCAACCGATTGCTATTCCTGATGTGCTTTTTTATCTTTCCCAGGTACTTCTCAATGAGGAATGTTTTGATAAGACTTTTGATATTGGTGGTCCGGAAATATTAACATTTAAAGAGCTGATGCTTAAATACTCAGAATTCAGAAATTTAAAAACTTGGATAATTGGAGTTCCATTTCTGACTCCACATTTATCGAGCTATTGGTTGGTCTTTATTACAGCGGTTCGCTTTTCTCTGTGCTATTATTTAATTGAAAGCATGAAAAGTAATACTATTGTTCAATTCAAGCAGATCCAAGAAATTATTCCCCATCGATGTTTAACCTATAGGGAAGCACTAAAATTAGCATTTCAAAACATTTCACAAAATGAAATTATTTCTACTTGGATGGATTCATGGGAAATTCACGGAAATGACCCCAATATTGCCGATTATCTGCAAGTTCCTATTGAGGGTTGTTTAAAAGATGAACAAAGAGTACCGATCAAAGATTCAAAACTTGCTATTATTGAGCGAATTTGGTGTATTGGAGGCAATACTGGCTATTATGCTCTTAATTGGGCTTGGTATTTGCGAGGTTTATTTGATCAAATGATCGGTGGAATAGGATTAAACAGAGGAAGAAGACATCCTACTGAAATCCAAGTTGGAGATTCTATCGATTTTTGGAGAGTATTGCTTGCAGACAGGGAGGAGGGTCATCTCATTCTTTTGTCTGCTATGAAAGTACCTGGCGAAGCCTGGCTTGAATTTCGTTTAGAACACATAGAAAATAAAGATATACTTATACAAACAGCCACGTTCCGACCTCAAGGAATTCTTGGAAGACTTTATTGGTATGTTCTTTATCCATTTCACTATTTAATCTTTCGAAGGATGGCTAAAGCAATAGCCGGTGAAATATAATAGCAACTTTATTGCACTGAATTATAAAACCAATCAAGAGATGTGCCGCGAGGTCCGAGCCCTGAAGAATGCAGGCAAGCAACTATCTTCTATGGACTTCCGATAAAATTCATTTGTCAAGCATGTAAAACTAATTTTTGATAGGAATCTCCAAAAACAATGCTATTGACCGATCGGTCAGCATTTGACAGACTCTCTATTTTGAATATTGAAAGTAAGAGAATATGAAACAACTAAGTGATTTAAAAAATGTGGGAAAAGCAACCCTTAAAGATTTGCATCTTTTGGACATCCATACTGTAGAAGAACTATCAAGTAAAGATCCAACTGCCTTATTTCACGAACTTGAAAAACGAACACAAACCAGACAAGATATGTGTGTGTGGGATGTGTTTGCAGCAATCATTCATGAAGCTTCTGGTGGGGAACCCTCTGTGTGGTGGAAATGGACTAATAAACGTAAATCTCTTCAACAAAAAGGGCTTCTGAATCATCTGGTTTGAGTAGCTGGAAGATATGGAGAAAAAATAAAATCTTCTTAAAGCAGCTCAGAAAGTCTTTATAATTAATGGATATCACAGCAATAGTGTGGCAGATAAGAACTTAAAATGATCTGAGGCTCTATTTTTTTTCTTAAAATTGGTATGGATTTCGATCTTGAATTAAATAATGTATTTATTTATAATTTCGCTTTTTTTAAAATAAATTAGGTTAAAAAATAATGTCCAATTATATTGTTAGTATTAATCCACAATTTTATGGTGGAAAACAAGAAGACTACATCTTAAGAACCGATGAAATTATAAAACAAACTGTAATCAAAATTCAGTCAGCTATTAGTGAAAAAAAAGATTTAGTTCAGCTCTTTTATGATACTTTAAATTTCTTTGAGGAAGAGCGCAGAAAAATTGCCAAACTACATGGAACAGAGGATGCAGATAAATTTGGGGTTCGTCGCGACTTAGAAGAATTTGAAGGTCCGATGGTACTAACTGCTCTGTATACGCCCTACCATGAATATAATCCCCGAGCAATCCACGTTCTGCAAAAACATTTGAAAACAATGAACTATACAAAAATAGAATTTTTGCAAAGTAAATTGAAGGTTGACGAAGAAAATTTTTTGAATAGAGAGTTCTCAAAAGAATTTTTAATACTCAATAAAGAGACAGCCCCCGAATGGCAGGGGTTTTTAATTAGAAAGATTTGATAAAAAAATTAGTAACAATTTCTGTTAA
>JBEPVL010000090.1:0-5741 GCA_041691035.1 Chlamydiota bacterium
GAGTTTGCACACCCAGGTCACAAACTCATCGTTAGCGGTTAATCCTAATTTTAGCCAGCGCGTCCATAGGTCGAGGTACCGTCGCATCCGCTTTTCTTTATCAGGGTGTTTTGGGGGGTTCTTCCACACGACCCCCCACTGTAGCGTTGTTTTTTTCTTTCTGGTGGGATTATACCAAAAAATCATTTTTGTTGCCGTACGACGACCCTAGGAGCTTCTAGGGGCATTTTAAATCGATACATCCCTCCCAATTTTCCAAATCTGAAAGTTTTCGATAAAAAGAAAATTCCCCATAAATCGATCATCCGGATGGATGCGCACTTATGCGCATTTTGAAATGCTATTTCAAAATGCGTCTGTGCTTTACGGCCACTGGCGTTGGAAGTCAGAGTTTCTTTTTATTCCGAAAACTTATCAAGCAATTTATTGAGGTAGAATATCTTTAAAATATTTGAGCCAATTTTCTATAGTCTCAAAATTCTTATTATTGATTCGAATAGCACCATTACCTTGTACTTTCGACCCAAGAACGTGAATTCCGTAACACTCAACGAGACTTTCTGAATTTAAGTCCCAAACACCAGCTCCACTTTGTCCTCCAGAAGTATCGATATGATACCGAAACATATCCTCATCGAAATATACGATTGGGCCAGAAGCAGAGTACATTTCGAGCGCCTCTTTTCCTAATAAATGCCTCAAAGCACCCATAGAACCTGGATAGCCAGTAACATTTACAACACGCTTATTGAGGTCTAAATCATTCGCAACATTAAGGGAGGCAAAACCCATTTTCGTTCCGATTTCTTGATCGAGATTAATGATTCCAAAATCATAATTTCCATGATTTTGAAGATACTTGGGATGAACATGAATATAATCCCCCTGTATGATGGCTTTAGCACCATGCAAGTATTTGTCTCCCTTTAATCCTGAAAAAAAATATACTTCTTTTGCGGGTGTATATGTGTACCCAGTTGAAGTCAGTTCCCTATGGTATAAGCAGTGTGCTGCTGTGATAACGGAACGTTTTCCGATTAAAGTTCCAGTTCCTCTTATGGTAAGATTTTTATCTGGAAATGACGCAAGAATAAACCCATGAATACTCCAAGGATAGGCTAAGTGATTGACTGCCTTCCGTTGGTCGAAAAGTAAATCTATTGATTCTAATAAATGTTGTGAAAAAGAGCTGCGGCCTACAGCAGTAAATGGACTGCTTACGATAGAATGAGTGTTCGTATCTTTATGAAAATTTACTTTTTTTTTAAAGCATCATCAAACTTTGATGATTGCTCAGTCCCTTTGCTGCGTAGTGATTTTTCAAGTTTTTCTTGAAATCCAGGTGGGGTTTTAAAAGTTTCATGGGCTTCGTCAACATACTCTACTTTTTCAGGTAGCTTTAGTGTATGCCATTCATTTGTCTCAATGGGTTTTTCTGGTCTAAAACCTTTTGTCTTCAATTGCGTTTGTGTGTGTGTAAAGCGTTTTTGCATTGGAATTTTCCTGGAAAAATTGCTGAATTCATTCATGGTCATAAACATTTTTAATGGAACCGGGCCTGCATTGGCAATAGATGCGGACAATGCAAAAAGACCTGCGGATAACAAAAATTTCATTTCTACCTCATTAATTAATAAAACATATTACATATTGAATAAATTGTAATCCATTAATATTTTTATTTCAATTGTTTTTCTGGCCGTCGGCAGGACCGCGCGAAGGCGATTGTCAAATCGTCGTTAAGTGCACCTTTAGAAATTTTCAATTTCTGCATGACCCATTGAGAACGGCATATTTATTCTGTTGAGAAGGGCTTTTCTGGAACTTTGCCGTGTTTTTTACACCATTGGATGTACTCATTAATGGAATCACGGAAGGTTTGTTTCATTTCTTTTATGGATTTTCCTTGAAAAGTGATGGGGTAATGAGTGTTGGAAACATTTCCTTGGAAGAGGTTTGTATTTTCATCGAAGGTGAAGGATCCGATATAGCCTTTGTATGTGATCATACTTCCAATCCATTTTTTCCACTTTGTTCGGTCATTTAAGAAGTGACTTAGAAATTGGCCTATAGGGCTCATCGTTTCTAGGCGATGGATTCCTTCAAAGTTTTTCCTGCCCGGAATTTAGGAGCTTTTGAGGCAGAAATTTTTATTGTTTTCCCGGTTCGCGGATTACGGCCTTCCCTTGCAGGACGTTGAGTGACGAGAAAAGTTCCGAATCCAGTGATCCTTACGTCATTCCCATCCTTTAACCCATTTTGAATGGATTGAATCATGGCTTCAAGAGCGTTTGTCGAATCCTTCTTTGAAAGACCGGAGAGATCAACAACTGATGCTACCAAACTTTCTTTGTTCATCGTTTTTGTTGATTCAGTTTTTTTCTTCATGAACGAAACTCCTTTTGTGTTGTTTGTGAGAAGAGGAAGTTTGAGCCTCTTTGTTTTTAGAAAATCCCTTAAGAGACTTTTAGTCAAGACGTCTTGGAAAATCTTTTCCATGCGCGCTTATGTGTTGAATTTTGCAACGGCGCTTTGTCTCAAGCGACGCAGACCATTTTCTAGGTTTAATCTCCTTAAATTTAGGAAAAGACGCAATGGCGTTTTTCTTGCCATTGCGTCTTGGTAGGTAAAGAATTCCGACTAGAGCGCCTGTCAAGAGTGACCGGAGGTCATCACCGGAGGGGACGCGAAGCGCTCTTGTACAGGCATAGCGAGGGAGGAATTACAGAAATCTAATTTGTGAGTAAAGCGGAGCGAGCGAACTAGGGGGAGTAAAAAAACAAAAAAGTAAATTTACGAGCGAAGCGAGTTAAGGGTGAAAATTTAATCTAAAAAAAATCCAATTTTTTAAAAAGTCATCCACAGGAAAAATCGGTTTAAGAAGAGTTTAAATCTAGTTTAAGTAAGTTTAGGGGCAAAAACGACAAGCTTTTCTGCGGCGTTGAGGGGTGTTTTTGTTTCTGATATCCCCCCCAAATGTTTCTGATATCCCCCCCAAATGTTTCTGATATCCCCCCCAAATGTTTCTGATATCCCCCCCAAATGGATTTTGTACAAAAGTTATTCATACCAACTCAAATGTTTCTGATATCCCCCCCAAATGTTTCTGATATCCCCCCCAAATGTCGCTCTACTCGTCATCTTCTTTTAACTCATTGAATTCAATTGTATTTTCTTGTTTTTTCTCAATTTTTTTTACCATTCTGTCTAACTCATGAATTGTTGATCTTTTGAAAACGACAAGCTCTTTGCCATTTTTTTCTATTAATTCCATTGAGTATTCTGGAATGTCGTTCTCTATAACAGCTCTCTTTAGCTTGTTTTTAAACATCCTGAACTCACTTTCACTTCCTGATTTTTCGTAAAGTTTTTCTATTGTGAATTCCCATCCATCTTTGTTATTTCCTGCATGTTTTCGGGCAGTTCGATAGAGAAATCTTTTTAATCCTGATGTTAATTCAAAATAAGAATTGTCTGTTTTGAGAAGAGAACCTTGTAGACAACAGAGTTCATACAACCACTCAGAGAGGGTTATGTGAATATTTCTTGTATCTCTGTCATTTTTTCGCTCTTTGTATCCCCAACTATCTATAAATCCAAACCCTGCTCTGTGTCTGTAATCTTTGTTGTTAACTGTCGTGCTGATCCCTGTTAGTTTGAGTCTGTCGAGACTTTTTTCTAAATCTTTTCGTTCTTTTTTTCCGTCTTTCTTATGTAGCGCCTTTAAAAGTTCATGTCGTGGAATCGTTATGTTTCGAGGGGGAATATCAGAGCTTTCATTTATGATTTCCTGAAGTTTTCCAGCCACGACCAAAATGATGTCCCAGTCATATATGCTGGCAAGAAAGTGCCCAGTATGTCTTGTGATCTTTATCTTTTTAGTTCCATCTGCGCTTTCGTAAACTATAGGGTTTCTACGATCTTTTGATAAAGCCAGAAAAGGAAACTCCATTAAATCTATGACATCTCTGATTGGATTCGTTGGATAAGGAACTATTTCTGTTTTCTTTTTGGGAGCGCTTTTATTAGGCACCTTTTTGACTTCAGATTTTTTTTCTTCAACGATTGTCTCTTTTAAAGTAGCTACTTCTGGTTCTTTCCCCCTAAGCATTTTGCTTAGGTTTTCAAGGATCGAGGCAAGAAATTTTCTCATAAATTCACTTCTTTTTTATTTTGATAAGGCTCTCAGAACACATAAAAAAAGTATATTTCGAATGTTCTGAGAGCGCTACATTTAAGGTTTCTCTATATCTCGCTTCCAGTTTTTGTGACTTTGGTCAATAGCCGTCCAAGTCCCTTTTAAATTGGAAGCCATGATCATTGCCTGAGACATGAGACTGCTCAGAAAACTCATTTCTTCTTCTAAACGCTTTAATAGTTGTTTGGATTTTTGTATATCATGATCAGCCATGATGACTCCTTCTAGTCGTTATGGTTAGCAACGTGCAGGTGCTACAAACACCTGTGCGTTGCGCCCAGCTTATCTGCTTTTTCTTCATGAGGCAATTCCTCTTAAAAAATCCAGGGTTGATCTTCAAAAACATGAAATTTGTGAACGGAGTAAACTCAGCAGGTCATGAGGAAATTGCAAATTTCTAAATGCGCACTTAACGGCGATTTGACAATCGCCTCGTGCTGTCATATTGACGGCCAGCAACTGTCGTTTTCATAAAAATGCTTTTCTGTTTTTTTGTTACAGTAACAACATTTGATTTTAGAGATAAGGAGTCAAGCAGATTACAAAGCGCGTTGCCATTTTTTGGCAACGCATATTGCGTATGTCGTAATTCTGACGAATCACTTCCATAACACCTCCGGCGATTTTTACAGAATTTTTTTCTTCTCTTCCAACCTCCGCGCTTCCAATTTTTGTCGCGTTTGACAAAATATGTTCTCTAAAAGTTTGGTCTGAGGGGCTTGCACCAAAGCGCACATCGGATACCGATGTATAAGCGCGCATAGCAAAAAATTGCTAAGACCTTTAGAAGGATTAATTTTATTTCTAAAATTTAGAGAAAATTTCCAGAGACTTTACAATTAATAAAAATTATTTGATATTAGTTTTCGAGGCAAAAAATTGAATAGATATTTATGCTTCATTAATTAAAAAAACAGGAAAGGTACTAATTTTATGATTAAAAAAGTTTTTCAGGCATCCTCTTTAATTTCTCTGGCTCTACTTTTATCAAATATTGCATTAACTCCAGCAGATGCAATGAAAAAAAACAACAAGAAAACAGAAGATTGGGATGATAAACCTACAGTCCAAAAAAAAGTTCCAAGTAAGACTAAGTCATCCGGAAAAGGTGGCGGGTGGACAGTTGGATCGGCACGTTGGCGTCAGAATGGCGGCACCGAGGAAATGTTAAAAGACTATATACTTGTAAATGGAGATTATTATCCTCAGAGCCTCTTAAATGCACCCTATCACGACGAACGTAGACAGATCGACTTCACCCACTACCCAGAAGGATATACGTTGGTGCAGGCGAGCATCGAACAGCCGCCATACGGCAGGGTGGTTATATCCTTGTTTAAGACACCACCACTTATACCTGGGTACAACCCATATCAGACGCAGAACACAGGCATAAGGGACGTACCGTACTATAATTAGATTTACGCTAACAACCAGGCAGAGGAACTCGCACCCACCAGTCCATACATGAAAAGAGACTGGGCAGATGAGTTTGCACACCCAGGTCACAAACTCATCGTTAGCGGTTAATCCTAATTTTAGC
>JBEPVL010000091.1:0-5542 GCA_041691035.1 Chlamydiota bacterium
GGAATTCTTATATCATATCTCGAATTGTATTTTTAATTTTTTCATTTGGTATTAACTCTATTTTAGAAAACAGTCATATTAATCCTTTTAAATAAAGGGGTTAGAAACAGCTTGCAAGTAATTCAAAACTAAAATAACCACGATCATGCACAACAACGTAAGTTTTCTGAAAGATTTGCATATGTTTTATTGCGCAAATACGTTCATTGTTATGTTTAACAAGATCAAAATTTGAACCAAGTCTTCTTTTTTAATTCGATAAATTTTATAGTAGTATTTAAATATTTTTTTATATAACGAAAAAATCCACTCTAAATGCTAAGAAAACACTATCATCACATTGAATGGTTGGAATTCGAAGTTTTGGCCGATCTTCCGTTCATCAAGCATGCGCTTTTTTTGCGGCATGGGGGTAAAAGTCAGGGGCCTTATGCTTCTTTAAATCTTGGAATGCACGTTCAAGATGATGTGCAAACTGTAGAATCGAATCTTGAACTCATAAAAAATATTTTTCGCCAAGAAGGTCCTGCAATTAAGCAAATGACCTGGGCAAAAGGTTGTCATGGTTACTCCATAGCGGAAGTGACCGCCGACTCACCCCGCGAAGTGATCGATCATGATGCCTTGGTTACCACTTCAGTGAATCATCTTCTCATGACAACTCATGCTGATTGCCAAATTGGATTGATCGTGGATCCGATTCGTAAGGTTGTTGCCAATATTCATTCTGGATGGCGAGGGAATAGCCTGAACATTTATGGGAAAGCCATTGTATATATGCAAGAACGCTATCGTTCTCAGCCAGCTGACTTATTGATGGGTATAAGTCCAAGCTTGGGACCAGAGTGTTCTGAATTCATTAATTATAAAAAGGAATGGCCAGAACAATACTGGAAATATCAAATAAAACCTTTCTATTTTGATTTATGGAAGATTGCGGAATCCCAATGCTTAGATGCAGGCATGCTTCCTGAACATTTAGAAATAGCAAAAATTTGCACTTCCTGCCATCCTGAGGATTATTTCTCTTATCGCAGAGAGCGTATAACAGGAAGGCATGGCGCGTGCATTATGCTGAGTTCAGATATATGAGCAGTATTTCATACATACTTCGTCACCCTATTCTTTCTATTCTGTATCTTGCTTTCTTTTTTTCATGCACGCCTATACTCGAGGCATCTACTAACAATAGTGTATGCTTAAATATGATTGTAAAAAATGAAGAGCAAGTGATTAAGCAATGTTTAGAATCAATAAAACCATTCATCAATTATTGGGTGATCGTCGATACAGGTTCAGAGGATCGCACCCAAGAGATCATTAGGACGGTGATGAAAGATATTCCTGGCGAACTCCACGAACGCCCTTGGGTTAATTTTGAATTTAATAGAAACGAAGCATTAGAATTGGGGAGAAATAAAGCGGATTATTTACTTCTCATCGATGCGGATGAATGTTTAAGTTATGATGCCTCCTTTTCCTTACCTCCACTCACTAAAGACTTCTATCACATCATTGTAAGGCAAATAGGATCTGCAGATAGCTTAAGACCTAGTTTTATTCGCACAATGCTTCCATGGAAATGGGAAGGGGTGCTCCATGAAACTCTCGATTATTCGATTGCAGATAGCGGAGAGGTTCTTGGAGGAATTCTTAATATTTGCGATGTAAATAAACCTTCAGGACGCTCGCTTCTTTCAAATAAATATCTTAAAGATGCTGCTATTCTTGAACAGGCATTAAAGGTAGAGCCTGATAATAGCCGTTATGTCTTTTATTTGGCTCAAAGCTACCTTGCTGCAAATAATAGGGAGCTGGCTTTAGCAAACTATGAAAAAAGAGCTCTAATGCCTAGCACTGACTTTCAGGAGACATTTTTTGCGATTTATAATGTCGGAAAAATTAAGGGAAGCATGGGGGATTATGACGGTGCTCTAAAAAGTTTTTTCAAGGCTTATGAATTTCACCCTAAGCGTGCAGAACCTGTTTTTCAGGCAGCTATGATTTATAGAAAAATGAATAACCCTTTTTTAGGGTATCTTTTAGCACAGCATGCCTTATCGATCCCTTATCCTAAAGGGGAAAACTGCGTGGAATATCTCACCTATGATTATGGAGCACTTGTGGAGTTCGCTAATTGTGCTTTGCTTTTAAAAAGGTGGCAGGAGGGGTTGGATGCTTGCAATAAACTCTTGGTCAATCCTAGTCTTCCTGAAGAAATACGAGCTAAAGTCATCTTAAACTATGAGCTTGCAAAAAAGAAGCTCTTATAGTGGATTAAGAACAGAAGCCTGATGCTCTTATTCTTTTGTTTTTAATCTTAAAAGACTATAATCATCAATAATTTAAATCTTCTTAATAAAGAATATGTTCAAATGAATTCAATTGGAATTAATCACTCTTATGGGTTTCTTGCCCCTTTTGAAAAAGAGCCCTTAAGTGAATTTAAAGAAAGAATAGAAAATATCAAAAGGTACGAAAACCTTTTGAACTCCAAAGATTTGCCTCAGATAGCACGCGCCTCCTTAATGGGTCTATCGATCAAGTATTCCAATAATGAAAATGCCATAAAAGATTTATCCTATTGGAAAAAATTTCAAATTTATCAAAGGTATCACTTAAAACAAGTCCATAAATCAATTGAGAGCTTAGTTAAGTACCATGAACGTGTCTTGCAAGCTATCACTGAAACTCCGTTGCAAGAAAATCAACCCAAAATAGATCTTGAATATCGTAAAAAACGTTTGGCCTTATTAAACAGAGAAAGAACACTCTACACTTCTTATGTTGAATCCATCGAAAAGGCTAGAATTGAGTTAGAGGGTGAGTTTTCCAATCTTGAAAGATGTATTTTTAAAATCTGTGCATTTTTTTTGGGGCGGTTCACTTGCGAATGTTCTCTTTACGAATTAAAAATGAAGCCTCCTAAAGCCAATACTCCTCCAGTCCAGCAATCATCTTCAATTGAAAACCTTATCTTGGATGTATTATTTGAAATCTTCAAATACTTACCCCCAGAGGATCTCTCAAGAGTGTCGCGTACTTCCCTTAAAATGAGAATGGCAATTCGAGACTTTGATTCCTCTTGCGGTTTTGCGCAATTTATTCATGAAAAGTATGGATTAAATCTAACTGGTTTGCCAGTAAAAGAAATTCGTCAAATAGGGTTAAAAATATTCTCTACACTAGCTATTGGAAAAAAGCTTCATGAATGCTCTGGTTTTGATAATTTTCTAAGTTTCGATAAAAATGATCAACCTGAACTTAAAAGTGTAGAACAGTACACAAAAGACTTTGATTTATCGGAAAAAGCTAAATTTTATTACGGAGAACATATTCAAAAGCTATCTGATAAAGTTACAAAAATTGTTATAACTAAAATAGAAGAAATTCGCCTGCTTGTTAATGCCAATAGCGACCTAGCGAATGATTTTTCTTTAAATGAGATTAGAGACCAAATCGTTCAAGTAAATATACTTAAAAGAGAGATCCTTGCTCTTTTACGTGGCCTAAGAGATAGTAAAAAGTCTTTAAAGAAATTTAAGGGTATTCTTATACTGGATGAAAAATCAGTAATACATCTCTCATTTGCTACACCCCAATTTAAGTTGTCTACCGATCCTAAACAAATTACATTCACACTTAACAGCTTACACATTAATAGAAGGAGTGTCGTAATAGAATCACAACTTCCATTTAAACAAACCAGTATCCCAGTACTTATAAAGTTTGAATTAGAAACTTTCTGTGACGATACCCAATGCTACGATCTAACTCCGTCGAATTATGTTCTAAATCCGTTATTTTTGTATCTCCCATCTACAGAAATGAAGATATCAATCATGCAAAACCCTCCCTCTTTTGGAATCCAAAGTGCTAGCAAACTGCATCATTTCGAGAGCCTGGGGTATTGGCGCAAGAAATGAAAAAATCGATGGGGAATTTTTTGAATCCCAAATGATGAGGCAACAACTCCCATGCATTTTATCTAATAGAACAATTGACCTGAAAAAATTATATATTACCTCCTCACATCAAGATGAAGAATTAAGAAGTGACTTCCCTCTTTTGAGAGTAATTTTACAAGTGACTATGGAGATCTTTGCAAGAGAAAGGGCAGCAGCCTTGATTATAATCGAGCCAAAAAATTTCAAAAAAGCACAATCTACTATTCTCGAGTCCTTGTCTTTTAAAAGTTTCTCATGTTGGTCCCCGGGAGAAAATAGAGAACTACAAGAAAAATTCAACTTTTTTGTTATGACTAATGGTAATCATACAGACAATAAATTTGGTAGGCTATGGACCAGCCCTTTTCAACGTATTGCGCAAGAATCCAGTGTGAATTTGGAAAAGATAATCAGCAAAAATCCTATACTACCTAAGGGAAAAGGTCCCTTTATTCCGGTGTTTGCGGACTATCGTCGATATGAAAAGTATGTATACCCGCCTCCACCACCTCGTGCACAACAAAAGAATGATTATATCCAATTCAAGATGTTAGAAAAAACCGTATCCCGCCTATAGCTTGTAGCGTAGACTTAGTCTGCGCTTGTTTTTGTCGGATTTATCCGACAGTTATCGTTCGGAAATCCATTCATTCTCAATGATCTAAGTATTTCAGTGGTAATTTTTATAAAAATCGAAAAGCTTAACAGCCATATATTTTAGCCAAGAATAGAGCAAATGGGGTGAGCGCATCTTTTGATGAAGGCGCACTTCATTCCATGAAGCCATCAAACGAAATTTCCTTGGCATCTTCCTGAAGAAATGCAAGCCAAAGTCATCTTAAACTATGAGCTTGCGAAAAAGAAGCTCTTATAGTGGATTAAGAACAGAAGCCTGATGCTCTTATTCTTTTGTTTTTAATCTTAATAGACTCATAAATAATTTAAATATTTTTAATAAAGAGTATTCAAATGAATTGAATTGGAATTAAAACTTCAGTAAAGATAACATACAAAATTAATAGTTTTTAGTTTTAATTCCTCTTTTTGGTTAAAAATTAAAATTTTGAAGTTTACTGAGAGCAGTTTTAAGCTCTTTTGCTCCTTCATCGCCTATTCCGTTAAACTCAAGAGCTAGCGATGTGAGTTTAGTGAGTGCTGCAAGCGCTCTTGCTCCTTCATCGCCTATTCTGTTATTCCCAAGATCTAGCGATGTGAGGTTGATGAGTGTTGCTAGCGCTTTTGCTCCTTCATCGCCTATTCCGTTAAACCCAAGATCTAGCAATGTGAGGTTGATGAGTGCTGCAAGCGCTTTTGCTCCTTCATCGCCTATGTGGTTTAACCAAAGAGCTAGCGATGTGAGGTTGGTGAGTGCTGCAAGCGCTTTTGCTCCTTTAGCGCCTATTCTGTTATTCCCAAGATCTAGCAATGTGAGTTTGGTGAGTGCTGCAAGCGCTCTTGCTCCTTCATCGCCTATTCCGTTAAACCCAAGATCTAGCAATGTGAGGTTGGTGAGTGCTGCTAGCGCTATTGCTCCTTGATTGCCTATTCCGTTAAACCCAAGATCTAGCAATGTGAGGTTGGTGAGTGCTGCTAGC
>JBEPVL010000092.1:0-5468 GCA_041691035.1 Chlamydiota bacterium
GTATAGATAGTATCAGATATGTATAGATTTATGCAAGCTGTTTCTAACCCTTAAATAATGTATTCAATCGCAAGAACTTTTTTATGTGAATCGAACTCATTGTAGCTTTAGCCCAAGGGGCTTAAATTGCAACAGCCCAGGGCAACACCCTGGGTATTAATCAGTTATATATCGCAGCCTGTAAGGCTGCAATTACGAATTTCATATTGATTCGAATTCGGGCTCAGGGAGGGGTTTTCCGACTGCGGCGGAGATTTTAACCGATGTTCCTTCGATAATATCTAGATGCTGGCCACGGTCAAGAGCATTGTCAACGGAAAATAGCTCGCCTCTTTTTAAGTAGGAAAATGCTTTCGCCTCTTTAGGAACCTCTTTTAGGTTACATCCGATGTCCTTTTTACCGTCAGTTCCGCATAGGTAATAGCGATCCCCTAGATGTGTTTCTATGGGAGGACTGATCACCCGATAAAGTGGCATAGGAGGAAGAGTCGGCCACCCTGCAGCTGGATTTCTAAGCAACAAATAGGACATTTTTAAGGATCCTAAATTAATTTTCGAAGCTCTTTGAATCTCGCTTATTAAGTGAGTTTTCTCTAATTCTCTCTGTGCATAGCAGGGGCTATTTTTTGCTTGGAGAGCTGGACACTCCCCTTGCCAAACGCAAGGTGCTTGGACGGGAACTCCATCTCTAACCAGTTCGCTTCTCAACTCAAGAAGGCGACGATTTACTGCGGGCAAAGAGCTTGTCACAATTAAAAGAGAGCCATCTGGTGTCAGTCTAGAAAGAAGAAGATTAATCCATTTACGTTGAGCCTCTTTCCCTCCTTTAATTTCAGGAGGGAACAGCTCATCCAAACAATGCCCTATAATGATGAGGTCGAAATTTCCTTCTAAAGGCGGGAGATTTCCTTTGATTAAATGAGAGCGTATTGTCAAAGGAAAGCCATATCTTCCACAAATTTCAGCAGCCATTTGTAAAGCTTCCTTACTTCTATCCACTGCAATCACTTCTCTTGCTCCGTGACGCAGAGCAGCGAAAGCAAAGGCACCTGGCCCACTTGCTAAGTCTAAAACTCTACGTGGAGGTTGAGGAAGTTCACCAATGAGAGAAACACCCTGTTGATAGTGAATATTCCATTGATAGAGGAGGTAGGCACCAAGAAGGCCTGGAAGAGCAAAATAATCGGTTCCTGCTAAGTCATCGCCTGTTTCCAAACCATTTCTTAGTTTCTGAACCGCTTCAACGACGCCACGAAACTCACGTGTTTGTAAAATGTCTGGAGGACCAGATAGTTTGTAAAATCTTCTCCATATCCCAATTAAGATCGGGGAGATTGTTTCAAGATCGAGAGAAATAGTTCTTTTTGATTTCATATCATTCAAATATAAGTTTTCGTTCACGTTCTGTTAAGGGACGCCATGTGCCCGATGGGAGGGGACCTAAGTGGAGACCCCCTAGTCGAATGCGGGTAAGTTCCTTAACTTTTAGTCCTGCAGCATCAAGGAGCAAACGGACTTCTCGTTTTTTCCCTTCGCTGATCACAATTTTTAATGTTCCTCTTCTCACTTTTTCCACCTTCAGTGGTTTAACAAAAGAACCCTCAACAAGTGTTCCATTCGAAATAGCGATGAGATGTTCATGAAATACTTCTTGATCGGTTTTTGCCAAATATTCTTTTTGAATATTTGACGAAGGGTGGATAACTTGGTTACCAAAGTGTCCGTCATTGGTGACGATCAAGAGTCCTTGCGTATCTTTGTCCAAACGACCCACTGTGAAAAGACGGTGGCCTTCATCCTTAAATAAATCTAAAACAAGCTTAGATTGTGCATTTCCTCGAGTAGAGCAAATGAAGCCAGCAGGTTTGTTTAAGAGGTAGTACACTTTCTCTTCGGTAGGTTTAACAAACTCACCTTTGACATGAATGCGATCAACTCCAGCATCAACCATCGTTTGAGGAAGCAAAACCTTTTGCCCATTCACTGTCACATGCCCTGCGAAAATAAGTTCCTCACAGGCTCTTCGTGATGCAATACCAGCCGCTGCCAGCACTTTACTTAGTCGTTGTTTTTTTAACATTTCTTCTTCCTAGAAAACTAACTGAAAAATAAGTTGAGATTATAACTTAATTTGAATATAACTCCAATAGTTTTATTTTAATTTTTTGAAAAATATAAAATAACATCTATTTTCTAGCTAAAAATGAAAATGCGCGCTAATCTAAGGCTATTTTAGTTTGAGGTTTTGAATTAGTTTGAGGAGTTTGAAAATGAGTAAGCTTATTTTAATGCGTCATGGAGAATCTCAGTGGAACAAAAATAACCGCTTTACAGGATGGGTTGACATTCCCTTATCAAAAAAAGGCATCGAAGAATCCTTAGAAGGCGGAAAGTATATTCAAAATGAACCAATCGACATCATCTACACCTCTTCTTTAATCCGTGCGCAAATGACAGCCATGTTAGCTATGAGCACTCATTATTCAGGAAAAGTCCCTATGATTTTACATCATGGAGGAGGAAAGTTAGAAGAATGGGCAAAAATATATAGTCAGGACGCAGAACAGGAAACAATCCCCGTTATCTGTGCTTGGGAACTTAATGAGCGGATGTATGGAGAATTACAAGGATTGAATAAAGCAGAAACAGCCGAACTATTTGGTGCAGAACAAGTACACATCTGGCGCCGCAGTTTTGACATTCCTCCACCCAACGGAGAAAGTCTTAAAATGACAGCAGAGCGCACGTTACCTTACTTTAAAAATACCATAGAGCCAAAGCTCAAAGAAGGAAAAAATATTTTTATTGCAGCTCATGGAAATTCATTACGCTCTATCATGATGGAATTGGATCATCTATCTCCTGAACAGGTCATCTCTTTAGAATTAGCTACAGGACATCCTGTTATCTATCTTTATGAAAATAATCGTTACCAAAAACAACTATAATCTTCCATGCTACATTCTCTTATCTACCTCGACAATAGCACAACGAGCAAACCTTCTGAAACAGTCATTAACCGGATGACAGTCTTTTATACCGAACGTTGGGGTGCACCATCAGCTCCTCACCAAAAAGGAAAAGAACTCTCTTCTCAGATTGAAGAAAGCTACAAACGCATTTATGAACTGTTTGGCGCAAAAGAATCGGATCAGTTTGTTCTCACCTCCTCAGGGGCGGAAGCCATCAATCAGGTTTTTCATACCGCCTATCGAGAAATCACCCTTCCCACAGGAAAAAATCAGTACCTCACATCCTTTGTCGATGAAGCCCCTTCGCTCATGGCAAGTGAACGGTTGGAACCTTTGGGATGTGTAAGTAAATTAGTTCCTGTTGACTCCAATGGCATCATCACACCCAGTGCTTTGACAGGCATCCTTTCTCCACGAACCGCCCTTCTATCCATTTCCTGGGGAAACGGATTAAGTGGTATTATTCAGCCTTTGAAAGAGATCATTGATCTTTGTCAGCTTCGAGGTGTGAAATTGCATTTGGATATCACTCATGCCATAGGCAAGCTTGATTTCAAATTTGAAGAAAGCGGTGTTGATTACATCACATTTAACGGCGATCAGATTCATGCGCCTCGTGGGGTGGGAGGATTATTCATTCGAAATGGAATTAAAGCATCCAGTTTAATCGCAGGTGGATTAGAACAAGGCGGGCTGAGGGCAGGTCATTTAAATGTTGCGGGCCTCATAGCGCTAGCTCAAGCCTCTAGAGAAGCCATTGAGCAACAGGATTATCTTTGCACTGAAATTGCTCGTCTTCGAGATAAGCTCGAAAAAGGGATAAAAGCAGAAATTAGTGATACAATCATCCCCTTTGAAAACAGCGAACGCCTTCCCAACATCTCTATGATGATTTTTCCAGGAGTTCATCAGGAAGCGCTTCTTTACTTACTGAATAAAAAAGGAGTTTGTGCCTGTATGGGGGGGGGAAGCTTTCAACAGCTCGCGCTTATCTTAGAGGCATGTTCAATCACTCACTCTCTTACTCATTCCGGACTTTCATTTGCACTTTCACGCTATACTCAAGAAAATGAAATTGATCGCGCCATCCCTATCATTGTGGAATCAGTTCGAGTATTACGCTCTCTCTCCGAAGATTTTAGCTTCTCAATCAATCAGGAACATCATGAGCCTTAAAACACTCACTCAATCTTTCTTCTGGTCACTTTACAGCAAAAAGCTCGCTAACCGCATTGAAAAGCCACGTCATGGCGGGAAATTTCATCCAGAGCAATCCAAAGAAAGAGGGATGCGCCTTGTTATAGGAAAGGGCGGCGCTCTGGAACATGACAACGTTGTTTTGATTTTTTGGTTAGTGGATCCCGACGATGGGATCATTGTTGATGCCCGTTTTCAAGCTTATGGCCAATCCCCTCTTATCGGAGCTGCAGAGCTGGCATCTGAGCTTGTGATCGGCAAAAACTATGATCAGGCTAATCGCCTGACAACGGATCTTATCGATAAACAAGCGCGAGATCGTACAGAAACACCGTCCTTCCCTAAAGAATGCGTTCCTTTGATGATGCTCGTGATTAATGCCATCCACGAAGCAGCTAAACAATGCTTGGACATTCCATTATCAAAAGACTACATCGTTATGCCCGCCCCTCGTGAAATGGGAGAGGTATTAGAAGGAGGATATCCTGGATGGGAAACATTATCAACGCCTGAAAAGATTGGACTGATTGAAGGGGTCATTGCCACAGACATCCGCCCCTATGTCGAACTCGATGCAGGTGGCGTTCAGGTCATGGATTTATTGCAAAACAGAGAAGTGATTATCGCATTTCAAGGATCTTGCACCTCTTGTTTTTCTGCAACCGGAACCACCCTTGCCTATATCCAACAGGTACTTAAGGCTAGAGTGCATCCTGATTTAATTGTCATTCCCGACTTAACAACATTTCACGAACACTAGAATTTATCGGTTACTTTTGCAATGCTGTAACAATTTTAAAGAACTGAGCCTGATATCTTCTATATGTGGGAGCGAAGAAAGTAAGTTCACGTGACTCGAGACTATACGGGTAAGAAAATAAATTAGGGCACTCTGAGTTGGAACGGGCTGAAAAAAAGATGTTTAAATTACTTAACAAGTTAGCTTTTGTATAAGCATCTATTTTACCACAAGTGCTCGCTTTATAAGCATCATGACCTAGAAGTGCAAAAAAAGTGTTAATAACCACCTTTCCAATATGAAGTTGAGGAGCGTAGCTACGTAGCCCATACAGAAGGCCAATTCCTGCAAAGAACTTTAAACCCGCAAGTGCAGCTTTTTCAAGCTGGGTTTTGTAATAGGGATCACCGCTTAGGAAATAAGGTTTAACAGCTTGTATACCATCAATCATGTTGAAAATATTATTTTGAATGGAATGAACACCTGAGCGAAAAGTAGAAACAAACATATACTGCTCCAAGCTGAATCTGAGAATTTAAGTGATAGCAAGTCTGATCGTA
>JBEPVL010000093.1:0-5429 GCA_041691035.1 Chlamydiota bacterium
AGAAAGATAATATTTTTTATTTAAAAAGTGAATTTATTTTTTGGAAATGGTATCATTCACAATAATTCAATATTTTATTATTTGGTACATTACAGTCATTTTTAACATGGTTTAACGATATTTTCTGTGATTATAATACACCTTAATGGTGTAATAAATTCATAAATCGTATTGTAAAACATATGCATTTCATGTATATATGGTACTATGAATGAAAATGATATGGGTGGAATAGGAAAGCTCTCCCGTAAAAGGCTTTCCGAGGTGATTAGACACTGCAAGGGCTGTATTAGAGCCTCAGATGTTGCTGATTGTCTTCATACATCCGGGGTTAAAGCTAGAAATTTGCTAGCAATTTGGTCCAAACATGGATGGCTGCAAAGAATCCGACCAGGGCTGTATTTAGCTATCGAGTTGGCTTCAGAATCCCCCGATGACATCCTAATAGATCCTTGGGTTATTGCAATGCAGCTTTATTTCCCCTGTTATTTGGGAGGATGGTCAGCTTGTCAGCATTGGGATTTAACAGAACAAATTTTTGATAAAACTCTAGTTCTAACTTCAAAACGAATAAATGGAAAAGAACAGATAGCGGGAAACATGCATTTCCTAATTAAGAAGACCGATCCTACAAAATTTTTTGGCCTTAAAACTATTTGGAAAGAATCAGTTAAAGTGCAAATTTCCGATCCCCATAAGACGATTATTGATATTCTTGATGACCCCGTGCTTGTAGGAGGTATTCGTTCTGCCACTGATATGCTTCAGAAATACCTGAAATCGGAACATTTTAATTCCTCGTTATTACTGGAATATGCCTTCAAGATGAAGAACAAAACCATCTTTAAAAGATTGGGTTTTTTGCTTTCTATGCTCAAATTTGAAGACACCATTTTAATAGAACAATGCCGGCAAAATATCAGCCAGGGCAATTCTCAAATAGACCCTTCTTCAAAGGGTAAGCGACTCGTAAAAAAATGGGGGCTTTGGCTCCCGAATGACTTTGAAAATACTTTTTAGATGTGTGATAATTCATGATAGATAAATACGAAATATTAAAAACGGCTAAATTGCTTGGTCTACAGCCGACAACTGTCGAGAAGGATTATGTGCTTGGATGGGTGCTAATGGCAATACAAGTACATCCCGAATGCCAGGAAAAATGGATCTTTAAAGGAGGAACCTGTCTTAAAAAATGTTTCTTTGACAACTACAGATTTTCTGAAGATTTAGATTTTACAATTCTGGCTCAAGACCATATCGAAGAAGCTTTAATGAAAAAAATTCTTAAAGATGCCGGTGAGTGGGTATATGAACAATCAGGCATAGAACTGCCCGAAAAGCATATTTCAGTAGACCTTTACAAAAATCCTCATGGTGTTTTTTCAATTGAAGGTAAACTCACTTACTTTGGTCCCTTGAAGCAAAAAACTAACTTTCCTCGCATAAAACTTGACTTGACTGCCCACGAAAAAGTGGTTTTGGCACCTGAAAGGCGCGCAATTTTTCACAACTACTCTGACAAACCCACCAATGCCCCACGTGCTTTAAGCTACTGCTATGAAGAGATTTTTGCTGAAAAACTTCGTGCTTTGGCGGAACGCGCACGTCCTCGTGACCTTTATGACGTTATTCATCTCTATGAAGAGCGGCACCGTCTTTCAGATAAAGATAAGTTTATAGAATCTCTGTCAGCTAAATGTGAGTTCAAAAAGATTCCGGTACCAACCCTAGAATACATAGAGCGCCATCCTCAAAAAATGACTCTTTCGTCGGAATGGGAAAATATGCTTCGTCACCAGCTTCCTGATTTGAAGCCCTTTGCTTATTTTTGGGAACAACTAGAACATATTTTTGAATGGGTACACACTCCAAAGGGATAAACATGAATGAATACATAATGGCCATTAGAGAATATATGGTAGAAATTTTAAAATTTGGTCTCCCTTTAATTATATCGGTCTGGCTAGCGATAAGAAATTTGAAACATCAAATGAAAGCTGATACTGACAGGGTTATCAAACAATTTTCTCTGCAAAAAAACTATCAAGATACAAAAGATAACCTGCCCACCCTTCTCGAGATACTCGATGATCTAACCAAGTTGAATCAAGCTTTCATTTTTAAAGGTATTTTCTGTCCTCTTATTGAACATAGAGCGCCCGTATTGTCCATGCAAGATGGATCTAAAGAAAACGAAATGTCTTATGCCCAAAGAGGTTATCAGTTTCAATTTTTTGGTCTTAGAATAATCAATAATTGCAGGAAAATACTTTACATCACACCTAAAAGAAATCTCCCATGCACATTAAAAATATGCAAAGAGCTTAAAGAATTTTTGACTTTCCAGGAAAAAGGTAAGAAAGCGCACCTTGATTTTATGATTACCAGCCTGGTTTCATATTTATCTAGAAATGAATCCAATACTTCTCCAGATATTGAAGGAAAAAATTCATGCAATCAATTCCAAGAAAAACTGGCCAAGTTTATCGATGAACTTGATGCTCAAATTGAAAAGGAGCTGCCTTATCTTGCTGATAGCCAAGAGTAAAAGAAATAAACTCTAAAAAATGCGATAATCCACCTCTTTAGATTAGAGAGTTCTCTATTATGACAGAAAAACAAATTCTCTCAGACCAGTTTATTATTAATTGTTTGAATGCTGATTACGGTATTCAAGTCGCTGCGCTTACACTTCTTCCACTGGGCGCAGATATGAATGCATCAGTATATAAAGCTCACACACATGACCAGACCTCCTATTTCGTAAAGCTAAAGCGGGGCCATCATCATGATATCGGCATTGAGATCGTAGAGCTATTACATGATGCCGGAATTAATGAGATCATTCCGCCCGTAAAAACAATCCTTGGTCAATCAACTCAACAGATTGAAGATTTTACCCTTATTGTTTACCCATTTGTAAATGGACAGGATGGGTTTAGAAGTAATCTAACAGACAATCAATGGGTTAAGCTTGGGCATACGTTAAGACAGGTTCATGAAATTGATGTCTCCCCATCGATTCAAAACAGAGTCAGAAAAGAGGTTTATTCATCTAAGTGGCGAGAGGTCGTTCGATCGCTTTATGCTCGTATTGAAGCTGAACCGACTGGTGATGAAGTTGCCTTAAAATTATTGAATTTTATGAAGGAAAATATCTCATCCATTCACAGATTGGTAGTTCGTGCTGAACAACTTGGCCACATGCTGCAGGACCAATCGCATAAACTCGTGCTTTGCCATTCTGACATTCATGGAGGTAATGTATTGATAGCTGGCAGTGACAATATCTACATAGTGGATTGGGATGATCCCATTATAGCACCAAAGGAACGCGACCTCATGTTTATTGGCGGAGGTGTTGCAAATGTTTGGAATATACCTCATGAGAAAAAACTTTTTTATCAAGGTTATGGAACGACTGAAGTTAATTCGACAACCTTGGCTTATTACCGACATGAAAGAATCGTGGAAGATATTGCCGAATATGGCCATGCGCTGCTGTTAACAACATCTGGAGGAGAGGACAGACAAGAAATGTACAAGCATTTTATAGCAATGTTTGAACCTAATGGTGTGGTAGATATAGCATTCAAAACTGACGAAATCCTAACTGAGAAGACTTTTTCATGATGTTTGCCAAGGAAACCTCCTATGAAGACGAATGCTTCAAGTCTGTTGATGCTAAGGAAACAAATCTGAAGAAAAGTGCTTTCAATAACGTTTCGTTTGAGAACTGCAATTTTACAGAGAGTGATTGGCAGCAAGCAGATTTTTCAGGATGTCGATTCAAGAACTGCAATCTCAGCTTGGTTAAGCTCCAGGGATGCCGGCTTCAAGACATCATTTTTGAGGAGTGTAAAATGGTGGGTGTTGATTTCTATAAATGCGACAAGTTCATACATATCAAATTCCTCAAGAGCATCTTGCAAACCTGCAATTTCACAGATTTAAAGTTAAAGGCGATCTCTTTCAGAGGCTCCAAGGTAAGAGAAGTATTTTTTACAAACACGGATTTACAAGAGGCCGACTTCTTCGATGCCGATTTACTGGGAACACTGTTTCACCAATGTAATTTGACAAAATCTGATTTTAGAAATGCAAAAAATTATGGCATTGATATTCAGACGAATAATCTCAAAAAAGCAAAGTTTTCATTTCCGGAGGCGATCAATCTCCTCAAATGTCTCGATATTGAAATCACATCTTAATTCTCGTTTAGTTCGGACCGTCTAATTTTGACAATTCCAAGAGTAAGTAATCGCCATCTTCACTAATGCCTTTACCTGCAATAGACCAGCCATTCTTCAGGTAAAATGCTAATGCGTTTTCATTTTTTACGATGCATTTTAGTCTATAGGGTAGTGGGATGTAAGAAAAAAGGCTCTGAATCAATAGACGTCCTATTCCTTGCCTTTGGTGAGGTTTTGAAATAAATAGGTGATGGAGGAATGCAGGTGAATCGTGCTCCCATACAGAAATAAATCCAATAATTTGCTGGTTGTCTTCAGCTAAGAAGATCGTTTCTCCCTCTGTAGACTTTCGATAGTCCTCGAGTTTGAATTTATTCGAATTTTCCCAGGTAAATGTAGCTTGGCGCACCTCTAAAAAAAGTTTTTCTAATTGACTGGTATCGTCGCTATTTGCTTTTCGTATTTTTATCATGCATTCCTCCGGTATCTTCGATTCTTAACTGCATGTTATATAGAGTAGCGTAGGTACCATCCAGAGCGATCAGTTCTTCATGAGTTCCTTGCTCTTCAATTCCATTATCCGTTAATACAAGAATTCTCTTGGCGTTCCTGATAGTTGAAAGACGGTGCGCTATAACCAGTGTGGTGCGATTTTTGATGAGTCTCTCAAGCGAGTTTTGTACGGCTCTTTCACTTTCATTATCCAATGCACTGGTTGCTTCATCAAAAATAAGAATAGGCGGATTTTTTAAGAAGACACGAGCAATGCTGAGTCTTTGCTTTTGGCCGCCAGATAATTTAACTCCGCGCTGTCCAATATCTGTCGCATATCCATTCGGAAGAGTCATGATGAAATCATGGGCATTGGCTTGCTTGGATGCCATGATGATTTCTTCTTCTGTGGCATCTGGCTTTCCATAACAAATCTGCTCTTTCATTATATAGAGAAACACAAGGGATTGATCGATGACAAAGATTTTGATTACAGGAGCCAATGGATTTGTAGGAAAAAGACTGATCCTTTACCTCCTAAACCAGGGTCATCAAATTTATGCTTTGTGCCGCATTAAAGGGGCTGGAGAAGCCATTTAAATGACGATGAAAGATTGGGTCAATCAACTACTGGACTTAACCATTGTTTTTTCCTTTGATCATTCCGGATTCCAACGCCACTGCCCTCATCTATGATAAAATGATCCAAGGCATATGCCGATACTACAAAATAGCATTATT
>JBEPVL010000094.1:0-5007 GCA_041691035.1 Chlamydiota bacterium
TGATTGGAGATGCAGCTCACCCTATGAGTCCATTTAAAGGACAAGGTGCAAATCAGGCTCTGTTGGATGCACTGGCACTGGCTCGTCACATTTCAATAGCATGTACTCCCTTGTCTAAATGGAGAGAAATCGGAGTGAGAGAAATTGCACTCATTGAATTTGAAGAAGAAATGTTAGCACGTAGTGCTTCTAAAGTGAGGGATTCAGCTGAGGCTGTGGAACTTCTACATTCCAAATGTGTGCTACGTGAAGGTGATGGACCTAAAGACCGGTGTTTACCAGGGTCTCGTGAACTTCTTAAGAGAAATTAATCTTTTATGTACTGAATGAGGCGATGGAAAACCGACAATATTTTTCTTGAGTTGGCTTTGCGTGACTTTTTCATTTTAAACAGGTAGAATATCCCTAAAGAAAAAAATGATAGGAACAACAATGGACATACATCAACTTCAGCAGAAAATCAAAATCCTCACAGAGGTCAACTCTGAATTAACAGCCTTCAAAGACGAGTACGCTTCGGCCAAGCAAAGCTTAAACAGAATGAGCGCCCGCTTGCGCAAATTATGCAATCGGCTTGCTCCAACAAGTGAAATCGTACTTGAAATGCAAAATATCGCCCAAGAAATAAAAAACCTATCCAAAAATGCCACTGCGTAAGCCTGAATTACATCCTCGCAATCGCAACAACAATCTGTATGATTTCAAGCAGCTCGTCGCTGTTTGTCCTGATTTGGCAAAATATTTGACAACCACTCCAGCTGGGACTGAATCTGTTGATTTTTCCAATCCGAACGCCATAAAAACACTCAATAAAGCTATTCTGAAGTTCTACTACAACATCCGTTGGAATCTGCCCGGGGACTATTTATGCCCTCCTATTCCAGGACGTGCCGATTACCTACATTACATTGCAGATTTACTCAGTGAAGCCCAGATGGGCCTAATCCCTCGAGGAGAAAAAATCAAAGTCCTCGATATTGGAGTTGGAGCAAATTGCATTTATCCTCTCCTGGGATCTAGAGAATACGGATGGAGTTTTGTAGGCACAGAAATCAATCCAGAAGCGATCTCCATTGCCAAGAACCTGATTAAGCAAAATGAGCTGACTAATTCTATAGAAATTCTCCACCAAAAATCTCCTCCCTATATTTTTGACGGACTTCCCAAAGACCTCCATTTTGATATATCCATGTGCAATCCTCCATTTCATGCATCGCATGCTGAAGCTATGGAAGGGACCAGAAGAAAATGGAAAAATTTAAGGATCAAATCGAATCAATTGAATTTCGGTGGACATGAAAATGAGTTATGGTGTCTTGGAGGAGAAGTTGCCTTTATCACTCGGATGATTAAAGAGAGTTTAGAGGTAACGTGCAAATGGTTCACCACCCTTGTCTCAAAAGAGACGAGCCTTTCTGGTATATATAAAGAGTTGAACAAGCTTAAGGGCATCGAAGTAAGAACTATCCCGATGGGACAGGGCCAAAAGAAAAGCCGCATAGTTGCATGGACTTTTCATCATTGATGCACCATATGAAAAACTCTTTAGATTTGCAGCCAGGGGTAAAAAACTCTAGTTTCGGGGTTCACTTCGAACTTTTGACTGATTCAGCCTCCCTGAAGAACTTCCAACCCTCTCAAAATTAATAGCTTAAAATCCACTTGAAAATGCTGTATCTCAAAAGATACAGCAAGGCAAATCCAGATCTTTACAGTGGAAGCAAAATCCTTAACGTGCCTTATAATCTGGATTCTTTACAAGCTATGCAGGAGAAGATATGTAAGCAATCTTGATCAAAAGCCAAATCATGCTAACGAACTCTGGGCCTTCTTAATTGATAGTTAATTTAATTTTTTCTTGTTATATCTCAAAACATAGAGCTGGCTTATGGGATTTTTAAATTTATTTTCTTTGGTTCTTGATGCTTATCCTCCTCCTTTTTGCTTTTCTAGCAGGAATTGTTACCGTACTATCACCCTGTGTGTTACCTGTACTTCCGGCGCTTTTATCTGCAGGGGGAGGGAAAGGACACTTGCGCCCAGTAGGTATCATCTGCGGTTTGATTTTTAGTTTTACGTTTTTCACTCTTACTTTTACAACAATCGTTCATTTAACAGGAATTTCACCGGATTTTCTTCGTTATATTGCTATTGGATTGATAGCAGTATTTGGCTTATTAATGATTTTTCCGTTTCTTGGTGAAAAATTCGCTGAGGCGACTTCTGGTATAGCGAATCTCGGACAATCCGTTCAGGAAAAATCAAAATTATTTGGTTCCGGATTTTGGAGCGGTTTTATATTGGGAATAGCTTTAGGTCTAGTTTGGACTCCTTGTGCAGGACCTATTCTTGCGGCGATCACTACTTTGGTTGCGACAAGCGCCGTTACGTGGTTTACAATTTTGATAACATTTGCTTATAGCCTCGGTGCAGCCATACCTATGTTTTTGATTATTTATGGAGGCAAAAAAATAATCAGCTCTTCTAAATGTCTTTCCAAATATGCAGAATGGATACGCAAAGGCTTCGGGGTTCTTATGATTTTAGGAGCACTTGCAATTGCCTTTCACTATGATGTCAAATTCCAGCAGATTGCAATACAATATGTCCCTCTAATCAATATTGAAGACAATCTAACAGTTAAAAAAGAACTCGAAAAATTGAGGGATTCAAATTCTTCTATCTCAAACAAAAATTTTATCTTGCCCACTGAAGAATTATTTTCAAAAAAGAGAGTTGCTCTACCTAAAATATCTGTAGTACCGGAGCTTGTAGGTATCACAGGCTGGGTAAATACAGGCCCAGTCACTTTGGAGCAGTTACATGGTAAAGTAATTTTAATCGACTTTTGGACTTACAGCTGTATCAATTGCATTCGTACATTTCCATACATCAAAGATTGGTATGCAAAATATAAAGATAAGGGACTTATAGTTGTCGGAGTTCATACTCCAGAATTCGAATTCGAAAAGAACATTGATAATGTTAAAGACGCCGCACAACGATTTGGACTCCAGTATCCTATTGCTATAGATAGCGATTTTAAAACTTGGCAAAATTTTAATAACCGTTTTTGGCCTGCACATTACCTTGTCGATAAAGAAGGTATTGTTCGGAGCTTTCATTTTGGTGAGGGAGCTTATCAGGAAACCGAAAATGATATTCGCAGCCTTTTAGGATTATCCCCTTTAGAAGTAAAAGAAGAAATTACAGTGTCTCGCCGCCCCATTACCCCTGAAACCTATTTAGGCTCCGAGAAGGCTGATAGATATGTATCTGGCAATAATATTAAATCCGAAGTAAGTGTTCCATATAATTACCATGAACTTTTGAAGGATAATCAAATTGGATTGAAAGGCAACTGGTTAGTTAGTTCTCAGAAAATTACTTCAATGGGGGAAGGCAGTTACCTAGATTTAAATTTTCTCGCTACGCGCGTTTATTTAGTCATGGATTCTGACAAACCGCAACTTGTCATTGTATATTTAGATGATCATCCACTAGAAAAGAAATATTTTACTGAAGACATGAATGAAAAAGGGCAAATTTTAGTCAAACAACCACGAAAATATGACGTAATAAACCTTAAAAATGACTATGGGCGTCATAAACTGACTTTGAAAGTTCCAAAAGGTGTTTCTATGTATGCCTTTACATTCGGGGATGAGCCTTGAAATTATCTTACTTCACAAAGTGGTAAGCGCAGTAATATCGTAGGCTGAACTGTGGGCTATAGCTTGGCTTGAATGCATTTCCAGTGTGCCGATATCTTGAATATCGTATTTCAATGAACGATTGCATCACCTATCAGATTTCTTTGAAAACTCGACGCCACAAAAACAACCTTATACTTATGTCAACGTGTTTGTAGGTAAAAATTACTAAGAATTCTTGCCAGTGCACCATTTCAAACGTGATCAAAATTGAAATTTTCACAATGAAATCATACTTTGAGCTGCCAAATCAACTTCATATTTGAAAAATGCTATCCAGTATGATAGTTTGTTATTTTCAAAATTTTTTTAGGCAGTCAATAAATACAGAAGTCATAAAAAAACTAGTAAAGAGTTTTGAGCAGGCCTCACACATTACCGTGGACGGGATAGAATATTGGTTTGCTAGAGATATTCAAGAGCTTTTAGAATACACGAAGTGGACAAATTTCCACATTGTGATTGGCAAGGCAAGAATTGCCTGTGAGAATTCCGGAGGAGTAGCTGTGGATCACTTTACCGAAGTCGGTAAACCGATTCAAGGAGGCATGAGAGCCATTCAAATAGTTGAAGATTATAAGCTGACTCGCTATGCATGCTATCTTATTGCTCAGAATGGAGATTCCAAAAAGGAAGCTATAGCTTTCGCACAGAGCTATTTTGCTCTGCAAATCTGAACATCATTAAAAACTTGATCAATTGATTTCTCAAGATCTAATTTTTGACCCGTATAGTTCTCTGTTTCATTCTTAAGATCAAGCATGTCTTCAATCAAAGCTTTGACATCATCTTTATCAAAATGTTTTTTAGCTTTTTCTATCAATTTACCAATTCTAACACCAGCAGCTATGTCATTAACATCAATTGCATATCCTGGGTGAGGAATTAAGGTAGCACATGTGAAAGAGCCGATTGTAAGAGCCATAACAACGTTACTAGCTGAAATATACCTAGAAAAAATGTCCCATTTGATCCTTTTTGCTGTAAATATTTGTGTTTTGTTTAAGTACTCATAAACCCTATTTCCAAACGAGTTGCATATAATAGCGAGATACAGAAAAGAAAAAATTAACTTAATTGTAATCGCAAAAATTATTAATGTTTCAGGATGAAAGCTCATAAAACACTATATTTCTTGTTTAAGTACATAATTAATAAAATTGAAGACTTTGATTTTTCTTTTAGCTTCCTTTCTGAACTTTTTACAAAAGTCTTGAGATCAGCATTTCTCTTTCGAGTAAAAATTAGATCACTGAAACCAATATCAAGTTGCATCGGAATTTTTGCAGAATGC
>JBEPVL010000095.1:0-4898 GCA_041691035.1 Chlamydiota bacterium
GGTGAAATTTCACCATCTGAAGGCGAAACATTATCAAAAATAATTGATATCCACTCTAAAGCATTAGAAATTTACGATTTTGAGAAGAGGCTCAAAGCGATAGAAGAGAGGGGGCTAAATGAAAAATTCAAATAGAATTCGTATAGAGAGATTAGAGAAGGTCATGAATATAAATCTCAAGAATAAATTTGCACTTGTCATATGTGATAATCCTGATGACTTCGATACTTCAACAATCGAGGCCGATCATATCTTAATTCTTCCAGATAATGGTAGACGTAATCCTGGCCAGGAGATTCCGAAAGGATCTTATTCAGTTTCCTTTAGCTAAATTCAGCAATTCCCACTAAAAAATCTTACTGTAGAAAATCGAGTAATTGGGAATTTCTTTTCGTAATCTATGGTTAAAAAAGGCTGAAAATAGGCTCTCTAGCCCTTCAGAAAAAGAACCTTTACAGTAAATATTTAAGCAACTGATTAACAAGCGCTTTTTAACGGGAATTGCTGTAGCTAAATGTTTACATTCGACATAGCAGATGCTATATATTGAACGATGCCTTATTCGATCTTTTGCTCAATGCAAGTTCAAAAAACGACCTTTCTCATGAGCAACTAACACCCTTCTCAAGCATAATTTAAAAGTTTATTGATAGATAAAAATTCCATCTTTTTCTCGTAAATCCAACAAGGACAGGTACTTACAAACTTCCAATACAATCTATTCTAAGTATAATTTTAATCATCTTTCTAATTTATTTAGTCGAGTGAGTAGCAATTTTTTTTTAGATTGAAAATACACTTATCAAGATCCTCAGCAATAGAAGACAAAAATAAATCACAATCAAAATTGGGATCATTTCTTATTTTCCTTTGCTCGAGTTTTTGGCTTAAAAATTTAGCTGTGTGCTCCAGCTTGCCCTCACGCCATTCTCTAAAGGCTACCAGGGTATAAACATTACCCAACAATTGATAGAAGAGCTTTCGCTCATAGGGGGGGGGTCAAAAAAATCACTTATTCCTAAATTTTTCAATGCATTTGAAAAATATGACCTGTCCTCGTCGGTCAATAAAAAATCAAATCCGGTCATTGATTCAATTTCCATCAAAGCAGACCCACTCCATTCCCAATCCAACACAGCGGTCACTGTATCACCATCCACTAAAATGTTTTTCATGACAAAATCTTGATGACTAAAAACAAATTTATCCGATCCATTTAATAAATTGAAATCATTTGTAGCCAATAAATCTTTTAGAATAGGAATATATTTTTGATATAATTCTCTGTCTTGACTGTTCTTATCCAAAAGAACCCCCATTTCTTTTATGTAAAAATTAAGAGCATGCCGCCCATATTGAGAATAGGTTGTGCAAGGTTCAGAGATTTCATAATTAGCAAAATCTACAATTCCTCCAATTTCTAAAAAACGATCTCCATTCTTGTATTCTTTGAAGTTACCTATCGTAGAAAATTGGTAACTTTTGAGTTGAGCGATTATTAAGGCAAGTTGATCTAGGATTTTGTAATAACTGATTTTATCTTTATAGAGTTTTTCAATTTCATAATTCAAGGGCCTTCCTGGCATTCGAGGCATTATGATATATTCTTTGCCTATTGGTGAATGATCTACATTATTATTGTATGCCAAAACGTAAGGAACTGGGATTTCTGAATGAATTTTTAAAAACTTTAGTGCTGAAATTTCATTCAGAGTCTTGCTATCTTTCCAAATCGGATTGCCAATTTTGATGATTAGTTCATCTCCATTTTTCAGCTCTATTAGATAAACAGAATTAATAAAAGAAGGTCCCCCATCTTCAAGTGGTTTTACACCTAAAAAATGATCTTTCATTCCTGGACATTCATTAATAATTGAAGGAAGCTGACAATTCATTAAATCTAAGAATTGTTCATTTGCTTCTTTACCAAGGGGTAAAGCAATTAGGGGTAGGTTGAACATTAAACATAAAATAATGCCAGTGAGAAAATTTTTGAATTTCGGTTTCATATTTAACCTATTGGGAATGAAATTTAAGCTGCCAACCATTATCAAAAGGATTACACTCGATCAAAGTAGCATTGGGTATTTGCCGTATCAATGGAACGCTCAATATTTCACATAAAACTAAAAATACTCGACCATGTGAAATAATCAATGGCTTTTCCTCTTCTAAGGCTATATTAATTCCTCGTACAATACGGCCACGAAACATATTTCTTGGTTCAATATTATATCCAAGAATATAATGTGGATCCAATTCTTCGTTTTCTTCTATTTGGTACATCTCAATGCTTGAGGCACCCTCTAGAGTACCCCATCCTCTTTCTTTGAGATCATCAATAATTGTCAATTGGGCAGGAAATTGCTCTTGAATAATCTGAGCAGATTCAAGAGCCCTTCTTAAAGGACTTACAAAGATTTTAGAAATAGGTAATTTTGAGATCAAAGTACTTATCTGATATACCTCATCTTTACCTTCTTGGTTAAGTGGTATATCAATTTGTCCCTGACAAAGCTGTTTACTATTCCAGTCAGTTTTTCCATGCCGGACAAAATAAAACTTTTTTTTGGTTAAACTATTCATAGATTTAATTTTCAAATAAATACCCTTCATAGGTCTCTAAAGTATGGTAATGATAGTTTATGTCATCTAAAAATAATTGTGAGACCAGTTCATTTATAAGTACTTTAATACTATATCTCATACCGCTTATACCAGTACCTGCACTAAATCCAGTACTTACCAGTGATCCTCCTGTACAATTAAAAATCGATTTCAAATAGGGTGCGGTCCCTGGAATTTTTTCAGTAAAATAAAAGCTATTTCCTAAATATGAGGCACGCAATAATGCCTCATATTGTTTTTCAACAGGAGGGATGTATTTATCTGACCATAAGGCGATTTTATTTTTTAAATAAAAAAGCTCTTCTCTTAAATCTAAATTTGTTATCCAACCGGTTGCTATTATAAGGTTATCCATTGAAAATTCGCCTTTAGGTGTAACAACAATAGGCTTCCCGTTAACAAATTTTGAATCAGTCCAAGGACATTCAAAGTGCATAAAGATATTTTTTTGGGATCTTACAGCTTCTACAGATTGAGGTGTTGGTGGCTGGCCTATTTCATAAAATTTTGAAATAAATTGCCATTTACTTTCATCTGGCAGAGCTATGAAATGTTGAAACCCAACAAATTCTCCCCAAAGAAATACATGTAAGTTGACAAGTATAGAGGTAGAGTGGCTAGTTGTAAAAAGCAACAAAAATAAAAAATTACTAACTTTCGCATAAACCTCTATAATTACAAGTTTGATTTCATTATTCTGCGGTGCACTGGTGGTGCAGTAAGTTGTACATTATACCATCGAAATCCAATAAAATCCAGTAGCATTTTGATCAAAAATCCTTTACCATCATACTCATAGCGGTTGGATGGTATTGGGTTATATGGTGGACCACCGCCCTCATAACCCGCTGGTTGCTGGTTCAAGTCCAGCTTGCCCCACTTTTTCTTTTATAGCTTAGGAATATGTGTGAAACGGAATCTTCAATTAACATCAATTTAGATGAAGAGCTAGAAAATGCTGTTTGGACCACTAGTGGACCACTCATCAGCAAAACCACACAACTAAGTACAATCATTCCTTCACAAGCAATAGTTAACCCTAACAATAATCAAGAAAGGGGTTCTGCTGTGAAAGGAATAGATGAACGTATCAAAGGTGACGGTAGTGTCAGCTATCGAGCACGCGTTAGAGTCAAAGGTCATGCGCCAATTACCAAAACATTCAGCTCACTAACATTAGCTACGAAATGGAAAAAGACCACTGAAGTAGAAATTGAAAAAGGTCGCTATTTCGATAAACATGAAGCTCAAAAGCATACAATGGACGAGGGAGGCTATTGACCGTTATATTGAAACAGTATTACCTACGAAACCTAAAAATGCCCATAATGTGAAACAGCATTTGCTTTGGTGGAAAAAGCAATTTAAGCACCTTACTCTTGATGCGATTAAGCCAAGCCTCATTGCTGAAAAAAGAGATTTATTGCTTGTTGAACCCAATAGCCAAGGCAAAAAGAGATGCTCGACTACAGCCGTACGCTATCTTTCTAGTCTTTCCCATGTATTCACAATAGTAATTAAAGAATGGGGATGGCTATCTGAAAATCCTGTTCACAAAATCTCAAAGCCTAAAGTTTCTAATGGACGAGTGCGTTTTCTAAGTGATGATGAGCGCATTAGATTATTGGCAGCTTGTAAAGAAAGTCGTTGCTCAATTCTTTACTTAGCTGTGATTCTGGCTCTATCTACAGGAATGCGCTACGGCGAAATCATGAATTTGACTCGTAGTGACATTGATAGGAACCTTGGAGTCATTACTCTTACAGAAACAAAAAATGGAGAGACTCGTTCTTTGCCCTTAGTTGGTCAACCTCTAGAGCTTTTAAAATCGCATATCCTAGCCATCAGTAAGCCATCAGGAAAGAGTAATTTTTGTGATTTTATCATCAATCATTTCCCAATTCCTCATTCTAAGCTTACTTATTTGAAAAACCTGAATGAAAAACTATCCAAAGCTATTGAAAGTGGCGCTTTACTTCATCAAAAAGAAATGATTAATAAGATAAATGAAACTCTACTATGCCCCTTGATTGATTATAACAATTTAATTGACAAGCTGGGGACAATAGAGGAAGAAGAATTTCAAGTTTATAATAAAGGTGGACCTTGGCCTAAAGTAACAGAACATTGTTGTAGAGCTATTGGAAGTGTTATACGCCACTTTAATAATAGACTTCTTTCAAAACTACCCAGCCAACTCTAAATTGTGAATTCTTGCGATAAGATTGAATCGTAAACCAAACCTTTTTCTTCGATTTCTATACCTATCA
>JBEPVL010000096.1:0-4882 GCA_041691035.1 Chlamydiota bacterium
AGTGGATATCAATTATTTTTGATAATGTTTCGCCTTCAGATGGTGAAATTTCACCCTGCCCTACAGCTGTGCTAATACAGTTAATTGCTTGCAAAATATCCGAGGCAGTTTTGATTTCAGGGATATCGATTGCAATCGGAGAATCTTTTTTTGGTGGTAAGATTCGATCAAGAATCATTTTCACAGCCTGCATATTGCCAGCTTTGGCTTCTTCAATGAGTCGATTACAAATTTCTTCAAGATCTCTTTCGAGAAGAAGCTGCGCTAACATCGTAGACTTATTCCTTGTCCCCTTTGGTCGGCCATTAGGATTTCCCGAATGTCCTTTTGGAAATTGATTCTTTCCCTGTTTTTTTCCTGTATTATCAGGCATATTCTGATCCTCATTCTATCAAATTTAAACGACTTCAGCCATTTTATGCTTAAAGAAGAGGGTCATAAAAACCGCAAAAAGTCTTTTTGCGGTTTTTAAGCCATGTAAGATTTAAAATTTCCCCCTGCCTCATACCTGTTGTAAAAGCCAATAACACAATACAGTACAAGTATTGACATCGGCTTTGACGGCATGCTTCAAGAAGCTTTTGAACTTCATCTTCGGTTAAAATACGATCCCTTACTGGAGCTTCTTTCAATTTGATGAGATTGAAGCAAGGATTGTCATCGATCCAACGCAATTGTCGACAAGCATATGTCAATGCAGCCGATAGTGAAGCAATATATCGATTAACGGTTGCTGAAGTTCGCTTAGTGTTTCTATGGGTCGGAGTGTTGATTATAAACTGTCGTTCTTTCCTTAAATGCTCTGGTGTAAGATGGACAAGAGCATATTTACCCAAACGCTCTCGCCAATACTCTAAATAACGGGTTGTATCTCTAGCAGAGCGGTGATGTTCTAATGCTCCGCTTTGCATGAAGTGATCGACTAATTCAGAAAATGTTCGCTGAATTTTATGTCTCTCAAAACCGCTTTTGCACCGAACGTCGCAAAAGTAACTTGATACAAGATATTATTTCAAGCTGAATATTGCTGAAATGCACTTGTAGGTGCTGGTAAAAAAGTGGGGCAAGCTGGACTTGAACCAGCGACCAGCGGGTTATGAGGGCGGTGGTCTGCCCTAGAACCCAACATCATCCAACCGCTATGGGCATAATGGTAAAGGATTTCTGATCAAAATGCTACTGGATTTTAACGAATCTGAATGATAAAATTGATGCATTAATGCACCGCCTGTGCACCGTAGCTAAATCATAGCTGCGAAACCCTAAACTTATTATCTAGTAAGGAGAAAATATGAATCCCATGCAATCTATCTTGGTACCGTTTGAAAAATTAGATCTTCAAAATAAAGAAGAACCAGTTTGTCCTATTACTCTGATGCCATTCAATCGCCCTTGGATTTTATTAGAGGATGGGTTTACTTATGAAAAAGATTCAATAAAAAAATGGTTAGAAAATCATCCTAATAAAAGTCCCATGATTGGTGAAATCTCTTCTGCGACTATTCTTCCTAACTGCACAATTAAAAAAAATAATTCTATATGTCCAATAACTCAGGAACATTTTGTGGAACCTTATTATTGTGCAGAAGACGGATTTACTTATGAAAAAGATGCTATTATCAAATGGTTTGAAATTAAAATTAAAGAAAGCTTAGAACAAGAAATTTTTTCTTCCATTTCAGTTAGAAGTCCAGCTTCAGGAGTTGAATTAAACTCTCTAACTCTCTATCCGAATAAAATTTTATTTAATAAAGGAATTCCACACGAACAAAAACCTCTAGTATTCAAAATTGATATAAACCAAATTCTCTCAAATCATTCTAAAAATGAGACTCAGGAAATTAAATGTGTTTTTGATCAAGAAATAAGAAACCTTATTGAATCCTATGTAAAGGAAGAGGACCATGAAAAAACGGAAAAACTAAAAGAACAAATTAACGAACGTCGTTTGCATTTGGGATTAAATACTAAAAAAATGTTTTTTGACAGTCTTGATCTCTCTCATTTAAACTTATCAAAAATGAATTTACAGGGATTGCACCAAAAGAGTTCCATATTTAAAGAGACAGATTTATCCAGTTCGGTTCTAACAAACTGTTCTTTTTCAAGATGTCGCTTTCTCAACTGTAATATGCAAAAAACATTTTTTATTAATTGTGATTTTAGAGGAGGAGAAGTTTCCTTTTTTAAGACAGATATGAAAGATGCTATTATTGAGGCCCGTTGTTATCTTGAAAAAGGAAGTACATGGAATCGCATTACAAATTGGAGTGATTTTAAAGATGAGTTATCTAGGCGAGGTGCTGTAAATGTGGATTCTGTAACCTTAAGAAATTTTTAGAATTGAAATTCAGTGGTACCAAAAATTGATGCTTTAGAATCTACTGTAAATTTTTTATTTTTTTAGTGAATTAAATTTTGTTCTAAACTTCGCAAAAGCATCAGCTTCATGACTGATAAAGTTAGGAGCTGATCTTTGATTTTTATTATAAAAAAATAAAATGCTTTTACGCTGGTGAAATAATGGCCTGTCTTTTTTCTATGCTTTTTTCATCTTTATGAAAGTAACCGGTACCACTTAAGGATGTCACTTTTCTAGAAGTCTACTCCTTTTTCAGGCTTGGGAGTCCCATCAACTTTCAGCAGGGTTCTTCGTCTTATCCATGATCTTCGTGATGAGCTCGCTCTTCGCTATATAACCAATGAAGCCAATGCCAAAAGAATCAAAAGGCAGGAAAGCCAAGTAAGCATTCCTATCTCCACCAGAGTTATAGAAGCTGTTGCGTGCTTGTATCTCTAACATTCGCTGATGCTGCGAATTTAGTGGCTTTCCGATTCCAATTAATGCCCAAAGCCTATTGTTTGCCTTCTCCTTTTCCAGCCTGTTCAAACGTGTCTTGATTGACATGCTCATCTCCTTAATTTGCCATTGTTTCTTCTAGCTTTCTAAGCCTTTGCTCCATATCCTTAAACTCCATAAACTTCAGCGTCATATTTAGCATGTCTACGGCAACGCGATGCCTAATAGAGTCTGATTGTGCGTTATCAAGCAAGCCAATAAGCGTATCGCAAGCTTTGGAAGCTGTTAACTTCAAGCGGTCAACAGCTTGATTGACTGCTTCATTTTTCCTTTTCTCTAGCTCCTGGCGGAAAGTGGGTTGATTTAGCCAATCAAATATTTGTTTAGCGGAAACACCAGATTGCTTTGCAGCCAACTCAACAGTAGGATGACTTATGAGAAAAGGTAAGACATGAAGCTGTCTTCTGGTTAATGTTTCTTTATTTTGCATGTGGTTTCCTTACTTTTTATGCAGCTTTAATGATACTGGCGTCAATTTTGGCTATGGCCTGTTTTATCCACTCTTTCAAGTTGACTCCTTCCGAGAAGTCATCTCCAGCACTTTTGCCTTTGGTAGCTAAAATTTGATGAATATATGGATACTGCCTTTTCCATTTAACCCAAGCAGTTGCGCCTGCTTCATCATAGTCGGGCAGGAAAAGGATTGTTTTTGTTCCTTTAAGCAAAGCATCTGTATGACGATCAACAGGCTTCGTACTTCCTCCCAGAGCAATGCAATAAACTAAATCAGCAGCTTCTTGCTGTAGAAGTAAAGCATCAAATTCAGACTCAAGTATTAATCCTGCTGGTAGGTTAGTATCTCCATAAATAGAAGGAGACGATTTAGATCCAGATACCTCAACATACTTAGGAAGCTTATCGCCTTCCTCCCAGGCAGTGCGACGTATTTTAACTTTAACAGGCACACCTGCGGCATTCAGCGTGGGTATTGTAAACCCTACAGGCAACCAAAGCTTACGAGATGTGCCGTCTTCTTTAAGCTGATTTTCCAATCCCCAATCTTGTCGCTCGCGCCTAATATCTCGTCCTTTAGCATCTCCAGGATTAAAGCCGATCTTATATCCTATGATTGATTCCGTTGAGAATCCTCTTTCTTGAACTTTTTTTAAAGCAGCTGGATTATTCATTAGCTGTAAATGACACCAGTTCACAAATGCCCTAGCTTTTTCTAACCACAATGTAGGAGGATCGGGGACAATCGGCGGTAGTTTGTAAGGCTGTTTTATTGCGAATGCTGGCTGCTTGCCTCTCGGCTTAAGTTTTAGCTTTTCACAGGCTTTTAAATAGCTCAAGCCATGCATTTCACAAAGAAAAGTAATAGCATCTCCATACTTTCCACATTTACGACATGAGAAACGGCCGCCTTGATATTCTCCATTGTTATTGTGACGATTAGGCCAAATAAGAAACCGGTCATGACCACCTTTACAAAACGGACATGGTGAATAGTATTCTCCGGCATGGCATGCAGCCTTACGCTTTGGCATATATCCCGCTTCTTCAACTAAATCTTTTATATTCATTTGGACTTCTACCTTCTATCTTTACTCATCAAACACCGGTGTGTGATCAACAAAAAGATCAAATACCATCCTAAAAGTATTTATAAGACCATTTCACTATCAATTCTATCATCAAACACCTGTCAAAAACCTCTCAAATACCGGTGTTTCATCACATCACACACCGCTATATTCTTCAGATATAGCGGTGTGTGACCTGATAAACGATGAATTTAATAAAAGAGCTAGTCATCCAACTCCTCCTTTTCTTGCATAGCATCTATCCAGTAAACCCATGGATTTCTATTGCTCTGATCTTTTTCTGGATGACTTAGCCCTCTGTGGCATTCTCTAGTGTTCTCCAGCTCATTTAATAGCTTCCGAGTGTAATTTTCTTTTTTAGCAATTGCTTCAGCTAAGCTCTTACAAGTTAGACGCTTGCCAGCATAACACTTCATTTCAAATTTAATACCAAATGAAAAAATTAAAAATACAATTCGAGATATGATATAAGAATTCC
>JBEPVL010000097.1:0-4843 GCA_041691035.1 Chlamydiota bacterium
AAACAAGAAACATCGTTGGTTGGATAGTGAGTCCTATAAAACCGGATGAACCAAAGTACAATAGCTGCAGTTGGAGCCAACCAAATAATTCTATCTGGATTGATCTTTTTTTCACGGGCATATTCATAAAAACACCCTAGATAAATATTTGAAAAAGACTCTATCTTTAGTTTTATCAATTTAAAAGGAAGTGTGCATAGTGCATTCATGGAATACAATTTTACTCTTTTTGAAAACGAATCTCCAATAACTGACACCTTAATCATTTCTGATAGAAGATAAGCCATTTTAAAAGAAAGTGAAGGGGCTTGAGTGCTCATTTTTTCCTAATTATTTTAGTTATTTTATAAAACGACAATTGTATTCATAAACAGAATTAAACAAAACAAGTTTTTTTTTAATTGCATATACTCTCGAGAAGACAATTCGTCTTTTTCTTGCAATTTTTTTCATAAAATCAAAACATATCATATTGGTTATTAATTGTATACATAAAAATAATGGATTAGAATTTGAAAAATTAATTGTTTTTATAGTATTATTAGTATGCTTATGGTAGCATTCTTTTAAAATTAAACTGGTTGATTACTAATGGACTATACAGATTTAGATTTTGAATCCCTAGGAAAATGGCTGAGTGAAGAAGGTGAACATGCCTATCATGCAAAGCAGATTTTAAATTGGATTTACGCCAAGAATATTTTTGACTGGCAGCAAATGACTAACCTCAGTCAGATTTTAAGAGATAAGCTAGCAAAAGCATTTCGTTTTCCAACCCTTGAATGCGTTAAAATAACTGAATCTGCAGACAAAGAGACATTTAAGTTTCTATGGCGTCTCGGTGACAAACAATTAGTTGAGTCCGTCTTAATTTGTTCGGGTAACCGACGTACCGTGTGTGTCTCCTCTCAGGTAGGCTGCCCAGCAAAATGTGCCTTTTGCGCCTCAGGTCAACAAGGTTTCTTTCGCAATCTTAGGCCAGGTGAAATTGTTGAGCAAATTCTACGTATCAATCAATGGTTGTCCACGAAAAATGAACGTGTCTCTCATGTTGTTTACATGGGAATGGGAGAACCTCTAAAAAATTACGATCCTGTGTTGAAGTCCATTTATTTGATTAGCCATCCCGATCTCCTCAATATTTCCCAAAGACGCATCACTGTATCCACAGTAGGAATTGTTGAAGGGATTAAGCGACTTTCCTCCGAAGGAGTGCGAGTGAATTTGGTATTGTCATTGCATGCACCCAATCAACATATTAGAAAAAAAATCATTCCCTATGCGAGAAAGTATCCACTTGAAGATATCCTGGCTGCTATGGATGAATATACACAAAAAACTAAACGCGATATTACCTTTGAATACATCTTAATTGCGGGAGTCAACGATAATCCTGATCATGCGCACGAGTTAGCCCACCTCTTGAAGGGAAAACAATGTACAGTCAATCTAATCCCCTATAATCCCATTCCAGGTGTCCGATTAAAGCGACCCGAAAAAAAGGCGATAAAACAATTTAGAAGTGTTTTATTTGGCTCACATATCGTGAATACCTGTCGTTACACAAAAGGTGTTGATATTGCTGCAGCTTGTGGCCAACTGGCTATGCAAGAAAGAGAGAATCCCCTTCTTCCTGTCATCAACGAGGAGGATGTTGGATAATTTTTGAATTATTGATATTCTTTAAGCTTATAGGATAAAAATAAGATGAGAATATATGAATTTAAAAACCCTCTGAACCTCCTAATCCACGGGGAGATTAACACTTTTTTTTTCCATAAATCTGTCAAATCGCTGAAGGAAGATGAGTCCCATTTCTTTATCCAGTCGATCAATCACGCTACCGAACAAAAGTTTAGCGCAGGAAGTCTTATTCCTAAAAATCGAGATTTGCTTGCACGCCACCATTTTCGTTCGTATATTATTTTTCACTCCCCCATTAAGAATATATCCTTGAGATCCTCCCTTATTTCTCAAAGAATACTTTTTAAAAGAACGGATACTTTCTATGGAAATAAGTATTTGGAATCCTGCTGGAAAAACCTTAAGATGAACTTTGGCACTTATTTAGAACAGTTAAATGATAGATCAGATGAGACCTTATGAGCTTTGACCCAAATAAACTAGATCAATTCCCTTCCCTTCCTGGTGTCTATTTAATGAAAAATCAGGACAACGAAGTGCTCTATATCGGAAAAGCTAAGAATCTTCGAAAAAGGATCAAGCAGTACTTCATACCTGGAAGAGATGGAAGAGTGATGGTTCCTTATCTTATCGCCAAAATCCATTCTGTTGAACCCATCGTGGTGACTTCTGAAAAAGAAGCTCTCCTTTTAGAAAGCAACCTCATTAAGCAGCATCAACCCCATTATAATGCATTATTGAAGGACGATAAAAGCTACGTTGCGTTAAAAATAAATATGAACGAACAATGGCCAGCTGTTCGCCTCGTCCGTTATCGAGGCACACCGGAACCTGATGGGATTTACTTTGGCCCCTACACCAGTGCATTTGCAGCACGACAAACACTTGATTTATTACAACGCTTATTTCCTCTTCGACGATGCTCAGACGCTGAATTTTCACGAAGAAATCGCCCCTGTCTTCTTTATCAAATGCATCGTTGTGCTGGACCCTGTGGAGGGAAATGTTCGGAAGTCGAGTATCAACAGCATCTGAAGAGAACTATTCAATTTCTCCGTGGACAAGATAAAGAGATCCTTCAAGAACTTTATACTGAAATGCAGGAACACTCTTTAAACCTTGAATTTGAGCAAGCAGCGCATATTCATCGAATGATTCAGCAAATTGAAAAAACAATTGAGGAACAATATGTTGATAAACCTCTTGGCGTTAATGCTGATGCAATAGCTCTTTTTAGACAAGCTGACGAAGCTTTGGTGTCGCAATTCACATTTCGCCATGGACGTCTAGTGAGTTCACGACAATTTAATTTTAAAAATTTCCTTGAAGATGACCGAGAACTTCTCACCTCATTCCTTATTCAGCGCTATGGTGAAGCGGAAGAACTACCCTCCTTGATATTGATCCCGATTTCCCTTCCAAACCATCATGTCATTGAAGAAATTATTTCTAAGGGGCGCCACCAACAAGTTTCCATTCATTATCCACAAAGAGGGGAAAAGAAAATTCTTGTGAATATGGCAAAAAGCAATGCTGAAGCACTTTTTAACTCACAAAAAAACATTGAAAATCAAAATGAAAAATGCCTTCTTGAACTAAAAGAAAGCTTGAACTTGACAAATTACCCCACGCACATTGAATGTATTGACAATTCTCATACAAGTGGAGGAGAACCTGTAGCTGCCCTTGTTGCCTTTATAAATGGAATTAAAGACACAAAACGGTATAGAACTTATGGTTTAAAACATCAAGGAAAAGCATCTGATGACTATGCATCTATGTATGAAGTCCTTTTACGGCGCTATAAAAGAGCTAAGGAAGAAAATGATCTTCCAGATCTACTCATTGTTGATGGAGGAAAAGGACAGCTAGGAATTGCCTTAAAAGTATTTTCTGAGTTAAATGTGATCGGAGTTGATATTGTCGGAGTGGCTAAAGAAGAAGGGAGGCATGATAAGGGAATGACTGCAGAGCAGCTTTTCCTGCCAGATCAATCCTCTCCCATTCACTTAAACACGCATTCTCCAGCTTTATTTTTGATTCAAAATATCCGTGATGAAGCGCATCGTTTTGTATTGAATTTTCATCGCAAGCGTCGTACAAAAAAAAGTCTAAAAAGCTCTCTAGAAGAAATAAAGGGCATTGGACCCACAAAAAGAAAAAAGCTGATTACCCATTTTGGAAGTGTAAAAAAACTAGCTCAAGCGACAGATGAAGATCTTAAACAAGTTCAAGGGATTTCCAAAACAGACAGGAAAATTTTATTAGAGTATTTCCAATCGAAATCAAGTTCATGATCCCGCTAAATAGATCGGAATGCTTTAAATCCTTTATATATATAGACTTCCTTCTAAAACTTTATGCTTATTTTATTGAAAAATACACCTATTTAGTTTACAATTTAATTTTTTTTTAATTTAAAAATTTCAATCAACATCATGCTATATTTAATTTAAATGAATAATATCAAAAGTTTCGCTATAGGCAATATCGTTTACGATTTATTTGATTCCGGTTTGGCTAACATCCTCGGTTTGGAAACATTAAGACACGGGACTAATCTTCTCAGCAACATCGGTATAAGAATTAACGGGGGGAAGCCTAGTCATGGTGGTAAAGCCAGTGGATCTACTAAAGAGTGGATGCCTGATTTTACCGAAGGAGATTTTTATGTATTTAAGGATACTGAATGTTGTAGTAGTAGTAGTAGTAGTATTAGTAGTGGTATTATATCTTTACCTTTTTTTGGTTATCCAAAAGAGACTGCATACCGGCTTCTCCCTCATCTCCATTCAATTTTAGCAGGGTACAATTTTGTCGCTCAACTATTTCCAAATTTGATGCATTATAGAATCGTAATTAAATGCTTTCCTGTCTTTATTTCTTGTATAAGTGGTGTGGTTAATACTTTTATTTCTCCAATACTACGTTTTCGATTTTCCATTATCGATCCACAACGATTTGAAAATGACCCTAAGTATTATGGTAAAGCTTACCTGACAAAGCAAGTAATAGAGTCCTGGCGACTCGGATTGGTTGGTTCATTTCTTACTGGCATAAATCTAAATTGGTTTTCTCGAGCAAGAGCAAAACCGCTTAAAATCCTTACAGGAATCGTACAAATAGCTTGTGCGATTGGGATCGCAAGGGTTAGAAACAGCTTGCATAAATCTATACATATCTGATACTATCTATACAA
>JBEPVL010000098.1:0-4780 GCA_041691035.1 Chlamydiota bacterium
TTATGTAGCGTAGACTTCAGTCTGCGCTTGTTTTTGTCGGATTTATCCGACATTTTGTCTACTAAGTCTATTCTGTCCTTTTCATTTCTGCCCTTTTCCTTGCAATATTGCATGCAGGTTGCTAGAATAATTTTAAACCTGAGTTTTGGATTTTTAAATCAATGCACTAGCGCAAGGACATCTATGAAGGCACGTTGGGTGATTCTCTTATTTTGTTTTTTTCCTTCTATTTTCTTGTGGGTACATGAGCCGGATCTTCTCAAAAAGGAAGATGTGAATCGCTTAATGCTCCAGATTTTAAGTCAGCATCTTGGTAAACAAGAAATATCGGGAAAAATTATTCAGTCAGCCTTACGGGTCTATATCAATCAATTTGATCCTCACCGAGTGTATTTGCTTGAATCCGAAGTGGCTCCTTTTGATCATTTAAGTGATAGTAAGCTTGAAACACTGAATAACGAGTATATGCGTGGCGATTTTTCTATTTTTGATGAACTTAACCAATTGATTCAGATTTCTATTGAACGTTCTCGACAAATCCGTATAAACCTCGAGCAACGTGATAAAATTGCTTTATTTCAATCAAGCCTGCTTCACGGTAAGCCTGAAGAGGATGAGGAAACACATCCTTCCTTTGCTACTGATATTTCTGAACTAAGAGAACACATTCTGGGTAATCTAGAATCTTATATTATTACTCAAATTCAGACATTTGGTGACGCGGCAACAGCACGAAGAAGAGAACATATTTTAAAGCTGTATGAGTTCGAACTTCGGGATTTTGAAAATCAATATCTGTACACAAATGATCAAGGAATTCCTTTATCAAAGGCTGAACAAGATAATCTATTCGCTTTGCATCTATTGAAAGCCCTAGCAAGTAGCTTAGACGCCCACACAAACTTTTATGCTTCTAATGAAGCTTACGATATGAAGGTTCGTTTACAAAAAGAATTTCGAGGATTTGGGTTGGGATTAAAAGAGGTTCCTGTAGGGACTATTGTTGCTTCATTAATTCCAGGTGGTTCTGCGGATAAAAGTGAAAAAATAAAAATAAATGATCAACTGATTGAGATCAATGGCATTGATGTGACTGATTATCCTTTCAGAATGATCATGAAAATTCTTCATACGGATCCCCAACCAGAAATTCATTTAGTTTTTATTAGAACAGAAGAGAATCAACACCAACAAAGAATTCAAGTCACTCTCAAACGTCAGGAGATTGTTTTAAGTAGTAATAGAGTGGATGTGTCTTATGACCCCTATGGTAATGGAATAATTGGAAAAATCACCCTCCATTCCTTTTATCAAGGTGAAGGTGTTTCAAGTGAACAGGATGTTAGAGAGTCTATTGAACGTTTAAAAAAGCAAGGAAATTTAAGAGGACTCATTCTAGACCTCCGCGAAAATAGTGGGGGATTTTTATCACAAGCAGTGAAAGTGGCTGGGTTATTTATTACCAATGGCGTGATCGTCATTTCAAAATATGCAAATGGCGAAGAGCATTTTTACCGAGATGTAGATGGTAAAGTTGTTTACTCAGGACCTCTTGTAATACTTACCTCAAAGGCTACGGCTTCAGCTGCTGAAATCGTGGCTCAGGCTCTTCAGGATTATGGAGTCGCTTTAGTTGTTGGAGACGAGCACACTTATGGGAAGGGAACCATACAAACTCAAACGGTGACGGATAATCAAAGCACTTCTTATTTTAAGGTGACAGTAGGAAAGTATTATACTGTTTCAGGACACACGCCCCAAAAAAATGGGGTTCACGCAGATATTTTAGTCCCCAGTCGTTGGAGTAGAGAAGCAATAGGAGAGATGTATCAACCCAGTGAAGGAGCTGATACCATTGATGCGATGTATGAAGATGATCTTTCAGATGTGAGTCCCAATACGAAAGCTTGGTATTTAAAATATTACATTCCAACTATTCAGCATCAGGTGAATACATGGAGGCATTTTATTCCTCTTTTAACAAAAAATAGCGAATACCGGATCTCTAATAATAAAAATTATCAATTTTTCCTCAAAGGCAAAGCCGCCAATGACCAGGCAGAGGACAAAGATGAAATGGAAAATGATAAGTCTATCGAATCCACTTATGGAATTGAGGATTTACAGATGCAAGAGGCTGTAAATGTAGTTAAGGATATGATTATCCTGCATTCTTTTGAGCCAAAAATTTCTCATTAAGTTGGGCTAACTTACCTATTACCAATAGGATAGGTGTTGAAAGTAATCCCCCATTGAAGGAAGTTGTTTTAAATTCAGTTATGCGCTATTGTTTTTCTTACTATTTGGCCAGGTAGCTCAGTCGGTAGAGCAGAGGACTGAAAATCCTTGTGTCGCTGGTTCGATTCCAGTCCTGGCCACTTTTCTTTATTCCATTTGTATATAGCTCTGAACGTTTTTAAACGTTAGGAGTTACTATGCAAAAGTCTTATAAAAAGTCTCATTTTCCGCATTTTTTACGCAAATGGTCTGAATCAATCAGAGCAACTTTGCTTTCAAGCTTTGAAGATCTAAAATCAGGTCTTTTCCTATCAACTTTTATCTTCGTTGCGGAAAAAATGCGTAAAATAAGTAAAGTTTGTTTATCGCTTTCGCAATTTACCTGGAGAAATCCAAATAGGAACAACGGATTAACAATCCTATTCCCTTTTATTCCAAATAATTTATAATCACTCTATCCAGGTAAAGACTATGGCAAACAGTTCAGACAACATCCGCTGCATTCGCAAGTATCCGAAAAAAGATGGCACTTTTAGTTTCCATGCTGAAGTAAGAAGAAAAGGAGCTAAGCCGCTTAGACAAGTGTTTCGTACACTCACTGAGGCTAAAAATTGGGTGCGTTCTAATGAGACCGCCATTTTGGAAGGAAAGCTTCCTCAAGAAGTCAAGGCACGCAAACATACAGTTAATGATTTGATAGAGCAGTACGAGACGATCTATTTAAGTCAATTCCCGAAGCGAGTGAGAAGCCAAGTTCATCATTTAGCTTGGTGGCGTGAGCATTATGGGCATAAGCTGTTAAGTGAGGTGACGCCCTCTTTGCTTGCCCAAGCTAAGCACGCTCTTCTCAGTGAAAATACAATTAGAAAAACTCCCAGGTCTGGTCCCACGGTAAATCGGTACTTTGCAACCCTAAGCAAAGCGTTCTAATTAGCTTCTTCTGAATGGGAATGGATTACAGCGAACCCTTGCAGAAAAGTCTCTAAGCTTCCTGAACATAAAGGAAGGACACGGTTTCTTAGTAAAGAAGAGCTCCAATTGCTTCTTCAAGCATGTAAAGAGCATAAGAACCCCAATCTTTATGGCATGGTTCTCATGGCTGCGATTCTTGGCATGCGATATGGCGAGATTGCTAGCCTAAAGTGGAAGAATGTAGATTTCGAGCATGGGTTCATCACTCTTGAAGTTACTAAAAATCATGATGTGAGAGTGCTTCCTATGCCTGATCCAATATACAATTTTCTGAAAAGTTGTAAGTCTTCCAATCATGATGAAGATTATATCTTTCCATCTCAAAATTCTTCTAGAGAACCAACCTACACTATGATCCGAAAAGCCTTTCAGGCAGTACTAAAACAATTAGGCTTAAATGACGTGGTTTTCCACTCATTAAGACATACAGCGGCATCTCATCTTGCTATGTCTGGTGCGACTCAGGGTGAGCTTATGGAGGTCCTTGGCCATCGCTCGCCAACTATGACTCGTCGTTACGCTCATTTTAGCAAGCAACACATCGCTCGCATTTTGCAAAAAAACAGCAACAACCTTGTTGGACCTACAGGAGAACATCTATGACCGTTTATCTGCCTAAGGAGATCAGTCTTTTTCGCCAAGCTTTTGACGGCACATGTGATCGAATTTTAAACATCAGAAATGACGTTACGTTTTACACCTTATTTGTTGAACTAATCACTCGACTTCAAGAGCACCCACTTTTTAGCGATTATATTCATGGGCTTGAAGCCGAGTCTTTACAACGCAAACAGGAATTTAGCATTGCCGCTTTAATCACTCTCGAAAATTGCTGGATGAAGCTGTGGAAGTATCACTGCCATAGTCTCAAATATCGTAAGCACCTCGTTCGCATCAAACGAATGGTCACAACGCCTAGTGAGTTTTCATCCGCACTTCTTTATAACCGACTCCTTTCTGGTATATGGGAGTTTTGCCGTGCTTCTTCATTTTGTCGGTTCATAAGTGAATCTTCAAGTCTATTTCAAAAAGCCCAATCCGAATTACGCTTAGCATCAATACGCTTCGATCACATCAATTCATCAACGGAAGGTTATTTTGCCAACAAAAAAGTTGTTCAATGCACATTGCGCAAAAAGGGCAAACAGCAGCGATTGCATAAAAAAATATTTAACACAGGATCAAGTGGTGCTCATTCGTTAATGCCTTCAATGGAACTGATTTCTTCAAATTTCTTCTCCCCAGGAGTTGAAGAGATCGAAAAAAGGTTCTTCAATCAAGGCCAAAGCAAATTTGAAAAACGAAACAATATACAAACCAAGGTGGAAATCAATCCTGCCTTTTGCTGGCAACAAATAAGGTTTTTACAGCAATGTTGCGGTCCTTGTGGAACATTTCTAGCACTGAATCCGCTAAGAGGACGATGGGCGTCTATTCGGGAAACAGCATGGAAACTTGCTCATGAAAGATGCGAAATAGAGGTTTTTCTCTTTGCTCAAATGGCTTTTAAGAGGAAGTTATACCATTTCCAAAAAATAAATTCACTTTTTAAATAAAAAATATTATCTTT
>JBEPVL010000099.1:0-4554 GCA_041691035.1 Chlamydiota bacterium
CTCGTTGGGCTCATAACCCAAAGGTCGGAGGTTCGAATCCTTCCCCCGCTATTTTCATTTGTTTCAGGCGGCATAGCTCAGTTGGTAGAGCAACGGAATCATAATCCGTGTGTCGTCGGTTCAAGCCCGGCTGCCGCTACTTGTTCCTTCCTCATTCATAGTTCCATCTAAAGCCCGCTTATATCTTCGTTCATTATCTATATTCATTATCTAAGCTTAGTTGTTTTGAGCCTTTTGTAGCTCCCTTACTCTAGAGTTATCTCTGAAAATTTGGATCAATATAGACTTTTTTTCAGCGTCTTACCTTGAGTTTTTGCAGATTTCTTTGTTTTGGAATTTCTTTGCCAATTTCGTATAAGACATCTGGACAAAAATAGGTTCAAGCCCGGCTGCGGGTACTTGGTTAACTATTCTTCACAAATAAAGAAGTAATTGTTCAGTTGGGATCAGTAGATATAGAGAGATAGCGTAGACTTTAGAGGTAATTCCGATTATCTCTTTAATCTACGCTAGCATCTCCATATTCCAAGCAAATAGTCTACTAAATGCTGGAAGTGAGGTAATAGGATGACTGAAGCTTATTATAAGAAGTTGTTTCGAAATAAGGACAGAAACAATTCCCGGGTGCTGTTTCTTGATGATATGCTGGAAGTGCAGTTCGAATGAGATCAGTCAATTTTTTTAAAACCTGAGTATCAGCAACAGGAATCTCTTTATATAAACGATTAAATACTTTGTTAAGTAAAGCATTTTCGTCTAAATCCATATCCATTTCGCTAAATTTTAAAATTTTAAAAAGTGGAAGATTCCTTTTTGCAATATCTATGATTTCATTTGCAGGTAACTTTTTCCAAGTACCGTCTTTAGGTTGAATAGCACTCATAAGAGTTGGAATCTGTTCATTATTAATAAACATTGAATACCCTTGATTTTGTGCATAATCTCTAAATGCACTAATTAAAGAATGAGGTAGTGCCATTTTATTTCCTTTTGTTTTTGTGGATTGAATAATTATTACAAATAAATGTGATTTAATCAATGGGAAAACGGATACGAAGGATTAAAGTTGACTTAATTAAATGCATAAGTCACTTCTCATCATCTTCATAAAGAGGAAGCTGATAAAGTGGAAGGCTGTGGCTATTCGCACATAGGATATCTTCCATCTTGCTGAGATAGCGTTGGATGTTTTGAAGTTCCATAGAATTGTCTGCAGAAGCCATCATCATATGATTCTTATCGATTGCATCACAAACAGCTTTCATTGTAATTAGCTCAAGCGAGCGTGAAGGTTGATATCCAACAGTCTTATCTTCATACAGAACAGAGGAGAGGATCCCTTCTTTTCTTAGAGCATCTAACACTTTGTGAAGTTGACTGAGTGAAAGCCCTAACTCATGAGCAAATATTCGATCTGTAAGGGGAGGTTTTCCATTTGCAAAAGCCTCTACAGATCGATATGAAATTAGCAGTCCAATAGCTTTCTCTGAGAGGGGAGTCATCTGCCTAGAAGGAATAAACATATCATTTTCTATAGAAAATGCCAATTCTGCACCTGCAAGAAGGATTAACCAACTAATTTGCATCCAGATCAAAAATAAAGGGAGCGCTGCGAAGCTTCCGTATACTGCTCCATAGCTTGATACACCAATTTGGAACTTGATATAAACCCATTGCCAAAGTTGAAAGGCCGTTCCCGCAACAATTCCACCTATAAGTGCAGAACGAAAATAGACCTTTGTATTGGGTAAAAATAGATAAATCAAAATAAAAAGAACCCAAATAAGAAAAAAGGGAAATAGATTGATTAAAAAGAGAATAAATGGTCCCACAACCTCAACTAGAGAATTTTTTTGAGATTCCTCTGCTATTCTAGTTGAAATGTATACTGTAATACTACTTGAAGTAATGAGAAATATGGGTCCAATAATCATTGTAGCGACATAATCACTGATCTTCCTCGAGTAGGGGCGGGGAATGCTTGTTTTCCAAATAGAGTTAAGAACGGTCTCTACATTATTCAAAAGGCCTAAAACAGACCACAATAAAGTTATTATACCGATCCCAGCAATGACACCACCTTTCACATTATTCAGCATCGAATAGGCAAACTCGATAAGTTTGTTCACCACATCATGCTGCTCAGGAAAACGATCGTTGATTTCGAATTCCAAAGCTTTTTCGAATCCGAATCCTTTAGCGATGCCAAAAAGGACGGCAAGGACAGGCACAATTGACAATAAAGAATAAAATGTTAACGCAGAGGCTTTTGAGTAGCAATCATCCTGAATAAACCCATTAACGGTATCAACAATAATCTCAAAAAAACGTTTTAAGAAGAATGGTCTGGGCTTTTTTTCTTGTGACATCTGCTGGCTCATCTAGAAGGGTAGATGAAGCGCAGTATAGAGATAACTTCAAATCTAATCAACGCAATTAAAAAAATATTAGTCGTTCAGTCAGGATAACTGCAAAAGCCTATGCATAATTATCTTAGAAATTATGCATAGGCTTTTAAATATAAAGGCTTTCATTTTAGGTTGTAAGTAAACTTTTTAACCATGTATTGAACATAATTATTGACTGTGTTGTTAATTAATTTACAAGAACAGACCGAAGGTCTTTGGAGTGCCAGAGCTTCAGCTCTGCTTTTTTCTATCGACACTTTAGTGTCGATCAATAATCAATTAATTTTTAAGTCGACACTAAAGAGGTAATTCCGTAATTCCATTTTTGTCCCTATTTGTCCTTTTGGCGCCGGATTCGAGTTTCTCGCAAATCGCCTATAGCCAAAAGGATATGTCGATTTACGAGAAATCGAACCGACATCAAAATCATCAAATCTGGCCTAAAAAACGAATTACGGAATCACCTCTAAAGTGTCGAAGGCAAAAAGCAGAGCTGAAGCTCTGGCACTCCAAAGACCTTCGGTCTAAGTATGTTAGACAAAAAGGACAAGAAATGAATAAGGTGGGTCGGCTAAGACGATATAGGTCTGTTTATTTTAACAATTAAATAGGCGTTAACCATTTCTTAGAATAGGAATGAATTCTTCCTCGGACGATGTCATGATAAATGTTGTGAAATAGCTTCGTAATAGGACCCGGCACACCAGGCCCAATTATTCGGTTATCAACTTGTGCTACAGGCGTGATTTCTGCCGCTGTCCCTGTTAGAAATACCTCGTCCGCACACCAAAGCTCATCTCTTGTAAAGCGTGTTTCTTCAAGGGAAAGATTTTGATCTTTAGCGATTTCAAAAACAGTTGTGCGGGTGATTCCTGATAAAATCGAACCAAGGGGAGGGGTTTTAATAAGATTATCCCGTACGATAAACACATTTTCTCCAGTTCCTTCGGCGACATAGCCTTCGGTATCCAACAAGATAGCCTCATCAAAGCCTTGAGTCATGGCCTCAATACGAGCCAAAACATTAGAAACATAGTGTCCAGTAATTTTTCCTTTTGTCATGAGGGAATTGACATGGGGACGAATAAAAGTTGATGTTTTAAGGTTAGCACCTTTCGCTGCTGCATCGTCTCCTAGATATTTGCCCCATTCCCAACAGAGTATGGCCATTTCCACATGTGGGAGTGGGCCTACAGAGACTCCAAGTGGGCCATCGCCAATAAAAGCCAGCGGCCTAATATAACATTCCTTGAATCCATTTGCTCGACAGACATCAATGCAACCATTTTGAAGTTGTGAAAGAGAGAATTCAGTTTTACAACTTAAAATCTTCAAGGAATCTAATAGTCTTGTCAAATGTTCCTTTAACCGAAAAATTGCACCGGAATTGTCATCTTGGAGATAGGATCGAATGCCTTCAAATGCACCTGTTCCATAATGCAGGGCATGGGTGAAGAGACTAATCTTAGCGTCTTCAACAGGGACAATTTTTCCATTAAACCAGAGGAGCTTCCCGCGGTTAGCTATTTTTGTCGTATTGGACATATTGATCCTCGTACTTTATTTGTTAATCTACAGGTTTTAGGGGAATGGGCTTCAAAATTCAAGAGGTATTTTTAAAAACACAACGTCTGATAATGTACGTTATGTATAAGATCCACCAAAGGCAACTTCACAAGTTCGCTTAAATTCAAAAGAAAAAGCGAAAAGTTTTTATCAAATTGCTATTAAGCTTCCCATGGAGTTACAAATGATTTTAGCAAATCGACACTGTAAACTTTCTGCAAATTTCATTTCCAATAAACTTTTTAAAAGAAAAATCCTAGACTGGAAAGAAGCAGAAATGACAACTTAAGGTAAAATTACTAAATTAGATTCCTAAATCTTGCCGTGAAGTTATCTAAGGATGAATCCACCCGAAGATTGAGCCTCAAAACAAAGCGAAACAGGTGCGGAATTTGTTAGCTTTGTTCACTTATCAGTACATGATCATAATTTTAACTATTTAAAACACAAAAATGTAACTTTAATTTTTTCATTTGATAAGCGGAGAATTATTTATCTATCTTTTAGATAAAATCTATGATAAAATTACGGAAAACGATAATTCTTATGTATCATGCGAGCTTTCGTATGAAAAAACTAA
>JBEPVL010000100.1:0-3456 GCA_041691035.1 Chlamydiota bacterium
AAATGGTGATGACTTCCAACAGTCCTCTTTAACTCCCACCCATCTTTCTTCAAAAGTTGTATGACCTTCCGACTGTCCATTCTTACCTAATTCCTTATTATACACACTATACACACATTATTCAATAGTATTCTTTGTTTCTGTCAACAATTCCTCTCGGGAGAACTTTTGAAGTTGTACAAAAGTAGCCGATTAGATACAATAAAAATTAAATTGGCAAATTGTCTACCGAGAGAGTAAGTTGATGAAACGTTACCGAAGTTATAAAAAAGATTTAATTGAAAAGTTAAAAGATTCAAAGTACGCCTCCGCTTATCTCAATGCATGTTTAGAAGAGAGTTTTGAAGCTAAGGATATGGGAATATTCCAACTGGCTGTTCGTGATGTTGTAGAAGCAAATGGAGGGATGGCGGAAATTTCCTCAAAGATGGAAGTTAGCCGGGAAAGCTTTTATAGAAGCCTTTCTACAAAAGGGAAAGCAAGATTTTCAACCCTTGTCAATGCTATTAGAGCTTGCGGTTTAGAGTTTGAATTTCATCCAGCCCATTAAAAATTAGTCTATTCCTATAGATAAAACTGATTTTTCTTTGCGCTTACAAAAACTGATTTTTCTCTAGATTTTTTAATTCTTATGTAGTATGATTTGCCCTTTAACAGGTTAAAGATTAAGGCTAAAATGAATGTTCCAGAATTAAATTTTCTTGGCTGCCCTGTCGCAACCATTCCATATGTAACTCCGTGTTTATTAAAGCTCCACGGTAGAATTGCTACTGTATTTAATCCATTTGATGTAAGTGAAAACCGCTTATGGAGCTTAGCTAAACGCATTGCTCTTGTGTTTTCAACTTTATTTGTTTATCCTGGACTGGGAATCTTAACATTAATAGGATGCATTTCTGCAAAGTTTAATCTTAAAAAGAAGGTTGAAAATGCATTAAATGCTTTAATTAACGAAGAATTAGATTCAGTAAAATCTAGTTTTAAAAATGTTAGTGTAAATAATAATTATTATTGGTTTGTTGAAGCTAATCTTTCTCCAATTAATGAGTCGTTATCTCTTAATGATTTTAGAGGGTCTTACAAATATTTGGAAGCTAATATTGCCTCAAATCAAGAAAATTACCTGATGTTTTTAGATACTTTTGAAAATTATGCACGAGAAACATTAAGTGGCGTAAATCCAAACAAATTTCAATTTATGTTTAAATTTATTATTGTAGAAAAAAATACTGATGGTAATTTCAATATTTATGCTTATGATAAAAAAATTCAATATCAAAATGGATGTAAACAACGAGATGGTGGATTCCAATCCAGTACACTGGTTCCCACAGAAGCTGCAGATAACTTTCTTAAAAAAGAATTACAGGTTGATTGTCGTTTTAGCCAAATTTAAATATAGAGTAACCGTAATTTTTTCGATCCCTCAGCAGTTAATTCTTTATTAGTTAACTCGTTCGAGCTGACCGCTATTATCTTGAATAGCATTCGTTCCATGATTAGCACAAGCTTGTGGAATGGACGGTTTGACCAATGCCCATCCATATCCATCATTCAGCTTTTTTCTGTTTATCAAGGCTAACAATAGCTTTAGCGCACTTCTCTTTATCAAACAAGCCATGATAATGCATCAATACTTAAAAAAACTGAAAAAATTTTTAGAAAACAACCTCTACAGAATCTGAATAATGACTTGTCTTTTTCCTACGCTTTTTCTTTATGTAGGAAAGTAACCGGTACCACTTAAGGGGTTTACTTTTCAAATAGTTTGCTTTCCTTTTTTTGATTGGGAGTCCCATTGACTTTCAGCAGGGTTCTTTGTTCTATTGGTGATCATTAAATCTAGCTGACCTCTCTTGATATATCCTATGAAGCCTGAAGCAAAAGAATCAAATGGCAAGAATGCTAAGTAAGCACTTCTATTGTCACCAGATGCATAAAAGCTATCGCGTGCTTGCATCTCTAGGTGTTTCTGATGTCGCATATCTCTGGGTTTTCCAATTCCTATCAAAGCCCAAAGCGTATTACCTATTCCAATTCTTTCTAGCTTCGTTAATCTTGTTTTATGAGACATGGCATCCTCCTTAGCCTGTAATGGCTTCTTCTAGCTTTCTGAGACGTTGCTCAACATCTCTAAACTCCATAAACTTCAATGTCATGTTTAGCATATCCACAGCCACACGATGCTTAATGGAATCTGACTGGGTGTTATCAAGCAAGTTAATAAGAGTATCACACGCTTTAGAAGCTGTTAACTTAAGACGATCAACAGCTTGGTTTACGGCTTCATTTTTTCTATTCTCTAGCTCCTCACGAAAAATAGGTTGGCTCAACCATTCAAAAATTTGTTTGGTTGACACGTCAGCTTGTTGAGCAGCCATTTCAACGGTAGGGCAACTAATGAGAAAAGGTAAAACATGAAGCTGCCTCCTTGTCAATTTTTCTTTATCTATCATGTGTTTTCATTACCTTTTATTACTTGTTTTGTCCAATTTTGAAGCTTTCGCACCCTTGTAAAATCCATTCACGAAGGTTAATACCTTGATCGGCAAAAGCATCACCAGGGCTTTTTCCAAAAGGAGCAGGCCAAAGTACACCATTTGTATAGGCTTCTTGCAGTCTTTCTAAGAATTTGGCTCCAGCTTTGTCTACATCAGGACAAAACATAATCAGAGGGCATTTTCTGATTATCTGATCAGTAATTTGATCTAATGGCTGAGTAGAGCCTCCTGTGGCTATGCAAAAACAAAAATCCCCAGCTTCTTGCTGTATCAAAAGAGCATCAAATTCGCTTTCTAAAATAATGCCAACTTTCAGTGAAGGATCACCGTAGATCGCAGGACATTGCATGCTACCCGGTATTTTAATGTACTTTCCGTAATCGTCGTTCTCATGCCAATCGAGACGTCTTATATTGATTTTCAAAATTTCGCTGTTTTCATCAAACCAAGGTAGAGTTAATCCGTGAGGAGAACATAATTTTCTTAGCTTATCTCCGATTTCGGTGGCTGCTCGTTCTGCATGTTCAAGACTAAGATGACTATAACGAGATGCCGTGATTGCATGGCTTCGGTGACCAACAATTCGGCTAATTACGTGAAGGGGATAGCCAGGTTCACTAAGCGTTGTTATGTAGTCGTGGCGAGTGTCATGGAAAGTCAAGTTTTCTATCTCAGCATTCTTTAAGGCAGTATTCCATGAACACGAAAGTCAATAGGATGACCTCTTCTTTTCCCAGCAAAAACATATTCTTCAAGATAAGTTGGAATGCTTTTAAAGGAAGCTACAAGATTTTGAAGAGTGGTGAGCGCAAGACCTTTGACAGGAACAACTCTACGATCGCCATTTTTAGTGTGATGCAAAGTGATTCTTTCGCTGTCAAAATCAATATCTTTCCATTTTAACCGCTACTTTTTATCTATACAAATCTACTCATAACAGAGAAGAGTGATAGAA
>JBEPVL010000101.1:0-3270 GCA_041691035.1 Chlamydiota bacterium
GTCCGCCATTTGAAAAAATATATGCAAGCGCAGCTTAACCCGCGGAATGTGGGATTACTGATTCCGAGCTGGAACTACTTCCAAAAAATCATTATGAATTTATTGAAGCTTTAATTGATTGTTTGATAGGGGAAGAGCTGAATCACGTTTTACATATTTCAGATAATCGTCAATCTACCGTTACATCAAAATTTGATAGTGTCGCTAAGGGTGTTCTTAACTATTTTGCAAAGAGATGGAGTGTTTCAGAAAAAATAATGGGAGACTTAACCCGTTTTGTTTCAGATAAGGAAGCTGAATGGCCTAAATCATTGAATGAGCTACCTCAAGAAGAGGTTTATTTATTACGAGGGATGATTCAAAGTGTTCTTCATACAAGTTTAGAAGGGGTTGCTGGTGTAAATTTTGGTCTTTCCATTATCCACAAATTGATTGAGTATGCGATTTCTTACGCAGGCAACAATAAACCTAAAGAAAATGCTATTTCACCTTCTCAGCCAAAAAACCCCCATGAGGTTTTGCTTAAAACCTACTTCTGGTACTTATTTAAGGGACTTAAAGAGGAGCAGGTTGTCAAACTATTGACTTTAATGAGGGAGGAAGCTTTAAAGGAGAATAAAACTCTCGGGAAACCCCTTCAAGAGACTACAGCATGGGAACTATTTTCAAAAATGGCTCCAGTTGGAACTCCGGCACTTACATTGCTTACTCAATCACAAATGCGTGAATTAACACCCGAGATTCATAAAAATCCTTATGCCGTCAAACATTATATCAGATCCTTCATCTGGTCAAAAGTAGGCTACTATCCAGAGTCTATTATCAGTAATGCACAAAACCTAAAAACAATGGTTTATTCATGGAGGGGGCTTTCTGCTACTCCCCTAGTTAAAGATGCTTTAGGTTCAGAAGTCGAATTTATTCCTGTTAAAGATGCTTTTGCAAAAGCTCTCTACTTACTCATGACAAAAATAAAGAATATTCATGTTTTTAAGAAAGAATCTGGTGAAATCTTAATCAATAAGACATTAGATCTTGTACAAGAAAATCGAAAACGATGTGCTGTAATCGATGTGGGCGCTTGCTTTTCTGGTATAGGCGGTGAAGATGTTGCTAAGAGACTGTTTGAACGCTATAAAGAGGATGAAAGTGTAGAGGAAATCATTTACTATGATGAAAATAGAGACACATTCGTCGTTCTCAACACGATTACAAAGAAATCGGTAGAAGTGGGTTCGGATTTTCTGAGTAATCCAGAGAAACGGATGTTCTATTACGATCAACTCCGTTCTAGTGGAAGCGATTTTAAATGGATCATTGATGGAATAGGATTATTACTATTAAAGCGTAATTTAACATTTGATCGAGTGGCTCAAGGTGCAGGACGGGCTAGAATACCTGATACTCAAGGCCTTGAGGCTATCATTAGTGAGCAATTTAAAAATGAAATTTTTGGAGATAATCCACCGATCATTGGGGATCTCATTGCTTGCTTATTAGCTAATCAAGTACGAGAAGAAGAAGAGACCACCCTTTCATCACAAAGACAACAACTATCTAATGAATTTCGTCGTGCTGTTTTAGATACTTCAAAGGGGCTTCCATTGCCTAAGGAAGATCAAGCAGTATTTGATTTAAACACCCCCATCGATGTGGATTTGGCTATCGCGACGTTTAAAAGATATAAATATTTATTGAAAAAAACTGAGAGCTGTTCCGCAAAAGAGATGTACGGCGTCTCCCAAAAATCCATGGATTCTGACAAATATCTGGAAGGCAAAAAATCCCTAGAATTGGGAATGTTTAAAAAGCATGCCTCCTATCAACTCTATAATTTTGTAGAGAATCGTATAAAAAAGCTTTCTAAATCCTGGCCTGAGATGCAAAAAGATGGGAGGGTGCCTCCTAAATCTCTTACAGGATTCAACAAAGATCCCGATGTGGAAATTATTGTTGAAAGGCAATTAGAACTATCAAGACAAGTCGAATCTCAGGTAAGCCCTAATAAAATCCTTAGAGAAGTTTGGCTGTGGGGAGACAAATTTGATCCGTACCAGAAAGGTTGGGAGAATCCCTATTCCATCAACTTTAAAATGATTGCGTATAGAGTTAATGAAGTTATTTTAAATACTTTTAATGCAATCGATCAATCGATAAAAAGTGGATTTAGAGCCTATCGAAAATTTACTATGGGGGGAAAAAGTACTGGAATTCAAGTTTTAGTGATGTTAATAGAGTGTGTGTGTGTTGGTGCTTTAGGTACTCCGGCTATTCTACTTACTACTTTTTTTGTGATAAATCAACTAACAAGGTTGGCTGGACGGTTTACAAATTTGAGTAAGGAATCACTCGACTTTTTAGAAGTTACTAAAAAAATAGAGCAGCCTTTCAAGGCTTTATTGGGACTCTATTTTGTTTATGGTAAGCTTCCTTCCATCCTAAAATATGTGGATAAGAGTCTTCTGGATCGTATGGATATGCCAATCCTATCCGTGAGAGATTATTTTTCACGACGTCTTCCAAGTCAGTTTAAAGGTGTTTCTTATTTTTTTAGTCCCGCTCTTTTAGCGAGTAACAATTTTTACAATGAATTATCAAAATCTGGTGAGGGTGCTCAAAGGCCTTTTGGAATGGATCAGAAACCTCTCCTTAAAATGCTTGTCATCCAAGATGAGGTATCTATAGGGCATAAAAAGATACAGATGCTTCTCCTGGATCAAAATGACAGTCAGTTTTTCTCAGACTATCTTCTACGTAACACCGGAACAAAAGAATCTGAACCTTCAAAACGCAAACTATGTTTGATCGATATCTCTGGGAAAATTCTCATTCAAGGAAAGGATCCTATTGCCAAAGAGGAGCTGTGGCAGGATAAAACGTTTTGTGAATTATTTATTCAGGCGAAAATTATGCGCGGGATATTCATCACAGATCCAGAAGAACTAGTCTTGTTAAAAGGTCTTACAGAAAAGACAGGTAGCTCTATCTTTAATAAATTCTTTGTTCAAGAGGTTTTAAAGTATAGATTACAAAAGCAGGAATTCTATCCTCAGTCCAGTATGGGGAAGGAGCTGAATCGTTAGATGTAGCGTACACTTTAGTGTGCGCTTGTTTTTGTCGGATTTATCCGACATTCAAAGTTAAGTGCCGGATAAATCCGGCAATAACGAGCGCACACTAAAGTGTACGCTACAAATCGATATCTCTGGGAAGATTCTCATTCAAAGTTAAGTGCCGGATAAATCCGGCAATAACGAGCGCACACTAAAG
>JBEPVL010000102.1:0-3162 GCA_041691035.1 Chlamydiota bacterium
TAACAGAAATTGTTACTAATTTTTTTATCAAATCTTTCTAATTAAAAACCCCTGGATTTGCCTGTGATCTTGCTTGGGATTCTATTTGTTCTTTTGATTTTTTACAGCTACAAAAAAACACTAATAAATTCGATGAATTTTTAAGAAATAATTTTATAAAAATTAAACAGATGTTGCTTCGAGTATTTCTTGATGCTCAAACGAAAGGTGAAAATTTAAACAGCTTTAGACTTGTAGAGGCTATACAAAGGGAGCGGTTAACTTCAAAAGAATTTATTCACCAAATTGAAAACAATAATGGAAATAAAAAATATAAAATTTCTATCCCTGGATTATTAAAAGAAGAGCATGATCTTTGTGATGTCGATGTGATACACTACGCTACTTTAGGTTATTACGATCATGAATTTAAACAAACATTCCCTGTAATAGTATTTACATGCGATAATAAGGATGTAATTAAAACAAGAATTTTACTACAACTGTCAGTTATAAATGATATGCATGATGGATTAGTGAGTAGTAAGCTGAAATTAGTACCTGGAGAAATTCATTTTATTGATAAAAAAACTGGCATGGTGAATAACGATCCAATTATTATTGCGGATATAGATTCATCAGAAGGTATTGTAATTAAGCTTGATGAAGTATTAAAATCGGAAAGTTGTGTTAAATTTATAAAATCTACCCCTATAAATGACGCAGATACCTATAACTATCGATTCATAAAAACAATTGAACCTGAATCTTTTGAAGAGCTCCAAAAACTCCTTGAAACAAAAGAAAACAATTATCTTTTGCGTGGACAAGCTTCGCCTAATCGAGAATTAAATTCTACTCTAGCTAGAACACTTAAAAGTGCTGCTATCAATGGGCTGCCTCCTAGTTACATTCCTACTAAACCATTACCTAAATGGGAGGTTAATGAAATGCAAAAATTTCATTGGAAAATCCTCAACACTTTTGTCCCACATGAAAATGTAACTTCTCTTCTAAATGGAAACGGATGCCCTCATTTTCAAGTCATGAAATATATACAAACAAACCCTACACAAGAAAAAATCATAAATGCAATACCATATTTTCCAACTCCATTGGTTGCATTTTCTAATAATAAAGATATAGCACTATATTTCAGCTCCTATAAAAAAGATGAAGAAGGGAGCATTTATTGCATTAGGAAAGCTACAATATCCACCAAATTATCTTTTCAAAGTGCATTAGATGAAATGGTTGATAATAAAGATCTCTTTCCCTGTATTCTTAATCCTTTAACGAACATAAACGACATTGATGATCCAAAAGCGAAACGACAGGAAGCAATATACATTTTTCAAACAGATTTAAAGCACCCGATCAATCGTTACTTGCCTGTAGAAAAAATTAAAATAAAAAAAGAACTTCACTCTGACATAAAAAAATATTTAGAAACAAAAGGAATAACCAAAGAATATATTTATGGGGGGGAAATAAAAATCCTTAATCCTTAGTAGGGGATGTATTACAAGTACCCACTTGACACTTTTGGGTGCCTGTGTTACATATTAAATATGACCAAATATGACACTCGGATTCAAATTTTTGTAGAAATGCCGATATTCACGGCTGCAGAGGCTCGAATTGCTGGCATTCCTTCACGCATGCTTGCTCATTTTTGCAAAAAAGGAATCATTGAGCGCGTTGCCCGTGGTGTTTATAAAGGTTCTGAAGCAAAAGTGGACATTGACTTTCAATGGGAAGATCTTGCCTTAGTGGCAATGAGTATACCAAATGGTGTAATTTGCTTGATTTCTGCACTTTGCTATTATGAACTTACTGATCAAATAATGCGGCAATTTTGGATTGCCATTCCCCATGCATCAAAAAGTCCTCAACGAGCTAAAACACGAATCGTACGCATGCGAAATATTGAGCTGGGGCTAACAGAAATTCAAGTTGGGACATCTCAGCTAAAAATTTTTGATAGAGAAAGGACTGTTATTGATTCCTTTCGATATTTGAGTAAAGAAATTGCCATTAAGGCTCTACAAGCCTATCTTCGGCAAAGTGGCTCTGCGAAACCTAATCTTAATAAACTTATGAAATATGCTAAGACACTTCGAGTCGATATTCACCCCTACATTATGGCGCTAACAACATGAGCAATTCTTTAAAACAATCTATGAAAGAACGGCTGCGTGCCGTTGCGAAAACACGCGACCTTACTTTTGACGAAATTTGGCATAATTTGATTTTGGAACGCTTTTTAGCTCGCCTTTGCCAATCGAAATACAAAAGTAACTTTATTCTGAAAGGAGGGTCCCTTTTAGCACGATACATACCCATAGGTCGAGAAACGAAAGACTTAGACTTTCTAGTTGAAAAACTGAAAAACACCGAAGAGTTCTTGAGTAATGCTTTCGATCATATTTGCGGCATTCATCTTGAAGATGGGTTTGAATTTGAAAAAGTGAGTATTGGCAAATTAACGCATCCACATATGGACTATACAGGTATTGAAGTTCTATTATTGGCAAAGTTGGGTGGACCACAAACTCACATTCAGATTGATCTCGGTTTTGGAGATGTCGTAGAGGCTATTGATTATTCGATGGATTTAACTGCAACGTCAAAAGGGCCCTTATTTGAAAGCAAAATCCAGGTGCGCTCCTATCCAAAGGAGTTCATTTTTGCTGAGAAACTAGAGACAGTTATTCATAGAGATCGTGGTAATACTCGCATGAAGGATTTTCATGATCTTTATTCTCTTATTTCTTTAGAGGAATGTTTAGACCCAACCTATACCGATAAAGTTGTGAAGATTGTGTTCAACCATAGAGAGGCTTCGCTGCAGAAATTGCCAATAGCATTTGATGATGAATCAATTGAGACATTACAACCGCTATGGCATGAATATCAAAAGGAACTTTCCTTCAATAAAACAGCACCTCAACCCCCAAAACTGCTTCAAGAATTGATTTCTGCTGTTAATGGTTGGTTGACGCGTAATACCCAATTATGCACTTCGCCGATTGATTTATCTTACACCTTCGGTAAAGAGCTCTAATATGAAAAAATGGTTTACATCCGATACTCACTTTTCACACACTAATATTATCAAATATACGGGTCGTCCTTTTGCAACCGTTGAAGAGATGAATAGGACCCTGATAGATAACTGGA
>JBEPVL010000103.1:0-3010 GCA_041691035.1 Chlamydiota bacterium
TAAACAAGAAACATCGTTGGTTGGATAGTGAGTCCTATAAAACCGGATGAACCATTTAAACGATCCATTATAAAATCCAAATAAAGTTATTAAAAAAAAAGCATACTAAGATGTAATAAAAAAGTCAATGGTAAAGCAAGAAGATGTAAAGAAAGAAGGTAAATAAGCCTTGTTCAAAGGCTCACCTTCTTGCGGTTTGGCATGCTCAAGGCCGGACAATTATCGAACCATTTTGTCGAGGGAATGCGCAAGATCTATGAGCTTGAACCTTTATAAAGATGGAATCTTCTCTTGCAGATGAGCGAGGCAAAGCATCAAAGATCTATAAAAGGGCTGTTTAGCATGATTTTACACTGCTTTTGCCCCTTTTCCTTACCTCCTTCATATGTATATGTATAGAACTTTAGCCGAGGGGGTTTCTAAGGGGGAGTGAGTGTGGAAACTGTTCATAACTTTCTAAGCAACGAACTTTCTATCAAATACCATAAGTCTCTAATTTTAAAAGCTTAAATACTCTTGTTGAATAAAACAGGGATGAGATGTATTGACTTTTTTTATTGCATGCTGGTATCATATGATGCTATAATAATATACGAAGAGACATCAAGTGCACGATAAGCGCCCCTCGGATCGAGAGCTGACCAAGCGATTAGATGAAGCAAAAGAGTTTTTAAAAAACCGACACGGAGTGTTCGCTACCCCTTCTAAGGTTGTCGGAGAGTTAAATGATCTCGACATTGGGGACACAAATGATGTTTGGCAGTTGATTAGGGAGCTGCTGGAGGAAATTTCTCCAAAGGATTACAAGGGATCAAGACCTCCACAAAAGTCCTATGAGAAAGCAATAGCTGGGCTTGAATTACTAGCCTTTAGCTGGTGGAGTCCTAGATGTGCTAAGCAAATGTATATCAAATTTGTTTTGAAGAATGAGCGATATTATTACGTCTCACTGCATCAAAGCCGTTCGACAGAACAAAAAGGAGAAGATTAAAATGAAGTGCCTAAATTGTGATTGTGAAAAATTTGAATCAAAAAACATCCGCTTTAATCCTGAGATAAAAGGAGAGGAAGTCGAGGTGGTCGTGCCCTCATTTGTTTGCACAAAATGTCAGACACCGCTAATGGATGGGGAGCAAATGAATGTGCTAAGAAGGAGCTCTGCGGATAAATATCGCAAACAACATAATCTTTTGACATCTGAAGAGATTATCAAATATCGCGCTGCACTTGGTATGTCTCAAGCTGCTTTTGCTAACTATTTAAAAGTTGGAGAAGCAAGCATCAAACGTTGGGAGACATATTTTGTACAAGATGTTGTTCAGGATGATCATATTCGTTTGAAATGTGATGAAGCCTACGCGGAACTTAATGCTCTTGAAATTCATTGGAAAAGCCAATCCTCTGACATTTATAGTGGCAACAGGCCATTTTGCTTAGAACTGTTTAAACAAGCTGTGCGTTATTTGATAGGATTCACGAAGAGTCTTTTATTTTTAAATAAAGCCTTGTTTTATGCGGATTTCAAACATTTCCAACAACATGGCATGAGCATAACTGGGGCTAGATACGTGCATTTAGAATATGGCCCGTGCCCAGATCAGTTTCAGAATATTTATCAGCTATTTCTCTCTAAGGGAATTTTAGTTTCTGGAGGTCATCACATTTTAAAAAGCACTGAAAAACCAGATTTAAACATTTTTTCAGATTCAGAAAGAGAGATTTTAGAGTTTGTTGCGAATCTAGTCAAATCTGATGGAGGAAAAAAAATTTTGAAAGTTTCGCACGAAGAAGAAGCATTCAAAAAAACTGAGCCCTTGCAAAAAATTAGTTACGCATTCTCTGCAAATTTAAAATTTTGAGTGTTTCCAAAATTAATGATCAGTAATTGCAAAAGTACGAAGCGAAAGGGTTCATTTAATGAAATAATAGCAAACCGCTTAGTCCCATAAACAAATCCTTGATTTGCAATTTCTTCCATTTGTAAAAGAGATTCGAGTAACTTAGCTGTTGTCTCACTATCAAGTTGGACTGCTTGTGATTCATTTACTTTAAGTTTCGTAGCGGGAATGTTTTCAACAGGTTCCCAAGTTTGATTTTGATTTTTTCGTTCGGTAGCTATTGATATTTTGATTTTCGGAATGTCGTTTCTTGAACTTCTGACAAGTTCTGGGACAAGAATTTTACGAAAAGTATTAGATTCACAAAGGACTACGTTATTGATTTTTGCAGCTTTATCTGCCTGACTGATAATTTCGTAAATATCTACGTTGCGTATAGCTTCTTCTAAAACTTCGTTTAAATTTAATTTTGCATTTAATATTTCTTCAAAAGTCATCTGCTTTCTCAAGATCAGGTGACGAACAGATAGCCAATATTTGAAATATTCTAAGTAGGGAATACTCTTTGCTACAGCTTCGCCGTTTAATATTTTTAAACCTTCATCTAATTCTATTGAGGCACCACCTGCAATATATTCAGCGTACCCTTCTTCTTTCCATAAAGCACCAAATTCTGATAAGCTAGTTGGATCAAACCAAGCTATTTTACTTTTAATGGGAAATTTATTGTCTACCATTATGTGCGTGAGTTCATGTGCAAGCACGCTTGACAAGGCACGAGCATGCCCCAAATGGTTATATGAAGTGTTAGACATTACGTCCGATTTATGGAGAAAAACGTTTTTAATCACCGGAATTGCCCACCCCATACAATCATCAGGAAACTGAAGAGAGAAGAAGTTGTATTTATTGGCTTCACTTCGAAGAAAAATTTTAAATTGTAGTGTTGGATCATACAATTCTGATTGACGAATGGATTGATCTATGGAATCCAAAATTGCGTGAGCTTGATTAGGGATCTTTTTATCGTAGTAAACATGAAAATTTTTATAGGTGAGACTGTCATTGAAATAATAAGCCTGAGGATAGCTGATAATCAATAAAAATGTACAAAGAGAAATTAATGCTAAAAAAATAGTCCATGCAAATATTTTTAAATAAGATTTCATATA
>JBEPVL010000104.1:0-2832 GCA_041691035.1 Chlamydiota bacterium
TGAGCAGAGCAAAAATCCTTAACGTGCTTTATAATCCGAATTCTGAGCTGACCCCGTATAGTCTGTGTGCATCGTGGCGTTGGGGGCCGCTATCCAAATGGACCTGATCACACTCTGCCTTTTTCCCCTGCTCGATTACCCACTTTAATAATTTTCCGCCATGGCCGCTTCTACGCGTTTCAGAGTCTGTGATTAAATCATCAATATATAGTACTTTTCCCCATGCTAAAAACTCTAGGAACCTAAATCCTGCAAGCGCTCTTACCTCTCCTCCATCTTGGCAGTAAGCCAATTGATACCCTTCAGCCAGTTGACGCTGGACTTGTTCGACAAAAGCCAGCTCTTCCATCAAATGAGGGCGCAATTGTTGCATGACCCTGTGGCATGATCGAATTTGCTCTTCTGTCAAGACTCTTTGGATTCCGGCTTCTTCTGCGATGACGAGGCTCATTTTATACTCCGATTTCTTTTTTGGTATTTAATAAGTCTTCCATATAAAGCTCCATCTGGTAATGAGGCACAGGATGCCAGCTTGCAATAAACTCCTCGATGATCTTAAAGCCTGCTTTCTGATACACATGGATGGCTCGTTTATTGGTGGCTTCAGGATCGATCAGAACCTTTTTCACATCTAGAAACTGGCTAGTCAAAAATGCTCGAATCATCGGCACTGCAAGTCCTTTCCCCAAATAATTGAGATCGCAAATAAACAAGTCTAAAGTAGTCGTATCAGATCCTTCAGGAGAGGTAATCAGAAATGCAAAAGGAGTGCCTTTGTGATAGCCGATCCAGTAGGTTGTGCTAGAATTACCGCGGAAAAACTGTTCCAGACCATTTAAGGTATTTTGGAGGCCAACCCCATGAATCCATTCTTTAATGTGGTCTTGCTGCAGCCATCCGTGTATCAAAGAACTTTGAGATGATTTAGCAGGTGAAAAATGGAACGCTGACGAGTGTAATGTTTTCCTAAGGAATAGTTTTGAATGGCCGTGCCAATAATTCTTGAGTTCCCCTATTTTTTCATAGCCACTCTTTAAATAAAATTCTTCAGCTTGAAAATCCCAGGTATCAACTAAAGAAAATCTGCATCCATTTTCAATTGCTTCTTTTTCCGCTTCAGCTAACAATTTTTTACCATACCCCTGTTTTCTGAGATTTTCCTCAATCCACAGTGCTTCGATATAGATTGCTTCCGAATCAAACATTGCTTGAATACCGCCGAAAACTTTTTCCGAATCACTCTTTAAGAAGATAGAAAGTTCTTTATCTCGCTCCCCAAATTGAGCTTCATAAGACTTGATTAAACCCTCTTTTACGACTTTATTGTCAGACTGGCTAGGATTATGATCGACAATCACTTTGTACATGCATTTTCTCCATGAATTTTAGCCCAAAGAAATGGCGAGACGGTATTTTTCTTAAGCGTTCGAATATCCACCCACTCGCACTTCAAGGAACCTTTTTGGCAGCCTTCAAAAGCATGAAGACCTTCGACATAATAAATCAGACCTATTTGATGGAACTCATATCCTGGCTTTCTATTCAGGGCTGAAACGCGTGTTACTGCCGAGAAATTGTCTATTTGATTCATTGACCTGAAATCCATTCCGGTTTCTTCGATGAATTCTCTGTGCAGCGCCTGGTTCGGATCTTCTCCGAATTCAATTCCTCCTCCAGGCAGATCGAAAAGTCCGGCAAAAGGCCCCGATTTCTGGATAACAAGAAGAACTTTTCCATTCTCTTTCGCTACGCCATATACTCCGGTCCTGCTGATTTTCCGATCAGGCAAAGAGCCTTTGACATGCAAAGCCATCAAAATATCATCGATGTATCCGATTTCTGTTTTGACACGGCGCTTCAAGCAGCCTTCTTCTAAAAAGCCCATTTTTTTATATAGGGCGATAGCTTGTGCATTTGAAGCTCTGACATTCAGTTCGATCTTTTCAACGGATTCCGACTCCTTCGCCCATTCGACTATCCTTTCCATCAGCTGGGTTCCGATTCCGCGGTTTTGAAACCCTTTATGCACGGCGATATTCAACTGAGCTATATGTTTAAGGGATTGCAGGGGAAGGATTTCTAAAAATGCATGGGCTGCGATGCAGCCGTTGTATTCAGCTACAAAGTAGACGCCATGGGAAGATTCGATAGTGTTTTTTACATTCTGCTCGCTTAATTCGGACGGCTGGGAGCAGAAGAAGCCCGGTTCCCAGGCAATTTCTTGTTCAGCCCTTACTATGCTTGCAGCATCCCTTAGTTCTGCTTTTCTGATAACTGCATTCATCTTTAGACCTTACCTTCCGAGAAATAATTTTTGCACAACTATGTTAACTGAAATAGCAAATAGGAGCATAAAAAATGGCAACGCACAAAACCAATGAATCTTGGGATATTGTTTATGAAAATAATGCGACCACATTTTCCAAATACTAACTAACATCGAAAGGGGAAGGCATAAAAACGCACATATGATTGGAATACCTATAAAAACAGTAATACTTGGGCTATCAAATATCAAAATACTCCACAGAGCCATCCAAAAAACAAAAGGAAACAAAATAACGTACAAACAGGTCCAAACAGTCACAAAACGTCTGGATTTTTTCTGTTCAAATGATATCTCAATCACTTGATCTCCAACACTTTCATGTTCTGAATTCATACTTCCTTCTATTTGATCTATCAGATCATAAATTTTTTTTTGATGTGTCTATTCTTTCGCTTCGGTTGATTTTGTTTTTTGGCCTCTATATTTAACTGAGAAAACAAATTGATGAGCTTATACCAAATGAAAAAATTAAAATTACACATTAGCCCATTGCCTCGTACATA
>JBEPVL010000105.1:0-2774 GCA_041691035.1 Chlamydiota bacterium
ATACGATCAGACTTGCTATCACTTAAATTCTCAGATTCAGCTTGGAGCAGTATATATGCCAAAATATGCAGAGGTAGTTGCAGAAGAAATTAAAAATCATTCTCAACAAAATAATTTATTTTCATTAGGAACTTCTCTTCTAACAGCAGCAGGAGTTCCCCTTGAACAATTAACCAAAAAAGAGATATTAAAATTTAGCACTAATGTACCTGATCGATTTTTAGAAGTATTCCATCCCTCTATTGCTAAAAAGTTACACGGTTATTGGTTGTCTTTTATGGAAATTCAGCAAGAGGTAGAAACGATTTTAAGGGTCCTCTCAAATGAAGAGAAAGCCTGGATAAAAGAAAATTACAATAGATTCTTTTTTGGAAAACAGGATAGCGATGCGGATTATGATTTTTTTACAACTGACAATCCCTATCCTCTAAAATTTTTTGAATTGGCTTCTCGAATAGACCTAGCAAAATTAGCTGATTGTGCAAGAAAATTGAGCATAATCATAGATGATTTTTATCAATACAGAGAAGAATTTATCAAGATTTATTTAGAAGAAGATTTTATTTGGGAAGAGAAGAATCTAAAATTTATTATCTCCAAAAAAAGCCACGCAACGCATAAAGAGAATGCTGATTTTTTTATTGACCTTGGAGGATATAACACTATCTACACGAATGCTGGAGGAACCGAAGGAATTCGTTCCTTGGCGTTACATATCGATTTACAAGGCAACAACACCTATAATGGCCAGAACTTCGTTCAAGGAAGTGGCTTTCTTGGTGTAGGATTACTTGTAAGCTGTTCTGGAAATAACATATATAATGCAGATTCTTATTCTCAAGGGTGTGGCTTATTTGGAGTAGGATTTTTAGTAAATCTGGAGGGAAATAACCATTTTACCCTAAATTTTGGTGGACAGGCATTTGCTCTATTTGGTTCTGCAATCCTTTGGAACAAAAAAGGTCAAAATAAATATTTAGCGAATCAAGGAATGGCTCAAGCAGCTTCCAGTACATTAGGAATTGCATTTCTTGTCGATAATCAAGGAAGTAATTCTTACATTGCGGGAATTTCAGGTAAAGGCGGAACAACACGTTATGGAGGAATTGGACAGGGAGGTTCATCAGGAGTCAGGGGTGATCCATGGTTAAACAACGCAAGCTTTTATGGAGGGTTATCCATTTTATACATTGGCGGAGGAAATAATAAACTTAAAACTGTGTGGTTAGGACAAGGTTCAGCTTATTTTTTGGGTGTAGCAATAGTTGTGGCAGAGGGTTCTAATGATATTTTTGAAGCAGATTATGATTCTCAGGGACAAGGACTTCATTTAGCAGGTGGACTAATACTGAGAAAAGGAGAATATGGAGAGTTTAAAGGAGGCTGGGGATCTCTCGGAGTGAGTGGGGATCGATCAGTAGGGATGTTTATCAACATCGGAGGAAATAATAAATTTGAAGGCACTGATCAAAGCGTCGGATCTTCAAGAAAACCTAAATCTGTAGGTGTCTTTGTTAATATAGGCGGACGTAATGATTATTCTTTTCAAAAACTTAGCAATGCTCGCCTTCAATTTCCTCAATCACCAAAAGAATGGTCAAGTGCTCTTTTTTTAGAAGTTGGTGATAATAGCAATTATCCAGAAAATGTCGACGAATTCAAAAGAGGAAATGACTTGGAATGGGGAATTGAAAATCACAGTACAGGCATTTCCACACAATTTTTAAGTGCTAATCCTACAGAAACACTTTTTAAAAACTTTCACAACACTCCTCGAGTTTCATTTCATTTCGATCCTCTTTCTGGATGCTCAGAAAATACTTCTTATCGAGCTTTAGTTTATAATCCAAAAATAGCTCAGGATTTAGCTGATGAAATTATAGTAGCTAATTATGATAGAAGACGTCAGATTTATGAAACTTTAGATCTTATGCGTTTTAAAGATAGAAAAATTGAATACGATCTCTCTTATCTTCTACAGAATCCTACTAGTATTGAGACAGACGCTTTTAATTATGCAGTTTTATGGGCTCTTCGAAACAAAGATAAGGTGGATCTGAAAGAAATTAAAATCGCACTTAAATCTGGAGCTTTTACTTCAGAATATGCAACAAAAATGGCCGTTTCACTTGTAGGTACCTTTTGGACAGAAGAAACGATTCCTGTTTTAAGTCAAATCATGCTTCAAGATCAATCAGAAGAAATTCGCTATTATGCAGCTTTAGCTCTAACCATAAATTTATCAATGAAATCAATAGATGTGATAAAGCAAGGTTTAAAAAGTGATACTGAGCTCGTTCGATATGCGATCGCTAAAGGTCTACAAGAAAGTACAAATACTTTTGCTTTAGAATTAGTTATTCCCTTATTTAACGATAATAGCTTTTATGTCCGAAGAGCCGCGGGTTTAACAGCTATTTCTTTAGGTGATAAAAATGGGATACCAATTGTTTTGGAAACTCTTCAACATGACACTTTAGATACAGGCGATAATTATGGAGATAACATTTACCAAAAGTTGTCTACATATTTAGGTGTGGATTTCGGGCTTGATAAAGAGGGGTGGATCAATTGGTGGACTCAAGTGAAAAATGACTTTCAATTTCCAATTCATAAAGAAGATAATAACGCTGATAAATAAACTTTACAAGGACTAGATATAGTTTCACACTTCAGAGGTGATTCCGTAATTAAATCACGAATTTCCTAAGTGCTTGGCTATAACCCACATTCCGCGGGTGGCCTTCGGCCCTGAGGATTTTATTTTAGCAAAC
>JBEPVL010000106.1:0-2520 GCA_041691035.1 Chlamydiota bacterium
TCGCGTTTGCTAAAATAAAATCCTCAGGGCCGAAGGCCACCCGCGGAATGTGGGATTTTAACACCGTCCCATATATATTGAGTATAGACTGATTCTATTAATTCTTTTTGATAGTTAAGAATGAGGTTAGAGAAATATTCTGAAAGAAAATTCAACTGTTCCCTTTTCAATTCGACTTTTGGGAAAGTCACTTGATAATCATTTACGGAACCCAGGAGCGTGAATCGGGCACCTTCAGCTTGTTCATGAGCAAATTGACTAACATCTTGTGCGGGGGTTGCGCCCATGATATGCATGACTACCCAGGACAATGGATCTGTCCCATGTCTTAAAGTCTTCAGTCCACAGAAATCGGCTAGTCCTTGTTCACCTAGGCGACTAATTGTATAAGCACCGGCAGTTGCAATTAAAAATGACATAATTAATTTCCTTTTTTAAAAAAATTAATCTTACTATATAGATTATTGCAAATTTTTTTATCATGGATCTTGTCCAATAATAACTATCTACCTTTATTTTTGGACATCATGACTGGTATTTTTAGATTCCATAGTTTACACAAAAAGCACAAAATTAAACCGGAGGGAGGCATGTAATAGTATAACTTTTTTGAATGAACCAAAAGAAAATTAAAGATCGCTTTTTATCGGCCAAGAATTCAGTACTTATTTCGCCTATTTGCCAATCGGGCGCGGGTCATTCGTTCTTTGATTCCACCATTCTCAAGAAAGTCCTTTTCCAGATATTGTATGTGGCGCTCTAAAAGGTAGCATGTAACCCTAATTAAGCCAATGACTACATTGGCGCATATGGCAGGATCGGAATGTTCGATTCCTTTTTGATATGTTGCATAGTTTGGATCTGGCAAGCGATGCAATTCCTTCAATCTCTTTGTGTAAGGATGGCTTTGAGGCCATTCAGATAGTTTTCTTGTTCTTAAAAAATCTTGATAGTCGATTAAAAGTTCCACTTGGCTGGCACGGGCGACATTTGTAAGCCTGATCTCAAATTCTTTTGAGGTTGCAGAGGCTAAACTTGCCTCTGCAATATTTTGTTTACCGGAACGGGCTGCTTGCACCATTTGATCGATTGTGCGATCGCCTTTTCGGAAAAACCTGTTGGTGAAGTAAAATGTTGCGTCGTAAATAATTTGAGCTTTTTGGTAGGAAAGTAGCTTTTCAAAGCCACCATGAGTGGGAAGAAAGTTTTGAGTCATTAGAAGTGTTCCTTAAAAATTCAGGACCAGGACGCACACGACGTACACGACGCACAAGACATGGTCCTATGTGTCGTGTAAGTCGTGTGTGTCCTGGTCTTTATATCAAGATGACTTTGATAACTACCTGCACAAGACCATAAAGAGTTCATCGAGGACGATGTTTATGTATTGATACATAAAAATCAAGGTTCTTTGCAGCTTATTCTTGAAGTCCCGGTCCTTGCTGTAAACTGAATATACATTAAAATTCGCTTTCACAGTGGTTATAAGCGAGAATCATGAATTAATACAGGAATCTCTGAGCAATTTCATATAGGTCAATCCCTTTCTCCTGGCAAAATCAATATTGCGTCTCGGAATATTTTCCGGGTTTTCATATTGTGATACTGCTTTGTCAACACTAGATTCCCGTAAAAGATGCAACATGGGATAAATGGACCTGTTCGTATAATCAGCCGCATCATTTTTTTCTGAGTTGGCAAACTGGTACAGTGGATGAAAACTTGCCAGTTGATAAACTCCTGTATATCCCTTTTCTTTCAATAAATGTTCAGCATTGGATAGCATATCCAGGTAATCATCAAATTGTTGAAAAGCATTAGAAAAAATTAGAAAGCTGGTTTCAATAGAGAGTTCTTTATCCAACCGGGCAATTTCCTCTAAAAAAGCATCTAGGCATACAGTTGTATTCGTACTGGCTTCAACTTGGTAATGAACCTTCTGTTGTTGTAATGTCCTAGCTGCAAAAGGGCAGAAATTACAGCCTATCACCACTTTGTTAATCCAGATTATCGTTTGATCAATTATTTGCTGAGAGGAAGACATTTTGTGCCTGGTTATTGAGCGGATTTTATCTTTCTCTTAAATTTTACCACAAACTGGGCATACAAACAACGCTTTGCCACTTGGAAACGGCTTTTTTGTTGAAAGATTTGAGGTGAATTTCTGAATATATTCCCATCAGATTTCATCGAGGCTGCTGCATAAATAGTGAGTAACTGAGCTTTACGCAGCTGGATTTTTTGGTGTGAATTTCGAGTCGTATCTCGCTCTAAGAACAAAAGGCTTCAATCGTAAAACTGAAGCCTTAAAACTAAATGGAGGTGGAGAGACCCCATTCAGAACTTTCGACTCCAACAAACTATTTCTTTTCACACCTTATGTAAACATCTCTTGCAATGTTGCAAGAACATTATGAGCAATTTCTTTTTCAATTTTTCCGAGCAGTTTTACCAGCCGTGATTTGTCTACCGTACGAATTTGATCCAAAACAATATATCCTTCTTTTTTCTCAAAAAAGA